>NZ_LR733630.1:648333-1296666 GCF_902506275.1 Exiguobacterium sp. 8A | reverse complement strand
TCACCCGGACCTCTTGAATGCATGGGGCTACGGAACGGCAGCACTTGAAGGAGATGTCCCGACGTTTGATATCCTCGGACTCTTCGAAATCGAGAAAGTCGGCTACCAAGGTCAGATCTTGCCGGTACTCGCTGCTGCCTATATCTTGAGCCAAATCGAGATGTTCTTGAAAAAACGTGTACCGAACGCCATCCAACTCTTGGTCGTTCCAATCACAACAATCGTTGTCACAGGATTCCTCGCACTCGCAATCGTTGGACCGGTCACTCGTGGAATCGGGAACGTGATCGCGACAGGACTCGTCAACACGTTCGAAGCCGTACCGGTCGTCGGGGCACTCCTCTTCGGATTGTTCTACGCACCGCTCGTCGTCACCGGGATGCACCACTTGTTCATCGCCATCGACCTTCAGTTGATCGCAGATACAGGCGGTACGTTCATCTGGCCGATGATCGCACTCTCAAACATTGCTCAAGGTTCGGCCGCACTCGCGATGTTCTTCGTCTACAAGCACAACGCGAAACAAAAGAGCATGGCATCGACTTCAGCCATCTCGGCTTATTTCGGAATCACAGAGCCGGCCATGTTCGGGGTCAACTTACCAAATAAATTCCCGTTCTACTCAGCTATGATCGGGTCGGCAATCGCTGCTATCTTTATCACATTGAACGATGTGCAAGCAATCGCCATCGGTGTCGGAGGACTCCCTGGATTCCTCTCAATCTTCACAGATAAGATCCTTCTCTTCATCGTGGGCATGGTCATCGCGATCATCGTTCCGTTCGCGCTCACTTTCATCTTGTCGAAGCGTTACATGAAGAAAGGTGAACTTGAAGAAAACAAAGTCGCATAAGTAATGACTCGGGAGGGAGGGACGGCAGTTCTTCCCTCTTTCCTATTGAAATGAAAACTCTTACAAAAAGGAGATGTCGTTGATGACACAGAAAAATTGGCGCAAATCAGTCGTCTATCAAATTTACCCGAAAAGTTTTTACAGTCCGGAAGGGAACGCGACCGGATCGATTAAAGGGGTGACGGCGAAGCTGGATTACTTGGCAGAACTCGGCATCGAATACATTTGGATGACGCCTGTCTATCAGTCACCTCAACACGATAATGGCTATGACGTGAGTGATTATTATGCCATCGACCCGTCTTACGGAACGATGGAGGACCTCGACGAATTGATCCGTGAAGCAGAGGCGCGGGGCATCGGCCTCATGATGGACATCGTCGTCAACCACTCTTCGACCGAGCACGAATGGTTTCAAAAATCATTGGCGGGAGACGAGCGGTACCGTGACTACTACATCTGGCGCGACGAACCGACGAACTGGGAATCGAAGTTCGGTGGGAATGCGTGGGAATATGATGAGAAGAGCGGACAATATTATCTCCACTTGTTCGACGTGACACAAGCTGACCTGAACTGGGAGAATGAACAGATGCGCGAGGACGTCTACGAGATGATGCGGTTCTGGCGTAAAAAAGGAATCAAAGGATTCCGTCTCGACGTCATCAACCTCATTTCAAAAGAACAGAACTTCCCAGAAGACATATCGGACGGTCGCAAGTTCTATACGGACGGTCCACGCATCCACGAATATTTAAAAGAAATGAACCGAGAAGTATTTGATGGGCATGACGTCATCACGGTCGGGGAGATGTCTTCGACGACGCTCGATCACTGCGTACGCTATTCAAACCCGGACGAGAACGAGCTCAGCATGACGTTCAGCTTCCACCACTTGAAAGTCGACTATCCGAACGGCGAGAAATTCGTCGCGGCGCCGTTCGATTTCATTCAATTAAAAGACATCATGTCGACGTGGCAACGTGGGATGCACGGAAAAGGATGGAACGCCATCTTCTGGTGCAACCATGACCAACCACGTGTCGTCAGCCGTTTTGGGAACGACACGAACCACCGCGTCGAGAGCGCGAAGATGCTTGCGACAGTGCTCCACGGCCTTCAAGGGACGCCGTACATCTATCAAGGGGAAGAAATCGGGATGACGAACCCCGGCTTCGACTCGCTCGATGAATATCGGGATATCGAAACGCTCAACATCTACAAGTTGAAGCGGGAAGAGGGTGTGTCGCATGATGACATGATGGCCGCCATCAAACAGAAGTCACGCGACAACTCGCGAACGCCGATGCAGTGGGATGCAACGACACATGCCGGCTTCACGAGCGGCACACCATGGATCAACGTGGCGCCGAACTATGAGGACGTGAACGTTGAAACGGCGCTTCGTGATCCGAACTCGGTGTTCTACCACTACAAACACTTGATTGCATTACGAAAAGAACTTGACGTTTTGACGGACGGAGACTACACGCTTCTTACTCCTGATTCGCTAGACGTTTGGGCATATACACGGAAGACGGACCGAGAGGAGCTACTCGTCGTCGCCAACTTCTATGGAATTGAAACGACGTACACGATTCCAGAAGGATTCGAGCGGGTGAACGTCGTCAGTCACAACTACGACGTGCCTGAGCTCGACGGAATGTCGTTGTCTCTTCGTCCATATGAGGCGATCATGTTCTATAAACAGATTTAACAGATGGGACCCGACTTTTTCGTCGGGTCCTATTTGTGTAGTAGACCTATGTTGTTTTTGATAAGTTGAATCGTATTTACATAGGTATTTTGGTAGCGTGATGACAAAAAGGAGTCAGGTTATGGGAGAACTTATTGTCGCACCGAAAGGAAAAAGAGCCATCCGCTTCGGCATCTGCCAACGCTGTCTCAGCACGCACGTCCGGACGTTCACTTGTCATCATGGACGCTGTGCCTATTGCCGAAATTGTTTGTACCTCGGGCGTGTCTGCCGATGTGATTTTCTACAGGAACGGGACATCACAACTCCAACCGAGACGACCGAATTGACGATGCCATTCGAGCTCGTCCCAGACCAAAAGCGGGTCGCGAACCAACTGCTCACGTGGTGGGACGAACGGAGGACGGGACTTGTGCATGCGGTGTGTGGCGCTGGGAAGACCGAGATGACGTTTCCCGTGATTGAGCGTGTCGTCAATGAAGGGAAGCGAGTGTTGGTTGTCTCTCCGAGGAAAGATGTCGCCATCGAATGGGTCGAACGATTAGAACAGGCGTTCACAGTCCCTGTCACTAAACGATATGGAGGGGGAGAAAAAGACTCCATTGGGATGATCACGGTGGCGACCGCACCGTTACTCATGAATTTACGTGACGTGTTCGATTATGTGCTCGTCGATGAGTCCGATGCCTTCCCGTTTGCCTTTGATGTGGCACTTTGGAATACAATCCGTCGGGCCGGGAGAAATGTCTTCTTATTTATCACGGCGACCCCGACCGTTTGGCAACAATTGCTTCCGAAGGTTCATCTGTCGCGGCGCTATCACGGATTCGATTTGCCGGTCCCGACACTTGTCAAACAGTCCGACGAACGACTCCTAGACTTCTGTCGACGTCACGCCTTGAAACCCCGTCTCTTGTTTGTGCCGACGAAGCCTGATTTGGAGCGATATGAACGTCAGTTACAAGAGGCAGGTATCACGTGTCAAACCGTTTCTGCTGACACGGAAGAACGGTTGGATACACTCCATTGGCTTCAAGAAACGAAAGGGATCGTCCTTGCGACCTCAATCTGGGAGCGAGGGATGACGGTTCGCGACGTGCAGGTCGCCGTGGTTGAAAGTGAACATCGTCTCTTCTCGACGCGGGGTCTCATTCAGATGGCGGGTCGGGCGGGGCGAAAACCGGACACACCGACAGGAGAGGTCTGTTTCTTTTACAAGGAGCGGACATTCCGACAAGATGTTGCCATCCAGAAGATCAGGGAGGCGAATCGGCGATGAAATGTCTTCTTTGTCATGAGTCGATGACCGTCCCGTGGACACCTGCCACGTTATGGCGACGGGACTGGGTGTGTCCCTCTTGCGAGTCGAAACTGACGCCGCTCGGGACAGGTTGCCCACGCTGCGGTCAACCAAATGAGACCGGTGAGACGTGTCCGGACTGCATCCGCTGGCTCGCACTCGGTCTCGACTTGACCGTCCGGTGCCTGTACGCGTACGATGATGCAGGAATTGACTGGCTACATCGATATAAATTCAGCGGGGATGTCGTCATTGCCTCATCGGTTGCCCCAGCGCTTCGGTCATTGCGTTCATCTGGCGTGACCTATGTTCCGATTCCGTTGAGTAAGGAGCGACTTCAGACACGTCGTTTCAATCAGGCCGAGGTGCTCGCGCGATATATCGGTCCGACGCGGCAGATTCTCGAAAAAACGGAGGTTTCAAGTCAACGTGAACTCGGGAAAGAAGGAAGACGACACCGAACGAACCCTTTCACTGTACCAACTTCAGTGAAATATGGGAAAATCATTCTTGTAGACGACGTCTATACGACAGGAACGACCCTTCATCAGGCGGCATTTTCGTTGCGACAGGCAGGTGCATCAGAAGTTTCTGCGATTTGCTTGTTTCGGGCGCTAAACAAATCAAAATCGCGTCCGATATAAAGGGCAGAGGTGAAACCAATGGATGCAGCAACTTGCCAAATGTGTGGGCGCTTGTTTATGAAACAGGGACGTTCACCGTACTGTCCATCATGTAATGAAGTCGATTATAAAAACTTCTTGAAAGTCCGCGATTTCATTCGTGAACCAGCCAACAAACAGACGACCATCGGAGCCCTCGTCGAAGCGACAGGTGTCTCTGAACTTGATATCACGCGATACATCCACGAAGGACGCTTGATCATCAAAGACAATCCGGCGCTTGCCATCAGCTGCGTCCGTTGTGGTCGGCCTACGAATGAAGGAAAAATCTGTTCGAACTGCCAGAGAGAAATGCAGAAGGAACTGTCCAGTCTACAGGAGATGCAGGAGGGCTTGGCGAAAAAGTCGAGTATCCGCGCTTATCGTTTGGATTAACATCATGAAGAGGGGGAAGACGCATGCGCATCGATTCAGCCAAGTGGGTACACTTACCAAACACTTATGAAAAGAAAACGCAAGTCGAGCCGAAGCCCGCGCAATCAAGCCAAACGGACCAATTGTCAATTTCGGCGGAAGCTCGCGCCCGGTTTGAAGAACCGGTGAAACATCCGGACCGTCTCGCTAAAATCGACGCTTTAAAAGCGGAGATTGATGCAGGCACATATTCACGGGACGCGCGCGAAATCGCTAAACGCTTTCTACAAGGATGAATGGAAGCGAGGTCCGTTTGAGGCCTTCGCACTGAATAACACGGCACGGAAGCTGACTAAATAAGGGGTACCCCTTTCTTTAGTCGGCTCTTTTTTTGAAAAAGGAGAGACTCATGCTCACATTACATAAACGGTTACTCGAATTGGCTTACGCAAAAGAACAGCAACTCATTCAAAATGACATGGTGGCATTTAGCACGCTCGTCAAAGAAGAAGCGAAACTCGTCCGACAAATTTCACAAAAAGAAGCGGAACGACTTCAAGGGACGTATGAATTGGACGATGAAGAGATAGAGGAATTGAGACCGGTCTTGTTCGAGTTAAAGCGACAGAACGAATTGAACGCGACGTTGCTCGAACAATCCCTTCGTTATATTACTTGGCATCTGGATATGCTCATGCCGGAAGCAGATGATTTTACATACGGACAACAAGCGTTCGAAACACGCTCGTTCAGCCGTGACGTTTAAGGAGGAAGTGGAATGGGTTCAACATTTATGGGATTAGAGACGGCACGCCGCAGTCTCTCGACACACCAATGGGCGCTTCAAGCGACCGGGAATAACGTGGCGAACGCCTCAAACCCTGGCTATTCGCGCCAACGACTCACACTCGGGATGACCGAACAGCTCTCGGTCAACTTCGGCGGGACCAAAGCCGGACAATTCGGGACAGGTGTACGCGGGGAGACGCTCGCCCGAATTCGCGATCTTATGATCGATCAACAGTATCGTGACGAGTCGGTGAAGAACGCCTTCTATGCGACGAAAGAAGCCGCGTTCGGTCGGATGGAAGACATCATCAATGAACCGTCTGAGAACGGACTCGCTAAATCGCTCGACTTGTTCTGGGCATCACTTCAAGACTTGTCGGTCAACCCGGACGATACGGGTGCGCGAAGCGTAGTTCGGCAACGAGCATTGACGTTGGCACAGACATTTAACTATATGTCTTCATCATTGACTAAAGTACAGGATGACTTAAAGACCGAAGCAGGGGTCGTCACGAAAAAAATCAATGATTTGTTGACGAAAATCAGTGACGTCAACCGTCAAATCGGTGATGCAGAGCCTCTTGGTGTTCTGCCAAATGAATTGTATGATGAGCGCGATCGCTACATGGATGAGTTGTCGCAATACATTGAGTTCGAACGTGTGCCGGTTGATTACACGAACGGCGAAACACGTGGGAACTCGCAACGTGTTGCAGAAGGACGAATCGATATTCGTGTAGTCGTCGGTGGTACAGAAGTAAAACTCGTAGACGGTCTTTCGGGCGGAGTTGGGAAATTTGATGGGATGACCATGACCGATGCTGCAGGTACGAATACATCGATGACACATGCCGACATGCCTAACGGAAAATGGAAAGCACTTGTTGAAATGTACGGAAGTGCAACGGGTCCAGAGGCAATCGACGGGGCATTCACCAACATGCTCAAGGACTTAGATGAGATGGCGAACGTCTTCGCATCAGCATTTAATGTAGCGCATGGAACAAACATGGACGCGGACGGAAATGCCGGTCGAACTGACTTTTTCGTGGGTACTACTAGCGCCGCTACCATTACAGTGAATCCTGATTTCATGAAGAACTTAGATCTAATTGCAGCATCTAAGGACGGGAACATCGGGGATGGAAGTGGTGCTCTCGAACTTGCGCAATTGAAAGAAAGTGCGCTTAACTTTGCGGGTTCGGTTACGACCTCAACCTCGATCGGCAAGTACTATCAAAATGTTATCGGAAACATGGCAGTCGAGGCTAGCCAAAACGCGAACTTGGCAAAGAGTACATTTGCTCTCTTAAGTAGTTCGGACCAACGTCGGTTATCGGTCAGCGCAGTCTCGCTCGATGAAGAAATGACGATGATGATTCAATATCAACACGCTTATAATGCGGCGGCTCGAAATATCACAGCTGTCGATGAAATGTTAGACAAAATCATTAACGGCATGGGTGTCGTAGGGAGGTAATGACTGATGCGTGTCACACAGACAATGCTCACACAGACGAACTTGAAGCATTTATCAAGTAGTTACAACACACTCGCTCGTGTCCAGGAACAGCTCATCAGCGGGAAACGGATTCAAAAAGCATCGGAGGATCCAGTCGTTGCGATGCAGGGAATCCGTTACCGGACTGAGGTGCGAGAAGTCGACCAATTCCGACGTAACGTCAGCGAAGCGACAAGTTGGATGGATTTGACGGACTCGACATTGAACGAAGTCACGGAAGCTGTCAAGCGGATTCGTGAGTTGACGACACAAGCGGCGAACGATACGTATGAATCGTCGCAACGTGCCATCATCAAGAGCGAGGTCGATCAATTGATCGAACACATCGGTTCACTTGCGAACTCAAAAGCAGGTGAAAAGTATATTTATAACGGTACGAAGACAGATCAACCTCTCATCAATGTCGACCAGTTAAAAGCGTATTTAGCGAATCCGGCTGGTTCTGTCGATTCGATTTATGAGAGTGGAACGGCACCTGCAACAAGTGGGGAGATCGAATTTGAAGTGTCAAAAGGAATTACTGTACAAGTGAACATGCAACCGGAAACGGTTTTTGGTAAGGAGTTATTTGAAGGGCTTCATAAATTAACTACACTTCTTAATGATCCAACGACTGCCGGGGCAGATTTGTCTGCAGAACTTGATACGCTCGACACACTCGGTCAAAACTTGATCACGGAACGGGCGGAGCTCGGTGCCCGAGCAAACCGTTTGGAGCTCGTCGACAATCGTCTTCAAGATCATGAGATTATCGCCAAGACCATCATGTCTGATAATGAAGACATCGATGTAGAAAAAGTCATTATGGAGCTGAAGTCACATGAAACTGTACACCGTGCAGCGTTATCTGCAGGTGCCCGCATCATTCAGCCGACGCTCCTCGACTTCTTACGGTAATTGATGATGAATCTCGCGAGACTTGAGATGCGGCAGACACAGGCCGCAATCCAGATGACATCCAATCGACCGGTACTCGAGATGCGTCAGGGACGGGCCGACCTGTCCATCCAACAAGGGAGAGCCGAGATGACGCAACAGACGACAGAAGGGAAGCTTGAGGTTGATTCATCAGTAGCGAGAAGTGAGAGCAATCTGAAGGGTGTGCTCGAACTCGGTAAACATTTCGGGCGGATTGGGGAACAAGGTGCCCGAGAAGCGATGGCGAATATCGCTCGAGACGGCGACCGCATGATGCGAATCGAGAACGGGAATCCGATCCCTTCGATAGCGGCTGAGAAAGTGAATGACCCATATCCGATTGTTGACATGGGCTACATGCCAAAATCAATCGATCGTGTCAAGTTGACGTATACGCCGGCGGATGTGAAAATCGAGTGGAATATCACACCACCCCAAATTGATGTATCGCTCACTCCGGCCGACATCTCGTTCACGCCGTGGACGACGGACATTTCGCTCCGTCAGCAGGCGTCACTCGAGATGTGGCCGGTCGGTGGGATGTATGATGAAACGCGTTGAAAGTGAGGACAATCCATGTTCATTGAAACAGACTACTTTGGCAAGATTGAAATAAACGAAGCGGAGACGATCACCTTCGTCAGTGAGATTCCAGGATTCCCGGACTCAAAAACGTTCGTGTTGATCCCGTATGGGGAAGAGTTACCGTTCTGGTCGCTTCAGTCGATTGAGGAACAGGCATGCGCGTTCGTCGTGACGAATCCGTTTTGGCATAAGTCGGACTATGCGTTTGAATTGTCGGATGGCGCGAAAGACCAACTTGGAATCGAGGAGGCGGAACACGTATCGGTCTATTCTATTGTGACGCTTCGTGAACCTTTTGATTCATCGACGCTCAACTTGAAAGCACCGATCGTCATCGAGACGAAGGAACGTCGCGGGAAACAAGTCATCCTAGACGATGCGTATCCAGCTCGTTATCCACTCGGTGGCACGAAAGCGGAGGTGCGCTGATGCTCGTATTGAAACGAAAACAAGGTGAGGCCATCCATATCGGCGACGATGTGACGCTCACGGTACTCGCCATTGAAGGCGACCAAGTGAAGCTCGGGATTGATGCCCCGCGTCATATCGATATCCATCGCCATGAGGTGTACATTCAAATGCAGGAAGAGAACGAGTCGGCACGAAACAGTGCTAACTTGATGAAGCAGATGATTCAAAAGCAGTCGGAAGCGTGAGCTTTCGACTTTTTTCATGAATCCGGTAATTGATGGATGACAGCGCTCGATGGGTTGGGATAGGATGGAAACGTGAAAGGAAGGAGGGGAATCGGTGGAAACAGGTATTAATAGTTTTTTTATCAACATCAGTCTTATCTTTTTATTCATGTCACTCACATTCTATGTGATGCGGACGGTTTTACCGATTCAGCCGACTTCCCCGTTATTTGTACGCTTTTGGTTTGGAGTCTCTAACGGATTGACGGCAATTCTCTTAACCATCAACTCCATCGAATTAGGGGATGCACGAATCGACCTTCGTCTCATCCCGATTGCCTTATCCGCAACGTTCGCTGGACCGTTCGGCGCTATCGTCACGCTCGGCCTGATTTTCATCGGACGCACGACGCTGCACGGAATGAGTGCTCCGTTCGTAGACTCGTTACTGTTGTTACTTGTCTTCTTTTTATTTTCTCTTGTCATGACACGCCTACCGATTCGTCGAGGAAGAGGGTATGCCATCTACATCGGGTTTGGTGCGCTCCTCGTCTTGATTCAAGTGAGCGGCAGTGTGAATGAGACGGTCTTTATAAATGTATTTGTTCCTTATTTTCTCATGTTATCTTTTGGGGCGTGGCTCTGCTATTGGGCCGCAAAGAAACTCGAGACACATCTATGGATGTTTCTCCTACATACGCACCGGGCGACCATTGATGAGTTGACGGGACTCCCGAACCGTTACAGGACGCTCGAACAGATGAATGATTTGGAAATGTCCGGTAAACCGTGGACGTTACTCGTCATCGACGTCGATCATTTTAAACAGTTGAACGATACATATGGGCACTTGGCGGGAGACGCAGCGCTTCGTCATATCGGACAAACGTTGGAACGAAGCTGTCCGCCTTCTGGATTTGTCGGGCGATACGGTGGCGAAGAATTTTTGCTTGTCATTGAAGGTAGTGAAGGCATGGCGAAGGTGGCAGAAAACATCGTGCAGATGGTACAGCGAACACCATTCGAATTTCAAGGTGAAATCATTCCGATGACTATTTCAATCGGTGCAGCGATTGCAGGGCATGAGCCGAGCATGGTCGTGTTCGAAAGAGCAGATGAAGCATTATATGAAGCAAAGCGAAATGGTCGGAATCAGGTCAAATTTGCGTAAAAATCCCCTATAACCGTTGGCGATGATGGTCCAGCGGTTATAGGGGATTTCACGTTTAGTGAATGTTTTTCTTCTTTAATTGTCCGCCGCGGACGTCGTGAATGTTGCCAATGGCGAGGAACGCTTTTTCATCATAGTCATCGAGAATGTCTTTTAATTTCGTTTCTTCTAATCGACTGATGACCGTGAAGACGACTTTCTTCCCGTCACCTGTGTAGGCGCCTTCTCCATGAAGATACGTCACACCTCGACCGAGCCGGTCCATGATGGCTTGCCCGATATCGTCTGGTGCGGACGTGATGATCCAGGCCGCTTTCGACTGGTCAATTCCTTCTAGGACAACATCGATCGTCTTGAATGCGATGAAATAGGTGAGGAGCGAATACATGGCCCGGTCCCAACTGAAGACGAATCCGGCCGTCCCGAGGATAAAGATATTGAAAAACATGACAATCTCTCCGACGGAGAATGGTAATCGGTTCGTGAAGGAAACGGCAAGAATTTCCGTTCCATCGAGTGATCCTCCCGCCCGGATGACGAGCCCGATTCCGGCACCGAGTAAGAAACCGCCGAAGACGGTCGACAAGAGGAGGTCGTCTGTGAACGGCTTGATGTCGTGAAGGACGATGGTGAAGGCTGACATGAGAAGGATGGCCGTCAACGTGACGACGGCGAACGTCTTTCCGATTTGCCGATACCCGAAGTAGATGAACGGTAAGTTGAAGAGGACGAGCCAAATCGCGAGCTTCGTTTCCGTCAAGTACGACACGATAATCGAGACGCCTACGATACCACCGTCGATGATTTGATTCGGTACGAGGAACGCCTCCAAGCCGACTGCAAAGACGAGGGAGCCGAGCAGCAAAAGGACGACTTTTACAAACAGTTCAGAAGCCTTGATCGGATTATGTTCCCGCCTTAAGCGCTGCACTTCCTCCGGTGTCGGGGAAGGCATAGGTGTACGCTGCATACATGGTGCCCCCTTTCCATTTTCTTAAGTATAACAAATGATACGAACCGACAATCATTTACGACAGAGAATCTGACATGAATATTCAGAATTGATGGAGGATTCTTGATAAATTATCTTAGTATTATTTTATGTTAGGCTAAGAAGGTTGTTGAACAATGGATGGAGGTCTATAGGATGAAACGAGAAAACAAAACGTGGTTGATGGCGTTTCAAATGATGATGAACATCATCGGGGGACTCATCGCGGCGTATGGATTGGAATCGGTCCTCATTCCGAATAACGTTTCGGACGGGGGCGTCACTGGGATCAGTATTGTCGGGTCACAACTGACGGGACTGCCGCTCGGTATTTTCATCGGGGTGTTAAATATTCCGTTTGTCTATCTGGGTTATAAACAAATCGGGAAGAGCTTCGCCATCCTTTCAGTCACCGGGATTGCATCTTTGTCTGTCGGTACGGTCATTATGCACCATGTTCCGACTATCATCGAAGGGGATGCGCTCCTCATCACGGTGGTCGGTGGGATCATCCTCGGATTCGGGATGGGGATTTCGCTTCGCAACGGGGGAGCGCTTGACGGTATCGATATGTTGGCGGTCCTGTTATCACGGAAATTGCCGTTCGGAACGAGTGATTTGATTCTGTTTTTGAATACGTTCGTCTTTATCGTCGTCTCGACGGTGTTCGGTCTTCAAGGAGCGGTCTTGTCCGCCATCGCCTACTTCATCGCCTCGAAAGTGATTCATATCGTTGAAGAGGGATTGAGCGGGGCAAAAACGTTCAAAATCATCACGAGTGAACCGCAGGAGATGGTCGAGACGATTCGGGACCGTCTCGGACGGAGCGCCACGTTGAATCAAATCCAAGGAGCATATTCCAAAGAAAGCTATTACGAAATCACGTGTGTCATCAACCGGCTCGAAGAACGAAAGATCAAAGACATCATCGATGATGTCGACCCGAAAGCGTTCGTCGTCGTTTATGAGGTGACAGAGGTCAAAGGCGGGAATTTCCAAAAACGCGATATTCATTAACGGATGGCCAAGGGTCGTCCGTTTTTTTAACCTCTACACGTGTGAACCGACCAAGCAGGAAATCGCATATGGTAAGTGGAAGAAGTCGATGCAAAAGAAAGGGGAGGATTGGAAATGTACGCACTGATTGGAAAGCTTGTCACGAAAGCGGGGCAACGCGATAGACTCGTAGCAATTTTGTCGGAAGCGGCGCGGGAGATGGAGGCGACATCGGATTGTGAATCGTATCGGGTCCACGTGTCGCTCGATGAGGCGGATACCGTATTCGTCTATGAAGTATGGCGAAATGAGGAGGCGCATGCGGCGTCGTTGTCGCTTGTTGAAGTGAGGGCATATATCGATCAGGCGAAGCCGATCCTCGAGCGAATGGAGCGGATCGCCGCGCTCGAACTCCGGACATGACCGAGGAGGAATAACGAAACGGATGGCGAAGCGCTGTCCGTTTTTTGCAGGAGAAATCACAAGATGTCGAGAACATGACAGGATTCGGAAAGGAGGGAACTTATGCGTCCACTCATACTCGGTGTCTTCGCCGCCTTGTTTTTTGCGAGTACGTTTGTGTTGAACGAAGTGATGCAAGTCGGAGGTGGCAGCTTTGCCTATAGTGCCTCGCTCCGCTTTTTGTGGATGATTCCGTTATTGCTAGTTGTAGTCGCGTTTCGTGGTGGACTCAAGCGAGTCCTCTCAGCATTGAAAGAAAGTCCTCGTCAATGGATTGTTTGGGGGACGGTCGGATTCGGACTGTTTTACGTCCCGATTTGTCTCGCAGCCGAGGTCGCACCCCCGTGGCTGATTGCGGGCACATGGCAAGTGACGATTGTCGCCGGGGCACTGTTGTCCCCACTCTTCAAGAAGGTAGACGGAACACGGGAGAAAATCCCATGGCGCGGACTTCGCTTCTCGGTCTTGATTCTCATTGGGGTCGTAATGATGCAAGTGGAGTTTTTCGAGTCGTTCGAACCTCGGTTCATTTGGCTTGGGGTCGTGCCGGTCATCATCGCCGCGTTCGCCTATCCGCTCGGGAACCGGAAGATGATGCAACATACGGACCTCGACGTGTTCGAGCGAATCCTCGGAATGTGTCTCGGGTCACTCCCGGTCTGGCTCCTGTTGTTCGGTTACGGGTTGACGACGGGGCGTCCCTCATCGAGTCAGCTCGGGCAGACGTTCCTCGTCGCCCTGTTATCCGGGGTTGTCGCGACCGTGCTATTCTTCATGGCGACCGATCTCGTCAAACATGACATGGGAAGACTGGCGTCCGTCGAAGCGACGCAAGCGCTCGAAGTCCTGTTCGCGCTCATCGGGGAACTCATCTTCCTGCATGCCGTCATGCCATCGCCAATCGCTTTGTCCGGGATCGCGCTCGTCATGGTCGGGGTCGTCTTCCACAGTCGGAGTCAGTTTATGGAGCTTCCGACCGTGGTCCGACAAGAGGCATAAAAAAATCCCCTCAGTCTTTTGAGCGAGGGGATGGTCATTAACTTGTTGTCAAACTGCCTTTGACTTTGTCATAGAAATCATCCATCATACCGGTACGACTACCGAGTTGGCAGATCAGTTCGAGCGTTTCTTTATAGAACTTCTTGACGAGTCCTTTGTTTTTGACGCCGTCCATTGATGCGAGCGTCTGATCGAGATTCTCTAAAATCTCTTTGATTTGCGCGTCTGAGTCCGGTTTGACGACTGTCATGTTCTCAGGAATGCTGACGACTTTTTCTTGACCTTGGTGACGGAACGATGCACCGAAGCCAAGGTTCTCGATGAAGAGGTGCGGCATCACTTTTTGACCGAAGAAATGCTTGTGCCAGTCCGTTGCTTTCATCGTGTCCATGTCCTGTTTGAACGTAGATGCCGTGGAGACATATTGTTTAAACAAATCCGTCATGAATTTCTCGATGACCGGGATTTGAAGGGCGAAGACGTTTTTCAAGAGCGCGTCGAGCTGAGCGCGTGTCAAAGTAGTTTCGTTAGACATGTCAGTTCCTCTTTTCTATAGTACGTTACTACCATCGTATGGGATTGACGGACACTCGTCAATGTAAGGGGAAACATTTTTTCAGAATATTTAATGAAAAGTCGTTAACTTGTGGGATAATCAAGTGAAGACATTAACAAGTGAGGAGTGGTTCTTGTGAACAAATCGATGAAATGGGCGCTCGCGCTCGGTGTGACAGGTGCATTGGTGGCGACAGTCGGTGTCGTCTCGTCCCGGGGACGGACAGAGGATACGACGCAGACGATTCGTGACCGTGAGCTCGGCTATGAGATCATCTTGCCGTCGAAGATTGTCGAGGCGATTGAGCGAGGTGATGTCTATATCGAGAAGGCGCAGGACGTCGTCGACATCGGGGACACGAAGAGCTACGGTACGTTCGATTTATACTATAACGTTGAGAACGGGGACGACCAACTCTTGTTCCACCTAGACTTGATCGACCGCGAATTGACTCAAGAGGCGTTCGCGACAGAAATCGGCTACGGCAACTACCTCGGGACGAACGACAAGACGTTCTTCTGGGTCGAACCGACAGAGGCCGTCCCAGGTGCGGAGGCGCATACGGACGAGATTGCCGAGTTGATCGAGACACTTCCTGAGTTAGAGTTCCGAACGTTATAACATGGAGAGACTGCAGACGGCTGAATCGTTTGCAGTCTTTTTCAGAGAGGTGGGGGACGTGTGCGAAAGACATTACCAAGCCGAAGACGAGATTATTCGGAGGGATTGATTGTAATCCTTTTGTTTATCGTCGCGATGTATATATTTGATTTACCGAAACAAGAAAGCTTTTTCACCTTGGCTGTTGTCATCGTCATCTCAGTCATGATGCGAGAATTGACTTATCTTTTTCAGAATGAAAGAAATCATTGAATGTCTGCTCGCTACGGCGGGCTTTTTCCTTTGTGCTACAATACAAATGAGGTGATATGAATGAATTGGACAGTAGAAGAAGTAAGACAGGCAGATGACGTCAAAGCGTTAGAACAGGCGGTCAACGCGAACGACAAGATCGACGTAAAGGTTGGGCATGAGTCGGTCGGGCAGAACGACTATGCGGTATATGACGGGGAGACGCTCGTTGGTTATCTCATGCTTTTCCCGTATCTTCCGAACGAGTATGAAGTGAATGCGCTCGTTCATCCTGAATACCGGAAACAAGGTGTCTTCACGGCACTACTCGAAACGGCAAAACAAGACGCGAAGTTGAACGGTTGCGAAGCATTCACGTTCGTCATCGACCGAAACTCGGCATCCGGGAAAGCGGTGCTCGAGCATCTTCAGGCGGCGTATCAGTTCTCGGAATACAATCTCGTCTTGAAAAAAGCGGAACTCTTCTTGAAGCCGGACGAGGTATCGCTACGTGAGGCGACAGCAGACGACCGTCCGCTCATCATCGCGACGCTCAGCGAGGCGTTCGGAGATCCGGTCGATGTGACGGAAAACATCTATCAACAAATCGATACGCCAGACCGCGTGACGTATATCGGTGAAGTGGACGGCAAACCGATCGGTGTGATTCGCGCCCTTCTTACAGGGGACGACGCGGCAAGCATCCATGCGTTCGGGGTCAAAGCAGGCGAACAAGGCAAAGGCTACGGTACGAAAATGTTGAAACAGATGGTCCAACAACTGTTCCGCATGGGCCGGACGAAAGTCGAGCTCGATGTCGAGACGGAAAACAAGGCGGCGCTCGAGATTTACAAACGTGCCGGTTTTGCGGAGAATGGTGGCTATGAGTTTTATATGATTGAAGTGTGAGGTGAACCACATGGTGAAAAATCTGAAATGGCTCGGCGCGGCGTTTGAAGCCTTCCTCGGGATTCCGCTTCTTGGCGGTCTCTTCATCATCGGAATGGGCTATTCGCCCCTCGGTTTCATGTTCGTCTACCACGTGATCGTATTGATTCTTTCGTTCAGTCGATTGAGTCGCTTCTCTTACGGTGCGGCGGTCGGAATTGCGGCCTCGGTGCTCGGCTTCATTCCATTTGTCGGGATGATGCTGCACTGGGCGGCTGCCATCACGCTCGCGATTGACGCGGCGACGACACCACGTCGTGTGGTGCACGTCGAACGTGATGATGAAGCATTCTAACGAAACGTACTCCTTGACGGGGGTACGTTTTTTCATTGACCAAACGTTCAACTGAAAACGCTATACATTCATTGGAAATTGGACGATATAAGGAGTGATGAACACAATGAGGAGGAACAAACAGTGAAAGTATTTAAAAACTTTACGACGCAATTGCTCGCGTGGATTTTGGTCACGTCCTTTATCACGGGCGGAGCGGTCGGCTACATCACCCTATTACTCTTGACGGAACTCGAGATGGAACAAGGTCAAGTCATGCTCGTCGGTACGGTCGTGGCATTACTCATCTCATCACTCGGCGGAATCGTTATTTACTTGATTGCCCGTCGTCCACTGAAAGCGGTCGAGATGGCTTCTGAAAAAGCTGTTGAAGTTGGAAATGGTGATTTGACGGTGCACTTCGCTGACGAGAAGACGACGGATCGTTCAGAGATGGGACGTTTGCTCTTATCGATGGACAACATGGTCGAACACCTTCGGGAACAAGGCACGAACATGCGTTACACGGCGGACCAATTGACAGGTTCGGCACAGGAAATCGCAGCTTCAGTTCAAGAAGGGAACGTGGCGGGCGAAAGTATCCGTTCTGCGATGGATTCCCTCAACAAGATGTTAGAAGACAACGTCAGTGCGACGTATAACTCGATGGACTTGCTCGGAGCGGTCGCGCGTACGATGGAGAGCATCCGTCAAGAGATGTCATCGGCGCTTGATTCGGCGAGCGAGATGCAACAGGAAGCGGAGAGCGGGAAAGGTCTTGCCTCGTCTTCAGTTCATGCGATGCATGCGATTGCCGGGAAAGTCGAACAGTCATCGACGCTCAACAGCCAGTTGACGGAAATGACAGGCGAGATCTCACGGATCACGGATGTCATCAGTGACATTTCGGCACAGACGAACTTGCTTGCCTTGAACGCATCGATTGAAGCGGCACGTGCCGGTGAGCATGGGCGTGGATTCGCCGTCGTAGCGGCAGAAGTGAAAAAGCTCGCAGAACAAACGGCGAACTCGACTCAAGAAATCACGGATCTCATCGTAGACGTGAAGCGTCTCGTTGGGGATACATCGTCTTCAATGGCGAACGTCAAAGCAGAAGTGGAGACAGGTGTCGGTTTAGTTGAAAAAGCAGGTGGTGCGTTCGCATCGATTCACAATTCCGCAAATGAAGTATACAGTCATGTCCATTCGGTCGATTCACTCCTTGATGAGTCACGTGGTCAGATCGATTCGGTTGTGACAAACTCGGCAGGCATCGTTGGCATGGTCGAAGAAGCATCGCGTTATGCGAATGAAGTGACATCAGCGGCGAGCCAGCAAGCGGCTAGTCTTGGTGAGGTGAACGGGGCGATGTCAGAGCTCGTTCGCGTCGCAGAGAGTTTGCAGAATGAGACGGAACAGATGAAAGTAGAAGTGTAAGAAGGTTGAAAACGTCCCAATGATGGGGCGTTTTTCATTACATAAATATAAAATTTGAAGAAATCATAAAAAAAGTTGTAAAAAGACTAAACTGCCGAGCCTTCACTCCGATATAGAGTATGGAAACGATAAAACGTTCCAACAAATGTAAGGTGAGGGGCCGGCCTAAACCTTACATGCTCGGACAAACGGATTTGGAAGAGCGGAAAAACTCAAACCTATGGAGGGAAATTACAATGATTATCAACCACAACCTTAACGCAATGAACGCACACCGCAACATGGCGTTCAACACAACTAACTCTGGGAAGGCAATGGAGAAACTTTCTTCAGGTCTTCGCATCAACCGTGCTGGCGATGACGCTGCTGGTCTTGCAATCTCTGAAAAAATGCGTGGACAAATTCGCGGTCTTGATCAAGCGTCACGTAACGCACAAGACGGAATCTCACTCATCCAAACAGCTGAAGGTGCATTGAACGAAACACACTCTATCCTTCAACGTATGCGTGAACTCGCTGTTCAATCGTCAAACGATACGAACACAACAACTGACCGTCAAGAGCTTCAAAAAGAAGTTGATGAGCTCGTTAGTGAAATCACACGTATCGCTGAAAACACAGAGTTCAACACGAAAACATTGATGGATGGCGGTTTCTCAGCTGTGGGATCTGGTCTCAAATTCCACATCGGTGCAAACTCAGGTCAAAACATTGAGTTGACAATCGGAAACATGACTTCTACTGGTCTTTCTGTTGATACAATCGATATCGAATCACAAACAGGTGCAAACAGCGCTATCTCAGTAATCAACACTGCGATTGAAACTGTATCATCTGAGCGTGCGAAACTTGGGGCAACACAAAACCGTCTTGAGCACACAATCAACAACTTGAACGTTGGAGCTGAAAACCTTCAAGCTGCTGAATCACGTGTCCGTGACGTAGATATGGCGAAAGAAATGATGAACTTCACGAAAAACAACATCTTGAACCAAGCTGCACAAGCAATGCTTGCTCAAGCGAACCAACAGCCACAAGCTGTACTTCAGTTGTTACGTTAAGATTCAATTAAAACCATATAAAAAGGGAAACAGACATAAAGTCTGTTTCCCTTTTTTTAAATAAATTTGTCAGTCTATCGATATTCATATATTGAAATTGTATACTATATACAGATGAACTTTTAAAACATAAAGGAGTGCCTTATGTCACAACTGCAAAACATCGTAAAAGAGCTTCGGGACATCTCAAATCAAGTTGTCCTCTTAGTTGAAAACGAAAAGTGGGATGTCCTCGATGAGATTGTGGGAATCATTCGACTATTTGGCGAAAATATTCATTCTAATGGAATTCGGACAGTGGAACATGTATCAGAGCTCCAAGCTATAAAGAAAGAGAATTTACAACTGTATGTCAATGTTGTCTATGATAATTTGCAATTATTAATTACAGAATATGAAGCATTAATAGAAGTAGAACATCAGAATCAAATCGTCTTCCCGTTCCGCTATCATGAGAACGAGATGGCTCTTATAAAGCAGAACGATAGTAGCCACTATTTTGTGAGTGAAACGCTTTTAGAGTTTGAGCGGTTGCAAGCCGAGATTGCTGATGACACGGAAGCTATTATCCTTTTAGGGTATGGAAGTGGGCTGTTTCATGCTGAATTGATAAAACAATATCATGTCTTGACGATTGATCCCCTCAACTTACCGTCAAATATTAAAAGTGATTCAGTCTTGTCTTTTCTTGATTCGCAAGACGATTATAAAACGTTATTGCAATCAAAGTTTCAATCGTTTATTGGTTTGAAAACGGAAGTTATTAAACATCCTCTTTATGAGGATACAAAAACGTTACTTGAATTATTAAAATTGGTTCGAAATTATTTGAGCGAAAGTCGAATTGATTTAACGACACGTAAAGTGTACACGGAGAGCTGGTATCAAGAATCGTTTCAAAATGCGAGCTACCTAAACCGGCATTCAGATCGTCTTTTTAACATCGATGGTCTCAAACATAAATATAAAGGAAGCCATGCGCTGATGATTGCAGGGGGTCCTTCACTAGAAGATGCGATCCCTTATCTTAAAAAGGCTCAGTGCGCTTACTATATCATTGCGATTGGTCAGACAGTTAAAGTTTTACTGGAGAATGAAATCCGACCGGACTTTGTCATATCGATTGACGCTGGTGAAGCTAACGCTCATTTCTTCAACGATATTGAAATTGATGTCCCACTTGTCTATTCGTTACAAGTGAATCATCAGATTCCACAACGAGCAAAGGGGTTACTTGTACCTTATGCTGATGCCAAGGTTACACAAGATTTGCTACCCTATACAAAAACAGTTTTCAGTACGTACCCTACGGTGGCGTTAGCAGCGGTTGCATTTGCGAACTATTTGGACTTTGATTCAATTGGGTTGATCGGACAAGATTTAGCATTGCGAGAAGGTGAATATTATAGTGCTTCGGTCAAACAAGCTTCTTCAAACGATGGTCAGTTCACTAAAACGTTATATGACGTACCATTGAATAATGGTGAGATGGGGAAAACCACACCAATCTTATTTGGTTTTTTAACTAGTTACCAAGCATTAATCAAGTCACAGCTCGGATTAAAAGAAAAACTAGTCAACTACGCGGAGAAAGGTGCTCGAATTGAGGGAGTTTCGTATCAATCCCTTGAAAGGCTCCACACCACACCGATTCAAAAACAGAAACTTGAACAAGTCAAAGAATCAGAATTGAATGTCCCGATTGAGCATGTACAACAATTACTTGATAGTGTGAGCGAACGATTGCAAATGCTTGAAAAACGATTGCGTCGCGTCATGAATCAAAAAGCTGTCACCATCGATGAGTTTGAAAAAATGCTACGGGATTGGGATGCGATGATTGAAGCGCCATCTTTCCGAACACATATCATGCCGCTTCAACTCGTCAATTTATTAATCATTCAAAATAAAATTAAATTCCATAATCGATACAATCGAACGAGTGCATTACGTCTTTCGATTTTGTCGCGAATGTTTGAGTCGATTCAAGAACTACAAACTCAACTTCACACGATAAAACAAGCGTATGCAGAAACTATTAAGTAACAAGTAGCGCCAATAATATATTTATTAGACATTGTGCATGAGAGAGGAAGTATATAAGCATGTTTACAAATCAGACAATTTTAGTCACGGGTGGTACAGGATCTTTTGGGAAGAAATTCATCTCCACCGTATTAAAACAAAACGTAAAAAAGGTCATCGTATTTAGTCGTGATGAGTTAAAACAATATGAAATGGCGCAAGAATTTACAGATCCCCGTGTCCGTTTTTTTATTGGGGATGTTCGTGATAAAGAACGCCTTTATCGTGCGTTTGATGGAGTAGATATTGTCATCCATGCTGCGGCGCTCAAGCATGTCGGAGCTTGCGAGTATAATCCATTCGAGGCCGTGAAAACAAATATTCATGGTGCTCAAAATATTATTGAAGCGGCTATTGATCGTGGTGTCAAAAAAGTTATCGCACTAAGTACGGATAAGGCTGCAAGTCCGATTAACTTGTATGGTGCAACTAAATTAGCATCAGATAAATTGTTTGTCGCTGGTAACTCATATGCCGGGGATAAAGACACACGATTTGCTGTCGTCCGATACGGTAATGTCGTCGGAAGCCGAGGCAGCGTTGTACCATTCTTCAAGAAGTTGAAGCAAGACGGAGCAACGGTCATTCCAGTGACCGATGATCGGATGACTCGCTTTTGGATCACATTAGACCAAGGTGTCCAGTTTGTTATCGATAGTTTGACACGTATGAACGGTGGAGAGATTTTTATTCCGAAAATCCCAAGTATGTCGATTCTTGATTTGGCTGAGGCGATTGCTCCTGAGTGCGACATCAAAATTGTGGGGATTCGTCCAGGTGAAAAATTACATGAGGCAATGATTACGGAAGATGATGCGAGACACACGTTAGAGTACGACGATTATTTTGTCATTCAACCTGAGTTCCCTTGGTGGAGTGCAGAGTATTCAAATGGTGGAAAGTCGTTACCAGAAGGGTTTACATACGTCAGTAATGTAAACAATCAGTGGTTATCGGTCGATGAATTAAGAGAGTTAGTGAAATAAGGAAGACGGCATAATCATTTTTTGATGAGAGGGAGTTTAGTTTGATTGATCAACCTGTAAGAAACACGTTTCTGCCTTATGGCAGACAATGGATCGATGAAGAAGATATTCAAGCTGTGGTCGATACGTTACGAGGTGACTTTTTAACAACTGGTCCTGCTGTTGATGAGTTTGAACAAGCAATCGCTCAGTATGTTGGAGCTCGCTATGCTGTCTCCTTTTCTAATGGGACGGCCGCCCTACACGGTGCCTGTTTTGCAGCAGGAATTGGTGAAGGGGATGAAGTCATTACCACTCCGATGACATTTGCAGCTAGTGCGAATTGTGTTCTTTATCAAAAAGGAACACCTGTGTTTGCTGACATTGATCCAACGACGTATAACTTAGACCCGAATGCGATTGAACAAGCCATCACTCCACGCACAAAAGCCATCATCCCTGTCCACTTTACAGGTCAACCTGCAGCGATGCGGGAGATTCATCGAATTGCCGAACAACATGACTTAGTCGTCATTGAAGATGCGGCTCATGCGTTAGGTGCCACCTATCAAGGGAAACGAATCGGTGCGTTAAGTGATATGACGATGTTTAGTTTTCATCCTGTTAAACATATTACTTCGGGTGAAGGTGGCATCATCACGACAAATGATGAAGTGTACTATCGTAAATTATTACAATTTCGGACCCATGGAATTACAAAAAGTGCTGAACAGTTAGTTGATCACCATGGTCCTTGGTACTACGAAATGCAGTTTTTGGGTTTCAATTATCGAATGACAGATATTCAAGCTGTCCTTGGAACAAGCCAATTGAAGAAGATTGAACGATTTATTGAGTTACGAAAACACTATGTTTCTTTATATAATGAGGCATTTCGCGAGTTATCTGAAATTACGATACCGCATCAAGATGAAAGTGGAGAGTCAAGCTGGCACTTATATATCATTCGCTTAAATCAAAACCGGTTAAACGGTTCACGGAAAGAACTGTTTGAGGCCTTATTAAATGAAAACATTGGAGTCAACGTCCACTATATTCCTGTTCATTGGATGCCATATTATCAAGAGCTAGGGTATGAAAAAGGGATTTGTCCACACGCAGAAACGCTATACGAAGATATCATTACACTCCCTCTATTTCCTGCGATGACTGAGGAAGATGTGTACGATGTGATCGATGCAGTGAAAAAAGTGTTAAAACGATATGGGAAGTGAAAAATGGCTATGAAAACGGTGGCGATTATTCAAGCACGGATGGGCTCAACGAGGCTTCCTGGGAAAGTATTGATGAAACTGCAAGGTCGCACGGTGCTTGACCATGTGATTGCTCGAGTAAAACAAGCGAAATTAATTGATGAAATCATCGTTGCAACGACAACTTTGAGTGAAGACGATGTATTGTCGGAGGAAGCAAAGCGATATGGTGTTCGTGTGTATCGAGGAAGTTCAGATAACGTACTGAGTCGATACTATGAGGCAGCTATGGAAGCCGAAGCTGAAGTGGTGATTCGAATCACTTCAGATTGTCCTTTGATAGACCCTTTCATTATCGATCATGTGATTCAACAATACCGCGACACAACAAACCATCTTGTGACAAATGTAGGAACCAAGCCAAGTGAGCGAACGTTTCCAAGAGGTCTAGATGTAGAAGTGTTTTCATTTGAATCCCTCTTCGATGCTTATCATCATGCAACAAAAGATTATGAGCAGGAACATGTCACCCCGTTAATCTATGAACAGCATCAACATAATGTATCTTGTTACGACAATGAAACAAACTATTCTCAGCATCGGTGGACGTTGGATACACCTGAAGACTTGAAATTGATTTCTGAAATTTATAGTCGTCTTTATAAGGGAGAGCATGACTTTTATTTAGAAGACATTATTCGGCTATTTAAGGAAGATCCTCAATTAATTGAGATTAATAAGCATATTGAACAAAAAGTAATAAGATAAGAGGGACACATTATGAAAGTCATGATTTTTACGGAAGGTGGAATAAAAACGGGGTTTGGACATCTGACAAGGTGTATTGCTTTATATGATGAAGTGAAACGGAGAGGAATAGAAGTTGAGTTAATTGTTCAAAGTGATGTAGATTTGAGAAACTTGGTTGGGGACCGTCATTGTACAATCATCAATTGGTATACCATCGATTATTTGTATAGAGTCGTTCAACCTGATTTTTATTGTATCGTTGATTCATACATCGCTACGAGAGATTTATATCAAGTAATCGCTCAACGTTCAAAATCAGCTATCTTTTTAGATGATACAAATCGTATTCATTATCCTGATGGGATTGTAGTCCATCCTTCTCTAAGTACAAATGATGTACCTTCCGGAAGTTTAGCTGGACCAAAATATATCATTTTACGAGACGCGTTTCGAGAAGAGGTACGTCCTTTTATCCGGCAGGATGTAACCAATGTTTTGATTACTGTAGGTGGTACGTTACAACCTTCACTTATCCAATCCATTGTCCATCTCATTTGTTTTAATCATCCAGAAATTACTTTTCATATTTTAATTGGAGATAAGCATGACCCTATTCTTGAACGAGAACTATTGTCCGTGTCTAATATTATTCTGCATCGATATGTACCCAGCCATGAAATGAAACGATTGATGAGTTGTTCAGATTTAGTGATTACCGCTGCTGGACAAACCATCTATGAATTGATTATCTCGGGAGTACCATTTGTTCCAATAAAAATCGCTGAAAACCAAGAGCGAAACATGCTTGCGTTACGCAGTAGAAAATTAATTTCTTCAAATGTGACCTGGGGATCTTCAACGTTTGGTCAAGATTTACAGACTGAATTCAAAAATATGCTTCATATGCATACTCGAACTGAACAAACGATGAATTACGAGGGGTTGTTGGATGGAGACGGTCCTCTACGAATCGTGAATTCTTTACTTCGTAGTCAGGATTTCAATTTCTTTTTAAGAAAAGCAACGATTCAGGATTCTCAACAGATATTTGAGCTTTCAAATCAGGAATACGTTCGTAAATATTCAATTAATCAAAAACCGATATTATGGGAGACTCATAAAAATTGGTACCAACAAGTTTTGTCGTCGAAAAAACATCTTTTTTTTATTGTGACGAATCATTCGAATCAAGTGCTAGGTCAAATTCGATATGAACGAATAACTAATTATGCCGTTATTAGTATCAGCTTATCGGAAATGTTGATAGGGAAAAAAGTCAGTCAACCACTGATTCAGCAAAGCCTTATGATGATTCAACAAGAGTGGAAAGATATTCGTGAAATAACGGCCTATATTTCAAATGAAAATATTGCGTCCAAGAAGACGTTCGAAAGAGTAGGTTTTGAGATGAATGCACACGAAGAAGATAATAAACTACTCAAATACATATATATAATGGAATAAGGGTGACTCTTCATGAATCTTTCAAAACAAGTATTTATCATCGCGGAACTATCTGCTAACCATGGCAGTAGTATTGAAATCGCGAAACAGACAATGAAAGCAGCGAAAGAAGCAGGTGCTGATGCAATTAAAATTCAAACATATACACCTGACACGATTACAATCGATAGTCGTAAAGAGTACTTTCAACTAACACAAGGTACAATCTGGGATGGTCGCACACTTTATGACTTGTACCAAGAGGCCTATACACCGTGGGAGTGGCATAAAGAGTTGATGGACTATGCAAAAGAGTTGGATATCGTTTGTTTTTCAAGTCCTTTCGACCCTACTGCTGTGGATCTATTAGAAAGCTTACAGGTACCTGCGTACAAAATCGCTTCATTTGAAATCACTGATCTGCCACTCATTGAATATGTTGCCTCCAAGAACAAACCAATCATCATTTCAACTGGAATTGCTACGCTTCAAGAAATTGAAGATGCAGTATCCGTTTGTCGTAAAGCTGGAAACGAGCAAATCATATTATTGAAATGTACGTCAGCCTATCCAGCAAAAATTGAGGATGCGAATCTCGTAACGATGCAAAATATGAAAGAGACTTTCGGTGTCGAAGTCGGATTGTCGGATCACACGCTTGGAATCACTGCACCGATTGTGTCCGTTGCATTGGGAGCGAAGGTGATTGAAAAACATTTTATTTTAGATAAATCAATTGGTGGCCCAGACGCTAGTTTTTCTTTAGAGCCTCATGAGTTTAAAGCGATGGTCGATGCTGTTCGAGAAGCGGAACAAGCACTAGGGCGCGTCGACTATCAATTAAACGAGAAAAAAGTGAAGAATCGTGAGTTCGCACGTTCTTTATTTGTTGTGAAAGATATTCAAGCTGGGGAAGTCTTCACGACTGAACATGTCAGGTCAATTCGTCCGGGACATGGATTGGCTCCGAAACATATCGATTCCATTCTTGGTAAAGTGGCAAGGAAAGATATCGAGCGTGGAACACCAATGAGTTGGGATTTGATTTAGTAAATAAGATGATTGTCGAGGCGGCGGTTACGTCGCCTCTTTATTATGTGTGAGAAAGAAGAAGAAACTTAAGGAAAAAGTATTTTGACCGATATAAGAAATGAGACCATAACATGTGAGGGAGTAGAAGACTATGAATCCGACCATTTCTGAAGTCAGACTTCACTTGCCTTCTTCTGTATTACCGTATGAGCAAACTAAAAATGTGTTCGTTGAGGCCAATCAAACTCAACTCGCCGATGAAGGTATTGTTATTCTTCCGACGCCTCAACACATTACAAAGTTAGAGGCAGCGGTCGAGAAGGCGAATCAAGTCCTTGAAAAGCAACGTACCGGCTTGAAATTTATGAAGCACGAAAAACTGAATGATTATTATATTCAAATCGTCGATGCGAACAATGAAGTAATCCGTGAAATCCCAAGTAAAAAATCAATGGATTTCTTTGCGGCGTTTATGGAGTTTAATCATTTATTCGACGAACGGATATAAAAAAGGAGTGGGCATATGACATCACCAATTCGATTTGGCGGATTAGCCAGTGGGATCGATACCGATAGTATCATTAAACAAATGATGCAAGCAGAACGAATTCCAGTAGATCGTTTAGAACAGAAAAAACAATTGACCGAATGGCGGCGTGACTCTTATCGTGAGGTCAACCGTTCACTGTTAGCATTACGAAACAGCGCGGTCGATATGATGTTCAGCCGAAACTATTACGCAAAAACGGCTTCATCCTCTGATGAATCGCGTGTATCTGTCGTTGCAGGTCCATCAAGTGGAAACGCTTCGCTTACTATCAATTCAGCGACGTTGGCTACCTCGGCTTCTCATGTAGCGGTGGCAAATGGTGGAGGCATCACAAATGACACGGCAGTTTCGACACTCGGGTTAGAGGTTGGTATTCGGAAACAAACGTTAACTGCGGGAACAACTGAACTCGTAGTGAAACCGCTACCGAATAATCCGCCAACTTTTACGGATAAAGATGGTAATGCGATTTCGTTAGCACATACGTACGATGCGGCAACTGGGAAGATTACGTTCGATAGTGGAGTGACAATCCCTGAAGGTGCACAAGTCGTGTATGAAGCTGGCTATCAAGTTCGTTTCCGTAATGAAGACGGTGGAGCTTTACAGACAGTATATGTTGATGAGAATGCTAAGTTTAAAGATCTCGTTACCGCGTTGAATGGCACGAAGACGGGAATTAGTGCGTTCTTTGATCAAACTTCAGGGCAGATTTCATTAACACGTAAAGACACGGGCGTGAAATCGATTATCGAATTTGAAGGCACTGCAGCTAAAGCACTATTTGGTTTAAATGGATCCGTAGCCGGGACGAATGCATCTGTGGATGTGAACGGCATTACGTTGACCCAAAGTTCAAACACCTTTACGATTGATAATATGACCATCACATTGAAGTCCTCATTCAATGATGGCACTAAAGTAAACTTGTCCTCTGCGACAGACACTCAAAAAATCTTTGACGGAATTAAAGGGTTCGTTGATAAATACAATGAGACCATCGACCTCATGAACAAAAAGACACGAGAAGAACGATTCCGTTCGTTTTCACCGTTGACTCAAGCTCAACGTGATGAGTTATCTGAAGACGAAATCAAGAAGTGGGAAGAAAAAGCGATGAGCGGTATGCTCCGCGGTGATACGATTTTGCGCGGAACCATGGACAATCTTCGGAGCAAGTGGTCGGGTGCTACAGCTGCATCGAATGACGTCGAGATGTCACGATTGTTCCAAATCGGTCTTTCGACTGGAGCGGATTTCACCAATGGTGGTAAAATCGAACTCAATGAAGAGAAGCTGAAAGCGGCTATCGAAAAAGATCCGGAGCAAGTATATCAGTTGTTTACAGATGCTGAAACTGGATTATTGCCACAAATCCGAGATGCTGCCAAAGATTCGCGCGATACGATTACACGAATCGCAGGAGCGGACGGTTCTGGCTCACAAACCCATTCGATGGGGAAAGAAATGACCGATATTGATTCGCGTATCAAGCGGTTAAATGATTTACTCATCGATAAAGAAAACGCCTATTACCGTCGTTTCACAGCGATGGAAACAGCGATGAACCAAGCGAATGCTCAAGCGGCATCGCTGTCACAGTTTTTAGGCGGAGGCATGTAAGAGGAGGAGTTTAAATGGTAGCCAATCCATATGCAGCATATCAAAACAGTGCGGTCACGACCGCGAATCCACAGGAACTGACGCTTATGCTTTATGACGGAGCGCTCAAGTTCATGCGCCTCGCCAAGCTTGCAATCGATCAAGGTAACCCTGATTTAAAGAACGTCAACATTCAAAAGACGCAAGCTATCTTTCGGGAACTTCGTCTGACACTCAATAAAGACATCGCTGTCTCAGCGAACTTAGATTCGCTCTATGACTACATGTGGCGCCGCCTCGTTGATGCGAACGTCAAGAACGATACAGCTATCCTTGACGAGGTACTTGATTTTACGACCGAACTACGTGATACGTGGAAGGAAGCGATGAAACTCGCGAAGCAGTCATGAGACCGATTGATGAAATCATCTTAAAGACGCAACGCTTGAAAGAACTGCTCGCACAAGTCCCGGAAGAACCAACGTACGATACATGGATGGAACAAATCCATGAGCTTTTAGATGATCGGGAACAGTTGCTCGCAGCACACGGTCCTGATTTGGAAAAAGCCGATCAAACGGTCCTCAGGCAACTCGTCGACGACAGTCAAAAGATTTCTCGTCTAATTGAAGCTGAACACCAGCGTCTAGGGATGACGCTCGGGACAGCCCGGATGGAACGAAAGACGGTCAAATCGTATGTCGACCCATATGAAGACGTCGATTCTAACTTTTCCGGTCTGTTCGACCAACAGACGTAAAAAGCTCGAGGGCATATGCCTTCGAGCTTTTGTGTTAAGAGGCTTTGACTTGTCGACGCATCCGGATGATGAAATAAGAAGCGGTAAATAAAATCAGACCACTCACCGTGAAGTTTAAATAGAGACGTGCGGCATCTTGAAGCGATGTGATTGGCGTAGATCGACCGAACCAGAGAAGTGGTAGGATTGTCACGTGCATAACGCCCCAATGAATGAAGATTTGTTTCTTGAACGACCACTGTTTGACTTCATAAATAACGCTTGTGAGCCCGAGGAAGAAGGCGACTCCTGCGTAGATAAACATTCCATGCACAGCCTCTGCATTCCCTGACCAACCTTGATAGAGAGCAAGTATCGCGAATGGCAGCGACCAAATGAGACTCCGAAGTATTCCTTTTTTCAATAGTTGCATATGAATTTTCCTTTCATCGAATCGTTGTAAATGTATACGGCTGTGGAAAGGAAAAGTTTCATATAAAGGGTATAGATGAAATGACGTCTGTTTTCCGCTATAATCGGGTAAACATCAATGTAGCTGTTGCTTCTTTTCTGGAAAGAGGAGGGAAACGAGATGCGTGAGAAAGAGTCCAAACCGATATCGTCACGGAAGCGCCGTTATTTCGTCTATGGTCCAGAGGGAGCGTACGATGAATACGTGGAACGGGACCCAAAACTTGAAGCGTACGTCGAGGACGATACGCCGTTTGAGGATCGTCCTGACCCATACGAGGAAGAAGAGCTGAAATCAAGAGGATAAGTATACATGTCAAGGTCCGATTATGGACCTTGACTTTTATTTTACCTGGAACTTTTTCTTAATACGGTTTGGTTTGTCAATTCGTTATATTCGTCTTAACCACAACATCACTTGGATTAAGAAAAGGGAGAGATGAAGATGAACATGAAACGATTTGGCTTACTGGTGGCGGTACCGCTCGCACTACTTGTCGGTTGCGGGGAAGCAGACGAACTGAAGACGACGGCGACGGATACTGAAGAAGTCGTAGAGGCGGAAGCGAACGTACCAGAGGAGACGACTGCTGAAGAGACGGACGTCCAAGAAAGTGAACTCGGTACGAACAAGATCTACATGAAGAATAAGGCACTCACGATCACGGAGACGATGGGTCCGATTCAATTCGCCATCGACAAAGTACAGACGTCACGCCTCACGGTCGCAGAAGCTTATAGCGACTCATTCGATGGACAAGAAGAGGTGACGGTCGTCGCGATGAACATGTTGGTCGAGAATACGGTCGACGAGACGATGAGCTTCCATCCGAACCAGGCGACACTGGTGACGAACACAGGGGAGCAGGTGTCTTCGGACTTATGGTTCTCAGATGACGTCGGTGGAGAATTTTTAGGAAAGGTGAAGAAAGAAGGGAACGTCCTCTTCTTCGTGAAAGCAAAACCAGAAGAGCTGACGGACTTGAAAGTCGTCATCGATGGACCATTCAACGAGAACTTCGACAAAGTGGCAGAAGACCGCTACGAATATACAATTAACGTGACGAAATAAGAGTAGGCGTGCCGAATAAAATCGGTACGCCTAGTCTCATGGTTGATTATTACTACACAATAAGCATAGTAGTTAGCATAGAGAACATACGAAGGGATTCTTATATTTTGAGAGTTCCTTGTATCTTAGTTTTTCATTTTGTAAAATCTTAATTCTTAATGGGTACATATAAATCGACTTTAGATTTTCCGTCGGGGTCTTCAGCTGGATTGTTCATATTGAACTCCAAGGTATTTCTAGATTCGTCCACTGAATATTCGCGTTCTGGTAACCATTCTTCAAAAATATATTTATACGTCTCACTCAGTTTTTCTGGAGTATCGTAGAAATGGTGCACGATGTATTGACCACCTTCTAGCATTTTAAATTGTATCTCCCCGTGCCCTGTTTTATCAAAGTTTTTAGGAACTGTGACACAAGCATCATGTCTACATTCATGAGGATCAACATCGTTCGGATTATCTAATGAAATACCGATAAATTGACTTGATGGAGGGTAAAGGTTGTGTTCCGTCGCCCAATGTATTAATTTCCCCCAATGTTCTTGTGGTTCAAAATAGCTACCCGTACGTCTGATAAATGCAATTTCAGTCTCAGGCAATTGCTTTAAAGTCATATCCATTTTGTAACCCCCATTAAAGTTGACTGATTCAATTGTCTTGATGTCCAAAAAAGTGCTTCATTGAAATAATATCTCGTTGAAGTGTTGCAACAGGAATTATTATTTACGCTGATGCGGCAACGGAATCGACAACACATTCCAGTCGCTCCCGGCGAATAGCTTCGACAGATAGACGATTTGTCCGACATGATACCCATAATGCGACACTTGGCGTTCGATCGCGTCAATCACGGAATGGGCTTCCCCTCGAATCATCACGTTCTTCCCTAAGTCATCTGGTGTCAAATCAGCTAAGACATTATCCAACAGTTGCCAACGCTCGTCCCAAACCTTCATGAGCTCCGCACGGGATAGCTGCTGGTCCTCGAACTCGGCGTCCCGGTCACGGTCCGGTTTCTCGCCGTCTGTCGTCAAAAAATCGGTCCAACGCGACTTCATGTTATTCGCCATGTGCTGGATGATCAAGGCGAGCGAGAGTGTGTCCGACGCAAGTGTCTTGTGCAGGTCCTCTTCACTCACTTGGACGAGCGCGCGCTCAGCGAGTTGTTTCTGGCTTTTAAACGTAGCACGTACGGTATCGAGATATTGCGTTTCAAACATGAAAAGATCCTCCTCTTCGTATGTATCTGCTTTGAATATACCCCATATCTATCCCACTAAAAATTAAATTAATGTTATAGCAATTGAGATTCCATATGATACATCCTGCAAAATGTCACCGCATAGTCGACATGAGGGTACTGGGTAGTCAATGTTGTGTGGATCTCTTATTCATCAATTGTGTCGATTGTGTTTGTCCGTGAGTGGATGAGCGCGATTTTTTGTATTCAAAAAGTGTGAGACACAAGGTCCCACACTTCTGATTAGGCATGTTCCAATCGAAACTCTTCCCAATGATCACGGGCCTGGTTCCGGATGCGTTCCGATACTTCCTTACTGCTTAAGAGAATCCCATACCAGCGACGCGCGTCCTCGTAGTAGTCGAGCGCGGCCGACAAATCGGCAATCCGCAACATGAGCTGGTCGTACGGTAATCCAGTCCGGATCGGATCCGTATACGCTTCTTGCACCTCATTGTATTTATCGAGCGTCCGCTGCATCCATTCCTTTTCAGACGCTGCATCCCCGATCAATCGGTACATCCATACGATTCGCATCCCGAGCATAGCGATGACAGATGGTTTTTGTCCGCTCAACTGGGCCGTCATGACGGCGAACTTATAGAGAAGGATGACGTGCTCATATGAACGATCGCCTTTCAACACATCCGGATTCACTTGATTGAAGTAGTTCGTCTCAAGCGCTTCTCGGTTATGTTTGCGCACCTTGTCGAACGAGTCGTGAAAGACGAGGTGACAATTGTCACAGACGGTCGGTTCGTATAAATAAGGATTCGGTCCATCATACGTTGTGTAGCCATCCTTCTCAACTTCGAGTGGACGGATGTGACGTGATAAGACACGGTTCGTCTTACTTTCTTGTAAACAATACGGACATTTGACTTTCTTCAAAAACAAATGTTCTGCCATCTCGACACCTCACACATAGACATTGACGAGCAATCCGCGAATTTCACCGACTTGGTCGAGTAAGGAAAGGCGAGAGGCCTCACCCGAGATGACCTGATCTGTCAGCGCGAGGAGTTTTTGGTCGACTTGTTCGACGACCTTATAAATCTTCGCGCGCCCGCGGCGATTGAATCCGCGTTTATCTTCGAGACGGAGTGCCGCGTCAACGGCCTCTTTCATAAAGTCTTTAATCATTTGTTTGTATTCGGCAAGCGCTTCGACGGTCTGACTTTCAGCTAGAAGTTCTCCTTGTTCATGAATCGCGGCGATTTGACGTTGGAAGCGTTCATGCTCCCGGTCTTCGCGCTTCTGACCGATCACATTTTGGAAGGAGACACCGGGTTCGACTTCGGCGCGCTTTGCCTTACTTGAGCCGAGGAGCGATTGCGTCTCCATGATGCGACGAATGTCCATATGGGCAACCGTCCTTTCTTTAAGTTAGTTCAATAATTGTAACACGCCTTGCGGCAATGCGTTCGACTGGGCAATCATCGCCATGCCGGACTGGTTCAAAATGTTTAGACGTGCGAAGTCCATCATTTCACGGGCCATGTCGGCATCACGGATTCGTGACTCAGACGCCGTTAAGTTTTCTGAGCCGATGGCGACGACGCTGACGTTCGCCTCCAAGCGATTTTGGATGGCTCCGAGTTTTGAACGTTCGAGTGACACTTTGTTGATGGCTGCATCGAATTTCGAAATGGCATCACCCGCATCCTCAGGTGTCAACACACTCAATGCATAATACGTTTCAGTGGGTGTCGTCGAATCGTTGTCATGGTCGACGGCAGGAAGTTCTCCGCCACCGGGTGTCGTCATCGTGATATTGAGTGCATGGGCACGCATATCTTCCACATTTAAGATGACGGCTTCATTGTTACCTGCACCGATTTGGAAGAATAACGTATTATTGCCTTGCATGTATTCGCCATTCATAATTTTCTTTGAGTTGAATTCCGTCGTTTCGGCAATTCGTGTCACTTCGGCAGTCAACGCGTTAATTTCTTCCTGGACAGCTTTGGCGTCGTCTTCACTGAGCGTTCCATTTGCTGATTGAACCGATAATTCACGCATCCGTTGGAGAAGGGCGTGTGTTTCGTTCATCCCGCCTTCGAGTGTCTGCGTGAGTGAGATACTGTCGAGCGTGTTGCGTTCTGCCATCGAGAGCGAGTCGAGGCGCATCCGCATTTTCTCTGAGATGGCGAGTCCCGCTGCATCATCAGATGCCTTGTTGATGCGAATCCCACTTGAGAGGCGATCCATCGTTTTTTTCATTGACGCTTGATTCAGGGAAAGAGATGTATACGCTTTTAATGCTTGGACGTTATTCGTAATTTTCATAACGGTTTCCTCCAGTCGTGACAGGTTGGGTCTTGGCACGCTCCATTGCTTCACCCCATGTTTGGTCGAGGTCACTTGCGAGCGTATGTAGTTCGGCGATTTTTTCCTTATCCTGGTCGATGATTGCTTCGACGCTTGCGTTTGCCATATATAGATAAATTTCATCCAGTTGAGCCGCGATAATCCCGCCGCCGTCATGGAGTCCTTGGTGAAGTTTGACTAAAAGTTCACGGGCTTGGCGAAGATGACGGTTTCGTTCGGCAATCGTCGAATCTTGCGCATGTTTATAGTGATAGACGAGTGCGTGAAGCATCGCCTGAGTCAGCTCTTCCGGCCTCATTTCATATAATTGGGTTGAATTCATCTTTGTTCTCCTTTGATCGAATCAAGTTCCTCTATCAACAACAACACTTCTGCCATCACATCATAAAGTTGGGGTGGGATGGCGTCTCCTAGGTCAAGGTCGAGCAAATGGCCAAGCAAGGAATGGTCGTTCTCGACCGCTACTCCTCGGGCACGTGCTTCCTGTAAAATCTTTTCAGCGACGGCTCCGGTCCCGCGGGCGACGATGACGGGCGCTTTATCCGTCGTTTCATCATAGCGGACGACCGCGGCCGTCTTACGTTTCGTCAAATCCATGCGTTGGTACATCGGGACCTCCTAAATTCTAAAGTCATATCCTGTCGTCGGTGCTATCGTAGGCTCTTCGATGACACGATCAGCTTTCGTGAGCGGTTTGAACTGGGTCGTCACACTCTTATATCCAATCGTCTCGAGCGTTTGTTCGATTTTCCCGAGAAGGGGACGAGCGAGTCGCTCGACCGTCGAATCGTCGTGCTCGAGTGTGAGTCGGAGGTTTCGATCTTTCGCTTCGAGTTTGACACCAATTTCTCCAAGACGTGGGGTCTCTAAACGAATGTAGAGGACACTGTTCTCCCAGTCGACAACGTCCCCGGCCTCCCGGTTTTGGATATGAACATGGATTCCGGTGTCGATCTCTTGCACTTTTGCCGGTAGGGCGAACAAGAGTTGATGGAGCTGACCGCCATCAAGGCGGTTGAGAGTCTGTTGGACTTGGAAGAACGAGGCGAGGCGTTGCGCCTCGGGGTTCGTCGTATCTCCACGTACCGATAAAGCTGATGTCGGCGTATTGGACGTCGCTTGGGCGAGCTGTGCCTGTGTCTGCACACGTTGCGCTACTTCCTGGATGTGTCGTCCAGATAATGTCGAATCGAGCTTGAGTGGCGCGACGGTCGGCATCTCGCCGGCACGTGTCGCCCCGTTTGGGATATATTCGATGCGTGTCTGATTCGGCGCATAACGGAAATCATTCAGTGCCGCTCGGACCTCTTTGACGAGTGTCGCACTCTCTTGTGGTTTCGTCGCAAGCAACGACAACGCGACGTCGAGTTTGGCCGTCATGGCGACTAGTTGCTTCTCTTGAGTCACGTCGGTATGAAGCAAGGCGTCCGTCTTTTGGACGAGTTGTGTCAGACGGGTCGAGACGGTCTCGAGGGCAGGGCGTGCCGCATGCGGGTTCGTCTCGATCAACGCAGCGACTTGTCCGAGTTGTTTCGTCACGGTCGCCTGCTCGTTTCGGAACGTGTTCGTGACGGTCGCTAGATGTGACGTCACTTCCTTCACCATCACTTGCTTCCCGTTGATTGGAGGAAGCGGCATCGCTTGGCGCGATTCAGATTCAATCGGACGCGGTGATGTCGGTGTCGTCGGCGTGAGGTCACGGATGACCCGATCAATCGTTTCCGGTGTCGGCGTGACGCGTTCACTCACGGGACGTGACAGATTGACGAGTTCGACATACCGCTCTTTTTGTGGGTAAGGAGCGTTCGGCGCCGGCGGTGTGATCTGTTGTTTCGCTTCGTTCAAAGAGAGGACAGCGATCTCTCGAGCCATCTCACGAGGAACGGTCGGAGTGTCGAGCGTCTTCAAATGTAGGATGACGTCCCGCATGTCCCCTTTGAACGCCGTCTCGAGAAGGCGTACCGTATCTTCGTTCATCGGCAAGCGTCCGGATTGTAGCAGGCGGCTGACCGCGCTTCGTACTTCAGGTGGAAGGGAAGCGAGGAGCGTCTGAATCTTCGCATCAAGCTTTGACGACGCGGACGCAGGTGGTGCGGATTCAAGTGTCTCTTCCTTTGGAGGAACGACGGTCGCCATCAAGATGCCGTCCTGTTCGGCGAGCGTCACTTGGAACGGGTTCGTTTTCGGAAGCCCGTCTTTAAATGTGACCTCGACTTCTTCACCGTTGATCTTGACGATCGCGGAGTCGGGTCCTGTTTGTTTGACGAGTTCGGCCTTGTACGTCCGGTTCGTCTGGATGCCTGGTAAGACCGAACTGACGGCGGTCGCTTGGGCTTGAATTTGCATGTTTGTCACCTCGACCATAATATCGACCTCTTTTTAAAAAAATGAAGCGATACAATAGAAAAAAACCTTCCGTCTTTTCGACGGAAGGCGTGTCAGGACTCGAGCACGGGGCTCGCGTTCAATTGTTGGAACCGGGCGACAAGTTCACCTGTCGCTTTGAGCTGGTTCCGGAGGACGTACGGTGTTGCGTTCGTTTGGATTTGATGTCCATCAGTCGTGAGGACAAGCCCGTTCGGCTCACCCTCAATGTTCAGTATGTCTCGAATATGGGACCAGGCATACCATTCACAATCGTCTCGTTTTGGAGACTTCGTCGGGAAGAAGACGAGTCCAGTTGTCGGTTCAATCACGACAGGGACTTTCCCTTTTACGCCGGCGACGCGTTTGGCGATGAAGATTCTTTCCTCGATCGAGCTGTTGTACTGGCGGCAAGAAAGTTGCAACAACTGGTACGGCCGGAGCGGGGTTGAAATCTCGGTGCCATCCTCGAGAATGATCCGTGACTGCTTCATGATGTCAAAGCAAGGGAGAATCGCCACGGTTCGCTTTGTGATGCGATATTTTTCCTCAGAATAGTAGGAGCGCATACGCTGCACCATCCTCCTCGTATTAGATTTTCAGGATCGGCTAAAGACAAACGGCACAAACCTAAATCATCCCTTCAATGATATATCACAAAAAATGTAAATTCAACAAGACAATATGAAAAGTAGGGAAATATAATTCCAATGAAAGCCAAATGGCGAAACGTTTACAAATATTTGAGAAAGTATTTGTCACGCTTACAAGAAGGTGGTAAGATTAGCCGTAGAGGACAATCCTCTGTATTCTCCAATGGTGAAAGGAATGGATTTACACATGGTAGGTAAAGTAAAATGGTTTAACTCAGAAAAAGGTTTTGGATTCATCGAAGTTGAAGGCGGCAAAGACGTGTTCGTACACTTCTCAGCAATCCAATCTGAAGGCTACAAATCACTTGACGAAGGTCAAGATGTAGAGTTTGAAATCGTTGATGGCGAGCGTGGCCCACAAGCGGCTAACGTTGTAAAATTATAATTTCAAACCACGAAGCCGGCTCCCTTGGGAGTCGGCTTTTATTTTTTCTACATAATAAAAAAAGGCGTTTAAAAATGAGTGGAATGGGTATTTTCTTTCTATACCTTTCGCTCGTTCTAGGAAATGTTGAATTCGGAACAAAATTGTCATTATTTTCTGATGATAACGTTTTCAATCGCAGCGTTTTCGGGGTATAATATGAGTGAGCCACCTGGTTCCCCTTTCTTTTTTAAGAAATGAAGCAGGAGATTCCGTCTCGTTCGACGAATCATTGGTTCAAGCGGTTATTTCTAAGGAGGAGTTCAGATGATTTATAACATTCGCGGCGAAAACATTGAGGTCACACCAGCAATCAAAGACTATGTCGAGAAAAAGCTGGAGAAGTTGACTCGGTATTTCACAACTCCTACGGATGCACAGACGGCTTACGTCAACTTGAAAGTGTATAACGAGAAACAAAAAGTGGAAGTGACGATCCCGATGCCGAACTTGTTGCTCCGTGCTGAGGACATCAACCTCGACATGTATGCGGCAATCGACCTCGTCGTCGATAAATTGGAACGTCAAATCCGTAAACACAAAACGAAACTCAACCGTAAAGGACGCGGGAAAGAAGGTGGCGTCGGCGAGTACTTCAAGTCTTTAGAAGGACCTGATGATACACCGGCCGTCTACGATGAGGACGAGGCAGAACTCGAACTCGTGCGGACGAAACGCTTCACGTTGAAACCGATGGACACGGAAGAGGCGATTCTTCAAATGGATATGCTCGGTCACAGCTTCTTCGTCTTCTCAGACGCAGAAACGGGCAACACGAACGTCGTCTACCGTCGTAAAGATGGGAAGTACGGCTTGATCGAACCTGAATAATAAACTTGACACTACACGACCTCCCGGCTTCGGGGGGTCGTTTCCTTTTGCCTTTCCTTGAAAGGTGGCACCACTTCGGTTAAACTGTACATTAGGGAAAAAACATGCATTTTTTAGTGAGTGCAGAGGAGATATGAGTATGGCGAACTTTTTGAAAGAGTTATTTGCTCCACAGAAACGAATGTTGAAAAAAGCAGAGAAAGCGGCCGACTTGATCGAGTCGTTCGCCGAACCAATCAAAGCATTGTCCGACGAACAGCTTCAGGCGAAGACGGAAGAGTTCCGGGAACGTCTGGCAAAAGGCGAGACACTTGACGACCTCTTGCCGGAGGCGTTCGCGGTCTGTCGTGAGGCATCGGAGCGTGTGCTCGGGATGCGTCATTACCGTGTCCAGCTCATCGGGGGCTATGTGCTCCATAACGGCGACATCGCCGAAATGAAAACCGGTGAAGGGAAGACGCTCGTCGCGACACTTCCTGTCTACTTGAACGCGCTCACTGGCCGTGGCGTACACGTCGTAACGGTCAACGAATATTTGGCGAAACGAGATAAAGAACTCATGGAGCCGCTCTACTTCGCACTCGGTCTTTCAGTCGGCCTCAACGTGTCGAACATGGACCGTGTCGAGAAACAAGCGGCCTATAACTGTGATATCACGTACTCGACGAACAACGAGCTCGGATTCGACTACCTCCGTGACAACATGGTCCTTTATAAAGAAGACCGTGTTCAACGTGAGCTCTACTACACGATTGTCGATGAAGTCGACTCAATCCTCGTCGATGAGGCGCGTACTCCGCTCATCATCTCAGGATCGGCTCAAAAGTCGACTGAACTCTACACCCGCGCGGATGCGTTCGTCCGTACGTTGAAAGAGGAAGACGATTACACGGTCGACGTGAAGACGAAGTCGGTCCTCTTGACGGACCAAGGGGTCGACCTCGCCGAGAAGTTCTTCGGCATCGACAACCTGTTCGCAATCGAGCACGTCGCCGTCAACCACCACGTCGGGCTCGCCCTTCGTGCAAACGCGGTCATGCATCACGATATCGACTATATGGTACGTGAGGGGCAAGTCATGATCATCGACCAATTCACGGGTCGTGTCATGGACGGACGCCGCTACTCGGAAGGTCTTCACCAGGCAATCGAGGCGAAAGAAGGCGTCGAGATTCAACGCGAATCGATGACGCTCGCCACAATCACGTATCAGAACTACTTCCGGATGTACGAGAAACTTGCCGGGATGACCGGTACAGCGAAGACAGAGGAAGAAGAGTTCCGTAACATCTACAACATGCAAGTAGTGACGATTCCGACGAACAAACCGATTCTCAGGGACGACAAGGCAGACCTCATCTTCAAATCGATGGAAGGCAAGTTCAAAGCCGTCGTGGAAGAGATTTCGGCAGTTCACGCGACGGGACAACCGATTCTCGTCGGTACGGTCGCCGTCGAGACATCTGAATACTTGAGCAAGCTTTTGACGAAGAAGAAGATTCGTCACGATGTCTTAAACGCGAAGAACCACGCCCGTGAGGCGGAAATCATCGAGAACGCCGGTCAAAAAGGTTCCGTCACGATTGCGACGAACATGGCCGGTCGTGGTACCGACATCAAGCTCGGAGAAGGTGTCATCGACCTCGGTGGTCTTTACATCATCGGGACAGAGCGTCACGAATCACGCCGAATCGATAACCAGCTACGTGGTCGTGCGGGCCGTCAAGGGGACCCGGGTAAATCCCAGTTCTACTTGTCACTCGAAGATGAGCTCATGCGTCGTTTCGGAACGGATAGCCTCCAAAGCATGATGGAGCGTCTCGGGATGGATGACACGCAACCGATTGAGAGCCGCATGGTCTCGAAAGCGGTCGAGTCAGCGCAAAAACGTGTCGAAGGAAACAACTACGATGCGCGGAAGCAGCTTCTCGGTTACGACAACGTCATGGCGGACCAACGGAAGGTCATGTACAAGGACCGCTCGAGCATCCTCGAGAACGAGTCGGTCACGGATATCGTCCGTTCGATGATGGCACAGACGGTCGAACTCGGTGTCGGTCAATACACGCCGATCGAACTCGTACCGGAAGAATGGAACATCGACGAGCTCGCGCACTGGGCCAACCAGACGCTCGCGCTCGAGAAGACGGTCGAAGGCAAAGACTTCTACGGCAAAGAGCGTGAAGAAATCATTGAGCTTCTCATGGAGCGCGTGAACGAGCAGTACGAGGCGAAACGTGAACTCGCGCCACCGGAACGCTTCAACGAGTTCGAGAAGATCATCGTGCTCCGTGCCGTCGACTCGCACTGGATGTCCCATATCGACCATATGGACCAGTTGCGCCAAGGGATTCATCTCCGCGCCTATGGACAGAACGATCCGCTTCGTGAGTACCAAGCGGAAGGGATTAACATGTTCGACGCGATGAACGCGGCGATCTCAGAAGAAGTGACAGGCTTCGTCCTTCGTGCCGAAGTCGGGGACAACCTCCGACGCGAGAAAGTCGTCGAAGAGGAAGTCGCTGTCTCAGGCAAGAGCGATGCACCGGTCAAAAAGAAGCCGGTCCGTCGTTCGAAAGAAGACAGCATCGGCCGGAACGACCCGTGCTGGTGCGGTTCTGGTAAGAAGTTCAAGAACTGTCACGGTAGACAACAGGCTTAATTATTGAAGAGGCGGGTCCGCTCGCCTCTTTCCTACGGAAAGGTGAATCACACTATGGAAATTTCAGATATTCGGAACGAACTAGAGGCGATGGCGAAACGCCTCGAGAATTACAGAGCGTCTCTCAACTTGACAGAGAAGGAGGCACGCATCGCCGAGCTCGAGAACGAGATGACGTATCCAGACTTCTGGGACAACCAGGAGAAGGCACAAAAAGTCATCGACGAGTCAAACGGTCTCAAGGCGATGGTCGACAAGTATCAAGACCTCGCGAACCAACATGAGGACGGCGAAGTGACGCTCGAACTCATCAAGGAAGAGCCGGACGCCGAGATGCAAGAAGAGCTCGGGGAATCGATTCAAGCGCTCAAGAAGGAGTTTGATGACTTCGAACTCGAGATCCTCTTGAACGGACCATACGATGCGAACAACGCCATCCTCGAATTGCACCCGGGTGCGGGCGGTACCGAGTCACAGGACTGGGCATCGATGCTCCTTCGGATGTATCAACGCTTCGCTGACAAACAAGGCTGGAAAGTCGAGACGGTCGATTACCTCCCGGGTGAAGAGGCGGGCGTCAAGTCGGTCACGCTCCGCATCGTCGGTCATAACGCATACGGCTACTTGAAGGCGGAGAAAGGGATTCACCGCTTGGTCCGCATCTCGCCATTCGACTCGTCTGGCCGTCGTCATACGTCGTTCGTGTCATGTGACGTCATGCCGGAATTCGATGACGACATCGAGATCGAAGTACGGACAGAAGACCTCCGTATCGACACGTACCGTGCATCAGGTGCCGGCGGTCAGCACATCAACACGACGGACTCTGCCGTCCGGATCACGCACGTGCCGACGGGCGTCGTCGTTTCGTGTCAGACCGAGCGCTCACAGATCAAGAACCGTGAGTCGGCGATGAAGATGTTGAAAGCGAAATTGTACCAACGCGAACTCGACGAGCAGCAACGAAAACTCGACGAGATCCGTGGGGAGAAGACGGACATCGGTTGGGGTAGCCAAATCCGTTCGTATGTCTTCCACCCGTATTCGATGGTCAAAGACCACCGGACGAACCATGAAGTCGGGAACACGAGTGGCGTCATGGACGGCGACGTCATGCCGTTCATCGATGCCTACCTTCGTAAAACAAATATGTGATGCATGTGGCTCAAAGACACCTGTCTTTGGGCCATGTTGTGTGTAAAGGAGACTTTCTTTAATGAAGCAAATCGTCAAAGACTATCTGTATTTGTTGACCGGCTCAGTGTTCGTCGCCTCAGCCTTCAGTCTTTTTCTGTTGCCAAACAATCTGGCATCAGGCGGGGTGAGCGGGATCTCGGTCATCACTTATGAACTGTTCGGCATCTCGCCGGGGGCGTTCCAGCTCGTGGCGAACGTGTTACTTCTGATTATCGGGTGGGCCATCCTCGGCCTCGGGTTCGGTGTGAAGTCGCTCGTCGGCTCCATCTTTTTACCGGGTGTCATTCTTTTCTATGAGGCGATCGATGCCGGTGCGGCTGTGGACGATACGCTCCTCGCGGCCATCTTCGGTGGTGTCGGCGTCGGTGTCGGACTCGGACTCATCTTCCGTGGACGCGCCTCGACAGGGGGAATGGACTTGATCGCTCAGATCTTACATAAGTTCACGCACATCCCGCTCTATCTCTGTATCGCCATCCTCGATGGCATGGTCGTCTTGACCGCGGCCTTGACGTTCTCGTTCACGACCGGACTCTATGCACTCATCGCATTATTCATCACGGTTAAGATGATCGACTTCGTCCAGCTCGGGTTCACACAGGACAAGATGGCTTACGTCATCTCGGAGAAGCGAGACTTCATCGTCCGGGCCGTCTTCGAGGAACTTGACCGTGGTGCGACAGAGATCCAAGCAATCGGAGCATACTCACGTCTCGACCGTCCGATGCTCATGATTGTTGTCCGTCAGAGCGAAGTGAGTCGATTGAAGGAAATAATCCGTCGGATCGACCCGGAGGCATTCCTTGTCTTCAGTGAGGCACATGAGGTGCTAGGACAAGGTTTTACGTCCGATAAGCGTTACATCAACGTACCGTAAGTTGTGGAATCTTTGTGTACTTTTCGTGAGATTAGGTTAGAAAGCATACGTTAACGGCTATAATGGTAAATGTAGGTCATTTCTACAACTTAGGAGGGGAACGTGGTTATGAAAAAATGGATGATGGCCATCGGCCTCGGCGCCATGCTGACACTCGGCGCATGTGGCGGCGGTGAAGAAGAGGATACATCGAGCAACGGGGATTCGGGCTCGAACACGGCATCGGTTGACGCGGAAGCGGTATACGCACAAAACTGTGCGGCATGTCACGGTGCGAACCTTGAAGGAATGAGTGGTCCGTCACTCGAGCAAGTCGGTGCTCGTCTGTCGGCAGAAGAGATTGAAAACGTCATTCGAAACGGTCAAGGCGCGATGCCTGCGAACGTCATTGAAAAAGACGAAGAAATCACAGCGGTCGCCGCTTGGCTCGCTGAGAAAAAATAAGATTCGACAGCATGAGGTGGAACACACCTCATGCTTTTTTGTTTTGGGTGTTAGGGCTTGGGGAATTATTGTTAAGGTAACGGGAGACATAGTGGAAATGGAGTGATGACAATTGAAGACGAAACTGATTGACTGGCCGACTTTTATCGGCTCGTTTGTATTACTGTTAGGGGTGACGTTACCGCTCATCTTCTTCCCAGAGACCGGTAAAGCGTGGGTCGGTGCGGCGAACGAATACATGACCTCTAACTTCGGCATGTTGTACTTAGCAATGGGCTTAGGTGCGTTCGGATTTTTGATTTTCATTGCCTTCAGTAAGAATGGTCATATCAAATTAGGTCGTGAAGATGAAGAACCCGAATTTAGTACATTCTCTTGGGCGGCGATGTTATTTGCTGCCGGCATCGGGTCCAGCATCCTCTATTGGTCCGTCATCGAATGGGTCTATTACTATGAAGGTCCGCCGTTCGGGCTGACACCGGAGTCACCGGAAGCGATTCAATGGTCGACAGCATATGGCATGTTCCACTGGGGACCGATCGCTTGGGCAATCTACACGTTACCGGCACTGCCGATCGCTTATTTCTTTTACGTCCGTAAGAAATCCGTCTTAAAGGTAAGTGAAGCGGTACGTCCCGTTATCGGAAAATGGGCAGATGGACCCCTCGGTAAATTGATTGATATCTTATTTATCTTTGGATTATTAGGTGGTGCCGGGACGACGCTCGCCCTCGGTACCCCGATGATTGCCGAAGGGGTCAACGAACTAACAGGGATTCCCGTCACGCTCGGGATGCAGGCCGTCATCATGTTGATTTGTACGGTCATCTTCGCCATCAGTTCTTACATTGGACTGAAGGGTGGCATCAAAGTACTCAGTGACTTGAACATCTGGCTCGCCCTTGGGATTTTGACGTTCGTGCTTATCTTTGGTCCGACTCGATTCATTATGGAGACGACGTTCAATGGAGTCGGAATCGTCATGGATAACTTTTTCCGGATGGCAACGTGGATGGAACCGTTCGGTGACTTCGGTGGCTTCACATCGACCGGGTTCCCGGAATCGTGGACGGTGTTCTATTGGGCATGGTGGCTTGTCTATGCACCATTCGTCGGATTGTTCGTCGCCCGTATCTCACGCGGTCGTACGATTCGGAATATGATCTTTGGGACGATGGTGTACGGAACGCTCGGATGCATCTTGTTCTTTGGGATTCTCGGAAACTACGGGCTCTACCTCCATCTAAGTGGGACGTTCGATGTTGTCGGGTACATGGCGGCGAATGGCCCGGCACCTACAATCATCGCCATCATCGGCCAATTGCCTTTCGGGAAAGTCGTCATCGGCGTCTTTACGCTTCTTGCCATTATCTTTTTGGCGACAACGTTCGATTCATCATCTTACATCTTGGCATCGGTCACGCAAAAACATGTCGAGGATGAGCCGATTGTCTGGAACCGTCTCTTTTGGGCGTTCGCGCTTGCAATCATGCCGCTCACGCTCATGTTCCTCGGCGGACTAGAGACGCTCCAGACAGCGAGTATCGTCGGTGGATTCCCGCTTATCTTCATCATGTTCCTTCTTGCTTGGTCATTCGTCCGCGTATCGAGTCGGGATATCCGGGCTTCCGATGACTATGAATCCTCAACGATTCATATCAAGTATCGGAAACGGAAAAAGTCGCCGTTTGATGCATTGAAAGAAAAACCACACGATTAAATGTGGCGTATTGGTGAAGGGTGTTCCTTAGGGAGCACCCTTTTGAAGTGCGGTTTCAACATTCTCTTGGGGAATAAGAAAGCGAGTTTCTTCGCGACATTTTCACATCGAACTCAATCGAACTGAAACAATCCTGTAATGGTGTTTTAAAAGTCGGATTGATATAATTGTAGTCGCTTCAACATATGCCCTAGATGATTTTTTGACCAGGCTAACATAAAAAAGCGACACCTTGACAGAGGGAGCCGTTTCCTGTAAAAAAGACTCTAGGCGAAATATACAGTAACTAAAACAATTGATTCAAATTCGTCATAGATGCTTAAAAATAATTTAAAAAGGGTAGGGAATACGTTATGATCTCGATGCAAAAAGTCAGTAAAGTATATCCGAACGGCGTCGTCGCCATGGATGACCTCGATCTAGAGATTCGCGACGGCGAGTTCCTTTATGTCGTCGGGCCTTCCGGTGCCGGAAAGTCGACGTTCATGAAGATGATTTATCGTGAGGAGAAGCCGACAGCCGGTCAATTGTTGATTGACGGACTCGATGTCGGGAAAATTAAAGACCGACACGTACCGAAGCTACGCCGTCAACTCGGCGTTATCTTCCAAGACTTCAAATTGTTGCCGTCACTTACGGTATATGAGAACGTAGCGTTCGCATTAGAAGTTGTAGGAGCGGACACGTCTTCGATTCGGAAACAAGTCATGGATGTGTTGAACCTTGTCGGATTGAAGAACAAGGCGCGCAACTATCCCGACGAACTATCAGGTGGAGAACAACAACGTGTCTCGATTGCTCGCGCAATCGTCAATAAGCCAAAATTGATTATCGCCGATGAGCCGACAGGGAACTTAGACCCGGAAACAGCATGGGGTATCATGGAAGTGTTTGAAGAGATTCACCGCCGCGGAGCGACAATCGTCATGGCGACACACAACCGTGACATCGTCGATAAGATTCGTCACCGCGTCATCGCGATTGAGAACGGGAAAGTCGTGCGCGATGAAGAGAAAGGAGCATATGGCTATGATATTTAAGACTGGATTGCGCCATTTGCGTGAAGGGTTCAAAGGAACACTTCGGAATGGATGGATGTCGTTCGCGGCCATTAGTGCCGTGACCATTACGTTGCTACTTGTCGGTGTATTCGCACTCGTCATGTTCAACATCAATGAAATTTCAGATAACGTCGAAAATGATGTCGAGATTCAAGTGTTCATCACTCGTACAGCGGATGAGAACTCGGTTGAGAAACTCGGGGAGAACATTGAACAGGTGCCGGGTGTCTCGACGGTCACGTTCAGTTCAAAAGAAGATGAGCTAGCGAAGTTCCAAGACCAGCTCGGCGATGATGCGGCTGCATACGGAACGGTCGAAAAAGACAACCCGCTCCACGCCCGCTATATCGTCAAAGCACAAGACCCGACAGAACTAGAGGAAGTGGCCAAATCGGTCGGTTCACTCGATAATGTGGACGATGTGAAATACGGAAAAGACTACATCGATAAAATGTTTGCCTTCTTCAACGGGATTCGCATCGGCGGACTCGCGTTGATTGTCGGTTTGACATTGATGGCGATGTTCTTGATCTCAAATACGATTAAAATGACAATCTTCTCGCGTCGCCGTGAGATTGAAATCATGCGACTCGTAGGAGCGAAAAATAGCTTTATTCGCTGGCCGTTCTTTATCGAAGGATTGCTCCTCGGAATGCTTGGGGCTCTCGTCCCGATTCTTGTCATTTATTTCGGATATGACGTTGCATATAGTGCTTTACAACCATCGCTTGATCAATTGAATAGTGATATATTTAAGTTGATTGATCCATCGACGCTAACAGTCCAAGTATCGCTTGTTTTACTTGCACTCGGTGCGTTCATCGGAATCTGGGGATCGACGACATCGCTCGGTCGTTTCTTGAAAATCTAACTTAAATAAGGAGGAGTTGGCGGATGAAACGTTCGCTTGCGCTAGGGTTGTGTGTATCGTTACTTGCCATGCCGGTCATGGCGACAGAGAAAGACACGTTGAAAGCTCGACAAGATCGACTGTCCAATGAGTTGGAGGAGTCGAAAAAAGCGCAGGCCGAGACGGATGACGAACTCGAGATCACCGAGGCAGAGCGTGATGCCGTGAAGACGGAAATACACGTCGTCGACGACCGGTTGAATGAATTGAGCGAACAAATCGCCATTCAGCAGCATGAGGTCGATACAGCCCGGGCAGAACTCGAGTCGACCCGCCAACAACTTTCCGTTCAGGAAGAATACTTGGAAAGCCAGAAGGAACTCGTGAACGAGCGCCTTCGCGTTTTGCAAGTACATGAAGACACTTCCTATTTACAAGTCATTTTTGAGTCCCGTTCCTTCGGCGACTTCGTGACACGGGCTATGACGGCCCGCACGATCGCTGAACAGGACCGGGAGCTCATACATAATTATATGAGTGAGATGGAACGTTTGGAGTCGCTCGAGTCGACACAACGTACCCAGCTCTCTTTCATCAAGCAAAAAGAGCGCGAGCTCGTCATCACCAAGCAAGACCTTGACCGGACGGCCGAGAAGAAACGTGACCTGTTGGTTGAACTGAACGAACAAGTAGAGCAGCTCGAGCTCGAAAAGATGACGCGCAGTGAAGAGCAGGCGGTCATGGCTGAACAGAACCGCATCATCAGTGAACAACTAGAGGCGATTGCGACTGCCGAACGAGAAGCCGCAGAGGCAGCGGAACGTGCCAAACGTGAAGCTGAGGCGCGTGCCGCTGAAGAGCGAGCACAAGCAGAAGCGGAAGCCCGTGAGTCGGAGGTCGAGGAGGCACCAGAAGTGACCGCACCAACCGAAACACCGACGAATGTGTCCACGTCCACCGGATTCGTTCGTCCTGTGTCCGGTTATGTGTCTAGTCCGTTCGGTCCACGAGACAACCCGTTGACAGGTGTGCCGGAGATTCACAAGGGCATCGACCTCGTCAATGCGTCTGGAACACCAATCGTGTCAAGCGCACCAGGTGTCGTCATCAAGGCGGCACCGGCGACCGGATATGGAAATGTCGTCTTCGTTTCGCATGTCATCAACGGTGAGATTTGGACGACCGTCTATGCCCATTTAAATGCGATCACAGTCGGAGCCGGTCAACAAGTGGCGGCGGGACAGACGGTCGGAACGCTTGGCAATACCGGCTGGTCGACCGGACCCCATCTTCATTTTGAGTTACACCGAGGGAAATGGGCACCGGGACAGCCGAACGCGATTGACCCGGCCCCGTATATTGGATACTGACAGAAGCGGACGCGTCCCAAATATGTGGAACGCGTCCGCTTTTCCTCTAGTTTTTGCTATACTAATGAAAAGACTTACAAAGAGAAATGAGGGACCAACCCGTGAAAAATTCAACCGCAGGACTACTCGCTGGCACAACGTTCGTGGCTGGGGCCGGTGCAGGCCTTGCGACGATGGCGTTTACAGACACATCGCTTCCCATTCAAACGAATGCGGAAGGCTGGGATAAAGTCGACCAAGTACGTGATTTGATTGAAGAACATTCGTTACAGGACATCTCAGAAGACGATTTATTGACCGGTGCGCTCGACGGGATGACCGCAGCGCTGAACGACCCGTATTCGGATTTCTTGGATGCGGAAGAAACGTCACAATTTACGGACTCGATTGAATCGAGTTTTGAAGGAATCGGCGCGACTTTGGAGAAGAAAGGAGAGGACATCTTAATTGTCGCTCCGATCAAAGGCGCTCCGGCCGAAGAGGCTGGACTTCGTCCTGGTGACATCATCACAGCGGTCGACGGGGAGTCGATTGAAGGGATGGATGTACAGGAGGCCGTCCAATTGATTCGAGGAGAAAAAGGGACGACCGTCACATTGACGATTCGCCGTGGCAGTCAGACGGCGGACTACGAGATCATACGTGACACGATTCCAATCGAGACGGTCTTCTCTGAAGTGAAAGAGAAAGACGGTAAAAAGATTGGGTATCTCCAAGTCACCCAATTCTCAGAACCGACGGCTGATGAATTCCTCGAACAACTCGAGCAACTCGAGTCAGAAGAAATCGATAGCTTGATCATCGATGTTCGTGGAAATCCGGGAGGTCTCTTGCCTGCCGTCATCGAGATGTCGGAAGGGTTCGTCCCGACATCAAAACCGGTCGTCCAAATCGAGAATGCGGACGGTGACCGTGATGCACAAAACGGTCGCGCTCGTGAAGCGAAACCGTATGACCTGTTTGTCTTGACGGATGAGGGTTCTGCCTCGGCATCTGAGATTTTGACTGGTGCGATGAAAGAAGGAGCAGGCGCGACCATCATCGGGACGAAGACGTTCGGAAAAGGTGTCGTCCAGACGGCGTTCGACTTAGAGGACGGCAGTAACTTGAAATTGACGACGAGCAAATGGCTCACACCGGACGGAAATTGGATTAACAAGAAGGGCATCGAGCCGGACATTGAAGTGGAGCAACCGGACTTCTTCAACGTGACCCGTGTCCTGACAGAAGAAGAGTCGCTCCAAGTCGGAGATTACGGTGACGCCGTCTCGAACTTGCATAAAATTTTAACGGGAATCGGCTATGAGCCAGGCGGTCAGCCGGGATATTACGGGGACACGATGGCGAACGCCGTGAAAGCATTCCAGACAGACAATGGTCTCGAGGCTTCTGGAACTGTCGATGAAGAGACAGCCTCTGCACTCGAAGCGAAATTGCTCGAAGCGATTCAAGATGAGGCGAATGACGCCCAATTGAATCGTGCGCTTGAAGAAGCCGCAAAATAACGTTGTATGAAAGAAAGGGTTGGACCGCGTGGAAGTTGTACGAATGGGTGTTACGGCTTTATTGACGTTGTTAGGTAGTCCGCTGTTTTGGGTGACACTCGTCGCCCTTACATACATATCGCTGACACGGGTCAAGCGAGAACGGGCCATGTTCCGTTCGAGACGTCGCTCACCGAAGTCGGAATGGAGACATTTCATCTGGCCGAGTCTTCTGTTAGCGGTCCTCTCATCGGCCGTGACGATTTTACTCGAGACGACCATCACGTTTGAGTGGGCCGTCTCGTTCACGATTCTCTATACGCTCGTCGTCTTGACGATGCATCCGCGATTCTTTAATCCGGTGCTGCCTCTTCTCGTGTTGTTCGGGGTCGTCTTGTTACGCGATGTTGTCGCATATGGGGCGCTTCGTGATTGGGTAGCAGCACTCGCTCAGGTCGATTGGACGGTCTATGCGCTCACATTCGGCCTCGTCACCCTTGCGGAAGCGATTCTCTTGCGCTGGAACGGACCAAAAGAGACATCCCCGACCTTGATCTTGTCGAAACGGGGGCAGTTTATCGGAGGGCATGTCGTCAAACGGATTTGGTTTTTCCCGCTCGTCGTCTTCGTGCCACCGATGTTCGGTCTCGACTGGCCGATGGTGCCCATCATTCTTCCGATTCCCATCGGGGTCAGTTTATTGTCGACCGGCGCCTTACCAGGAACGCTTCTCGCACGATTGAGCAATTATCGTGCCGTACTCGCTTTGATCGCTCTCGGTTTATTCGCCCTCTCATATGCGTTTAAGATTCCATATGTCGACTATGTAGTATTGACGATATTCGTCCTCTATGAGCTCGGCTTACAATGGATCAAACGCGAGAATCGGGGAACGACACCCGTTTTCATCAATGGAAACCGTGGGGCGGTCATCGTCGACACGTTACCGAACTCACCTGGGGAGACGATGCAGCTCATCCCGGGTGAATCGATCTATAAAGTCAACGGGACGGTCATCACAGGAGGGCATAGTTTTTATGAGGCGCTCCAGCAACATAAGCCGTACATCAAACTGGAAGTATTGAATCTGAACGGGGATATCCGATTTGTTCAACGAGCGATGTATGAGACCGATCCACATGAGCTCGGAATTTTGTTCGTTGGGGAACCGACGAGCCCGAGAGTCCGCTTACGTAAACTGTAAGAGTATCCGTCATGGGTACTCTTTTTTGCATACAAAAAGGACACCCGCAAGGATGCCCTTTCGTCTTATACTTCAAGTTTTGAAGGTTTGAATGCCATTGTGGCTTCGACTGCGTGTTGCCATCCTTTGTAGAGAGCCTCACGATGAGACTCGTCCATGTTCGGATCGAATTTCTTGTCGAGCTTCCACTGGTCTTTGACTTCGGCTTGGTCTTTCCAGAATCCAACGGCGAGACCTGCCAAGTAGGCAGCACCGAGTGCAGTCGTTTCACTCACTTCAGGACGTTCGACCGGAACGTTGAGAATGTCCGATTGGAACTGCATGAGGAAGTTGTTGCTGACGGCCCCACCATCGACGCGGAGCGTCTTCAAGTTGATGCCTGAATCACTCTCCATCGACGTGAGGACGTCACGTGTCTGGTAAGCGAGTGACTCGATTGTCGCACGGACCAACTGTTCTTTCTCTGTCCCACGCGTGAGACCGAAGATGGCACCACGGACGTCAGAGTTCCAATACGGGGCACCGAGACCGACGAAGGCCGGAACGACGTAGACACCGTCAGTTGATTCGATCCGTGTCGCATACTGTTCCGAGTCTTTCGCTGATTTCAACATCCGCAATCCGTCACGGAGCCACTGGATCGCCGAACCGGCGACGAAGATCGAACCTTCGAGCGCGTATTCTACTTTCCCGTTATAGCCCCAAGCGATTGTCGTCAAGAGACCGTGATCAGATTTGACGGCTTCTTCTCCCGTGTTCATGAGCATGAAACAACCTGTTCCATACGTGTTTTTCGCCTCACCTTTTTCGAAGCAAGTTTGTCCGAACAAGGCGGCCTGTTGGTCACCTGCAGCTCCGGCAATCGGGACTTCGAATCCGAAGAAGTGGTATGGAATCGTGTTCGCATAGACTTCACTTGACGGTTTGACTTCAGGAAGCATTGATTTAGGCACTGTCAAGATGTCGAGTAACTCGTCATCCCACTTCTGCTCGTAGATGTTGTACATGAGTGTACGCGATGCGTTCGAGTAATCGGTTACGTGTGCTTTTCCACCAGAGAGTTTCCAGATGAGCCACGTGTCGATTGTCCCGAAGAGGAGTTCGCCGTTCTCAGCTTTTTCACGTGCACCCTCGACGTTGTCAAGAATCCATTTGACTTTCGTTCCTGAGAAGTAGGCATCGATGAGGAGACCTGTTTTGTCGCGGACCATATCGGAATGACCGGCTGCTTTCAGCTCTTCACAGATGTCAGCGGTTTGACGGGATTGCCAGACAACGGCGTTATAGACAGGGCGTCCTGTTTCCTTTTCCCAAACGACAGCTGTTTCACGTTGGTTTGTGATCCCGATTCCAGCAATCTCATTCGGGTCGATATCAGCAGAACCGAACGCTTCCGCCATAACAGCGAGGACAGAGCCCCAAATCTCATTGGCGTTGTGCTCGACCCAGCCTGGTTTTGGGAAGTATTGTTTGAATTCGCGCTGTGCGACTGTGACAATTTTTCCATCATGATCAAAGATGATTGCCCGTGAACTTGTCGTTCCTTGGTCCAATGCTAAAATATAACGTTTTTCTTTCGCCATATGTGATTTCCTCCTTCAAAATTATGTGTTAAGGGACGAGAATACCGTAGATGAGTGCGGCAATAATCGCACCGATAATCGGACCGACGACAGGGATCCATGAATAACCCCAATCTGAGGACCCTTTTCCTTTAATTGGAAGGAATGCGTGTGCGATACGTGGCCCAAGGTCACGTGCCGGGTTGATCGCATATCCCGTCGTACCACCGAGCGAAAGACCAATCGATACAATCAAGAAACCAACGATGAGTGGATTGAGTCCGTCTGCAAATGTGTTTGCCCCGAATGACAACAATGCAAAGACAAGGACGAATGTTCCGATAATCTCACCAATCAAGTTGTACGGCGTGCTTCGAATACCTGGAGCTGTCGAGAACGTCGCCAGTTTTAAACCAGGATCGTCTGTCGCATCATAGTGCGGCTTGTAGTGGACATAAACCAAACATGCCCCGATGATGGCTCCAATAAACTGAGCGAGGATATAAAGTGGGACATCAGCCCATGGGAATTCGCCTGCTGTCGCAAGACCAATCGTGACGGCAGGGTTGATGTGAGCGCCTCCGTAAATTCCGGCTGCGTAGACCCCGACCATAACGGCAAGACCCCAACCCATTGTGATGACAATCCAGCCAGAGTTTTCCGCTTTGGAATGGCGGAGGACGACGCCGGCGACGACACCGTTACCGAGCAGAATCAATAGCATCGTACCAATAATTTCACTGACAAATGCTGACATGTGATACTCCCCTTTCTCCCTTATGCAATTTGACTTACCACTTCATTATATGCCCAAAATGTAAGCGTTTTAAAACAGTGTTTTTAAAAAATCCTACTTTTTTCCTACAAATGTTCACATTTACAGCTGTAAACTTCACAAAAGAGTTAAGAAGCAGAGCGAAACGTTCACGAAGTGGATGTTTTTTTCGGATATTTCAAGCATTCCAATTTACTAGGGACATAGTCCAATCTGAAAAGTGTAATGCTTTATGCCACAAAAGTGATTCTGTTGAAATCTTGATGTGATGATTTGGATGGAACAAGATGTTTCTTTTGACACAGTAAAGGAAAAAGAAATGAACAATGGATTGAATGAAAAAAAGAAATAAAATGAATTAACCTACAAGCTAATAAGCGAATATTTGTTCGTGTCTATGGTATAATCAAGACACTTATGAAATGAGAAGGTGAGGAGTATCTTATGGAATCGATTCCGTTTGCATTACAATCTGAATTTCAACCAGGAGGCGACCAGCCTGAAGCGATTCGACAGCTTGTCGAAGGTGTAAATCGAGGTGACCGGTATCAGACGCTCCTCGGTGCAACGGGTACGGGTAAAACGTTTACCGTCTCGAACGTCATTCAAGAAGTAAAGAAGCCGACACTCGTTCTCGCCCATAACAAGACGCTCGCCGGTCAGCTCTACTCGGAGTTCAAAGAGTTCTTCCCGAACAACGCGGTCGAGTACTTCGTCAGTTACTATGACTACTATCAACCGGAAGCGTACGTGCCGTCGACGGATACGTTCATTGAGAAGGATGCTTCAATCAATGATGAAATCGATAAGCTGCGTCACTCAGCGACGTCGGCTCTCTTTGAGCGCGATGACGTCATCATCGTCGCATCTGTCTCCTGTATTTATGGTCTCGGTAACCCGGAAGAATATCGGAGCCTCGTCTTGAGCCTTCGCGTCGGGAAAGAGATGGGACGTGACGAGATGTTACGTAAACTCATCGACATTCAATATGAACGAAACGATATCGATTTCCAGCGTGGACGTTTCCGTGTCCGCGGGGACGTCGTCGAGATCTTTCCAGCATCGCGTGACGAACACTGCATGCGCATCGAGTTCTTCGGAGACGAGATCGACCGCATCCGTGAGATGGATCCGTTGACGGGTGAAATCATCGCAGACCGTGATCACGTCGCCATCTTCCCGGCATCCCACTTCGTCACACGCGACGAAAAATTGCAAAAGGCAATCGTCAACATCGAAGCGGAACTTGAGGAACAACTTGAGAAGTTCCGCGAAGAAGGGAAGCTCTTAGAAGCGCAACGACTCGAGCAACGAACGCATTACGATTTGGAAATGATGCGTGAGATGGGGTATTGTTCAGGAATCGAGAACTATTCGCGACACTTGAACTTGATGCCTGAAGGTTCAACCCCGTACACGTTAATCGATTACTTCCCGGAAGATTTTTTACTCGTTGCCGATGAGTCGCACGTGACGCTCCCGCAAGTACGCGGGATGTACAACGGGGATCAGGCACGGAAACAAGTGCTCGTTGACCATGGTTTCCGTCTCCCTTCGGCGAAGGATAACCGTCCGCTCAAGTTCGATGAGTTCGAGAAGAAAGTCTCACAAGCGATTTTCATCTCGGCGACACCAGGTCCGTACGAACTCGAACATACGCCGAACATGATTGAGCAGATCATCCGTCCGACCGGGTTACTTGATCCGACAATCGAGATTCATCCGATCAAAGGTCAGATTGACTACTTGATGGATCAGATTCGCGAACGCATCAAGCGCGACGAGCGCGTGCTCGTGACGACGCTCACGAAGAAGATGGCAGAGGACCTATCCGATTACTTACGCGAAGCGGGAATCAAGGTCAACTATATGCACTCCGAAATCAAGACGCTCGAGCGAATCGAAATCATTCGTGACCTTCGTCTCGGTAAATATGACGTGCTCGTCGGAATCAACTTGTTGCGGGAGGGTCTCGATATTCCAGAGGTCAGTCTCGTGACGATTCTCGATGCCGATAAGGAAGGATTCCTTCGTTCAGATCGTTCGCTCATCCAGACGATTGGACGAGCGGCGCGTAACGCGAACGGACATGTCATCCTGTTCGCGGACAAGATGACCGACTCGATGGCGCGTGCCATCGAAGAGACGGATCGTCGTCGGTCGATTCAACAGGCTTATAATGAAGAACATGGCATCACCCCGCAGACGATTCGAAAGGACGTCCGAGGGGTCATTCGGGCGACGGTCGAGGCGGAAGAGGAAGCACTCGAATCGCTCAGTACGATGAAGCCGGCCGAACGCGAGGCGGCGATTGCCAAGTTGGAAGAAGAAATGAAGCAAGCGGCACGCGATCTCCAGTTCGAACGCGCGGCCGAATTGCGTGACTTAATCTTGGAGTTGAAGGTAGGGAATTAAATGGCTGAAAAGAAAAATGCGATTGTCATCAAAGGGGCACGCGTCAACAATTTAAAAAATATTGACATCGATATCCCACGTGACCAGCTCGTCGTCTTGACGGGCTTGTCCGGCTCCGGGAAATCGTCACTTGCGTTCGATACGATTTATGCGGAAGGACAGCGTCGCTACGTCGAGAGCTTATCCGCCTATGCCCGTCAGTTCCTTGGACAGATGGATAAGCCAGACGTCGATACGATTGAAGGACTTAGCCCGGCCATCTCGATTGACCAGAAGACGACGAGTCGTAACCCGCGTTCGACGGTCGGGACGGTGACCGAGATTTATGATTACCTTCGTCTATTGTTTGCACGAATCGGGAAACCGGTCTGTCCGAACCACGGCATCGAGATCTCGAGTCAAACGATTTCACAGATGGTCGACCAGGTGATGGAGTTGCCGGAGCGGACACGACTCCAGATTTTGGCGCCAATCGTGTCAGGTCGGAAAGGGACGCACGTGAAAGTATTCGACTCGTTAAAGAAAGAGGGATTCGTCCGTGTCCGTGTCAATGGTGAAACGATTGAATTGACGGATGAGATTGAGCTCGATAAAAACAAGAAGCATTCGATTGAAGTCGTCGTCGACCGCCTCGTCGTCCGACCTGACGTCGAAGGGCGCCTCGCCGACTCACTCGAGACGGCATTACGTCTTGCGGACGGCCGTGTCATTATCGATAAGATGGATGGCACCGAGCTTCTCTTCAGTGAGCATCACGCCTGTCCGATCTGCGGGTTCTCCATCGGCGAACTCGAACCTCGGATGTTCTCATTCAACTCGCCATTCGGTGCATGTCCGACGTGTGATGGTCTTGGGACGAAACTAGACGTCGACCCAGAACTCGTCATCCCGGACCCGTCGAAGACGTTGAAAGAGGGGGCGATTGCCGCATGGCAACCGACAAGTTCCCAGTACTATCCACAACTTTTGGCTGCGATGTGCCAGCATTTCAACATCGACATGGACGTGCCGTTCGAGCGCCTATCAAAACGTGATCAGGACCTCGTCTTGAACGGATCTTCGGAGGAATCGTTCCTCTTCCGCTACGAGAACGACTTCGGTCAAGTGCGGACGAATACCATTTTCTTTGAAGGGGTGCTCCGTAACATCGAGCGCCGTTACCGGGAGACGACATCCGACTATATCCGTGAGCAGATGGAAATGTACATGGCGACACATGCGTGTCCGACATGTCACGGCTATCGCTTGAAAGAAGAGTCGCTCGCCGTCAAGATCACGGGTCAGCACGTCGGGCAAGTGACGGAGAAATCGGTCGTGAACGCACTCGCGTTCTTTGAAGGACTCAACGAGCAGTTGAGCGAGAAAGAGATCGCCATCGCCCGTCTCATCCTCCAAGAGATTCGGGAACGACTCAGTTTTTTGAATAACGTCGGTCTCGACTACTTGACGCTCTCTCGTGCCGCTGGAACACTCTCGGGTGGGGAGGCGCAGCGGATTCGTCTCGCGACACAAATTGGGTCTCGTCTCACGGGTGTTTTGTATGTCCTTGACGAACCATCCATCGGTCTTCATCAACGTGATAACGACCGGTTGATTTCGACCCTCAAACAGATGCGGGACATCGGCAACACGCTCATCGTCGTCGAGCATGACGAGGACACGATGATGGAAGCCGACTACTTGATCGATATCGGACCAGGCGCAGGAGAACATGGCGGACAGGTCATTGCGGCCGGGACGCCGAAACAACTGATGAAAAATAAAAACTCGCTCACCGGTCAATATCTTGCTGGGAAGAAGTTCATCCCACTTCCGGCTGAACGGAAGATGCCAGACGAACGTTTCTTAAAGATCGTCAAAGCAGAAGAGAACAACCTAAAAGACGTCGACGTTTCCATTCCACTCGGGATGTTCGTTGCCGTAACAGGGGTCTCGGGATCGGGTAAATCGACCCTCATCAATGAGATTCTCTATAAATCGCTCGCGCACAATATGAACCGGGCCAAAGCGAAGCCAGGCAAGCACAAGAAGATTGAAGGACTTGAGCATATCGATAAGGTCATCGATATCGACCAATCCCCGATCGGACGGACCCCTCGTTCGAACCCGGCCACGTATACGGGTGTCTTTGATGATATTCGTGACGTCTTCGCCTCGACGAATGAAGCGAAGATGCGCGGCTACAAGAAGGGACGTTTCAGTTTCAACGTTAAAGGTGGGCGCTGTGAAGCATGTCGTGGGGATGGGATCATCAAAATCGAGATGCACTTCCTTCCTGACGTCTACGTTCCGTGTGAGGTCTGTCACGGGAAACGCTATAATCGTGAAACGCTCGAAGTGAAGTACAAAGGGAAGACGATCGCAGACGTCCTTGATATGACGATTGAGGAAGGACTCGAATTCTTTGACAAGATTCCGAAAATCAAGCGGAAGATTCAAACGATTTATGACGTCGGTCTTGGCTATATGAAACTCGGTCAGCCGGCGACGGAACTTTCGGGTGGGGAAGCCCAGCGTGTCAAACTCGCTTCGGAACTTCATAAACGGTCGACCGGGAAAACGATTTATATTCTGGACGAACCGACGACCGGTCTTCACGTCGACGACATCGCGCGCTTGTTGAAAGTGTTGCAACGTCTTGTCGAGAACGGGGACACGGTGCTTGTCATCGAGCATAACCTCGATGTCATCAAGTCGGCCGATTATTTGATTGACCTCGGACCAGAGGGTGGAGATGGTGGCGGACTCATCGTCGCAACGGGGACACCAGAAGAAGTCGCGGAAGTGTCAGGCTCGTATACCGGTAAGTATTTGAAGCCGGTTCTCGAACGAGATGCAGCCCGAGTGAAACCGAAAGCAGGAAAAAAGAAATAAGTATAGAAATGGTGAGAAACGGGAAGGTAATTGACGTGCAACCAAATTGAAGGGGGAAAACGAACGTGAAACAAGAAATGCGTGAACTGATTCTCCAGCAAGTGAAGGAAGGCAAGATGACGATCGAGGAGGCGATGACGCAACTCGAACGTCTCGAGCGACTTGAACCGGAACAGGTTCAAGCGCTTGAAGAGCGACAGGATACAGAAAAGGTCGATGCCTATTCGGTTGAATCGCTCACAACGAAACTGACATCTGCAGTGGAAGGGCTCGTGACGAAACTTCGCGACAGCGACTTTTCATTCAGCTCGAACTTTGGTCCGGAAGTGACTTATTCGAAGTCGTTCCCGTTCACAGGTAGCGATATCTCGCTCGACCTGTTCAACGCGTCGGCGACAATTGTTTCGTCTGATGCCGAAGATTGTGAACTGATTGTCACGGGTCGTCCGCTTCGCCAACAAGACGCGGATAAGGCGCTCGAACAGTTACAGTCTGCGGTTAAGCACTCTGTCATTGGTGATCGTCTCGTCGTTTCGCTCCGTGATAAACTCGTCCGGGCCCACGTGGAACTGTACGTCCCGCACCACCATTTCAACCATCTTCTTGTTCAAACGTTGAACGGTGAAGTCCGTGCCGATGGTCTCGATGTCGAGAACGTTCGTGTGCAAACCGCAAACGGGCGTGTCGTGCTCCATGACGTGCATGCATCCGAACTATTACTGAACACTGGGAATGGGACGGTCGAGGTCGAAGGTGTCGAAGCGGAACTCGTTCACGTTCGGACCGGAAACGGTGCCGTCATCGTCGGTGGGAAGTACGATAAAGCCTCCCTCAAGACCGGGAACGGAAACATCCGCGCGGAACTGGCGACAGCTCGTCCTGCGAAGTTTGAACTCGCGTCACTCGCCGGGAACATTCGACTCGTGTTACCACACGGCGTCGAGGTCGAAGGGGAGCTCGAGACGAACTTCGGTGGTCTGCATTGCTTGCTTGATGAGCTCGAAATCATCCGTGACCGCAAGGACGTCGCACAGCGTCGTCTAGAATTCTTATCAGGTCGCGGTCAAACCCCTCGTATCGAAGTCGAGGCGGGGACGCGTACCGGTACAATCGATTTGGAGCACGGTTCGGTCTATACGCCATCCACATTCCTCGATGAAGATAAAGTGGAACCGGCTGATCCGGTCGATCCTGTCGACCCGGGCGATTTGAACAATCCGTTCCATCAACAATAAGAAAATCCCGAAGGCTCAGCCTTCGGGATTTTTTGATTATAGATTCATTTCGTACTCCATCTGTTGCCAATCCATCATCTGTGTATCAAACAGAGTGAAGGCGCTGATAGCAAACACGATGAAGAGGATCGGTCCGGCAATCAAGAGAATGATTCCAAGAAGGCGCATCGACTTCGAGCGATTCCAATAGAAGATGATGGCGACAATCATGGAGATGAGCGCTCCGGACAAGAAGAATCCGATTATGTTCAAGATGAACAAGAGCAAGATCGTCTCGTTTTTCGTCGCAGCATATTCTTTCCACATATCGATTAACGATTTGATGATGTAAACGAGGGACCCAATTCCAATCACTAGCGCAAATAAGATGACAATTCCAAATAAACCTTCCATTATTCCACCTCCTAGTTAGCCTATACCCTACATACGAACGGTGTAATAGGATGGTTTCAACAATTTTTTGACACGTTCTTCATCACTTCCCTAGCCCGTCTTAGAAAGAGCTATGATACAATAATGAGCGTGAAAGGGGCAGATACTGATGCAAAATATCGTACGTACCGCTCAAGTTGTTGAGCGTTTTAAACTTCAAGTCATTGCGGGAGAGGAAGGACTTCATCGACCGGTCGCAACACCCGACCTGAGTCGACCGGGTCTCGTCCTTGCTGGCTATTATACGCACTATGCCAAAAACCGCCTGCAAGTGCTTGGGAAGACGGAGTTGACATTCTATGCGAGCCTCTCGGAAGAGAAGCGTCGTGAACGAGCTAAAATCTTGTGTACGGAACAGACGCCAGGAATTTTAATCACGCGTGGCTTCGATATTCCAAAAGAAATCGAAGAAGAGGCGGAAGCGGCAAACGTTCCTCTCATGCGGACGAATGCGGTGACAACATCGATCGAATCACAAATTACGAACTTCCTAGAGATGGAACTAGCACCGATGACGGCGATGCACGGTGTGCTCGTCGATATTTACGGTGTTGGTGTCCTCATCAAGGGCCAGAGTGGTGTCGGGAAATCTGAGACGGCACTTGAACTCGTCAAACGGGGGCACCGCCTCGTCGCCGATGATTCAGTCGAGATTCGTCAAACGGGGGACCAGCTCCTCGTCGGATCAGCACCGAAGCTCATTCGTCACCTGCTCGAGATTCGTGGGATTGGCATCATCGACGTCATGACGTTGTTCGGTGCGGGTGCGGTTCGGTCGCATAAAAAGATCAGTCTCATCGTCAACTTGGAGAACTGGGACGCGGGCAAAGTATACGACCGTGTCGGACTCGACCACAACACGATGAAAATCATCGACAGTGAAGTTCCGCTCTTGACCATCCCCGTTCGACCTGGTCGAAACTTGGCAGTCATCATCGAGGTCGCAGCGATGAACTATCGTCTGCAAAATATGGGAATCAATACGGCTGAAGAGTTCGCGGAACGTCTCGCGAACGCGATTCAGGATACTGAAGGAGACTTGTGAGCATGGTAGAACCGACATTTGATCGTGTGGCGTTTGAGATTGGCTCTTTGCCAATCTATTGGTACGGCATGATTATCGCCTTCGGGGCGATGCTTGGTCTCGTCCTCGCCTTATACGAAGCAAAACGTATCAATTATGATTCGGAACGACTCGTGGATGTCGTCATCTGGTCGATTCCGATCAGCATCGTCTTCGCGCGCATTTATTACGTGACGTTCCAATGGGATTATTATTCAGAGAACCTCGGACAAATCATCGACATTCGTCAAGGTGGGATTGCCATTCATGGAGCCATCTTCGGTGCTCTCCTTGTCGTCATCGTCTATTGTATGCGAAAGTCGATGTCGTTCTGGAAAGTGACGGACATCTTGGCGCCATCGCTTCTTCTTGGACAAGCCATTGGGCGTTGGGGAAACTTTATGAACCAAGAGGCACATGGTGGCGAGACGACGCGTAGTTTCTTACAAGATACGCTCATGTTACCAGACTGGATCGTCAATCAGATGTACATCGATGGGACTTATTATATCCCGACCTTCTTATATGAAAGTGTATGGAATATCATCGGGGTCATCCTTCTCGTCGCGTGGCGCATGATTGGCAATCCACGACGTGGGTATATCTTCTTGTCATACCTCGTCTGGTACTCAATCGGTCGCTTCTATATCGAGGGACTTCGTACGGACAGTCTCATGTCAGGAGATTTGCGTGCGGCGCAAATGGTGTCAATCGCCTTGATCCTCTTCGGTATCGTCACGATGATTCTTCGTCGCAAGGCGAAACGTTACAACGACCCATCAGAGAAAGGATTGTTTGATTAATGGATACGATCTTATTTGATTTAGACGGTACATTACTCGATACGAACCCACTCATTATCGCGAGTTTCCGCCATACTTTCGACTATTATTTCCCGGAACATACGTATCGGGATGAAGACATTTATCGATTCATCGGACCGACGCTCGAAAAGTCGTTCCGTGAACTCAACGAGCCGGAATGGAAAGAGATGCAAGCCTTCTATCGGAGCTTCAACATCGCCATGCATGACCAACTCGTCGCAGAGTACCCAGGAGTCATCGAGGGGCTATATCGCCTTCATGCGAAAGGATACAAGATGGGCATCGTCACGTCGAAAGGTCGTCCAGTCGTCGAGCGCGGTCTTCGATTGTTCAATATCGACCACTTATTTGACGTCGTCGTGACAGCGGATGATGTCGAGAACGAAAAACCTCACGCTGAACCGGTCGAGCGTGCACTACAAGCACTCGACTCGTCACCAGAACGCGCCGTCATGGTCGGAGACAACGACACGGATATCTTCAGCGGGAAAAATGCCGGAACGAAGACGGTCGCTGTCGGCTGGGCCCTCAAAGGGCGTCCATTCCTCGAATCGCTCGAACCGGACGTCATCATCGACTCGATGGAACATTTCGAGGCGTGGCTAGACGAGGTCAGTATTCATGCGTAAGACGACACGATATCACATCGAGGGACCGAATCCGCTTTGGCAAATGTATCAGACGATTCGCTTTCTGCGTGTCTTCAAAAACACGACGGTCGTTCTGGTCGGTCGTTACTTTCCGTCGGTGAAGGCAAAGCGTTGGCTTTACCAGACGTTCCTCGGGATGAATATCGGAGAATATAGTGCCCTTGCTCTCATGGTCACACCGGACGTCATGTTCCCGGAACGTATCACGATTGGTCGCAATACGGTCATCGGATTCAATTCGACGATCCTCTGTCATGAGTATCTCGTAGACGAGTATCGGATCGGGGACGTCATCATCGGTGATGGCGTATTGATCGGTGCGAACGTTACCATCCTGCCAGGGGTAACCATCGGGGACGGTGCCGTCATCGGCGCGGGCGCGGTCGTGCACCGTGACGTCTTACCAGGAGAGCGGGTCATCGGTTCAAAGCTTCAATCGTTGACACATATTTGACACAATTTTTCGCAAAATGTTTTCATGAGTATTTTGTTCATACAGAATCAATAATACTTGAGCGGTATCACTTTTTTTTAAAGAGATGCCGCTTTTTCATGGATAAATGTACAGAAATGAAGCTATCATATTTTCGTTCAAAAACAATTTTTGAACCTAGTAAAAAATATTCATTATAGAGGGAATATAGTCGCAATTTTTTTTGACTTTTTCAGTTGCCCTCGCTGTTCGAGTGCGGTATTCTTATCCCTGCAACTAAAAAAAGATTTAGAGATGATGTGGAGGATTTAGAATATGGAAGCGAACTATGAAGCAGTAATGACGCTACCCGAACCAGAATCTCCGCTCGCTGCGGAGCTCCACTACTATAGAGGTCGTCGTGCGTTACGTGAAGGTCGCCTGGATGAAGCGACTTTTTTCATGGCTGAAGCGACAGCGGCAGCCACGCATCGCGTCGACTATCATAAACAGTACGCAGAACTGTTATTTGAAGTAGGGGAGGTCTACCACGCCAATGACGTGTGGAAACGAGTATTAGAGCTCGATGAGACCGCAACAGAGGCACTGTATCACTTAGCAAGCAACTGTGCCTATGTCTCTCAATATGAGGAAGCGGCGCACTATGCATCCGAATATCTCGCCCGTGACACGAAAGGTCACTTCACGGAAGCCGTGCAATCCCTTCTTGAACTGATCGAACTCGAACAAGAGTTAGAGGACGAGGAAGAAGACGAATTGATCACGTGGCATACGGAAGCGCAGCGTCAAATCGATAAAGGACGATTGTTTGCGGCAAAGGCGACACTCGAGCGTCTCATCGGTCAATATCCATCGTTTTGGCCAGCATACAACAATCTGTCGGTCGTCAGTTTTTACCTTGGTGATGACCAAGCGGCATTCCGGACGCTCGAATACGTGCTCGACCAAAATCCAGGCAACTTGCATGCGATCTTGAACACGATTCTCTTGCTCCATGAAGCGGGTCAATCGGAAGTGGCCCTGCAGTTGTCGACACCGCTCACACGTGTCCGTCCACTCCAATTTGACTTACGTTATAAATTGGCGACGACACTCGCGCTTGTCGGACATTACGACCGTGCATATGAAGAACTGCGTCTATTGAAAGACCGCGGATTCCGTGGGGACCCATTGTTTGGGCATTGGCTCAGCGTGTCTGCCTATAAGACAGGACGACTTGAAGAGGCAGCCACCTACTTGAACAATGAAGAGATGAAACAGTTTGAAGAGAAACAAAGCTTCGACATCCGAGAAAACCTCGAATTTCGTTCGGCGCTCGTCCAAGGATTGCGTCAAGAGAGCGACTTGGCTCGAATCGAGATTATCCGAATCATCGCCAACTTAAAAGATGACGAAGCGTTCGAAGCGCTTGCGCTCACGAATGCGGTGACGGAAAACGAGACGGTCCGTGCGTTCGCAGAGATGTGTCGTGCCGACCTTTGTCAGCAACCGTTCAAAGGAGACGTCCGGATCAAGCGTGCGTTTGATGCGCTCGTCTTGGCTGAAGCACATGTATCAGAAGTGGAACGGATGAGCCTAGAGGGCGACTTCTATGAACGTTTCGCGACGCTTCTGTTGTCTGATGAATCATTCATGGACGTAACGGCATCGGCCGCTGCGCTCGTCTGGATGTTTTATACGAAACGGGACGCATTGATTCTCGAAGATTGTGCGGACGCATTCCATCTCTCGGTCGACACGTTGACAGAGACGGTCCGTTCGTTCAAACGGACACTCGAACAAGCATAAAGATAGACGATACCCTTACAGGTTTCTTATACTAAAGGCAATCAATTTCTTGCAGAGGTGGAATCAACATGACAGAAGAAAAAATTTATGACGTCATTATCATCGGTGCCGGTCCTGCCGGAATGACCGCTGCGCTATATGCTTCACGAGCGAACCTTTCAACACTTATGATTGAACGCGGGATTCCAGGTGGTCAGATGGCCAACACGGAAGACATCGAGAACTATCCGGGCTATGACAGCATCCTTGGTCCTGACTTGTCTCAAAAAATGTTCGACCATTCGAAAGCGTTCGGTGCGGAGTATGCATATGGGGACGTGCAAAGCATCTCGGATGAAACACAATATAAAATCGTGCATGCGCACAACCGTGACTATAAAGCACGTGCAATCATCCTCGCCTCTGGTGCTCAGTATAAGAAAATCGGCGTACCGGGAGAAGAAGAACTCGGTGGCCGTGGCGTATCGTACTGTGCGGTATGTGACGGAGCGTTCTTCAAAGGGAAAGATTTGTTCGTCATCGGCGGTGGCGACTCGGCTGTTGAAGAAGGTGTCTTCTTGACACGCTTTGCGAACAAGGTGACGATCGTTCACCGTCGCGATGAGCTTCGCGCTCAGAAGATTCTTCAAAAACGTGCGTTCGACAATGAGAAAATCGATTTCATTTGGAACCACACATTGAAAGAAATCACAGAGAAAGACGGGAAAGTTGGTGGAGCTCGTCTCGTCAGCACAGTTGACGGGACAGAGACAGACCACGAGATTGACGGCGTCTTCATCTATATTGGGATGAACCCGATTACAGGATTCGTTCAAGACCTCGGCATCACGAACGAACAAGGTTACATCGTCACGAACGAGGCGATGGAAACGAATATCCCAGGGATTTTCGCGGCCGGTGACGTCCGTGAGAAAACGCTCCGTCAAGTCGTCACAGCGACGAACGACGGGTCGATTGCCGCTCAGAATGCTCAACACTTCATCGAGGGGCTCCTCGAATCGTTGCAAGAACAAAACGCATGATTCAAGAAGGTAGGACTGCGGGGAACCGCGGTCCTTCTCTTTTTTTCGGACGTTCGTTATACTAGATGGAGAGAGCTACACACACGGCTCGGTTGTCAATTTTAAGGGGGCGTCAGCGAGATGGAAGACTTTAAAGGATTAGAAGAATTGATCATCATCAGTGGGATGAGCGGGGCTGGGAAGTCGGTCGCCATGAATAGTTTCGAGGACCTCGGCTATTTTTGTGTCGACAACTTGCCACCGGTGCTCTTGCCACAATTGATTGATGTCATCAGCTCGGTCCGACCGAAAATCGCGGTCGCCATCGATACACGGACACGAGACTTTATCGATAGCTTATTCATCGTCATCGACGATTTGGAAAAAAAGAATGTGCATCCGCACCTGTTGTATTTAGAGACGCGGGACGACGTGCTCGTTCGCCGTTATAAAGAGACGCGACGGTCCCATCCGCTCGCACCGGAAGATGCGCCACTTGTCGGCATCAAGATGGAGCGCGAACTGTTAGAAGGTTTCCGTGATCGGGCTCACACGCTGTATGATACGAGCGAATTGAAGCCTCAGATGTTGAAGGACCGCATCCTCCAACAATTCAATGAAGAACGGATCCCGTTCACAGTCAACTTCATGTCATTCGGTTTCAAACATGGGGTTCCGCTCGATATCGACTTGTTGTTCGACGTTCGCTTCATCACGAACCCATTCTATATCCCTGAGCTCCGTCCACTCACGGGTCAGACGACAGAAGTACAGGAATACGTCATGTCTCATCCGGAGGCACGAGCATTTTATAAAAAGTTGATCGACATGCTCGAGTTCCTTCTCCCGCAATATAAACGGGAAGGCAAGACGCAAGTCGTCGTGGCATTCGGTTGCACCGGTGGGAAGCATCGGTCGATTACCTTCGCTGAGAAAGTGTCGGAGCACTTTGCTGAACGTTATAATGTGAAGACGGTCCACCGAGACCTCGCTCACGCGACGAAGGAGAAGTGACATGAGACGAGATCGGAAAGTAGTCGCTATCGGGGGAGGGACAGGATTGTCCACTCTCGTTCGTGGGTTGAAACATTATCCACTCGATATCACGGCAATCGTCACGGTCGGGGACGACGGGGGGAGCTCGGGACGTCTTCGTGACGAGTTTCATATGTTGCCTCCGGGCGATATCCGTAATGTCATCTTGGCATTGTCGGAAGTCGAACCGTTAATGGATAAGATTTTACAATACCGCTTCGATACGGGATTTGGTTTAGAAGGGCATTCCCTTGGAAACTTGATGCTCACGGCGGCGACCCACATCTGCGAAGGCTCGTTTGTCAAAGCGATCGATGTCATGTCGCAGCTCTTGAACGCACAAGGAAAAGTATTGCCGGTGACTGAGACGCTCATGACCCTCGCAGCCGAGTTTGAGGACGGCACCATCGTCCAAGGGGAATCTAAGATCCCCCTTCATGAGCAACCGATCAAACGGATGTTTTTACTCGAAGAAGGCATTGAACCGGCCCCGGGCGTCGTCGAGGCGATTGAAGAGGCAGATGTCATCGTGCTCGGTCCAGGGAGTCTCTATACGAGTATCATCCCGAACTTGCTCATCCCAGCTGTACGGGAAGCCATCATCCGCTCGAAAGTCCCGGTCGTCTATATTTGTAACGTGATGACGCAACCAGGTGAGACGAAAGGCTATGACGCGATGAAACACTTGAAAGTCATCGAGTCGTACCTTGGGAAGGCATCGATTGACACGATTGTCGTCAACAACGAACCGATTGAAGAAGAGTATTTGGAGCGTTACCGTGAGGATGGATCGGAAGAGGTCCGTTTCGATCGGAAGAAGCTCCGGAACTATGGCACGAACGTTCTCGCTGGGGACATCGTCGACTATAATCGGGAGTATATCCGTCATGATTCCGACGCCATCGCCGGACTCGTCATGCAGCGGGTACTCCGCATCAAGAAGCCGCGCTCATTTCAAGAATTGGAACTGAAATAAAGATTGTTGGAAAGATAGAAAGGAGGGGGACTCGATGAGCTTTGCCTCAGATGTGAAGAAAGAATTGACACAACTCGAAGTGACCGACACGGAAGCGAAAGCGGAACTGTCGGCACTCGTTCGGATGAACGGGGTCATCTCGCTCGCCCTTGGACGAGGTATGACCTTAGATGTCTCGACGGAGAACGCCTCGATCGCCCGGCGGATTTACTCGTTGATGAAACGCCTTTACGACCATCCGTTAGACTTGTTCGTACGGAAGAAAATGCGTTTGAAAAAGAACAACGTCTACATCGTCCGAGTGTCACAGCATGCGGAAACGATGCTTCGGGATCTTGAGATCCTCGGAGAGAATTACGAGATGATTCGGACACTGAACTCGGATATGACGGGGGACGAGAACTTAGCGCGCGCTTACTTGCGTGGCGCCTTCCTCGCAGGCGGGTCAATCAACCATCCGAAAACGTCCTCGTACCACCTCGAAATCTATAGCTTGTACGAAAACCATAACCAGGCACTACGTGATTTAGCGAACCGGTTTGAGTTGAATGCGAAGACGCTCGAACGGAAAAAAGGGCATATCCTGTATATGAAAGAAAGTGAAAAGATTTCGGACTTCCTCAAGTTGATCGGGGCGACCCGGGGTATGTTGGAGTTCGAAGACGCACGAATCATCAAAGATATGCGAAACTCCGTCAACCGTCTCGTCAACTGTGAGACGGCCAACTTGAACAAGACGGTCGGTGCGGCATTGCGCCAAGTCGAGAACATCAAGTTCTTGGAGCGGACGGTCGGACTCGACGTCTTACCGAAAAAATTGCGGGAAATCGCCGAACTGCGCGTCACGCATCAAGACGTCTCGTTACAGGAGCTCGGGGAGATGCTCGAGTCCGGTCCGATCTCGAAGTCAGGAATCAACCATAGACTTCGTAAAATTGACCAGATTGCCGAGCGCGTGCGCAGCGGCGATGAGATCGCATCCTCGTGATGCGGTTGCGCCAAAACCATTCTTCCTATATAATAAGCAATTGTGTATAGGTTTTATGAAAAGCGAGTAAAAGGAGCTTCATCATTATGTCGAATGAAAAGAAAAGATTATCGCTCACGATTGACGCTAAGCTCGACCAGGTCATCACAGAGCGTGCTAAAGAAATCGGAATTCCGAAAAGTGCACTCGTCACGTTCGCTACAAGCCTCTTCTTGAACCAGCTTCGTGCGGAAGAGTTGTTGAACGGGGACAAGAACGCAATCTACGAAGTCATTCGTAAAGACTACGAGTTGCTCACGAGCGTAAAGAATCTAGATAACTAAGTGAAAGGTTGACTCCGGTCAGCCTTTTTTAGTTGCATCTCTTTCAGAAATTTGGAATAGTGGTGATAATGAATTGGAACGGAGGTCGATCAAATGGGTCAAATCTTACTCATCCTACTGCTACAACTAATCTACGTTCCGGTGTTAACGCTCCGGACGATCATGCTCGTGAAAGGGAAGACCGTTATCGCTGGTCTATTCGGAACGTTAGAAACGCTAATCTATATTTTTGCGCTCGGCATCGTGTTCCAGGATCTGACGACGGTAGGTATGATCGTGTATGCGGTCGGCTTCGGGCTCGGAATCTTACTTGGCGGTTTCGTCGAACGAAAACTCGCCATCGGTTACAACATGATTCAAGTCCATACGAAAGAATATCCAGCGGAACTCATCCAACAGATGCGTGACAACGGATATGGAGTTACGCATTATCAAGGGCAAGGACGTGACGGGGTCCGTTACCGTCTTGACGTATTGGCGGCCCGTACCCGGATGAAAGAACTGCGTGAACTCGTCGAGAAGCATGAACCGAAAGCGTTCCTCGTCGCATTTGACCCAATCGACTTCAAAGGCGGTTATATGATGAAAGGACTGCGTCGCCCGAAATGACGCACAAGACTCACGAAAGTGGGTCTTTTTTTGTTAGAGTAGGGATTTTATCTCGTGACAGGGAACTAGTGAAGAAAGGAGATGAGACCGTGAAACGAAATCGACGTGTGTGGATGATCTTACTGTTTGTACTTGTCGGGGCGGGAATCGTTTATTTCGCCATGACCTTATTTGGGGATGGAGAGGACAGTGTCAAGCCGCCGCTTCCAACGATTCGGGTTGGTTCGGTATCGGCAGAAGTGGAACAATCGACGTACTGTTGGGAGACCGGCAATCAAGCGACATGCGCCGATTACGGACTACCGGAAGCGGACGATCTTCAACTGATCACTGTCAAACCGGGAGACCGGATCGATGTCGTCTATCATGCAGAACCGATGACATCGAGTTTCAATCGAATCGAGGATGGAGAACTCGTCTCTTCCGAACTCGTCGTTCCGGATGAGCCGGGCATCTATCTCTATGAAGTCGGCGGAGAGTGGTCGCAAGGAGATAGCCGATACGTCTTCGGTGTCCGGGTCCCTGAAAACTAATGATTGACCTGCCTCTAAGGGGCGACTGTACAGTGAAAGTAGGAGGTGGGGAAACCGTGATTCCAATCGGAAGAGTCGCCCATGTGACCGGATTGTCGGTCAAGGCGATCAAATTTTATGAAGCGCGCGGATTGGTCCGCCCGACGCGGACCGAGAATCAGTATCGAATGTACGGGATGGAAGAGATTCGACGGTTAAGTGAAATCAAACGATTACGTCAAATTGGACTCCGTCTAGAACAAATTCAATCGGGTCTACCGGTTGATACATTACTAGAAACACGATTGGATGAAGTCCAGGCAGAAATCGAACGACTTCATCGAATCGAGAGGCAGATTCGATTGATGCAATCAGGAGGGAACGACATGAAGATTCGATATGAGATGTTGAATGAAGCCATTTCCGTCTATGGATATGGTGGTACGTTAGAGGAGATCCCGAACATGTGGGCCAAGCTTCAACCAGAATTGACGACAGACGAGTCGTACGGGGTCTGTCTCCCGCAGGAGAACGGTTATGTCGCGGGGATGACGAAGCCGGTGTCGGGAGAAAGTGCGCGAAGTGTCGAACTGACGAAAGGGAACTATATCGTCGCGACGGTGGAGGGAGGCATCCCGATGATTCCGTCTACGTATGAGCAGCTAGTAAACGTTCCAGATGTGACGCTACGAGACGCGGTCGACTTCGAGCGCTATATTCACGGGCAAGGTGGAGCGGACGACATCATTGAGATTTGGATGCCCATCGAATAGAAAAAAGAACGCATCCATCGATGCGTTCTTTTTTTAGAGGAAATGATGGAGATGTAACGTATTTTTAGCTTGCTCCGGAGTGAGATGGAAGGCGTGCGCAGTAGCGCCCTCTAGTAAACTCTGTTCAATTGGCTCTAATTCATATGTGTAAATCCCGTCCTCGAAGTCGGGAGTTCCGATGATGTTGACAGGAATCGGTTGGTCCTGCGATTTCATCAGAATGGAGAACTGTAAAAAATCGTTCGGCGGTAAAAACAAGGTCGTATATAATTTGAACGACTTACGATCTTCCATTGACACTAGGGCAGGTGCTCGACCCAAATCGGACGTGAACGATTGGATGCGAGAAAAAATCATTTGAACGGGAATCAACATCGTGTGACCTTCGAGTGAACTCACTTCTGTCGGAGGTAAATACGTTTGATCAAGGAGACGAATCATCTGCTCGCTCTCGACCGGTGGACTGAAGAGATAACCTTGGATCGTTTGGACACCATGGTCCCGCAACCAATTCAAATCACGGAAACATTCGACACCTTCGACGACGATATCCATGCCAAATTCTTTTGCGATATACATCAAGCTACGGACGATGGCTTGTGACTTCACATTTTGATGGATGCCGTGTGCGAAAATTCGGTCGATCTTCATGATTTGGATATTATAATCCTGTACGTACGCGAGTGAAGAATAACCGGTACCGAAGTCGTCAAATGACACGGTGATGCCGAATGAATTCAATGTCTCAAACACTGACTTCATTCGATCTCGGTTCTCCAATAGCGTCGATTCTGGAATTTCGATTTCTAAATAATGAGGTAGGATGTTGTGTCTCGTATAGGATTGTTGAATTTGTTGCATGTAGTTATCTAGATAGAAATAGGAAGCCGGAATGTTTATTGAAATCGGGATGCATGTCGGAAGCTGATTCATAAATCGACAGACTTCCTCGATTAAAAAGTCCGTCAATTCCACAATCTGTTGGTTGTGCTCAATCAACGGAATAAATTCAGCAGGCGAGATGGGTCCCCAAGTTGGATGTGTCCAGCGCATCAGTGCCTCAGCGCCAACAATTTCACCGGTCCACGCATGGACTTTCGGTTGATAGACAACAAACAGCTCCCTATTTTTGATGGCGGTGCGTAAATCATTGATCAACGTATAGCGACGCAAGGATGGCAAATCGACGCTCGATGAATAGAACGCCAGATTGGAATGTCCCTGTGTGTAAGCGTGATTTGTCACCTGAACGGTATGGGCAATCAGTTCGTTCGCCGTCATCCCGTCATGTGGGGAGCGACAGACACCGACGGAAACGTGTGGGAAGATTTCATACTCACTGATGCTGTAAGCGCGTTCGGACAAGGTGGTCAACTTTTCACCGAAACGCCGGACTCTCTCATCGGTCCAATAACTAGGAATCACGATGCAATATAAATCTTCATGAATGACAGCTAATAAGGCATCCTCAGGAACGTAAGGTTGGAGCGTGCCAATCGTTACGGCATTCCATTCATCCGCTAATTCAAAGCCTAGTGTTTGTTTGACCTCCGCATAGTGATTGAAGGAAATTCCAATCATCGTGACGGATTGCGCCTCTTCTAGTAGTTCTTCGATATGTGTCTTTAACGTATCTCGATTGGCAATTCCCGTAATCGGGTCAACTGTCCGTAATGTGGTGATTTCTTGCTCCTGTTCTTGCAGTCGCGTAATATTTTTCAAATAGGAGCGGTAACCGGTTACATTTTTATTCTGATCCCAGATAGGGTCACGCTTTTCTTCCACCCACTTCAATTCATCCTTTACATAAACACGATATATGTAAGTAGCGGATTCTCCTTGTAACGTCTCATGACGTGATGAGGTGAGTAGTTCCAAATCTTCTGGATGAAGAAACTGCTTCCAAAATTCGAGCGTGATATCAGAAGGCTCAATCTCAAATCCAATCATACGGAATAGACCAGGAGAGATGTGTTGGAACGTATCGCTCTGAAAATCAAACTCCATCATCCCGGCTTCGATAAACTGATTGAATTTCTCAATCTTCTCATTGTCAGTTTGGTAGACCGATTGATCCATCACCGCGCATGTAAGTAGTTTTCGATCCATAGATAAATGGCTACGTACGACATAATGGTGGTATTGCGATTCTTCTAAATGAAAGATTCGAACAACAGACTCCCGCATCTCAATCTCAGGGTCGATCATCAACTCACCAAGAATCTTTAAATACACATTTAAATCATCTGGATGGAGTAACTGTTTGAAGAGTAGCGGTGTATGTGTATCCGATGAAATAGTGCTAAGTCCGAACATATCTTTCAATGATCCAAATGTCTCGAAATAGTGAGTCTCTAAATTGAACTCAAAGAGGGCGAGACCGTGAATGTCGCCGAAGACTTGACGATAAGCATCAAAGCGCATGCGTTCTTGTGCGAGCTCATTTTCATATGTTCGCTCCATCACCGAGAACACCAAGGTAATCTCAGGGTGAACAGAAATAGGGACGGGCATCAATTGAAATAGACGATTCGACGGTTGAAGACGAACTTGAATCCCATCGTGTAACGAAGTCATGGATTCCGCAAAAGGGTCCAATTCGTTTGACAGTATTTCAACAAATTCTTCGATGGATTCTGAAAGCAACTTTTCGAACGAAGGGTTGACGAACCAAATTTCATCATCTTTAGTAAGAGCACATATGGCTTCAGGTGAATGCATCCAATATTCCGGTAATGAAGCATGATTATCCGAATCATCAAACGGAATAATTGAACTGAAATGTAATAATTTTTTCAAAATAAACCTCCCGATTTGGTCTACATTATCTATATATTCCTATTTATTATAGGTCTCTTGTTCAGAAAATAGGGTCAATATCTTTTTAACTTGCAGGTTTCAGAAGTCAATAAAAAAGACACACATCCAATTAGGATTGTGTGTCTTTCGGAAAATTAACGTGTCATGACTTTGTCGATGAGACCGTAGTCTTTCGCTTGGTCAGCTGCCATGAAGTAGTCACGCTCTGTATCGCGCTCGATGACTTCAAGAGGCTGTCCAGTGTTTTCTGCCATGATTTGGTTCAACTTCTCGCGCATCTTGATGATGCGTTCTGCGTGAATCTTGATGTCTGACGCTTGGCCTTGTGTGCCGCCGAGCGGTTGGTGAATCATGATTTCTGCGTTCGGTAATGCGAAGCGTTTTCCTTTTTCACCGGCTTGGAGCAAGAAGGCACCCATCGATGCAGCCATTCCGATACAAATCGTCGACACGTTCGGCTTGATGAAGTTCATCGTGTCATAGATCGCCATACCCGCTGTGATCGAACCACCTGGGCTGTTGATGTAGAGTGAGATGTCCTTTTCTGGGTCCTCAGCCGCAAGGAAGAGGAGCTGTGCGACGATTGAGTTCGCGACGTTGTCGTCAATCGCACTTCCGAGAAGGATGATGCGGTCTTTAAGCAAGCGTGAGTAGATGTCATACGCGCGCTCCCCACGGCCTGTCTGTTCGATAACTGTTGGAATTAACATTGAATCTGCCTCCTTTATGTAGGTTGTAATTTCATCATACCTGTATAGTCAATGATGGTCAAACGATAGTCATCGTTTTTCACCTATTCCACGATTTTCTTATCGTGAAACGAAAAAGAGGCCAGGCAATCTGCCTGACCTCTACATCTGATACACCCGGAGAGATTCGAACTCCCGACACCTGGCACCGGAAACCAGTGCTCTATCCCCTGAGCTACGGGTGCATATCTGTGACACGAATTTATTATACATTTGTTTTATTGAAAAAGCAATCCTGTTCACATAGCTTTTTTGAGCGCGACGGAAGCGGGTTCGATACAATAGAAAAGAGGGGGGAGAACGATGCAACGGCAGGAGCAAAAACAAATCCAGCAACAACAGATGACGCAAGACCTCGTGCAGCGGTTACCGGTCCTTGAGGCGGACCGTCTTGCGCTCGCATTCCGGCTGGCGCGTCTTGCACGACATAACACGAACATTCAAATCGGGAGCGGGGGCATCGATTGGATTGCAGATGCGGCGAGCTCGTTTGAGGAGAAGCTGTTCACACAGATTTATGAGGGTAGCGGCAGTGAGGATGAGAAAGCGTTGCGACGACAACTCGTCCTCTTGCTCGACCACCGGGGATTATTGCCGGATGCGAATGAGGTGTTGGCGACACGACTCGGTGTCGACGTCACTCGAATCGAACAGGCGAGGCAGGCGCTTTTATTTCTTGAACCGACGGGGATCGGGGCGAGAACAGAACGGGAGTGTCAATATCGACATGCGATCGAACATGAGGACCCTCGCATCGTCGATGTATTCGAAGCGATTGAGAGTGGGGTGAGTCCTCAACAGATGACGACTGCTCTTGCTATTTCAGAGGAGGAATTGGCAAGACTGGAACGAATCGTCGCGACACTTCCGAAACGTCCTCTACTATATGAAGAAACGGGTCACGTGTTTCCGGAAGTCGAGGTACGCTATGAAGAGGGGACACTCGTCACGACGTGGCTCAGTCCGGAACTCGACGAGACGCGTGTCGGGAATGACCGTGAGGCGAAATGGTGGATGACGTCCCTTTCGATGCGGAACGAAACGCTGCGTGAGATTTGGTCAATCATTGAAGCACGTCAGACCGAGTGGCTCAAAGGGGAACTTGTCCTTAATCCGTTGACCCGACGGACGGTCGCGCAGCTCATCGGAAAACATGAATCGACGGTCGGACGAGCCATCCAAGGGAAGTTCGCCAAGACCGAGAGTGGCATCATGGAATGGCGACACTTTTTTGTTCGGTCTACAAGTCGCGGGCATTCACCATTTATGATTAAACGGGCACTCGCAGAACTGATTCAACGAGAGAAGGCACCACAAAGTGATCAGGCGCTTGCGAATGAATTGATTCGATACGGTTATCAAGTGACCCGGCGGACGGTGACGAACTATCGGGAAGAGCTTGGATTCGGTAATTCGCGCGAGCGCGAGCGACAGGTATGGAAGGGATGACGGAAATGAAACTTACTTTATATAAACGTGATAATTGCTCACTATGTGACGAGGCGGTCGTCATGCTCGAATGGTTACAGGAAGATTACCCGATCGAACTCGAACAGATCGACATCACCGGGGATGAGGTGCTCGAGGCAAAGTACCTCTTTGAAATCCCCGTTCTCATACATGAAGGTGTGGTCATCAGTCAAGGGCGATATGATGACAACAAAGTTGAAGATTTTGTTAAGTATACGCTTACATCGAAAAAAAACGTTTGAAGGGGTTGCCAGACGGAAAAGTGATTGATAAGATGAACTCGTAGCGGTGGGACGCAAATAAAAAAGTGGGACAAAAGTTGTCCACACTGAAAGTCGAGGGGGTATGAGCATGATCCAGCAACTGATTCACGTTCAGAAGCAAATTGTCCCTGACCTGCTCGATACGCTCCGACATCGTTACGATATCTTACATTATGTCCGCTTGATGCAGCCGATTGGCCGCAGGACACTCGCAACGAGCTTGGGACTGACCGAACGGGTACTCAGACGAGAAGTCGACTTTTTGAAAGATCAAGGTCTTCTTTACGTCGCTACTCAAGGAATTTCCCTCAGTGAGACGGGACGAAACGTCTTACGAGACTTGCACGAGATCATGGGAGAACTTCTCGGGATCTCAGAAGTGGCAAGAGAGCTCGAAGAGAAATTAGGGGTTCGCCAAGTCGTCATCGTACCGGGTGACTCGGATGAGACATTCTGGGTCCAACGCGATATCGGACGGGCGGCGGTCACGCAACTAAAAGCGCGGCTCGCACCGGATGATAATGTGATTGCGGTAACGGGAGGAACGACGATGGCATCGGTCGCGGCGATGATGTCGCCCGATAAAAAAGAACGCCCGATGCATTTCGTGCCCGCACGCGGAGGTCTCGGCGAAACGCTTGAACTTCAGGCGAACACCGTCTGTTCACGCATGGCGGACCGGGCCCACGCAGACTATCATCTTCTACATATTCCGGATGAAGTATCACAAGAAACGTTCGACCGGATGGTGGAGGAACCTAGCATCAAAAATGTGTTGGAAATGATTAGAGCGGCGCGAATTGTGGTACATGGAATTGGTGAGGCAGAAACGATGGCAAAGCGCCGTCACGCATCACCGGAGCATTTGCGGATGATTGAACGGCATGACGCCGTCGCCGAGGCATTCGGATATTATTTCAATGCTGAAGGTGAGATCGTCCATCGCGTCAAGACGGTCGGGATCCAACTCGAAGAGCTGGATGACATGGATGCCGTCATCGCGGTTGCCGGAGGAAAATCGAAGGCACAGGCAATCGCCGCTTATGCGAAACACACGTCGAACATCATCCTCGTCACAGACGAAGGTGCGGCGAAAGAATTATTAACTTGTTATTAAAGAGTTGACCCCCCGTTGGCTCTTCAATAAATAGCTTCTACCCTAAGGAGGAAATTAACATGGCAGTAAAAGTTGGTATTAACGGATTTGGACGTATCGGTCGTTTGGCATTCCGCGAGATCATCAAAAACGAAGGAATCGAAGTTGTTGCAATCAACGACTTGACAGACACGAAGATGCTTGCGCACCTTCTCAAGTATGACACGACTCAAGGTCGTTTCGACGGAGAAGTTGAAGTACACGACGATCACTTCCTCGTAAACGGAGAGAAAGTTATCACGCTTGCTAACCGTAACCCTGAAGAACTTCCATGGGGAGACCTCGGTGTAGACATCGTTCTCGAATGTACTGGATTCTTCACTTCAAAAGAAAAAGCTGAGCTTCACTTGAAAGCTGGCGCGAAGAAAGTTGTTATCTCGGCTCCTGCTACAGGTGACATGAAGACTGTTGTTTACAACACAAACCACGACATCCTCGATGGTACTGAAACAGTTATCTCAGGTGCTTCTTGTACAACAAACTGCTTGGCGCCAATGGCTAAAGTACTTCAAGACCAGTTCGGAATCGTTGAAGGTCTCATGACGACAATCCACGCTTACACTGGCGACCAAAACACGCTTGACGCTCCACACCCGAAAGGTGACTTCCGTCGTGCGCGTGCAGCTGCAGCGAACATCGTTCCTAACACAACAGGTGCTGCGAAAGCAATCGGTCTCGTAATCCCTGAACTTCAAGGAAAACTTGACGGTGCTGCACAACGTGTACCAGTTGCTACAGGTTCACTCACTGAGCTCGTAACTGTACTCGACAAGCAAGTATCTGTTGACGAAGTAAACGCAGCAATGAAAGCAGCAGCGAACGAGTCGTTCGGTTACACAGAAGACGAAATCGTTTCTTCTGACATCGTTGGAATCACATACGGTTCACTCTTCGACGCGACTCAAACGAAAGTAATGACAGTTGGCGACAAGCAACTCGTTAAAACAGTTTCTTGGTACGACAACGAAATGTCTTACACTGCACAATTGGTTCGCACAGTTAAGCACTTCGCTAACATCGCGAAGTAATTTCGTGAACTAAATAGAATCAAATAGGAGCGGAAACAAGAGATTGTTCTCCGCTCTATTTATGAAATGACACGCACGACATATGGAGGCGAAAGTTATGAACAAACAGTCTATTCGTGACATCGATGTAAAAGGGAAACGCGTCTTTTGCCGCGTTGACTTCAACGTTCCACTCAAAGATGGCGTCATCCAAGACGAAACTCGGATCCAAGCCGCACTTCCAACGATCAAGCACTTGCTTGACGGTGGTGCGAAACTCGTCCTTGCGAGCCACCTCGGCCGTCCAAAAGGCGAGAAGAACCCTGAGTTCTCACTTGCTCCAGTAGCGAAGCGTCTCGCTGAGCTCCTCGGAAAAGATGTACCGCTCGTCGAAGAAGCATACGGTCCGGTCGCAGAAGAAGCGGTCGCTAACCTCTCTGAAGGCGATGTCGTCGTTTTAGAGAACGTTCGTTTCTACCCAGGTGAAACGAAAAACGACCCTGAACTTGCAAAAGGATTCGCAGCACTTGCTGACGTATACGTCAACGACGCGTTCGGCGCGGCTCACCGTGCACACGCTTCAACTGAAGGGATTGCGCACCACGTGGACACAGCCGTTGCTGGTCTCTTGATGGAAAAAGAACTTGAAGTTCTCGGTAAAGCTCTTTCAAACCCAGACCGTCCGTTCACGGCGATTATCGGCGGGTCGAAAGTAGCGGATAAGATTGGGGTCATCGACCACCTTCTTGACATCGTTGACACACTCATCATCGGTGGCGGACTCTCGTACACGTTCTCGAAAGCACTCGGGCACGAAGTCGGAACGTCACTCCTTGAAGAGGATAAGCTTGACCTCGCTCGTCAATTCATGAAGAAAGCAGAAGACAAAGGCGTGAAATTCTTGATGCCTGTCGACTGCGTCATCACAAAAGAATTCGGCGAAGAAACGTATGTCGGCCCAGTCGATATCGACTCGATCCCAGCGGATCACATGGGTCTCGATATCGGACCGAAGACAGTCGAACTTTACGCGGACGCGATTCGCGAATCGAAACTTGTCGTATGGAACGGACCGATGGGCGTATTCGAACTCGATAAATACGCAAACGGAACGAAAGGTGTCGCTCAAGCGCTTGCGGACAGCGATGCATACTCAATCATCGGTGGTGGCGACTCAGCAGCTGCGGCAGCCAAGTTTGGTCTTGCTGACAAGATGAGTCACATCTCAACTGGTGGCGGCGCGTCACTCGAATTCATGGAAGGCAAAAAACTTCCAGGTGTCGAGGCGTTGAACGACAAGTAATTTAGAGGAGGGTTATCGATGCGTAAACCGATTATTGCAGGTAACTGGAAAATGAACAAAACACTCTCGGAAGCTGTTGCTTTCGTTGAGGAAGTGAAAAACAACATCCCATCTACTGACAAAGTAGATGCAGCGATTGGTGCTCCAGCACTTTTCCTCGCACCGATGGTAGAAGCAGCTAAAGGGTCAAACTTGAAGCTCGGTGCACAAAACATGTACGACAAAGATAGCGGTGCTTACACTGGCGAAATCAGCCCAGTGATGGTCGCTGACCTCGGTGTGACTTACGTCATCCTCGGTCACTCAGAACGTCGCGAGTACTTCGGTGAGTCGGATGCGTTCATCAACAGCAAAACGAAAAAAGCGTTCGAACACGGTCTTACGCCAATCGTTTGTGTCGGTGAAACACTCGAGGAGCGCGAAGGCGACAAGTTCGAAGAAGTCATCAAAACACAAGTCGAAGGCGGCCTCGCTGACCTTTCTGCTGACCAAGTCAAACAACTCGTCATCGCGTATGAGCCAGTTTGGGCAATCGGTACAGGGAAATCAGCGGACGAAGCAGACGCGCAAAGCTCTTGTAAATATGTTCGCGACGTGGTGAAAGGTCTTTACGGTGAAGACGTAGCGGCTGCAGTACGCATCCAATACGGTGGATCTGTAAAACCAGAGAACATCAAAGAGTATATGGCACAGGAAGATATCGACGGCGCACTCGTCGGCGGTGCTTCACTTGAAGCCGCTTCGTTCCTCAAATTGTTGGAGGCGATTTAAATGGCTAGACCAGTCGCACTCATCATTTTAGATGGTTTCGGGATGCGTGACGAATCGTTCGGAAACGCAGTCATGGCTGCGAACAAACCGAACTTCGATCGCTACTGGGAGCAGTATCCACATACGCTCTTAAACGCAAAAGGCGAGTACGTCGGTCTTCCGGAAGGACAGATGGGGAACTCAGAAGTCGGTCACTTGAACATCGGTGCCGGCCGAGTCGTCTATCAGTCACTCTCACGCGTGAACAACGCAATCAAAGACCGTTCGTTATTCGACCGTCAGGCGATGAACCATTTGGCAGGTCATGTGAAGAAACATGATTCGAGCCTCCATATCATGGGTCTCGTATCAGATGGCGGGATTCACTCGCACATCAATCACATGTTTGCCATCGTTGAGTTCGCAAAACTCCACGGCATCGAAAAAGTGTACATTCACGCGTTCACGGACGGCCGTGACTGTGATCCGAAATCAGGAGCTGGTTTCCTCAAAGAAACAGAAGAAAAGCTTGCTGAACTCGGTGTCGGTCAAGTCGCTAGCGTGTCTGGTCGCTACTATGCCATGGACCGCGACAACCGTTGGGAGCGCGTCGAGAAAGTATACGACGTCCTCGTAAACGGTAAAGGCGAAGTTGGCACGGACCCAGTCGAAGTTCTCAAGAAGTCTTACGAGAACGATTTGACGGATGAGTTTGTGTTACCAACTGTCATCGAAAAAGATGGCAAGCCGGTCGCGACAATCCAGGACAACGATGCCATCATGTTCTTCAACTTCCGTCCGGACCGGGCGATCCAACTCGCAAAAGTGTTCAAAGAGAAAGTCGGCTTCAAAGGCTTCGAACTCTCAAGCAAACATCCAGAGAACATCTTGCTCGTCTCGATGACGAAGTTCTCGGATGAGGTCGACACGGATATCGTCTTCCCACCGGAAGATTTGAAAAACACACTCGGGGAAACGCTCTCTGCACAAGGGTACAAACAACTCCGTGCTGCAGAAACAGAGAAATACCCACACGTCACGTTCTTCTTGAACGGACAAAAAGAACAACCATTCGAAGGTGAGGATCGTCTCCTTGTCCCTTCACCGAAAGTCGCGACGTACGACTTGCAACCAGAAATGAGCGCATATGAGCTCACAGACGGTTTGCTCGAGCGTATCGAGTCAGATGAGTATGATGCATACATCATCAACTTCGCAAACCCGGATATGGTTGGTCACTCAGGGAAGCTTGAGCCGACGAAGAAAGCGATCGAAGCGGTCGACGAATGCCTCGGTAAAGTAGTGGACGCATTACTTGCTAAAGGTGGCGCGGCCATCATCACAGCGGACCACGGGAACGCGGACATCGTCACGAACCCGGATGGCTCACCGATGACGGCGCACACGACGGAACCTGTTCCATGTATCGTCACAAAAGAGGGAGTCGAACTGAAACCAGTTCTCGACGGCGCACTTTGCGACCTCGCCCCAACGCTTCTTCACCTTCTCGGTGGAGAGCAACCAGCTGAAATGACTGGTTCGTCAATCGTTACAAAATAATACAACTATTTTTCAAACGAAAAGGAGCGATTTTTCATGTCAATGATTACAGAAATTTACGCACGCGAGATTTTAGATTCACGCGGTAACCCATCAGTAGAAGTAGAAGTCTTCACAGAAGACGGCGGTTTCGGCCGTGCCCTCGTCCCATCAGGCGCATCAACAGGTGAGCACGAAGCAGTTGAGCTTCGCGATGGCGACAAGTCACGTTACCTCGGTAAAGGTGTCTTGAAAGCAGTTGCGAACGTGAACGACACGATTGCACCAGAACTCATCGGCTACGATGTATTCGACCAAAACGCAATCGATGCGAAAATGATCGAACTCGACGGTACGCCAAACAAAGCAAAACTTGGTGCAAACGCAATCCTCGGTGTATCGATGGCAGCAGCTCACGCAGCAGCAGATGAGCTTGGTCTTCCACTTTACACTTACCTCGGTGGATTCAACGCGAAGACACTTCCAACACCAATGATGAACATCATCAACGGTGGTTCGCACGCGGACAACAACGTGGACTTCCAAGAGTTCATGATCATGCCTGTTGGCGCGCCTACATTCCGTGAAGCGCTCCGTATGGGTGCTGAAGTATTCCACGCCCTCAAATCAGTTCTTTCTGGTATGGGTCTTAACACAGCTGTCGGTGACGAAGGTGGTTTCGCACCAAACTTGAAGTCTAACGAAGAAGCGATCACAGTTATCCTTGAAGCGATCGAAAAAGCTGGTTACAAACCAGGTGAAGACGTCTACCTCGCAATGGACGTTGCATCTTCTGAGTTCTACGACAAATCAACTGGTAAATACGAACTCGCTGGCGAAGGCAAGTCACTCACAACTGCTGAGCTTGTAGACTTCTACGCTGAGCTCGTTGACAAGTACCCAATCCTCTCAATCGAAGATGGTTGTGACGAAAACGACTGGGATGGCCACAAGCTTCTCACAGACAAAATCGGACACAAAGTTCAACTCGTTGGGGATGACCTCTTCGTAACGAACACATCTAAACTTGCTGAAGGTATCGAAAAAGGAATCGCAAACTCGATCCTCATCAAAGTTAACCAAATCGGTACGCTCACAGAAACATTCGACGCGATCGAAATGGCTAAAAAAGCTGGTTACACAGCAGTCGTCTCACACCGTTCTGGTGAAACAGAAGACGCGACAATCGCAGACATCGCTGTTGCGACAAACGCTGGACAAATCAAAACTGGTTCACTTTCACGTACAGACCGTATCGCGAAATACAACCAACTTCTCCGCATCGAAGACATGCTCGGCGATGTAGCGAAATACGACGGCATCAAGTCGTTCTACAACCTCAAAAAATAATTGATTGTTTCAGGCTCGCCAATCGGCGGGCCTGTTTTTTTTGATTTGTGATTTGAATGACCTTCAATTGAGGGTGGGATGACTGGATCGATCGTCTATCCGTCATGCGGCACCGAGGCTTTCCTGCAAGAGTCACGGTACCGCTTCGACGGACGCTAACGCTCTGTGTCGAACTTCTTAGTCATTGAGACCTCGTGTTGTATACTGAACGTGACTGATAAAAAGTAGGGGGAGATTGGATGGACCAATCGAATGAACAAGAAAAAAGGTTGAGTGGCGGGAACGTATCCATCGTTCATCGAAAAGGGAACTACGTCTATCGTTCGCAAAAAGTGGGGAGTGAACGCATCCATTGCTATTTAAAGCATTTGGAGGCGAAGCAACTGTCTGGCGTGCCACGCTTTGTCGGGATCGATGAAACAAGAAGAGAGGTGCTCACTTATATCGAGGGGGAGACGGCAGACTATCCTCTTAAATCTTATATGTGGGCTGATGAGGCGATTCAAGACGTCGCGCGCTTGATGAGACGACTGCATGATGCGTCAATCGATTTTGAATGGACATCCGAATGGGAGCCAATCGATCACACACCACAACCGTTAGAGGTCATCTGTCATAACGACTTCGCTGTCTACAATACAATTTTCCATGAAGGAAAAGTGGCAGGAATCATCGACTTTGATTTGGCTGCGCCAGGTCCGAGAGCTTGGGATATCGTCTATGCCCTTTATACGTTCGTTCCGCTCAGTCGTCGCCATCAAGCTGAAACAGGGGAAGTCATCTATTATGATGCCGATCGAGACGATGCGATCTATAAAGAGCGTGTATCGTTGTTTCTCGAAGCCTATGGTTGGGAGCAAGCGGAGGTCGACTTGTTCGATATGTTACAACGACGGATTGAAGCGCTCTGTCTCTTGATGAAACGAAAAGCTGCGGAAGGAGACGTCGCCTTCCAAAAGATGATTGACGAAGGACATTACGATCATTACCAAGAGGAACTTCGATTTATTCGAACGCATGGACAGAAGTGGTTCTGAAACAATCTGAAGCGGGAATATAGAAAATGAAGCATGAATGGGGAGGCGATTTTCGTGATGATGCTCGGATTTCTTTTCTTGGTATTGCTCATTGGATTCGGCATTTGGTACTATCTCAAATCGCACCGGAATGACGATTGGTCATGACAACATTGTCATGACCTCTCTTTTGTGTCAGTTTGCACAAAATTTGGGTATACTCTCTACATAACGAGTAAAGGAGCCCATGCTTATGACACGAGTACGTAAAGCCATCATCCCAGCCGCCGGTCTCGGCACCCGCTTCCTTCCTGCCACGAAAGCCATGCCAAAAGAAATGTTGCCGATTGTCAACAAGCCGACGATCCAGTTCATCGTCGAGGAAGCCGTCGCTTCAGGCATCGAGGACATCATCATCGTCACGGGGAAGAACAAACGGGCGATTGAAGACCATTTCGACCGTGCGCTCGAACTGGAACAGAACCTCGAATCGAAAGGGAAGACGCGCTTGCTCGAATCGGTCCGACATTCCTCGAATTTGGCGAACATTCACTACATACGCCAACAGGAGCCAAAAGGTCTCGGTCATGCGATTTGGTGCGCCCGGAAGTTTATCGGAGACGAGCCATTCGCCGTCTTGCTCGGGGACGATATTATCGAATCCGATGTGCCGGCAACGAAGCAGTTGATCGACCAATATGAGGCCCACGATCGTTCGATCATCGGGGTGCAGCGTGTCCCGTATGAAATGACGAACCGATATGGTATAATTGACCCGCTTGCCGTCGAAGGGAAGCTCATCCCGGTGCGGACGTTCGTGGAGAAACCGCCCATTGATGAGGCCCCGTCGAACTTCGCCATCCTCGGTCGCTACATCTTGAAACCGGACGTCTTTGAGGCGTTGTCGGGACAAGAGGCGGGAGCCGGGGGTGAGATTCAATTGACGGATGCGATCGCACGCTTGAATGAGGCGCAGACGGTCTTCGCCTACGAATTTGACGGTCGACGTTACGACGTCGGAGAGCCGATTGGGTTCGTCGAGACGACGATTTGCCACGCGCTCAGCGATCCTGATTTAAAAGATGACGTCCATGCCCTATTGAAACGGCTTGTGGACGAACTTGATCAACAGTAAGGTGTGTTATTTTTGAAAACAATGCTTATGGTGTGTCAAAACTATTATCCGGAAATCGGCAGTGCCGGCAACCGGATGCAAAACATTACGCATTTGATGAAGCAGCGCGGGTATGAAGTCGAGGTCATCACGGCCGCCCCTTCGTATCCGAGCTTTGATATGTATCAGGACGACCGCTTCTGGAACGACCGGGAGTTAAACGACCAACCTTTCATCAAGCGACTCATCACGAAGAAACGGAAACATACGTCTAACATGGTCAGTCGTCTTTTCCTATTCCTCGAACAGATGGTCAAAGGGATCCGGGAAGTCCGTAAGCTCGAATTGAAGCCAGACGTCGTCTTTGCGACGACCCCTTCTTTTTTTATGGCGTTTGTCGGTGCTTATGCGAAACGAAAGTATCGTGTCCCGTTCATCTTGGACGTCCGTGACCTTTGGCCAGAATCGGTGAAAGGTGTCGGCGTCTTCAAGTACGATTGGGTGCTCACGCCGGCTTTTTGGATGGAGAAACGACTGTATCGTGTCGCCGATGAAGTCATCATCAACTCGGAAGGGTTCCGCAGCTATCTTCGTCAGCGCGGTGTGCCGAACGAGAAGATTCACTACATGCCGAACTCGATCCGGGAAGCGGAGCGAACACTCGAGCGGACGATCCCACCGGACGACCGGATGGAGATCTTATACGCCGGGAACATGGGTCTTGCCCAGGATGTGTCGTTGTTACTCGAACTCGCCGAGCGATTCCGGGATGAGCCACGGATCCACTTCAAATTGATCGGCTACGGCTATCGGAAAGAAGAGTTGAAACAGACGATCAAAGACCGTGGCTTCCAAAACTTCTTGTTCCTCGAGGCGATGCCACGGACAGAGGCGTTTCAGGCGATTAAAAATGCGGACGTCGCATTCGTCAGCCTGATCGAGCAAGAAGTGTTTGATACGGTCATCCCTGGGAAACTCATCGACTATATGGCGGTCGGCAAACCGATTGTCGCAGCAGTGTCAGGCCATGCGGCGAATGTCATTGAAGCGGCGGAAGTCGGCTACGTGTCACGGAAGCGTGACATCGATGAGATCGAGCGAATCCTGCGGAAGCTCCTCGACCGACCGGATTTACGGGAGGCACTCGGGGCGAACGGGATTCGTTACGTCAAAGAGAATTTATGTTGGGAAGAGAATATCGACGTGTTAGATCAAGTCGTACAACAGTTAGTGATGGAGGAAACACGATGAAGTCAGTATGTATGTTTGTATGGAACCATTTTACGAATGATGCGCGCGTCCTTCGTGAGTGCTCGGCACTCGCCGAGGCAGGCTATGAAGTCGATTTGATCGCGCTTCAAGATCCGAAAAATAAAGAGCTTCCAAAAGAAGAGATGCGTCCGGAAGGCTTCCGCGTCATCCGCGTGAAGCGTCAACCTTCGATTCTCGTCAACGCGCTCAAGTTAGCGAAGAAGACGTATCAATGGGTGAGCGAGAAACGGACCCGCCAAATCGGTGCCGGACTCGTCGGTGCCGGGTTGTTCTTACTCGCGCCGTTCACGATGCTCGCGCTCGGGGCGGCCGTCGGGACGGTCTTGTTGCCGCAAGTACGTAAGCAAATCGTCAACGCGAGTGCGATGCTCGAGATGGTGTTCGCTTCGACGAAAAAATCGTATGACTTTTACCATGCGAACGATTTGAACACGCTCCCGCAGGCACTCCTCGCTGGAAAAGTGTTCAACAAAGGTCGGATCGTCTACGACTCGCACGAGGTACAGACGGACCGTACGGGTTACGGCTATATTCAAAGTAACCTCGAGGGCTGGCTCTTGCCGTTCGTCGATACGATGATGGTCGAGAACCATACGCGTGCGGCACACAACGAAGAGTTGTACGGATTCTATCCGTACGTGCTCCACAACTATCCGTTCTACCGTCCGCTCGACTTCTCGCTCCGTAAGGACTTGCATGCACTCCTCGATTTGCCGAAAGACGAGAAGATCCTCTTGTATCAAGGGGGCATTCAAGCGGGACGGGGTCTCGAACAGCTCGTGCTCGCGGCGAAAGACTTCAAAGAAGGCACGCTCGTCATGATCGGGGACGGGAAACTCAAACCGACGATCCAACAGTTGATCGAGACGGAAGGGGTCGGCAATCGCGTCAAGATGATTGACAAAGTACCGGTCGAAGCGTTACCTTACTATACGATGAATGCCTATTTAGGCTTCCAAGTATTGAACAACGTCTGCTTCAACCACTACTCGGCCTCGTCGAATAAATTGTTTGAGTATTTGATGGCCGAAGTACCGGTCGTCTCATGTGACTTCCCTGAAATCGAACGGGTCGTTGCGGGGAACGATGTCGGGGTGCTCGTCGATTCGCACGATCCACAATCGATCGCGGACGGCGTCAACCGGATGATTGAAGACCAAGCACTCTATGCGCGTGTCAAAGAGAACACGAAGACCGCGCGTGAGAAATATAACTGGAATTTGGAAAAAGAGGCACTCTTGAACGTCTACGCGAACGCCGCGGAGCGCAAGTTGCCGATTATGAAAGACGGTGCGCCAAAGCCAGTACAATCTTAAGACTGCGGCTTTTGCCGCGGTCTTTTTTCTATGGAGGGAGGACATTTATGAAACGTCAACAACAACATCTATTGCGCCAACAAGTATGGCGCAAGCTACAAACCATCTCGGTGAAGGACATCGCCTGGATCATCGCGGGTTCCTTCATTCTCTCGTTCGGGGTCAACTACTTTACCGTACCGAACGACTTCTCGGAAGGTGGCCTGCTCGGGGTCACGATCATCCTGTACTACGTCTTCGGCTGGGACCTCGGGCTCACGTCGATCATCGGGAACGGGATTCTCTTTATCGTCGGCTATAAGCTGCTCGACCGTCGGACAATGGTCTATTCGGTCATCGCCGTCATCGCGACGTCATTCTTCCTCAGTCTGACACATGACTGGGGCAGCCCTGCCGAGGACAAACTGCTTGCGGCCGTCTATGCCGGAATCATGATCGGGGTCGGAATCGGCATGGTGCTCCGTGTCGGTGGGACGACCGGCGGGGGCGTCATCATCGCCCGTCTCATGGAACGCTATCTCCACTTGAGTGTCGCCGTCTCGATGTTCATCATCGATGCGATCGTCGTCGCGACATCTGGCTTCTTCTTAGGGGAACAAGTCGTTCTCTATACGCTCATCGCGATCATCATCGGTTCATGGGTCATCGACCTCGTCGCGGAAGGTCTCAACATCCGCAAGGCCGTCACGATCATCAGCGATAAGCAAGAAGAGCTTGCTGTCGTCTTGACGGAGACGCTCGGACGCTCGGCGACGATCATCCATGGACATGGCTACTACACGAAGCAGGATAAGAACATGTTGTATATGATCGTCGACAAACGTCAGATCGCACCACTCAAAAAAATCGTCCAAGTGACGGACGACCGTGCCTTCGTCGTCATCCACCAGGTGAAGGAAGTCATCGGCGAAGGGTTCAGCTACCCGTCCCGATAATTTGAATGCTGGTGTTTTATTGATAACTTCTATATAATAAAAGGCGTGTAAATAGAAGGAGGAACTGACTACTATGCAAACGATCGCTACAATCAGCCTACTTGTCGTGGCTGTCTTATTGATTGTCGTCGTACTGCTCATGTCAGGTCGGTCGCAAGGTCTTGGAGCGATTGCAGGTGGCGCGGAGCAGTTGTTCGGACGCCAGAAAGCACGCGGCTTCGATGCTGTTTTGAACCGAACTGCAGCTGTACTAGGCACTTTGTTTTTCATTTTAGGATTACTAGTCGCATCATTATGATGATAAGGCTGATCGTTCTCGATTTTCACGTGAGGCGGTCAGCTTTTGTTTTTTCGATTTATTTTTTGGGAATAATGTAGATACGAGGAGATGACAGATCAAATGAAAGTGACAGCACCAAAACCGTTCTTCTTCGAGGGCGGAAAACGTGCCGTGTTGATGTTACATGGCTTCACTGGATCGAGCGCGGATGTCCGCATGCTCGGTCGCTTCCTTCAAAAAGAAGGATACACATGTATGGGACCGATCTATCGTGGTCATGCCGTCCCACCGGAAGAATTACTCCAATATGGACCGAAAGACTGGTGGGAAGACGTCTTGGACGCTTACCAGACGCTCGTCGACAAAGGTCATGAGGAGATCGTCGTCTGCGGACTCTCGCTAGGCGGCGTGATGTCGCTCCGTCTCGCCGAGGAGAAAGACGTCAAGGCGGTCATCCCGATGTGCGCACCGACGGGAATCGATGCCGAGGACCGCTTGTATAAAGGAGTCCAGGCATATGCCCGAGAATATAAGGGTAGAGAAGAAAAGTCGCCGGAACAGATCGAGCAGGAGATGGCAGAGTTCAAACCGATGCCAACATTGAAAGACCTCCGTGCCTTCGTCCGCGACACGGCGTCGAAGCTCGAGGACATCTTCGTCCCGACACTCGTCGTCCAAGGCGCCAAAGACAACATGATTGACCCGGAATCGGCGAATCAAATTTACGAGGCGGTCAACACGTTCCAAAAAGAGTTGCTCATCTATGAGAACTCGGGACACGTGATCACACTCGACAAAGAAAAAGAGAAACTGCACCAGGACGTGCTCGATTTTCTCGAAACGTTAGACTGGTCAGTCTAAGAAGGAGGTGTCACGTTGAATTTACGTGACCAATTATTAGAGATTCTACAGGCGAGCGAGAAACCGCTCTCTGTCGATCAACTGACCGAGCGATTACAGCTCGCGTCGACGGATGACTTTAAAGAGCTCATTCGCACATTGAATGCCCTCGAGGAAGAGGGCGCCATCGGCCGGACGCGGACGAACCGTTACGGGACGCTCGCCACGCTCGGACAAGTCGCGGGGATCATCTCGATTCATCAGCGCGGCTTCGGCTTCTTGTCGGTCGAAGGGGAAGCGGAAGATGTGTTCTTGCCGCCCGACCAACTGAAGGACGTCTACCATGGCGATACGATCCTCGTCAAAAAACGCGAGGACAACCGTGGCAAGACGGAAGGGATTTTATTGAAAGTACTGAAGCGCGGACTCTCCGAGTTCGTCGGGACGTATACGCTCCCGAGCGGTCGACTCGACCAGTTCGCCTTCATCGAACCGGATGACAAACGCATCAATTTCTGGCCGGTCGTCAACCCGGACAAGTCACTCGGTGCCGTCGACGGACATAAAGTCGTCGTGCGCATCACGAAGTATCCGGACGGACGCTTCGCCGGTGCCTGTGACGTCGTCCGCATCATCGGGCATAAGAACGACCCTGGCGTCGACATCTTGTCGATCGTCTATAAGCACGGCATCCCGACGGAGTTCCCGGAGGACGTGATCGCTCAGGCGAACGCGGTACCGGACGAAGCGGACGAGAAAGATTTCATCGGACGCGTCGACCTTCGTGACGAGACGATCTTCACGATTGACGGCGAAGATGCGAAAGACTTGGACGATGCCGTCCACGTCAAAAAACTCGATAACGGCAACTATGAGCTCGGTGTCCATATCGCCGACGTCTCGCATTACGTGAAAGAGGGCTCACCGCTCGACGTCGAGGCGCTCGAGCGCGGGACGAGTGTGTATCTCGTCGACCGCGTCATTCCGATGTTGCCGCACCGACTCTCGAACGGGATCTGTTCCCTCAACCCGCACGTCAACCGCTTGACGCTCAGCTGCGTCATGGAGATCTCCCCGCAAAACGGGAAGGTCGTTCGCCATGACCTGTTCCCGAGCGTCATCAAGACGACGGAGCGGATGACGTATACGAACGTCCGTGAAATCATCGAACGTGATGACGAAGAGACGTTGAAAAAGTACGAACCGTTCATCGGTGAGTTCGACCTCATGGCCGAGCTTGCGGAAGTCCTTCGGAAACGCCGGAATTCGCGCGGTGCCATCAACTTCGATTTCGCCGAGGCGAAGGTTGTCGTCAACGAGGAAGGGAAGCCGGCAGATATCGTGCTTCGTCCACGTTCGGTCGCCGAGAAGTTGATTGAAGAGTTCATGCTCGCGGCCAACGAGACGGTTGCGGAACACTTCCACAAGATGGACGTGCCGTTCATCTATCGTGTCCACGACAATCCGAAACCGGACAAGCTCGACTTCTTCTTCGACTTTGTCGCAAACTTTGGCGTGCATATTGAACGCATCAAAGGGCAGACGGTCGAACCGAAGACGCTTCAAAAGATTTTGAAGGCGATTGACGGGGAACCGGAAGAGCCGGTCATCAGCACGATCATGCTTCGTTCGATGCAACAGGCGAAATATGACGACGTCTCGCTCGGTCACTTCGGACTCGCGACGGACTTCTATACGCACTTCACGTCACCGATTCGTCGTTATCCGGACTTGATCGTCCACCGTCTCATGCGCACGTACGTCTTCAACAACGATTTGTCGGAGAAGACGATCGCGAAGTACGAGGACCGTCTCGGGGCGATCGCCGAACAGGCATCGAAACGGGAACGTCGCTCGGTCGACGCAGAGCGCGAGACACAGGCGCTCAAGAAAGCCGAATACATGGAAGCCCATCTTGGTGAAGAGTTCGATGGTGTCGTCGCCGGCGTCACGAACTTCGGGATGTTTATCGAACTTCCGAATACAATCGAAGGGCTTGTCCGTCTCCAGTCGATGGATGACTACTACCACTTCGACGAATCACAGCTCATGTTGCTCGGCGAGCGGACGAAACGTCAATTCCGCATCGGGGACGCCGTCCGTGTCAAAGTCGATGCCGTCAACTTAGACGAGCGGACGATCGACTTCACGGTCGTCGGCATGCCGAAACGAGAACAGTCAAGCCGTCGCCAACCGACGACGATCAAAGCGAAAGGCGGCCGTCCGAAGAAGGACGAGAAAGACCGTCGTGGCGGTCGCGGTCGGGACGACAAGAAGAAGCGCGGCAAACCAGGAAGACCTGGCAAGCCGGGCAAACCAGGTGAGAAACCGAAACGAGACGGGGAGAAGTCTTCCCAAGGTCGTTCGGCACTCGACCTGAAGAAGAAAGACAAGCACAAACGAAAAGGCGACGCCAAACGAGGTGCGAAGAAACGTCGCTGACGGGGAAGGGCTTATCCCTTCCTCCGTATCTTGTAGATAAAGGACTGAATGTGTATGGCCAAGAAGAAAGATTCGAACGCACTCGCCCAAAACCGCAAGGCGTCCTTCGATTACGCGATCGAAGATACGATTGAGGCGGGCATGGTGCTCACAGGAACGGAAATCAAATCGGTCCGTCAATCGAAGATCAACATCGCGGATGCGTACGTCCGGTTCGACGGGGGCGAGGCGACGCTTCACAACTGTCATATCAGCCCGTTCGAACAGGGGAACCGCTTCAACCATGACCCACTCCGCGTCCGAAAGCTATTGTTGCATAAGAAGCAGATCAATCAGCTCATCGGGGCGTCAGGGCGTGATGGCTACACGATTATCCCGCTCAAGGTTTATATCAAGAACGGGTTCGCCAAGTGCCTGCTCGGCGTCGGAAAAGGGAAGAAGAAGTACGACAAACGTGAGGACTTGAAGAAGAAAGACGCGAAGCGTGACGTCGACCGTGCGATGCGCGATCGGCAAAAATACTGACAACGGATCCTAATTGTGGTATATTAAATAGAGTACCAATTACCACCTCGGGGACGTTATGGATTCGACGGGGGTAGGTCGGTCGTATGTGGCGTGTCGAGGGGTCGGCCTCGTTAAAACGCAAACGCCTATAACTGGCAAAACTAACACACAACTCGCAGCAGCCTAAGTGCCCTGCGGATCCTGACATCCATCGCTTGTGTGGATGACTTTCAGGGTCTCAAACTAAGCAAGCTACGCTTCAACCTCGCCGTCTGAGGGCGCGAAGAAGAGATGAAACAGACTGGATGCGACAACGCCTGTTTATCGGCAGTGTCACATCGAGATTCAATAGATAAACTACACACGTAGAAGCATACGTTACGATGCCTTCGGACGCGGGTTCGACTCCCGCCGTCTCCATTTTTAAGTAAAAGCTAAATCTATAGGATTTAGCTTTTTTTATAGTCTCTTTATTTTTAATAGTTTTTAATTAAATGGGTTTCATTGTATATTTTAATGGAAAAAATCAAAAAAGGTGCTGAGTTTTATACATGACAAATGAAGAAAAATTTCAAAATATAGTTAACAATTTTTTAGAGAGTAATGAGATATCAAATTCTTCTGAGCGCTATGTTAAAAATTTTCCTCAAAAAATGGGGAAATTTTTAGGGCAAAATAAACTAAAAGAAAATTTGGAGATTTCAAATTTACTACTATATTTAATGCAGTTTTATACATATTATTCAAGAGAAAAAGTTGAGGAGCTTTTGAAGGGCTTTTACGAAGATTTAATTCTTAATATTAACGAAGAGTACACAATATATTCTCCTATTCCTAGTGAAAAAGATGTTTCGAGAGCGAATAGTTCAAATTTTTATTTGAATAAATTTTTTGAAATAAATGATTTATCAAATGATCAACAATTGAGTTTAATAGCGCTATATCTAGATGTCGAAAACAAAGCGATGGCCAAGGAATTAAAAAAACCTAATAGAGATACAAACGCTGAGATAATAAAAGTTTATGGAAAATTATCATACATAGAAACTATTGTATGCATAGATGACTTTTCTGGTACTGGAAAGACCATAAAAAAATTCTTGAAAGTTTGTGCAGACATGATTAGTGAAAAAGAAGTTATCATATATGTTATTCACATTACTAAAAAAGCATACGAAACTATTATTCAGGCTTTTGAAGAATTTGGATACACAAATGCTAAATTGAGATATACAAAAATACAAACAAGTATTTTTTTGAAAGGAGATGATTATCTCAACCATGTCTTAAAATCAAAATTATTAACATTTGAAAAAAACATTATTAATAGCAAAAATCCTTTAGGATATGGTGAAACTGAAGCGCTTTGTACTTTTTATAGGAACTGTCCAAATAATACAATCAGTAGTTATTGGTGGGATGAGGACGAAGCTTGGAACGCTCTTTTTCCACGAACAAACAATCAAACAATTGATTTTCATGGAAATAAAAAGCATTCAGCTATTAGAGAAAATATAAACTATAATTTAAGTTTAATAGTTCCAAAGCATTTATCCGGAACATATGATATAAAAGAATTAATGTATCTAGTATATTTAAATAATCATCAAGACTCTTTTGAAAAGATTGAAATCAAACAAATTCTAAGGTACAATGATTCTCAGTTACTGGAATTGAGACACTCTTTACTAAAAAAAGATTTTATTAACGAATCAGATTTTTTAACAGACATCGGTTTAGAATTTTTGAAAAAGTTAAATTTAAACAAAACTTTATTTTCAAAATTAACTCAAGAAATTTTTGTTAGAAAAACTGAAGATTCTCTAACTGTCGATAATTTTTATATTCCTAAGATAGTTGAGGGGAAATAATGGACTTAGTTTTTGAAGACCGAGTCGGTCTTCAATAAATAACGGTACTTAATTCAAGCACTGCGCTCCTTTTAAGGAGGAGCGCAGTGTTGAAATAAACTCGCGTTATTTCAATCTAACAAAATTATATTTTGAAGTTCAATACATAATTTTGTTAGTTCTTATCATTGATTTGATAGCGCTTAAAATGCAAGTAACTCCATTATTATTTTTTATTTAAGTAAGGGTGAATAAGGATTATGGATCTTTCGATTTTAAAGCAAGAATTAATGTCTAGAGATTTGAATTCGGTCGATGTTGAATTCATTATTTCCTACGCTCAAAGTCTTTTAGATAAAGACATTCCAGTAATTTTTGATTTAGAACATTTAAGAAGACTTTTAGGACTTAAGCGGTCAGATTTTAAACAAGTTTATTATGCGAATTCCAATCAGTATCATAATATTGAGATTCCTAAAAATAATGGATCAGGCACTAGGAAGCTCTCTTTGCCGTCTGATAAGTTAAAAAAAGTCCAAAGATGGATTTTAGATTACATACTATATAACTTTGAAGTAAATGAAAAAGCAACTGGCTTTACTTTAGACAAATCTATTGTTACTAATGCTAATTTTCATACCAATCAAAAATTTGTTTTAAAAATAGATATTAAAGATTTTTTTCCGACCATTACTTCTAATAGAGTCTATGGCTTATTTAAATCATTTGGTTACAACAATAGTATATCTTTAGCATTAACTAAACTATGTACTCATGAAAACTGTTTACCTCAGGGTGCTCCAACAAGTCCTTATATCTCTAATTTAATTTGTAGGCATCTTGATATAAGATTAAATGGTCTTGCTAAAAAGAATAATCTTAATTTTTCTCGATACGCTGATGATATTACTTTTTCAGGGGAATTCATACCTTCAAATATCGTTGAAATGGTACAATGGATATTAATTGAAGAAGGCTTTTGGATTAATGAACTCAAAACTAAACTATTAAATAAGAGTCAAAGGCAAAAAATAACTGGAATAATAGTAAATCAAAAATTATCAGTTCCTAAAGAGATTACAAAAACACTTAGACAAGAAATTTACTATATGAAAAAATTTGGGGTACAAAGCCATCTAGAAAGAAAAAATCTTCAAACAAAAACAAATGTTAAAGAGCATTACTTTGGATTAGTTAGGTTCATTTTAATGGTTGATAATGAAATGGGTAAAAAATTGAGCTATGAGTTAAAAAAAATTAATTGGGATAGCTAATTTGAACTGCTCCCCGTCAAGTAGACAGGGAAAATAATAAAAACCAGCTTAGGCGGCTTGAGACTTGTATTCGACAGGGCTCAAGCCGTTTAGTCGTTTCTGGAGACGATCGTGGTTGTAAAACGATATGTAGGCCTCGATGACCGTTGTGAGTTCGCTGTAGGCCTGGAACTCGCGCAAGTAGTACATCTCCACTTTCAAGGTACCCCAAAAACCCTCGATCGGGGCGTTATCGAGACAACGTCCGACCCGGGACATGCTGTGGGTCATTCTCGCATCTTCTACCATGCGTTTGAACCCTCTCGAGGTATTATTGGAACCCTCTGTCGCTATGGATCATCGAACTCGCTCCTGTACGGAGCTCTGCGATGGCTGACGTCATCGTATGGAGGACGAGCCCGTCCCGATACGATAGGCGATGATCGATCCGTCATACAGATCGATCATCGCGCTCAGATACGCCTTCTTCCCGGCACCATATTTGAACTCGGTGACGTCGGTACACCATTTCTCGTCCGGTCGGGACGCACTGAACTCCCGATTCATAAGGTTCTCGGCCACATGTTGTGGTGACGATTTTTTGTACCGCTTTCGCTTCTGGCGGATGACCGAACGGATCTCATGGATGCGCATGAGACGGTAGATACGCTTCTCATTGTATGCCGGCAGGCCATGCTGGCGTCGTCTGCGGTTGACCGTCATGGTGATCCGTCGATAACCGTAGGTCCCGTTTACCTGGTCGTAGAGGAGGCGGATGTCCTTCAATAGGCTCAGGTTCTCTTCTTCGCGTACCGAGACGGTACGCTTCAACCATTTATAGTAGGCGGCCCGTGAGACCTGCGCGATTTCGCACAGGAGCACGACCGGGAACGTGTCGGTCGTCGACATTTCCTTGATGGCCGTATAACGCAATTGTAGCCGGATCTGGCTGATCAACCTTTCCTCTCGATTTCCTCTAACTTTTTTAGGGATAGGTTCTCGGCCCGCAGGCGCTCGTTCTCACGCTCGATCTGTTGGATGCGACGTTCGAGCTTCTCCTCGTTGATAGTTCCGTCCGTTGTCCAGGCAATACCTGACGATTTTCATGCGTTCCTCGAATGTGGTTGTTCTCCCTTTTGCCATAGCTCGATCCATCCCTTTTCTCGAATCTGTTAACTCGCTATGTCTAGTATACTTCTTGATTCACCGATATATGTGTAGTGCAAAATAGGGGTGGTTCTTACGCAATGTTGGTGAGGTAGTGATGCCGACATTATGAGAATAAAATCAAAAAGGATTGATTCCCATGAACGAGTTGGAGTTCTTGGATGATCGACTGTGCGTCACGAGTGCTCACTCACACGATGGGGTGAAACATTGTGCCGCTCGTCTCATATCCAGTGGTGCATGCTGTCCAGACTGTGGTCGGTCTTGTCACCGACGTCACCGTTTCGCGACACGGCGGCTAAAAAGACTTCTCAGGAATACATCAGGTTTTCCGTCTGAACATTCAAGTACCGACATGGTTCTGCGACAACTCAAGATGCACACGTTCCATCTTTACAGAGCGATTGCCGTGGGTCATTTCTCATTCGCGGAGAACGCTCCGCACGGAGCGTGTGTTGTCCACTTTGATGTTGGCCATGAGTGCGAAGGAAGCCGAGCGTGTCGCGACCGTCCTAGGTTTTCGAATCAGTCCCGACACGCTGCTCAGGGTGTTACGAAGCGTGCCCGTCCCGAGCCCCTCTGCTGAGGTAATCGGCATTGATGACTTCGCCTTCAAAAAGGGTCACCAATACGGGACCATCATCTGTGACGCGACAACCCATCGTCCGATCGACCTGCTGCGGACCCGCGAAGCAGACATGTTGAAGGATTGGCTTGTGAATCTAGAGAAACGACCTGTTCGCGCATCGGTCGATCGATTCCCGGCCTATCAAGAGGCGTTGCTCGACCAGGACATCGTAGTGGTGAGCGACCGCTTACACCTCGTAGACAACCTATGGCGATGCCTCAATTCGATATGCCAGCGTGTCCTCCCCTCTCGAATCCCTGTAAATCCGAAAGGTGCTGTATCGTACGGTTTGAAACCGCAACATCTGACTGAACCCGAGAACGAAACAAAACGACGGTTGGTCGAAAGGGTTCAAAGCATGCACCGCCAAGGGGGGAGTCTGAATGCGATCGCCCAGATGCTCGGGTTGAATTGGAGGACCGTCAAAAAATACAGTGAACTGGCTTACGACCCCTCCCCGCCGAAACGACAAAGTCCTCACCTGATTGATCGTTTCATGCCACATGTGAGGGAATGTGTCCGAAATCGGTTCACACTCCGGGAAACGGATGCTTATCTGAGGCAGTTAGGATACAGAGGTTCGTTTGGCGCAGTCCGTTACCGTTCACGTGACGCTCGGAGGGAAATCCTTCCCGAATCCCAGATCTTTATATCACGCAAGGACGTCTGTCGCTTACTCTGGCAATGGTCTGCGACCAGGCCGGATGACACCATCGATGTCTCGTACCTGTTGGTCCGTTACGAAGACCTGGTCATCCCGTTCTGTTTCATCCAAGGATTTCGGGAGGCGATTTGGGAACGGGACGTGGAACATCTCTTTGCGTTGATCACGAATCCACAGGTCACATCACATCCCGGATTGAAGCGCTTCATGGGTTCGCCTCAATCAAAATATAGAGGTAATCCTGGCGGCTTGTCGGTTTGAAGAGAGCAACGGTTACGTGGAAGGGAACGTCAACCGTCTAAAGATGTTGAAGCGACTCATGTATGGAAGGAGAAGTTTTGACTTGCTCAGGACTCGGGTGCTTTGTCGAAATCCCAATCCGAGTTGTGCTCACTGATATTGCAAAAAAATGAGCGACCACCTTCAGCCGGTCGCTCGTCATCGTTCACCAACATTGCGTAAGAACCATTCCTATTTTGCACTACACAGGTGTTGCACTTAATTTTATAATTCATCATATACATGTATATTCCTAAAGAACTTCCACATCAAATAATTAAATTTCTAAAGGGAATAAGATACATTTAAAAGTAAAAATAGGATATAATTAAATTGGGAATGAATTAGAAATAATGTAATTATTAAATTTATAAAAGAGATTTAAAGTAATTATCAATACCTACACTAATTTTGGAGGGAATATAAATGAAAATGCCGTGGAAAAAGAATGTACGAAAAGTACCTGAGAAAATCATAAGAAAAATTGAGGAAATGCAGTCCGAATCAGTAGTAGTAGCTACAGTAATAGAAATTACAAAAGAAGAAATTATTCAAGGTAAATACAAACACTTGTTGATCTCATATGATGGTAAACTTTCATATGAGGATGAGGTCTTTCCAAATCCCTCTGTTGGTAGATATTCAAACTATAATGCTAACGGTCGAACTATTACAAAAAAAGGCTTACCTAAAGTTCCAAAATCTTTTACAAACACTGTCCCTATTTTTGGGGATTGGGGAAAAGGGTCTGTTGATGTAACTAGAACGATTCTTGTCTTCCCTAAAGAATATTGTTACCCCAAAACTATACAATCAAAATAAATTTATTAGAAGAAAAAGAAGAAGCCTTTGATCTTAAGTTTTCAATAGATGTACATCTTTTAAAAGATGATGAAAAATTTATGGATAAATTATTGTACCAATGTAATCTTCTTATGGAGAATACTGGTCATTGTGATGTATTTACAAAAGAAGCTACAGATAAAGATTACATAGAAACATTACAAGTGGAGTGGGAAATCTTCCCTCCTGGTCAAAAGAATTTTGAAAAGAATATACAACGATTGATTAGCAAGCATAGAAACCCGTTAAAAAGATTTATAGATATTTATTCTGATCGTATGGAGTTTTTTGAAGAACTGAAACCTATACGATATATCTCGGGAACAAATAGCTTTAGTTCATATTTTGGGGCTCAAATAACTGAAAACTTAGTTGTACTAGAGAGTGCTAGTTATGGTAATGCTATATACATTCTTTTTGAAGAGTGGGAGGAACTTAGTAAGATGAGTAGAACAGAACTTCTTAATAGTGAAAATAGGAATTTTGAAAGAGTCACACACACGGGTAATTGGAAAAATAAAGTTCGAAATGCAATGGGAAATTATGAATAAGAGTTCTTTGAATCTTAATAGAAAGTATAAGAATTATTCTCTTTATATAGAAGGGTGACTTATGGAGGGCTATTTATATTCAAAAGGAGAAGTTATTGAAAAGGTATGGCTTCATTCTAGATATCATGGAAACTTACTTTCATACTGTAATCAAATAGTAAGGGGAAATCTGGGAATGGTTTCGTAGCATTGATTTTTCTATTCAATCTCACAGAAAATATTCTTAAAGATAGAACAAAAAACTGTGAAGCGAGTTTTATGAATGTGATTAACGAACTTAGAACCCAAAAGGTAATTACTGAGATAGGATATAGATTTCTTAATGATAAGAATAATAGTACAAGAAAACTACGGAATTTGTTAGCACATGCGAATCTATCAAAGCTTAGCTTTTCAATGATTGAAGATGGAAGAGAAATTTATTATCCTTTAACAAAAAATGAAAACTGCTTAAAACTTTGCGAAAACGTGTCAAATGTTCTTTTTAACTTGATACTAAGATTAGTAAGTTATAGTTTCTCAGAACCAATTGAGATAGACTTGGATAAAGAAATCCAAACCATTGACATCAATATTGTAAAGTTTACTTCTGAACAATTATTGAAATTTAAAGGTATTGATGCTTCGACTTTTCCAGAGTGGCAAGAACTAAACGAAACCGATAAGTATAGATACGCTGAAAATGCTAGTGACGTTAATATGTATGAAGTAATCTTTAAAATGATAAAATATCGTGAAAGTGAGATATAAGAATAGCTTCAATTATCGTTAATCATACTTTGTATGTAAGTTGAAGTGCTAAGCTACTTTAACTAAAGCTAAAACAATTGAGTCCAGTTGTAAAATCCCTCAACTATAAAATAAATAATTACGAATTTGGTTGTTTAAGATGGTATTAGTTTATAACACCTTGAATAAGGGATTGTTAAACAGTTTCTTATATTATTACTATGAATATTAAGGTATAATTCTTGAAAGAAGGTCTTTGAACCGAGTTCATAAATTTGTAGGACTCCCTTTTGAGTAAACCTTGAAATGTAAACCTCCATTTAAATTATTTGAAAGTTACGATGCCTTCGGACGCGGGTTCGACTCCCGCCGTCTCCATTTTGAAGCAGTCTGTAACGACTGCGATCAATGATTTTCATGAAGACCTTCTAATTTCATTGAAATTAGAGGGTCTTTGCTTTTGATTGAATCCAGAAAGAAAGGAAGGTGAAGAGCATGGGAAAATATCAATTAGACAAGAGAAGCAAAGTAGCTGCGGCGAAGTACCAGGACGGCAAAAAGCCGACTGTCTCGAACAAGAAAGAACGATTGAACCAGCTTCGTGAAGCGTATTTGCAGAAACAACAAGAGAAGAAGTAATCTGACGAAGGATTTTTGAGTGACTGCTCATTAATCCTTTTCTTTTGGAGAGCGGACACCGGTTATTAGGTTTTTGAATGGAATCAAGGGATTGAGCATCCTTTTGTTGAATAGAAACTACGAGTTGTTTTTTGAAAATCGTCATAAAAATATACATATTAAAGGAGGATTCCGCATGTCTAAGAAATCAACGGAATTGATCGTGAATGGCGTCAAAAAATATGGTCCGACAGTAGGGAAACTTGCATTAAAACATAACAAAGAAATCATTGGGGCTTTAGGATCCATTGATTTAAAGAAACGATTTAATAAATCCGATGATCCAAATCAAAGCCCTAAAAAAGCCAAGAACATGCATCCGCGAAAGCAGAGGTATCAGTACTATTTAACCGAAGTGACGCCTACGCTAGATACTCGAAATCGAGATGAGTTGTTCCAATATAGACTAGAAGTGGAGCAATGCATTCAGCAAATCAAAATGGAGCAAGCACAAGACATTGTCATCAAAAAACAGATTCATGAGGGGCGGATTAAAGAGTGGGAATCCATTCTCTCTCACATCGTGAGTCAAATGACCATCAAGGACTATATGGAATTTTTAAGACTCTTTAACAATCCAGAGTATCAAAGTGACTATTTCACGGGCTTTGAAGGGGATATTGAGAAGTTCAAAAAACTCAATACGGTCGAACAGTATGATGCGCTCGTACAGTATGTTCATGAAAAGACAATGATTGATATCGAACAAATCAAAAGAGAGTTTTCTGCTCCTGTTTGATGCGCCGTGATCCACTTCCTTTCTGCATTCGTTATAATCAATAGTGTAATGGATGGAGGTGAGGTCGTTGGCATGGGATTTAAGCGTCGCTGAGGCAAAAGATGTGTATTTAACCGAATCAGACCTATGGCGCTTTACGCAACAATTTCTGATGAACGCTTCTCATACGACTACGTACAAACATGTATTGATGAAAGCGTTACTCGAATGTACGACAGAACTAAATGAATCAGGGGTCGTGTCATTTCACCAGATTGCCAAGCATGTGACGAAAATCTATTGGAATCTCATCGTCAAGCATGGGCTGACACAGATGAATCAACTAGGGAAGCAGAGCGCTGTTGAAAACGTGATGGTCTCCTTTCAGAAAGAACACAACATTCCGCCAGTTTGGAACTTCGACCGCTTACCAGAGCATCAACAAAATCAATTGATTCGGAACGTGAATCAGTTTTATAAAAAAATACGTATACGGTTCTTTCTATCGCTCTTTTAACGAAACGATTTACTCTTTCAATCGAAAAGAAGAATGGATTCAACTCGTTCCAGCGTATGTCGTTTTCTTTGAAAAATATAAGCGTGTTCTCATGAACGTGACAAACTATCAGTTAGCCATCTTTTTAGAAAAATACAATTCCCAAGATGCGATGGAACGAATCTTGAGCAAGCTGGAGTTTGTGTCTGTCCGCCAATCGCTTGAGGAGTTTAAACGAATTCTATTAAGCCACGGGCACTCAACGTGCTTCTATTGCCTAAAGCCTGTGAGACAAGTTCACGTGGATCATTTCATTCCGTGGTCTTATATGCAAAATGATGTCTTATGGAATTTTGTGCTGTCATGCCCGACATGTAATACGAGTAAAAATCATCGATTAGCGAATATCGATTATCTCTACAATTTGGTAGAACGAAATCATGAACTGCGTACGGCAGAACACATGTCTACATGCAAAGAATCGAAACTCATTCATTTGTATCACTATGCCGTTCAAAATGGCTATGAAAACAATTGGGCTCCGAAGGCATGAAAAGAGTCGAACCTAATTAAACAGGTTCGACTTTTGTTTTAGTATTCACTATAGTTGAACAGCATAGACATCAGCACATCACTTTTAACTTTCACTTGAATATTTGTATGTTAGTTTCTAATACTCAGTTCTTTAGTTCTTAAAATTGTTATGATACTCATCGAGCTAATCCCGACCCCAAGCAATGCTATAATCGCTGTAAACATACCGTTTGGAATCATAAAACCAATAGGCAACATTCCTAAAAAAGATATAGCGATTACTCCCTGGTATGCAATGTTTAGATATGAAATAATTGGATTTGAAAAGAACGACATGATGAGTGGTGGAATAAATAATACGACAACAATTCCTAGCGACATAAATAATGTCATTTGTATCTCCGGTGTCATTTCACCCAATCGATTGATTTGTAAAGTAATAATAAATAGAGCTAACCCCATCATCAATAGTACCCATAAGATTTTTTTGATCATTTAAAGTCCCCTTTCGATTTTTAATTTTAACATTTAAACCCATTATATCCAAAATTAATCTTTATAAGTGCACAAATGCTTCATTACCATAATCCATGGAGAAAAAGAAATAAGTAATGCGTAGGTGAATAAACAGTGTCAAATAATTTAGAAACTTTAATTGTGTCAGGCCGGTTTAAAGAAGTAAAAGACATCTATCAAACTACTGATTTTGAAACATTTAAAAATGATTTATTAACTTTGGCGTATGATAATGAAAATCTGTCGAATTACTCCGTACTCGTCTATCTGTTATTGGACACAGAGGACGATAAATTACATGACTTAGCTTTTCAAGTCCTATCACAGCCCCTTTGCCACATTGAAGGGGCTTATACCTCTTCCTTATACCATGCTCAAAGAGCCGTGGATTTGACTGATGCTGCAGATGTGAAGCGCTTAGAGAACCTGTTATTTCTGAACATCGTCCCAGAAAAGATTGTAAGTGATGAACAAGCAAAGTCCATCGCGGAAAAAATTCTTGTTCTAGATCCAACAAATGAAGTTGCTAAAGACACTTTATATTAAACCTAGAAAATCATTTGTTCGCGTAGACCAATGGTTTTCTTTAGTTCGTGTCACTGAATAAGGGAATAACCAACTAGTCTCATCTAATCCACTTAAGCCATCAATTGTATGAAAGATAATCTGCACACCATTTTCATTTCTACGTTTCTCGACTGAATAAATCAAAAGGATATCCTCCTAATTTTGAATACGTATGCAGAATCTAACCTTAAACCTGGGGGCGAATGAATGAATAGGATTTGTGATTGTGAAAATTTGAAAAGAATCACTATAGAGGCGGATGTGGGGGCGGACCCGACATGGTGTGCGACCTGTCGATACAATATAGAATTGAATGAGTTTACGATTTCTGACCAATTGAAGCGTGATTTCTATGAATGGGTTAGTCGATTCGGAGAATGGATTGACTGGGACACGGATGCACTTGCTAAAGGATGGGAAATCAAGGTGGAGCAACATAATCGTGAAGGAGACTTACTTTCGAAGCGTTTACAAGGAGAGCTTGGTGAAGCATATGAAATTGAATTCACTCCTGCAAACACAATTGAGGAAGGACACTTTTGACAGCTGTCCTTCCTCAACATTACATTATTTTGACGATAGGATACCTTGTCCGAAGCGAGAGTATGTCCCAAGCCGCCATACCTTTTCCATCGGTCCGTATGTGAAACGGCGAAGCCATACCATACTGAATACGATCAATACGGCGTTGATGACGATTGCCCATAGTCCTGTTTCAATCGTTGTGAACGTCTGTCCGAATGTAGCAACAGTCACCATAAGTGCAGTCTGAAGCAAGTAATTCGTCAACGCCATACGACCAAACGCTTGAAGTGGGGCGAACCAGGAACGTGTCGTCCGTAGTTGACTCATATTGATAAGGATGGTGATATAGAACGCCGCTAAAAAGGGAGCTGACCAATTCGAATAGTCGAGCATACGGATATATGCTTGAATTTCTTCATTAGTCGGGGTGTAGCCGACATTGAAATACGATAAGCTTGGTAAATTCGTATATTGTAGCCAGACAAATCCGGCGGATAAAATACCGGTAACGACCAGTCCGACCTGCCAACGTACCCGGTGCGTATGGACGTGACGAAACACCTCATACTGCCCCGCTGCAAGCCCGAGCAAGATGAGAGCAAGCGGCATTAACAGTTTCGTGCCGGTATAAGCGAGTACAGCTAGTCCAATCAGACCTAGAATCAAATTAACTGACCGAGGAAGACGGTATGCGAACAGGAGGAGTAGCCCGCTCACGGCATAAATCGTTAGCGCCTCCCCCGGCTGAAATTGCATATGAATCAAGCCGAAGCCGAGTAAGAGGAGCAATCGTTTCGTAAATAAAACGTATGCGCGATCTCCACGTTCTATTGCTCGGTAGATAAAGAGATAAAACCCGACGCCAAACAAGAATGAGAAGATCATAAAGAACTTCCCGTCGATGAAGATGTGAAGGGCGTATATATAATAATGTTCCATGACGGTGTTTGGGTCGCTCGGACGTAATAAACTGAGGATGTTCATAAAAACAATCCCGAATAAGGCGAAGCCTCGTAGTGTATCGAGGACATTGATTCGTTCATGTGATGGTGTGGCTTTCATATAGATGTCTCCTTTCAATTTCCTCTTCCGAGTATGAAGGGAGCACCTTACATATAATCTGCGGCAACCTTACAAAATCCTGAACTTCACTAGAAACAGTGATTCCAAAAATTGTATGTTACACTAAGGGAAAACGATTAGGGGTAAACAGATGACCATTCATTTTGCCAGGATGACGGGACCAGAAATCGCGAATTATGTGACTTGGTTGATTGACGATTATGCAAAAGATGTCGCGCGCAACTATCAACTTCCGATGGTGTTGGCACAAGAGGAATCGACTCAATTGATTCGGGACCTCTTCCCAGACAATCAACCCGGGGAAGGGCAGACGATTGTTCATGTGATGAACGGAGATATTCGTGTCGGAATTTTGTGGTATGCGTTTCAAGCTGAATCGAAACGCATCTTCATTTATCACATTTTGATTGAAGAGACCTACCGTGGGCAAGGGTATGCGACAGCAGTGTTTGAGAAACTTGAAAGAGTTGCCTCAGAAGAACTTGGCGCAACATCCATTGGACTAAGTGTATTCGGTACGAATCCAGACGCACAGCGATTATATAAACGACTCGGATTCCAAGAAGCGTCCATCGCCATGAACAAACAGTTATGAGAGGAGTCGACATGAAACGTTACTTGAAGTGGCTTTTGGCCGGATTTGGTGTGATTGTGATTGGGGTGGCGGGGTTGGTATTTGCCTTTTATCGGTCGATGCAACCAGATCCCGATGAGGAAGCAAAAGTGATGAAGATGGCTGAATCATATGTACTCGAGCGATTCAAAGATGCTGAAGTGACAGAAGACGTATTATTCGACAACATGGGAAACTTTCCGTTTGAGTATGCGGCGATTGTGGTGGATTCGGTGACGGGAACGGAATTTTATGTTTACGAGAATGAATCGACCGGAGAAATCGTTGATACGTTTCTCTCATCCAAATGGGAAGATGCGGTCACAGAGGCGATTGAAGATTCGATTGATACGGCGTTTGGTGCAGACGTCACCTATGTCGTCCTATATGACGAAGAAAGTATCCGACAACTCGATGTCTCCTCGGCAAATCCAATCGCCTATCAGACAGCCGACGTTTCGCCGACAATCTTATTGACGCTTCATCGGGAGCCGGAAGCCGATGACGAAGAGCGCGTTCGGACGTGGATGTCTGCGTTACAAGAGAACGACATCCTGAAGCGAGCCGAGATTCGTGTTGACTATACCGCTAAAAACGGAGAACTTCTTGATGATGGTACTGGTTTAGATTTATCGTTTTAAAAAAGAATCCCACTCTCCAATCGGAAAGTGGGATTTGTTCAGTCAAACACTCGACTGATCCAGCGTTTGAAAAAGGGTTGGCCTGATTGTGTCACGCTATGATTGTCGAGCTCCACCTCTTCGATCGTCTCATTCGGAGACCTCAATTGAATCGTCATCTCGTCACCAAGCCCGGTCGTGACACCACTCTCAAATTGAAGATTTCTTGTCACATAAGCATTTGCGTATAGAAGTCCACCTTTTTCGTCCACTTGTACCTCCTGAATCGTATAGTGGAATTGCTCGACCCAATCCCGCTGACCGAGGAGGAGCCGGACGACGTCATCTTCGTGTGACAGTTTCGTTCGCTCGATATTCTCAAGAGGAGTATGCGCTTCAATCGCCTCTCGCTGCGCTTCTAAGATATCTTTGAAGTGATGTGTCGCAGCTTCTGTCGTCCATGCAGCGGAACCTGTCTTCGACTCGGTCGCATAATGGAAAAGAGCAAATCCAATCAAGGCGAATAACGCCACAACACCTACTCGTTTGAACTGTTTCATTGTCGAGCTCCTTCCATATCAATTCAAGATTGAAGACGTTAAAAGGTTGTCAATGGACCTCGCGATTACTCGAGAATGTGACTTATTGACCGGTGATTTGATCCAACCAATTCGCGACCAAGTCCGCACTGCCATCTTGGAACATAAATATGGATACCCCGACCATCACAAGTCCGACTAAAATCAGTCCACCTTGTTTCGCGCTACTTGCAATCCCTCGCACGATGAGGATTACTCCCAATCCAAGCAAAAGAAAGTACCAAAATCCCATGAATATCCCTCCTTTTTCTAATTATTCTCATTTTAGTATGAATCGGTCGAGCAGGCTCTACATACTTAGACTGATTTATCTTTTAAAAAAGAAGGGTACATTACCTCTATGCGAATAATTAGGGGAGTGACCATTATGCGAAAAACGATTGTCATTGCGGGGGCGAGCGGCTATATCGGCTCGAACGTGATGGAGCAGCTGAAGGAAGAGTATGACATCATCGCGTTATCGCGATCGACGAAGAATAAAGAAGATGAGGCCCATATCACGTGGCGTGCCTGTGATTTGTTTTCATATGAGGCAACAAAAGAAGCATGTGAGGGCGCGGATTACGCGATGTTCCTCGTGCACTCGATGATTCCGGATGGCGGCTTGACGCAGGCGACGTTCGAGGACATGGACGCGCTCATTGCCGATAACTTCGCCCGGGCGACGAAGGCGAACGACATTGAGCAGATCGTCTATTTGAGTGGGATCATCCCGAAACAAGAGAAGACGTTGTCGCGTCACTTGAAGAGTCGACTTGAGGTCGAACGCATTCTCGGTGGTCAGGGCGTGCCGGTGACGACGATACGGGCGGGACTCATCATTGGTCCGGAAGGTTCGTCGTTCCCGATTTTAGCGAAGCTCGTCAAGCGTTTGCCGTCGATGATCTTGCCACGATGGACGAAGACGGAAACACATCCGATCGACATCCGGGAAGCCGTTCAGGCGCTCATCTCGGTCGTCGGTGCCGAGTCGCTTTATGACCGTCATATCGACATCGGGGGTCCTGAGGTGATGACGTATCGGAAGATGATCGAGCAGACGGCCGAAGTCATGGATAAGCGTCGCGTCTTGATCGACTTCCCGTTCCCGACAATCAAACTGTCGCGCCTGTGGGTCATGGCGGTCACGGGTGAACCGAAGGCGACCGTCTATCCGCTTGTCGAGAGCATGGGACACGCGATGGTCGCAGAAGACACGGTCGAAGGTATCGGCCAGGGAGAGATTCCGTTCAAAGAGGCGGTCGAACATGCGCTTGAGGAAGAAGAGAAACAGTCCTCGGGAGGTAAGAAGAAAAAGCAACCGAAATCGTATACCGTCCGTTCGATTCAGCGGTTCGGTCTGCCGGAAGAAAAGTCGGCGCTTTGGATGGCGGACACGTACTTTGAGTGGCTCGGTCGTTTTATGTATCCGTTCATTCAGACGACGAAAGAAGACGATGATTGGGAGATCGCGCTGCTTGATCCATCGTTCGTCGCGCTTCATCTATCTCTCGAACAGGAAGCGACGGACGATATGGCGTCCTTTGCGATTGACGGGGGCAAGTTCGTCAAGTTGAGTGAAGAGGATCAGACAGGGCGTCTCGAGTTTAGACGCTTACCGGATTCGGATGAAGGACTCGTCGCCATCCATGAGTTCGTACCGGCCCTCCCGTGGTGGTTCTATACGAAGACGCAGGCGAAAGCTCATCTCGTCGTCATGTGGTTATTCGGTCGTCATGTGAAGTTGCTGGCGAAAGACGCGGAAGATGGCGATCAAGTCGTAGAGGCTCCGACGAATTGAAGGGAGACGCATCGAAAGGTGCGTCTTTTTCTTTTGTACATTCTGTTAACGTTTTTCTCAAACCGTTTACAAGCCCTCTTTCCAGGCGTACACTGAACTCGCTTTTGAACTGATTGGAAAGAAGGAATGTATGATGCAAGACTCACTCTCCACACGTGAGATGTGGCAAAAGGACATCTCGGCCGGAATTACAGTTGGCGTCGTCGCCATCCCGCTCGCCATGGCATTTGCCATCGCCTCGGGCGTCCCGCCGGTGTATGGGCTCTACACGTCCATCTTCGCAGGAATCCTCGTCAGCCTGTTCGGAGGTTCGACGTTCCAAATTGCCGGACCGACGGGAGCGTTCATCCCGATCGTCTCGGGTGTCGTCCTCGCATATGGATATGAAGGGTTACTCGTCACGACCGTTCTCGCCGGAATTTTGCTGCTCCTCATGAGCGTGCTCCGGGTCGGACGGCTCATCCGCTTCATGCCCCGGGCCGTCACCATCGGTTTCACGGCCGGGATTGCGGTCGTCATCTTCGTCGACCAGCTCGATGAGTTGTTAGGGGTCACGTTTGAGAAGGCGCCACATTTTCACGAGAACTTGCTTCGCCTCGGTCAAGCGTTGCCCGAAGCGTCCGTGTGGCCGATCGTCATTGCCGGAATCGGCTTTTTGACGCTTTGGCTCGTACCGAAGCTGCCGTTCCGTTTACCGCTTTTACTCATGGCGATGCTCGTCCCGACGTTTGTCAGTGTCCTCATCCCGGGTGAGGTCGCGACGATCGGAAGTGCATACGGCGGCATCCCGAGCGGACTGCCAACATTCAACTGGCTCACAATCGACCTAGACTTGATTACAACGCTCCTCCCGTCCGCATTCGCCATCGCCTTCCTCGGTGCACTCGAGTCGCTTCTTTCGGGAACGGTCGCCGACGGGATGGCGGGGACGAAGATGAAGCCGGACAAGGAACTGTTCGGGCAAGGGCTTGCGAACGTGATCACACCGTTCTTTGGTGGGATCCCGTCGACAGGTGCCATCGCCCGGACGGCGACAAACATTCAGGCGGGAGCGGTCAGCCGACGTGCCGGTGTCATCCACGGGATCACGGTCCTCATTGCGGTCTTAGTCCTCGCGCCGTTCGCGAGTTACGTGCCACTCGCTGCACTCGCTCCGATCTTGATGCGGGTCGCCTGGAACATGTCCGAACGCCATCACGTGATGGCGATGTTACGTCATCGTTCATCCGAGTCGCTCGTCCTTCTCGTCACGCTACTGTTGACGGTATTCGTCGACTTGGTCGTCGCCGTCGAGGTCGGCGTCATCTGTGCGCTCGCGCTCTTCGCGAAACGAATGGCCGATACGATCGATGTGCGTGAACGGACAGAACGGTACGTCACGCGAGACGGCCAAATCGTCTTCAGTGTCGAAGGTCCACTCTTTTTCGGTGCAGTCGAGTTGTTCGAGCACGTCCTCCATCACATCCATCGGGAACCGAACGTGTTCATCTTCAACTTTCACCGCTGCCCCGTCATCGATGTGACCGCGGTCGAAGAGTTGCGTCGTGTCGTCACCGAGCTGAAAGCAGCCGACCGGCATGTCATCTTCGCGCATCTGTCGCCATCGGTCCGCGCGACGCTTGCTCACTATGGGCTACTCGACGGGATTGAAACGTTCGAGACGACCCAAGAAGCGATCGAGGCATCTTAACGAACAGACAAGATGTCGCCGAACGGGACGCGGCGCACCTCGCCATCGAACAGCTCGACCTCGCGCTCGGCATAATAGATGGCGTGAACGTAGCCGCGCATGCTTGTCGTCAAGCCGTCTACGAACAAGGTCACCTCGACTTGGTCGCCTTCACGGATGGCCCGTTCGAGCTCGGTCTGCCAAAGATAGAGGAGCTGTTCGTCCAAGTCGGGTAGTTCAATCTTTTGGATTTGGGCATAATAACGTTTCAGTAGGGCGACGTGCTCGGGCATGAGAAATGGGATCCATTTCAACTCACCCCGGTCACGATAGCGGGTCTTGCTCATGAGGAATCGCCTCCTTGTTTATGTCCGCCGATTAAACGTTGGCGCGTCCGGAGCGGACTGTCTTTCAGTAGGCTCGACGCCGGTCGGATCGTGCCGCGACCGAACCGGACGTTCAGGCCATCAATCAAATCGAGGAAGTCGAGCCGTTTCGCCTTCGCCCATTCGTCTTCGAAGAACGATAACTGGACGTGATCGCTCCGTGGCTCGAGCTTGCCGAGAGCGACCGAGACGTAACGGACGGCCTCCGTCTCTTCCCAGCCGTCTAAAAATAGCTGCAATAAGATCGGGAGAAACTCTTGCTCGTCCGCTGTGAAGCGGGGGAGCTTCTTTTGTTTACTGAAGCCACCCCGGTCGCTCGTCCGCGTATAGCGCACCCCGAGATGGATCGTCCCTCCGACGAGTCCCGCTTGCCTGGTTCGCATGCCGACTTCGACCGCGATCGCTTGTAAGACGAGCCGGATTGCGGAATACGTCGTGTAGTCTTTCATGAGGGTGATGCCGTGTCCGATCGACTTCGGTCGCATCCGTTTCGCACCGAACAAGGAGCTCGCCGGCAGGATGGTCGGCGACTCGTCGATGCCCCAGGCGTGATGCCAAAGTTCTGCACCGATGACACCGAACTTTTCATGAAGGGATTCGAGTGGGTAGCGGGCCAAGTCCCCAATCGTCCAGATGCCGAGCCGCTGCAGGTGGACCGCCATCTTCGTCCCGACGCCCCACATCTTCTCGATTGGCGCCGGATGGATGAGCCGTTCGACGTCTTGGAGAAGGCACGTGACGACACCTTCCTTTTTTGCATGCAAATCGAGGACGAGCTTGGCGAGGACGTTGTTCGGTCCGATGCCGATGGTGACGGGAATGCCTGTATAGCGAAAAATCGTCGCACGCATGAGGTGGGCGACGTGCTCGTCATTTCCGAACAGCCGCTCCGTCCCGCTCATGTCGACGAGCGTTTCATCAATCGAATAGACGCGAATCGCCTCGGGCGGGGCGAACTGATGCAGGATGTGGATGATTTGAATGGAAACGTTCAAATAATGACTCATCCGCGCCTCGGCATACAAAACGTCTCGTCGTTCGTGCCACGGGAGGCGGTCGATGTGGAAGCGACGTGACCCGGTCTTGATTCCGAGCCGCTTCATTTTCGGGGTCGCCGCGAGGACGAGTGCCCCGCTGTCCTGGAGGTTCGAGAGGACGACGAGCTTTGTCTTGTAAGGATTTTTGTTGCGCGCGGCACACTCGCAACTGGCATAGAACGAGACGCTGTCGATACAAAAGATTCGTCTGCGCATCGTCACCACTCCCTTTTACGAACAAACGTTCTGTTTTTTTCATCGTAACACGGTCTCACGTCATCTCAAATAGTGAATTGAAAATATTTTTACAAATACTTTTTGAAAATTAACCAAAATTTATAGGTTTTCACGTGTCAAAAAACCAACTTTTAGGAAGTTTTCGTAAAAAAGTCTCCGAATTGGTTCGATTTTCGTTATAATAGACGGGTATGTAAGTGATGAATTGATAGAAAGATGGAGGCTATTAGTGTGATCCAATTTGTAAAACAGTTAACGAATGATCAAAGCCGGCGTTTGAAAGCGTACGAACGACGGGTCGCGCGTATTAATGAATTAGAGACAACGATGAAAGCCCTCTCGGATGACGAGATGCGTACATATACGGAGACGCTCAAAGCACGTCTCTTGGATGGAAAGAAAGTGGACGACATCGCGGAAGAAGGGTTCGCTCTCGTCCGCGAAGCGTCAGTCCGTGTGCTCGGAATGCGTCACTATGACGTCCAGCTCATCGGTGGGTTCGCCCTCCTCGAAGGGAACATCTCGGAGATGCCGACGGGGGAAGGGAAGACGCTCGTCGCCGCTTTGCCGAGTTACGTCAAGGCGCTCGAAGGAAAAGGCGTCCACGTCATCACGGTGAACGATTATTTGGCGAGACGTGACGCGGAACAGATCGGGAAGATCCATGACTTCCTCGGGTTGACGGTCGGTTTGAACGTACCAGACATCGAAGCGGACGAGAAGCGTTCCGCATATCAGGCAGATATCACGTATGGGGTCGGGACAGAGTTCGGGTTTGACTACTTGCGTGACAACCTTGTCCATAAGCCGGAAGAACGGGTCCAACGTCCTTTCCATTTCGCCATTGTCGATGAAGTCGACAGCATCTTGATCGATGAGGCGAAGACGCCGCTCATCATCGCGCAGAAGGACCGGTCACATATCCGGTTGAAACAGTTGGCACAACAGATCATTTCTGAGTTCGAGGAGACCGACTACGAGGTCGACCTCGAGTCGAAATCTGCGACGTTCACGGAAGCAGGGATCGTCAAGATTGAAGAGCTGTTCGCCATCGATAACCTGTTCAGCGCCTCACACCAGGTGCTCTATCACTATCTCGTCCAGGCGCTCCGTGCGAACGTCTTGTTTGAGCTTGACGTCGACTATATCGTCCGAGAAGACAAGATTGAACTCATCGACTTGTTCACGGGACGCATCATGGAAGGACGAAGCCTGTCGGAAGGGTTGCATCAGGCGCTCGAGGCGAAAGAAGGCGTCACCATCACCGAAGAGAACAAGACGACGGCGGAGATTACGATTCAGCACTATTTCCGCATGTATCCGCTCGTTGGGGGGATGACGGGGACGGCCCAGACGTCGCGCCAAGAGTTCTTGAAGACGTACAACATGGACGTCGTCCAAGTGCCGACGAACCGCGAACGTCAACGTGTCGACCATCCGGACCGCATCTTCATGACGACCGAGCAAAAGTATGCGGCGGTCACTGAGAAAGTAGCGGAACTGCATACGACGGGACGACCGATCTTGATCGGGACGACCTCGATCGCACAATCGGAAGCCATCAGCAAGCATTTGAAGAAGAAGCGGATCGAGCATGACGTGTTGAACGCGAAGACGGTCGCTCAGGAAGCGGATATCATCGCGGACGCCGGTCAATTCGGCAAAGTGACGATTGCAACGAACATGGCCGGACGTGGAACGGACATCACGCTCGACGCAAAAGCGAAGGAAGCGGGCGGTCTCTTCGTCATCGGAACGGAGCGGCATGAGTCAAAACGTGTCGACAACCAGCTCCGCGGTCGTTCGGGACGTCAAGGCGACCCCGGTGCGACCGAGTTCTTCGTCTCGCTCGAAGATGAGATCGTGAAACGTTATGCGGCGCAGAAACTAGAACGCGTGGAGAAAAAGTTGAAGCCGAGTGCGACAGGTGAGGTCTCAACGAAAGATGCGATCGAGATCATCGAATATGCGCAGACGACGATCGAAGGACTCGGCGTCTCGATTCGGGACTACTTGTTCAAACTCGATGACGTCTTGAACGAGCAACGGAATATCATCTATACGATTCGTAATCAGGCCGTCAACGCCGATGCCGATGCCATCACGAAAAACGTCCTCGGCATGATGCGCCTCGCCCTCGAGAACAGCATCGATATGCATGTGTCGGATGAACTCGTGCCTGAGGAATGGCCAATCGATGAGTTGAAAGATGATTTACGCTACTTGACGATGCAGGAGCCGACATGGGCAAAAGACATCGCCGATACGCGTGAACTGAAGGATGCATTAAACGACTGGATGGAGGCGATCATTGCTACGACGGCGTCACGCCTCGAACAGGATGACATCGTCCTCTTCGCGAAAGAATCGCTTCTCCGTGCCGTCGACATGAAGTGGACGGACCATTTGACGACGATGAGCGGATTGAAAGAAGGGATCGGTCTTCGCAGCTACGGTCAGGAAGACCCGAGCCGTCAGTTCGGAAAAGAAGGACTCGAAATCTTCGAACAGACATATATCAATATCGCACGGGATGTCACGACGGAACTATGCCAACTCGACCGTTACTTCGCCGAGATGGCAGAGGAGGAAGTATAATGCTAGGATTTCGTAAACGTAAACAGATTGAGACAGGAAATAAAGAGGAAGGGCGCCAATTGACGCTCGTCATCGACGATGCGATGGGGATCCCGAAAGAGGACGAGTACGTCTTCCGTTATCATGCGAAACGACTCCCTCCACTTCTCGACAATCAACTCTCAATTGAGTTGTTGAATGCCGAATCGCTCGGGCATGATTTGTCGATCGTGGCGTTGTTCCGCAACACGCTTCCGAGCTCGTTCGAAATCAACGAATTGCCGGTCCTCTTGTTAGACGCGAATAACGTCCCGATCGGCCGGAAAGTCCTCGGACGTTCTGAATTGCCGAGCTTTGAGGCGTGGACGAGCAAACCGGTTTATTTGGACTTCTTCTTAGATGAGATGTTCGGAGAAATAGAATCCTACGACTCGCTTCGACTCGTCTTCCAAATGAACCCGATCGATCCGCTTCAGCCCGTGTCATCGGAAGAAGAAGCAAAGTTCTCGAAGGTTGCATGGCAACAGCTCATGCGGACGAACATCTCGACACCGCCAGTCGGAGAGAACGAGTTCAACTTGATGCTCGTGTCGGTGGAGAAGGAAGAGACGGACGTCACGGCGACGATTCTCCTTCGCAACGGCTACGACCGCCACTTGAACGTTGAGAAACTCCCGCTTGAACTCGTGAGTGGGGAGGACGTGGTTGGCTTCACGATGATTCGTCTCGAAGAGTCGGTCTACGGTAAACATGCGTACCCGGTATCAGTCACATTTGAAGAAATTGACGGAGATGGACCGTTTACTGTTCGTATCAAACAATAATAGGATGATAGACCTAATTTTTGTAAAGGAAATTAGGTCTATTTTTATACAAAAATTTAATAGGAGGGAAAGACAGCTGGTGTTATATTGAATATGGTTAGACAATTATCAACCAGAAAAAGGGGACAATCACATGAAAACCGCATTGAAATGGTCGATCGCGACTGCGCTCGTGTTACCAACCGTTTTGCCGCTACAGGCACCGAACGTCTTGGCAGAAGTGGACGAGGATATCGTCAAGCTCCGTTTCTTAGAGACGACAGACTTACATACGAACATCACGAACTACGACTACTTCCAAGACAAGGTCGATAACACGATCGGATTGACGAAAGTCGCGACACTCATCAATGAACATCGTACAGCCGCTGGGGAAACGAACACATTCTTGTTCGATAACGGGGATACGATTCAGGGGACACCGTTTGGCGATTACGTCCGTGAGAGCCAAGCTGGAAAAAATGAAGCGTTCGAACATCCGATGTACAAGGCGATGGCGGCATTGAACTACGATGCCGTCACACTCGGGAACCATGAATTCAACTTTGGTCTCGAATTCTTATACAACGCGATGGAGGGGTCGAAAGGGAAACTGCGTTTCGTCAACTCGAACGTCAAAGATTTAGAAGGCAACCCGATCGTCTCGAAGTTCAACGTGGATGGACAAGAGGTCCAAATCATCGAACGAACGGTCACAGACCTGGATGGGGAAACACATGCGATCAAAGTCGGCGTATTCGGAGTCGTCCCTCCGAAAATCATGTCATGGGATTCGGGGAACCTTCAAGGTCGTGTGACGGCAGAGGATATCATCCCGTCCGCACGTGAAGCAGTACAAAAATTAAAAGGCCAGGGAGCGGACGTCGTCGTCGCCCTCGCGCACTCAGGGATTGGTGACAGTGCAGCGCTCGCGGATGAGCAACTCGACAGCGAAGAGAACGTCGGTTACGCACTCACGAAGATTGACGGGCTCGACATGGTCATGACGGGACACCAACACGGTCGCTTCCCGGATGCGAAAGGCATGTTCGCTTCGTTCCCGAACGTCGATATGACGAAGGGGACAATCAATGGCAAACCGGTCGTCATGGCGAACAACCAAGGGAAGGACCTCGGCGTCATCGACTTTGAACTTGAACTCGTGGATGGGAAATGGCAAATCGTTGATGCGTCAGCAGCACTCGATACGGTGACGGCTGATACGGTGGTCGACCCGACGATTCAAGCGTTGATCGAAGACGACCACTTGGCGACAATCGACTATATCAACCAACCGGTCGGTGAGATTCAAGATGACATCCAAAGCTACTTCGCACTTGTCCGTGACGACGCATCGGTTCAGTTCGTGACGAACGCACAGAAGTGGTATGTCGAGAAAGAACTCGAGACGAACCCAGAACTTTCTGCTTATAAAGAGTTACCACTCTTGTCAGCAGGCGCACCGTTCAAAGCGGGTGGTCGTGAATTGACAGATGCGAGCTACTATACGAATATCCCGAAAGGGCAAATTGCTTTGAAAAACGTCGCGGACCTTTACGTGTATCCGAACACGCTCGAAGTCGTCAAAGTGACAGGAAAAGATGTCATGGATTGGCTCGAGATGTCAGCGGGTGCGTTTGACCAAATCGAAGAAGATGGCGAAAACTTACTCAACCTTCAATTCCGTAGCTACAACTTCGATATTCTCGACGGTTTGACGTATGAGATCGATGTCACGGGTCCTGCGATGTTCGATGTCGGCGGGAAGCTCGTCAATGCGAACGCGAACCGCGTGAAGAACGTCGAGTACAACGGACAACCGATCAAAATGGACCAAGAATTCTTGGTTGCGACGAATAACTATCGCGCGGGTTCTTCATCGTTCCCAGGTCTCGGTGGCGGGAAGAACATCGTCTATCGCTCAGCGTATGAGACACGTAACGTCATCTCGGACTATATTGTGTCGAGTGGCAGTAACTTAGACTACAAAGCCGACAACAACTGGAAGATTGTCGCGGATGCGAAACGTTCGGTGACATTTGAAACAGCGGATGCGGGTAAGCAGTACTTGAACCTTTATGAAGGTATCGAAGCGACGGACGCGACGCGTGAAGATGCGGCAGGCCGCCTCTTCCGGACCTATACGGCAGAGCTCGAAGTGGCGCCAACTGACTTGACGCTCGCGGTCGATGTCATCAAACCGGGTGCGAAAGTCGTGACTGGGAAGACGGCTCCATCTGCAAACGTGACATTAAAAGATGGCAAAACGGTTCTCGCGACAACGACAGCCGATGCAGAAGGCATGTACCGTTTGACGGTCAAACCGCTCAAACTCCGTCAGTCATTGACGATTGAAAGCGAATTGAATGGGAAGACGATGACGGAAACGAAAGTCGTCGGTGCAGGTTTTGTCGGAACGCCAGCTATCTCGAAACGTTTGACGTACACGAATACAACCGTGTTGACTGGAAAAACGACGGAAGGGGCTACGCTCGTCCTTAAACGAGACGGGAAAAAAGTAGACTATGCGAAAGCTGACGAGAATGGGAACTTCACATTCAAGAGAAGTACAGGATTCTTTGCAGCAAAATATGAAATCGAAGCGAAAGATGTATCAGGAAAAGTAGTCAAGACAACATCGTTCGAGTTAAAAAATGGATCAATCGTGACACCGAAGACGACGAAAGGTGTGAAGGCCGGCACACGCGCCTTGATCGGGAAAACAACACCGGGTGCGACGGTCGTCTTGAAAGACGCGAAAGGCAAGCAAGTCGCCAAAGTACAGGCGAGCTGGACAGGAACGTACACGTTCACGTTCAAAAAAGGCCTTACGAAAGGGACTTACAAAGTCATCGCAAGCGGATCGAACGGTTCTGGTGCAAAACAATCGACTCTCAACTTGAAATAAGTACGGAACGGCGTCCAATTCGGGCGTCGTTTTTTGTCGAATAAAAGTGTCTAAAATGTGAATGAAAGCCCTTACATTATCATTAACTCTTATGTATAATCAGACATGTAATCGGTTACATGACACGTGTAAACCGAAGAGCTGATGGGGTTTCGGCTACATATGTACGGAAAAGGGGACTGACAGATGATTACATTCTTCGTCGCACTCGCACTACTTTTGGTCGGGTATTTGGTATACGGTCGTTACGTTGAGAAGACGTTCGGCATCAAGGAAGAGCGGACGACGCCCGCCTATGCGTCTCAGGACGGCATCGACTACGTGCCGATGGGCAAAAAACGGAACTCGATGATTCAATTGCTCAACATCGCCGGTGTCGGACCAATCTTTGGACCGATTATGGGGGCGCTCTACGGACCGGTCGCCTTCCTTTGGATCGTGTTCGGATCGATCTTTGCCGGTGCGGTTCATGACTATTTGACAGGAATGATTTCCCTTCGAAATAACGGGGCACACTTGCCACAACTAGCGGAGAAGTTTCTCGGACGTTCACTTCGCCATATCGTCAATGGATTTGCACTTTTACTTTTACTTCTTGTCGGGACGGTGTTCGTCACGTCTCCGAGTAACATGATCAACAACTTGTTCGATGGGAATGCAACGACGCTCACCATCGTCATCTTCGCTGTGTTCGCTTACTACATCTTGGCGACGCTTCTTCCGGTCGATAAGATCATCGGACGCATCTACCCGTTCTTCGGGGCACTACTCGTCATCAGTGCCATCGGGATCGCGGTCAGTTTGTTCGCTCAAGGATATCAGATTCCAGAGATGACATTGACGAACATGCATCCGGACGGCTTGCCGATCTGGCCGCTCCTCTTCTTTACCATCTCATGTGGGGCGCTCTCTGGTTTCCATGCGACACAGTCGCCGATCATCTCGCGGACGACGATGAAAGAAAGCAACGGTCGTGAAATCTTCTACGGCATGATGATCGCCGAAGCGGTCATCGCGATGATTTGGGCTGGAGCGGCGATGGCCATCTTTGAGCCAGGTGAATTGCTTGGACTCATCAGTGCGGGCACTCCGGCACTCGTCGTGCAAGAAGTGGCGACACTCATGCTCGGCAGCATCGGCGGGACACTCGCGATTCTCGGAGTCATCGTCTTACCGATCACGTCAGGAGACACGGCATTCCGTAGCGCACGGATGATTATCGCGGACTACATGTCAATCGCACAGAAGAAGTTCTCGTCGCGTCTTTGGATCGCGCTTCCACTCTTCGCGATCTCATACGTGCTCACGAACATGGACTTCCAAATGCTTTGGCAATACTTCAACTGGGCGAACCAGACGACGGCGGTCATCGCACTCTTTGTCGGGGCGATGTACCTCTACATTAAAGGGAAAAACCACTACATCGCGCTCCTTCCGGGGACATTCATGTTGTATGCAGTCTGGTTCTACATCTTGACGGCGCCGATCGGCTTCAAGCTGGACGGAGTCCTTCCGTACGTCATCTCGACACTCGGCACGTTGACGCTTCTCGTCTTGTTCCACAAACGGGCACGCGCGATGCGGGCAGCACAAATGGAATGTGACGTTCCGGTGAAAGAAGTCGCATAATCTCGACACGGGCTAATCGGTAGCCCGTGTTTTTGATTGCGTTAAAATCGGGAAATGTCCATACTAGAAGGAACAGTTACGGAAGGTGGGAGCACATGAAACAAGAACAACTCAAAGAGATGCTCCATGCCGACACGCTCGGGGAAGAAATTGCGAGCGCGATCACGCACGGCTTAGGAGTCATCTTCAGCATCGTCGCCCTCGTCTTGCTCGTCATGAGCGCCACAGAGAGTGGGAGCACGTGGAACGTCACCGCGGTCAGTGTATTCGGGGCATCGATGATTTTACTTTATCTCTTCTCGACACTCATGCACGCCATCCCGCATCCACGGGCGAAACGGGTGCTGCAAGTGTTCGATCATGCGGGGATTTACTTACTCATAGCCGGAAGTTATACACCGTTTGCGCTCGTGACCCTTCACGGGACGCTCGGCTGGACGTTGTTCGGGATCGTGTGGGGTGTCGCGATTCTCGGGATCGTGTGGAAACTATTTTCGACCGGAAAGTACATGTGGGTGTCCAATGTGACATACCTCGCACTTGGCTGGATCTGCATCATCGCCATCCGTCCGTTGTATGAATCACTCGGTCATCAAGGGTTCATGCTTCTCCTCGCAGGAGGGATCGCCTATTCGGTCGGTATCGTGTTTTACGTGTGGCAAAAACTGCCGTTCAACCATGCCATTTGGCACTTGTTCGTCCTAGCGGGAAGCGTGTTCATCTTCCTCAGTATTTTACTCTATGTCGCACCTTCGACAAGCCTATAAGACAGCCGTCCTACGGGGCGTCTGTCTTTTTTGAAAAGTTGGGAAGAAAGTGCTGCAAACGGTTACAAAAATACAGACGAAATGACGTTTGTGTGTCATAATAATTGCAGACATCATCATAGAGATAGATGGGTGTAAAAGTAAGGGGGAAAATCAGATGGAAAAAGTGTTGCGCGATGGATTTATCTACATGTCACAAAACAAAACACTCAACAGTTTGGCAAAGAAATATGGCCTACGATTTGGTGCATCACGCTTTGTAGCAGGGGAAGACTTTAAGGCTTCTGTCCCGACGATTCGCGAACTCAACGCGAAAGGGTTGTCGGTCACGGTCGATCATCTCGGGGAATTTATTAAGACGGTCGAAGAGGCGAATACGAATCGCGACGAGATCATGCGTGCGATTGAAATTATGGCAGAAGAGCAATTAGACGCCTATATGTCACTCAAGCTGACGTCACTCGGATTCGATATCTCGGACGAGTTGATTGAAGACAACATGCGTCAAATTTTGACGGTCGCACAACGAGTCGGGGTCTTTGTGGCCATCGATATGGAAGATGAGCAGCGCTGTGAGAAGACGCTCGAATTGTTCAAAAAGCTGAAGTCTGAATTCGACGGTCTCGGAACGGTCATCCAGTCGTACTTGTACCGCTCGGAAGATGACATCAATCATCTTGCGCCGCTCAAGCCGAACCTCCGCATCGTCAAAGGGGCATATAAAGAGCCGGCGACGGTCGCGTTCCCTGAAAAAGAGGACGTGGACCATAACTACGTGAAGCTCGTCAAACTCCATCTTGCGAACGGGAACTACGCATCCATCGCGACACACGATGACCATATGATTGACGCCATCATCGAGCACGTCAAAGAGAACAACATTCCGCTCGACCAGTTCGAGTTCCAGATGTTATATGGCATCCGCGTCGAGCGTCAACTCGAGCTCGTGCGCCAAGGATACAAAGTCCGTGTCTACGTGCCATACGGTCGTGACTGGTACGGCTACTTCATGCGCCGTCTCGCGGAACGTCCGGCAAACGTGGCGTTCGTGTTAAAAGGAATGGTGAAGAAATAAAATGAGCACGAACGTCCGTCGAGGATGTTCGTGCTTTTTGATGTATGGAAAACGTCGATGCGTTCGATCTTCTAAATTGAGGAGGTGCTACGATTTGTTGTTTTCGTCCTCACTTACCCAAAACTCCGGACCGATTTGATCGGACAGCCAAAAGAAAAGTTCTTGATGTTCTTCTGGATGAACTGCACAAAAAGAAGACTCAGCTACGAACTGAGTCTTCGATCAATTATCCATTAATCACGGTTCCACCATTTACGTGGATGACTTGACCACTGACGTATGTCGAATCATCGCTTGCGAGATAGACATACGCCGGTGCGAGTTCGGCCGGTTGCCCCGGTCGTTTCATCTCTGCTGAATCGCCGAACGATTTCACCTTCTCCGCGTCAAACGTTGAAGGGATGAGCGGTGTCCAAATCGGTCCCGGGGCGACCCCGTTGACGCGAATCTTCTTGTCCGCCAAGTTTTTGGCGAGCGAGCGGGTGAATGCCGTGATGGCACCTTTCGTCGACGCATAGTCAATCAATTGGTCGTTTCCTTCATAGGCTGTGATCGAGGTCGTATTGATGATGCTCGCTCCTTCTTTTAAGTAGGGGAGCGCTGCTTTCGTTAAGTAGAACATGCTGAAGATATTCGTGCGGAACGTCTTCTCGAGTTGATCGTCCGAGATGTCGAGAAGCGATTCCTGCGGATGTTGTTCGGCAGCGTTATTGACGAGGATGTCAATCCGACCGAACGTCTCGAGCGTCTCTTCAACGACTCGTTGACAGAAAGAAGATTCGCCGAGGTCGCCTTGAAGCAAGAGACAGGCTTGACCTAAGTCCTCAATCCGTTCTTTCGTCGCTTCCGCGTCCTCGAGTTCGTTTTGGTCTTTATAGACGATGACGGAGTTCGCACCTTCATGGGCGAAGAAGATGGCGACCGACTTTCCGATCCCGGAATCCCCACCGGTGATGATCGCGACCTTGTCTTTTAACTTGTCACTTCCTTTATAGTCTTCCCGTTCATAGATCGGGAAAGGTTCCATCTTCGAATCGATTCCCGGTTGGTGCGACTGTTCTTGGGCTTTCTTCTTAAACGACTCAAAGTCCTTTCGGCTACCGACAGTGTTTAAACGATTATCATGCATGTATACATTCCCCTTTCTAAATTTGACTCTTGTTGTCTATACCACACACATTAAAAACTAATCGTTCATTCAAAAAATGGAATGAAATTGAAAAATGAACGCTTGCGAATGAATGTTCATTCATTTATGATAGAAGAGTAAACACGATGGTGATTGCGATTTTTTTTACGCGTGAAATGAATCACTATTCATTCTCATTTTAGGGGGGAACACTATGACGAGTCACATCGAACAATCAACCGACCTCCGTTTGACGAACTCAATTCGTTTTGCGGTCGTCATCGGTTCAGGAGTAATGGGGGCGGGGATTGCGGCTCACTTGGCGAACGCGGGGATTCGTTCGCTCATGCTCGACATCGTACCACGTGAATTGACAGCCAAAGAGGAAGCGAAAGGGTTGACGCTCGAGTCGCCGGAAGTACGCAATCGCATCGCCTCAGAAAACCGTCAAAAGCTATTGAAACAAAATCCAGCACCACTCGCGACAGCGGAACATCTCAACTTCATCGAAGTCGGGAACTTAGAAGATGACTTAGAGCGTTTGAAAGAAGCGGATTGGGTCATCGAAGTCGTCGTCGAACGTCTCGACGTGAAGCAACAACTCTTCGAGAAGATTGCACCTTACATCCGTGAAGACGCGATTCTCAGCTCGAACACGTCAGGGATCTCAATCGAAGCGATGGCAAGTGCCCTTCCGGAAGGATTGAAATCACGCTTCCTCGGCACGCACTTCTTCAACCCACCGCGTTACTTGAAGTTGCTCGAACTCATTCCGACGGAGAAAACAGCCCGTCCGGTCATCGACTTCATGTCACGTTTCGCTGAAGATCGTCTCGGCAAAGGTGTCGTCGAAGCAAAAGACACACCGAACTTCATCGGGAACCGGATTGGGACGTATGGTCTTCTCGTCACGTTTGAAGAGATGCTCAAGCAAAACGCTTCAATCGGAGAGATGGACTCGATCACAGGTCCACTCATCGGTCGTCCAAAATCAGCGACATTCCGCACACTCGACGTCGTCGGAATCGACACATTCGTCCACGTGGCGGGGAACGTCTACGAGACACTCGAATCAGGGGAAGAGAAGGACACGTTCGACGTTCCGAAAGAAATGAAGCAACTCGTTGAAAAAGGTTGGATCGGACAAAAGGCTGGTCAAGGCTTCTATAAGAAAGAAGGCAAGGTCATCCAGGAGTTGAATCTTCAGACGTTCGAATACGAACAATTGAAAGCGATTACAGGTCCTGAGCTCGATCAAATTAAGTCACTTCCTGGCTCGAAAGCAAAATTGAAAGGTGCCATCTTGAACAAAGGTCGCGTCGGCCAATTGCTCTGGCCAATCACGGCGAAGACGCTCGCTTACTCGGCACGTCTCACTGGTGAAATCGCCGATACGATCGTTGCGATTGACGATGCGATGAAGTGGGGCTTCGGTTGGAAGTTTGGACCGTTCGAGATGTGGGATGCCCTCGGTGTTGAGAAATCAGTCGAGCGTATGAAAGTGGAAGGCTATGACGTCCCGGCATGGATCGATGAGATGCTTGCTGCAGGCAATACGTCATTCTACAAGGGAGACCAGTATTACGATAAAGCGTCGAAGACGTATGTCGAGAAGACCGTCAACCCGAAAGAATTGAAACTCAAGCCGCTCGCAAAATCAAACGGCATCATTTTAGAAAATGGTGGCGCACGCCTCGTCGATATCGGTGATGACGTGGTCGCACTCGAATTCACATCACCAAACAACGCGATCGGTGTCGACATCATGCAGATGATCGAACAGTCGATCGATCGTGTCGAGCAAGACTTCAAAGGAATGGTCCTTGCCAACGACGGCAAGAACTTCTGTGTCGGTGCGAACCTTGCGATGATGCTTATGGAAGCCGAAGACGAGAACTGGTTCGAACTCGATTGGATCATCAACAAGTTCCAACAAGTCGTTCAAAAGATTCGTTATTCAAGTCGTCCGGTCGTTGCTGCACCGTACGGTATGACGCTCGGTGGTGGAACGGAAATCAGCTTACCGGCAGCCCGTATGCAAGCCGCACTTGAGACATACATGGGTCTTGTCGAAGTCGGTGTCGGCCTCATCCCTGGTGGGGGCGGAAACGTCAACACGTACCGTCGACTCCTTGAGCAGACACCAAAATCGATGCAAAACATCGAGAAGGCTGCGCAACAGACGTTCGAGAACATCGCGATGGCGAAAGTATCGAAGTCGGCATTTGATGCGAAAGCACTCGGTTACCATCGTGCGGTCGACGGCATCTCGATGAACCGCGACCACTTGACGTTCGATGCGAAACAAACGGTCCTTGAACTGGCTGACGGGTACACGGCACCGGTTCGTGAGAAGTTACCGGTCGTCGGTCAAACAGGTAAAGCGACGCTCGAACTCGCGGCGTACGAAATGTTCTACGGTGGTTATATTTCAGAGCACGATTTGAAGATTGCGAAGAAACTCGCACACGTCATCAGTGGTGGCGACTTGGCATACGGTACGCTCGTCGATGAGCAGTACTTCCTTGACATCGAGCGCGAAGCTTTCTTAAGCCTCATCGGGGAGCCGAAGTCACAACAACGGATGCAACACATGCTCGTGAAAGGCAAACCACTACGGAACTGATAAAGGGGGACAATACAGATGAGGGAAGCAGTCATCGTAGCCGGCGCACGGACGCCGGTCGGAAAAGCAAAACGCGGATCGTTCCGTAACGTTCGTTCGGACGAGCTCGCGGGATATGCCATCAAGGCAACGCTTGAGCGTTCAGGATATAAAGGCCCGATTGATGACGTCATCATGGGTTGTGCGATGCCAGAAGCGGAGCAAGGGATGAACATCGCTCGCTATGCGGCGGTCCGGGGGGGACTGTCGCACGAAGTTCCAGCGATCACCATCAACCGCTACTGCTCGTCAGGCCTTCAAGCCATCGCGGACGCGGCGGCCAAAATCATGATCGGTCAAGCGACGGCAATCATCGCTGGCGGTATGGAATCGATGAGCCAAGTGCCGATGGGTGGTCACGTCATCCGTCCAAACCCACACATCATGGAGACGGCACCAGAGTACTACATGAGCATGGGGCATACGGCAGAACGTGTTGCAGCCGAATATAACATCTCGCGTGAAGACCAAGATGCGTTCGCCATCAACAGTCACCAAAAGGCGGCAGCGGCTATCGCAGGTGGCAAGTTCCAAGAAGAAATCGTTCCTGTGACGGTCATCGAGCACGTACTCGGTGAAGACGGTAAAGTCGCGGAAGTGGAGAAAGTCGTGAAGCATGACGAAGGTGTCCGTGCCGATTCGACGATTGAAGCACTCGGGAAACTCCGCCCGGCCTTCAAAATCAAAGGGTCGGTCACAGCAGGTAACGCTTCACAAGTATCAGACGGAGCAGCAGCTGTCCTCGTCATGGACCGTGAAGAAGCAGAACGCCAAGGATTGCAACCGATGGCCAAGTTTCTCTCGTTCGCGGTCGGCGGTGTCCGTCCAGAAGTGATGGGAATCGGTCCAGTCGTCGCCATTCCGAAAGCACTCGAGATGGCTGGCGTGAAATTAGAAGAAGTCGGATTGTTCGAGTTGAATGAAGCGTTCGCGAGCCAGTCACTCGGTGTCATCCGTGAACTCGGAATCGATCCATCGAAAGTGAACGTGAACGGCGGCGCTATCGCCCTCGGTCACCCACTTGGATGTACGGGAGCAAAACTTTCAGTCTCGATCTTGCATGAGATGAAACGACGCAATGAGAAGTATGGGGTTGTCACGATGTGTATCGGCGGCGGAATGGGCGCGGCTGGTGTCTTCGAATTACTATAAGGGGGAATCGGATATGGAACGTACAGAACATGAATTGATTAAAGGCGGTAGCTTTGTCATTGACGCACTCGACGCAGAGCGTCTCTTCACACCAGAGGATTTCTCAGATGAGCATAAGATGATTGGTGACACGACGGCTGGATTTGTCGATGACCGCGTCATGCCAGTCCTCGAGCGCATCGAGAAACACGAGTTCGACCTCTCTGTCGAATTGTTGAAAGAAGCGGGCGAGCTCGGTCTTCTCGGAGCAGACGTTCCTGAAGAGTACGGCGGTTACCAACTCGATAAAATCTCATCTTCAATCATCACGGAGCGCTTCGCGAAAGCACGTTCGTTCGCACTCAGCTACGGCGCACACGTGGGGATCGGGACGCTCCCGATCGTCTTCTTCGGATCAGAAGAGCAAAAGCACAAGTACTTGCCAAAACTCGCGACAGGCGAATGGATCGCGGCTTACGCGCTCACTGAGCCAGGCTCAGGGTCTGACGCCCTCGGTGCGAAAACGACAGCTGTCTTGAATGAGGCGGGCACGCACTACGTCTTGAACGGCGAGAAACAATGGATCACAAACGCCGGCTTCGCGAACGTGTTCGTCGTCTATGCGAAAATCGATGGCGACAAGTTCAGTGCCTTCATCGTCGAGCGTGACTTTAAAGGAGTCTCAACGGGCGCAGAAGAGCAGAAGATGGGGATCAAGGGATCGTCGACACGTACGCTCATCCTTGAAGATGTCGAAGTACCAGTCGACAACCTTCTCGGTGAAGTTGGAAAAGGTCACGTCATCGCCTTCAACATCTTGAACGTCGGTCGTTACAAACTCGCAGTCGGAGCAGTCGGTTCTTCAAAACGTGCATTCGACCTCTCGGTTCAATATGCGAACGAGCGTAAACAGTTCAAGACACCGATCAGCCAATTCCCACTCATCCAAGAGAAATTGGCGACGATGGCAGCGAACATCTATGCGATGGAAAGTTCAGTCTATCGTACAGGTGGTTTGTTCCAGGATAGCTTGGATGCACTCGGTGATGAGAACATGCGCGACGGATCGAAAGTCGCACAAGCGATCGCAGAATACGCGATCGAATGCTCACTCAACAAAGTCTTCGCTTCTGAGACGTTCGACTATGTCGTCGATGAAGCCGTTCAAATTCATGGTGGATACGGATTCATGGCAGAGTATGAAGTCGAGAACCTCTACCGTGACTCACGGATCAACCGTATCTTCGAAGGGACGAACGAGATCAACCGTTTGATCGTCCCAGGTACGCTCCTCAAGAAAGCGATGAAAGGTGAATTACCGCTCCTCGCAGAAGCGCAAAAACTTCAAAAAGAGCTCATGAGCTACATGCCACAAGAATTGGATGGGTCACCACTCGCTCGCGAGAAGATGCTCCTTTCGAACATGAAGAAAATCAACTTGATGGTCGCGGGTACAGCTGTACAGAAGTATCAACAAGACCTTCAAAACGAACAAGAAATCTTGGCGAAGATTGCAGACATGATCAGTGCCATCTATGCGCTTGAAGCAGCCATCGCTCGTACAGACAAAGCGATTGCCCGTTCAGGCGAAGAGAAGAATACGCTCAAAGTCCGCTACACTGAAATCTTTGCGGAGCAAGTGTTCAAGCAAGTCGAACTCATGGCGAAAGAAGTGTTATACGCAGCGGCGTCTGGCGACGAGCAACGTATGCTTCTCTCGGCAATGAAGAAATTCAGCCGCTACCAGCCAATCAACGTGATCGGCACGAAGCGCGAAGTCGCAGCGAGCCTCATCAAAGCGAACAAGTTTATCGTCTAATCAAATTGACAGAAAGGGTGGACCGGACGCGGTCGATCCTTTCTTTTTTTGAGCTCTGCCACGTACAATAGAGACGAGGGGGAGAGATGATGACAAAACGAGATGTATTACTCGACCGGATGGAACGCATTGGACGGTCCGTAGCCGAACTGGACGGGACGCTCATGCTGCTCGCATTGGGGTCGATTGGACAAGAGACGGAGCGGTTGGATGAGTATTCGGACCTCGATTTCTTTTTGATTGTCGAGGATGGGCAGAAGGCGCGCTTTATCGATCGACTTGACTGGCTCGAGATCGAACCGCTTCATTATCAGTTCCAAAACACGAAGGACGGGCATAAGATCATGTACCATGATGGCATTTATGGTGAGTTCGCCGTCTTTGAACTGCATGAAATGGCGACCATCGCCTATACGCCAGGACGTGTCGTCTGGCGACGGGACAAGGCGCTCGAGGTATTTGCGACACCACGCCTCGAAATCACCCGTGAAACAGCGGCTTATTATTATGAAGAGGCGTTGACGAACCTATACGTCGGCTTGCTACGTGAACGTCGTGGCGAAACGCTCGCCGGATTCGAGCTCGTCCAGGTCGCAGCTGTTCAGAACGTCTTGAAGGCAATCGGTGAACAAGGGGACCCGTTCAATCCGACACGCCGGGTCGAGTCGAGACAGCCCAAGATGATTTCTTTCCTGTTGGGCGGGGTATTAGGATATGGCAAGTCAGGCGTCGCAGCCTCGACTATCTTACGTTTTATCGAAGAACGCTATGTGGTCAACCCAACGATGAAGCGAGAGATTGAACGGTTGCTTGAGACGTGATTTAAATTCTCTAGGTGTGCTACATTGAGGAAAGAGGTGATGAACAGATGGTGACACTATATGGCTATCCACCATGCAGTACATGTAAAAAGGCAGAAAAATGGTTGAAGGAACAAGGCATCGAGTATACATATATCCATATCGTCGAATCGACGCCGACGAAAGAGGAACTCGCCGAACTGTGGAAACAATCAGGTCTACCACTCAAAAAGTTCTTTAACACGAGCGGGCAAGTCTATCGGAACGAAGGCATCAAAGACAAGCTACCGAATCTATCAGAAGACGAACAACTCGAGCTATTAGCAAGCAATGGTATGCTTTTGAAGCGACCAATCGTCACAAATGGTGAAAAAACGACCGTCGGATTTTCAGAAAAGTCCTTTACGGACGTTTGGGGCTAAGTGCTATAATACAGATGTGAGTCTAATTTATTTGAGGGGGAAGTTAGGATGAGCAAAGTACCAGCAAATTTACGTTATTCAAAAGAACATGAGTGGGTAGAAGTAAATGGAACGAAAGCCCGCATCGGCATTACGGATTTCGCACAAAGCGAACTAGGGGACATCGTGTTTGTCGAACTCCCAGAAGTCGATGGTACGATTTTGCTTGACGAGCCATTCGGCTCAGTCGAATCAGTGAAGACGGTCTCTGAGTTGTATGCACCGGTATCTGGTCGCATCACGGCAGTGAACGAGGACCTCGCGGATTCTCCAGAACTCGTCAACGAGTCACCGTTTGAAAACGCATGGATGATTGAAGTCGAGTTGACGGAAGAGTCAGACCTCGACAAACTCATGTCTGCAGAAGAATACGAAGCGATGATTCAAGGATAATCAAAGCCGGCCTCTCCATTGGAGAAGCCGGCTTTTTGTTTACTCGAAATCGAGTCGGTAATGATCGGATTCGACGAGAGTCGTCCGTTCAAACACACGGTAGAAGAAGATTCCGAGTGCGACCGGAATCAGTCCGAACAAGACGATGACGAGCAGGACGTTGAAGAGAGCGAATCCACCCGGCATGAGGTGAAGGGCGTTCACCGGACCGATGAGACCTGACACGCCGAACCCGGCGCTGATTGGTGTTCCTTCAATTTTTAGAATCCCTGCGAGCGCACCGAGAATCGCCGCATTTGCCAAAATGGGAAGCATCATGATGGGGCGTCGGACAAAGTTCGCCATCTGAATCTTCGGAGAGCCGAGGAAATGGGCAATCGATGTGCCGGTCGCGTTTGCCTGCCATCCGGCGATCGCGAGACCGAATCCGGCAGCGACGACCCCGAGGTTCGCCGCACCAGCCGCGACACCGGACAAGCTGATGGCTGTCGCAATCCCGACAGTCGAGATCGGCGAGACGATAATGAGTGAGAACGCCATGGCGATCAGGATTCCCATGAGGACCGGTTGCAGGTCAGTCATTGTCATGATGAGTAGACCGATATACGTCGTGATCTGGGAGATGTACGTCAGTAGGAAAGTACCGATGCCTCCTGCGACGACAATGATGGTCATCGGCATAACAATGACCGTATACGTTTTCAAGTGGGGAGCGAGTTTCATGACAAGAAGTGTAGCGATTGCAGCGGTAACACCAGCTGTGATCACGTCCCCGATGCCGGCCATCACAAAAGCCCCTTCGTCGATTCGGACGGCACCGCTACCGACATACGTCGCAATCGCGATGGTCCCGGTTTCGAGAATCGATCGTCCGAACTGCATGGCGACCGCTAGCCCGATAATGGCTGGCAGAAGCCGCATCGCAATTGTCGTCGCATCCAATATGAATTGAAGAGACGGAAAATACGGAAGTATTGCTTTCGTTAATTCACCGAGCAAAGCGCTCGGGATGAGGGCGATCAGAATTGCCATGCTGAGACCGTTTAAGACGTTCATCGTGAACTGTTTCATCGTACCTGTTGCTTGTTCCGTCATCATTCATTCACCTGTCCTTCTTCTTTGCTGTTATGTACAAAAGCGATAAAGTTAGAACCCATATTATTCCTCTCTACAGAAAGAGTCAAGAGAATCATTGGAAAATTCTGAAATTTCATCAAAGCACGATTTTTGAATGAGAATCCATCGCCCCTTATAATGACAAGAGAGGTGAGAAGAATGATTACAGACGGATTCTTATATATATACGCCCCGATGTGTGGTACATGCGCTGTGGCGGAAAAAATGTTGACGGTCGTCGAAGCGATCGCCCCTGAAATTAAAATCGAAAAGCGAGATGCGAACTATATCCCAAAAGAGCTAGAAGCCTACCAAGTGATGAGCGTACCCGCCTTGTTGAAGCTTGAAAATGGCGAGGTTCAAGATCGATTGTACGCGTTTCAGAATGTGCAACATGTCCTCTCTTTCATGAAATGAGAGAGGAACATTAGAATAATCTGAAAATTTTAAATAATCAGTTGACACAGAAAGTTCACGAATGGTATATTCATTACAACATCTTACTTGAACACAAAATAGGACGCGATATTCCCGATATCAAGACGTTTTGGCGAAGCCGCTGCTACCTTTATACGAATACACGTCAGTCTTCCCTTCGATTGTCCCCCAAAAAAATCAAGCGAAGAAAGACGTTCCGTATAATTGCACGGTCCAAGCCAAGATCGAGTGATGATTGGTGAATCTCCCCCATGTAAGGATGTAAATCTTGAACGGGCAAAAGATTTTCATCTATGGGCTGTCCTTCCGTGACTCAAGGTGCTACGTTCTGTGTCGTCCTCGGACGGCACCTTTTTTTAATTTTTTTGAAAAAAGGATTTGACAGCAGAAAAAGCTGTCGCTATGATAAAGCTAATCGAATACACAACACTCTTATCAAGAGAGGCTGAGGGACTGGCCCTATGACGCCCAGCAACCGCGGAGCAATCCGAAATGGTGCTAATTCCAGCAAGGTGAGAAACCTTGACAGATGAGAGCAATCGTTGTCCGTACGATAAAGTGCGCACGTTTGCTCAAACGTGCGCGCTTTTTTTGTTGTCAGGAGGGAAAGGTATTGATTCAATTACGAAACGTCGCCAAATGGTTCGATACGAAGAATGGTCGTGTCCAGGCGGTCGATGATGTGTCATTAACAATTGATCGCGGTGAAATTTTTGGAATAATCGGATATTCGGGAGCGGGGAAATCGACGCTCATCCGATTACTCAACCGTCTCGAGTCACCGTCAAGCGGTGAAATCGAGGTCGCTGGGAGTGAGCTCACGAAGCTCAGCCCGAAAGAACTACGAGGGGTTCGCAAGAACGTCTCGATGGTCTTCCAGCACTTTAATCTTTTGTGGTCGCGCACGGTCGCAGAAAACATCAGCTTCCCACTCGAACTGATCGGGGTACCGGCAAGTGAGCGGAAACGACGCGTCCAAGAACTCGTCGAGCTCGTAGGTTTGGCTGGTCGTGAGGACAGCTATCCATCGCAACTGTCGGGCGGTCAAAAACAGCGAGTCGGGATCGCCCGCGCGCTCGCTACAAATCCTGAGGTTCTCCTCTGTGACGAAGCGACAAGCGCGCTCGACCCGAAGACGACGGATTCGATTCTCGAACTGCTCGTCAGTATCAATAAGAAGCTCGGATTGACGATCGTCCTCATCACGCATGAGATGCATGTCATCCAAAAGATTTGTCACCGTGTCGCCGTGATGGAGGCCGGCAAAGTCGTTGAGACCGGTCAAGTCTCGGACGTGTTCCAACATCCGGAGCAACCGATCACGAAAGAATTCGTCAAGCAAATCGGGGCGGTCGACGATCTATCGCTCACGTTCGAACACCTTAAAGAACGGTATCCGAGCGGTCAAATCGTCAAATTGAAATTCTTGAACGAGACGGCAGAACAACCGATTTTATCTGACGTCCTCAAGACGCATGACATCGGATTCAATATCATCGGCGGGAACGTGACCCAGTCACAAGTCGGTGCGCTCGGTACGCTATTCATCCAACTGATTGGGGAAGCAAGTGAAATCGATCGTGCCATCGCGTCGATTCGTTCGCAATCCGTAGAAGTGGAGGTGGAAAGCGATGTTTCCTAACGTAGATTGGCAAATTATGATGGAGCAGACTTGGGAGACGTTATACATGACGCTCGTCGCAGGTGTGGCGACGTTTGTGATCGGACTGGCTTTAGGCTTGATTCTCTATATTACAAACGAGTCGCTTTTATTGAAGAATCGTCCGATTTACGTCTTCGTCAGCGCGATCGTCAACGTGTTTCGTTCGATCCCGTTCATCATCTTAATTATCTTACTCATCCCGTTCACGTTGTTCCTACTCGGTACGATGCTCGGTTCGACGGCGGCGCTTCCGGCACTCATCATCGGAGCGGCACCGTTCTATGCTCGGATGGTCGAACTTGCGCTTCGTGAAGTCGACCGTGGGGTCATTGAAGCGGCCGAATCGATGGGAGCGACAAAATGGCAAATCATCTACAAAGTCTTGATTCCAGAAGCTCTTCCGGCAATCGTATCGGGACTCACGGTGACCATCGTAGCAATCGTCGGTTACACGGCGATGGCGGGGGTCGTCGGGGGTGGCGGACTCGGGAACTTAGCCTTCTTGGAAGGATTCCAACGCTCACAAAACGACGTCACGTTCGTGGCGACGGTGCTCATCTTGATCATCGTGTTCGTCATCCAATTCATCGGTGACCGACTCGTCACAAAGATAGATAAACGTTCAGCATAATCACACATATACCATTTGGAGGGATTCATTATGAAAACTTGGAAAACAGTACTCGGATTGACAGCATTATCAGCATTCACGGTTCTCGCGGCTTGCGGCGGGGAAGAGGCAGAAACAGGTTCTGGCGATGAGAAAACATTGATCGTCGGTGCGTCAAACGTACCGCACGCTGAGATTTTAGAGCACGTACAAGAAGAATATGAAGCAAAAGGTTACAAACTCGAAATCAAGAAGTTCCAAGACTACGTGCTTCCGAACAAGACGCTCGCGAGCGGGGAGCTCGATGCGAACTACTTCCAACACGAGCCATACCTCGAGTCACAAATGGCTGAGAACAAAGACTACAAATTCGCATCAGCAGGTGGCGTGCACATCGAGCCGATCGGTGTCTACTCACAAAAATACAAATCGCTTGACGAGCTTCCTGAAGGAGCGGAAATCATCATGAGCTCATCGGTCGCTGACCATGGACGAATCCTTACGATGCTCCAGTCAGAAGGTCTCATCACGCTTGCGGAAGGCAAAACGGTCGATGCGACAGTCGCTGACATCGTCGACAACCCGAAAGACTTGAAATTCAAGACGGACGTGGAAGCAGCACTTCTTCCAACGGCTTACAACAATGGAGAAGGTGATGCGGTCCTCATCAACACGAACTATGCGATCGATGCAGGTCTCAACCCACTCGAAGATGCGATTGCACTCGAAGGGGAAGATTCACCATACGTCAACTTGATCGTCACGCGTGAAGGGGACGAAGAAGACGAGCGCGTCAAGGCACTCCTCGAAGTATTGACGTCTGAAGAGACACAACAGTGGATCTTGGACGAATACAAAGGTGCGGTCGTACCGGTCAAACAATAAGTCATTTCGACTCAGGAGACTTCCTCCTGGGTCTTTTTTTGTCTAGTGTTCTTTCATAAAGAGAAGTACACTACATATATGAAAGAAAAGGGGGGATTTGGATGAAGCTCAGACAGATTCATCCACTGACGTGGGGCGTCCTGTTCGGGACGTTTTTTGCACGACTGGCGACGTTTTTTGTCATGCCATTTTTTGCGATCTATCTAGCTACGCTCGGCTTTTCAGCGAGTGTGATCGGAACGATCTTTGCCGTGACGGCACTTTCAGGTCTGTTCATGAGCTTCTTTGGGGGGACACTCTCTGATCGGTATGGACGAAAACAGCTCATGTTGATCGGGATCGTGCTCAATGCCGTCACGTTCGCTGGTCTCGCACTTGCGACGGAACTGTTTTGGTTTTACATGCTATCGATGTTGATGGGGATGTCGCGATCATTCCTAGAACCGGCTTCGCGTGCACTCATCAGTGATACGACGCAGGCAGATCAGCGGGTCATCGTCTATAATGTCCGTTACTTCATGATCAATATCGCCGCGGCCATCGGACCACTCTTGGCGGTCGTCTTGTCACTCACTGGTGTGAAGACTGCATTCTTCGTCGTGACGGCTGTCTACATATTATACGGGATCATTATATCTATCTTGTTTTACAAATATCCGTTTGAAGAAGGGGACGGAATCAAGGCACGCCCGCGCTTGACGGAGACGTTTCGTGTCCTGAGAGATGACCGAACGTTTCGGGCGGTCATCATCGGGATGATCTTCGCGATTATCGGTTATAGCCAGTTCAATTCGACGCTCCCGCAATTCATCGCGCTACGCGATGGACTAGAAGAAGGCTCGAGATTATTCGCCTACTTATTAACGACGAACGCCATCACGGTTCTCATCGTCCAATATCCGATTATGCGTTTCGGGATTCTTGTCTCTCCGATCAAGTCACTCTTCTTCGGGATTTCGACCTTGTCATTCGGACTTTTGCTTATTGGATTTGCGACGGTAGAGTGGGTACTATTTGTCGCGATGGCCATCTTTACCGTCGGTGAGGTGTTGATGTTCACCATGACGGACGTCTTGACGGATGAACTCGCGCCGGAACATTTACGGGGGACGTATTTCGGGGCAATGGGATTGACATCACTCGGTCAGACGGTCGGACCGATTATCGGTGGCGTGTTACTGGATACGTTCGGTCAGTCGTCGCTTCCTGTATTCGGAAGTTTGGCACTCTTGACGGGGTGTGGTGCCTTCTTCTTCGCGGCTGCCGTACGAGAGCGGAAAGCAGTCCTCGCACTCGTCGAAGAAAATGCCGGATAATGTCTTGATTTCCTACTATTAGCATTCTCAACTTTTATCATTCTATTGAGAATGAATTCTAAGGTGAGTCGCTTGAAATAAAAAAATGACTAGTCTAAGATTAGAATATATCTAATCTACGCCATTCACTATGGCGAGAAAATACGGAAGGGGTATCCGAATGTCTAACGTACCACAAATGAAAATTGATGACCTCCGCGTCTCAATCGAAGGAAAAGAGATTGTCAAAGGTCTTAACCTAGAAATTAAAGGTGGCGAAATTCATGCCATCATGGGTCCTAACGGGACTGGTAAATCAACACTCGCATCAGCACTCATGGGTCATCCACTTTATGAGGTCACTGGGGGAAGCGTCGAATTAAACGGCGAAGATGTTCTCGAGATGGAAGTCGACGAGCGCGCACAAGCAGGGATGTTCCTTGCGATGCAGTACCCGGCTGAAATCAGTGGTGTCACAAACGCGGACTTCTTGCGTTCGGCAATCAACTCACGTCGTGAAGAAGGTCAAGAAATCTCGCTCATGAAGTTCATTCGTGAACTCGATGCGAAGATGGAGCTTCTCGAAATCCCTTCAGAAATGGCACACCGTTATTTAAACGAAGGATTCTCAGGCGGTGAGAAGAAACGTAACGAAATTCTTCAAATGATGATGATTCAACCGAACATCGCCATCTTGGATGAAATCGACTCAGGTCTTGATATCGATGCCCTTAAAGTCGTTGCCAAAGGCGTAAACGAAATGCGTTCAGAAGAGTTCGGCTGCTTGATCATCACGCACTACCAACGTCTCCTCAACTATATTGAGCCAGACTTCGTACACATCATGATGGACGGGAAAATCGTCATGTCTGGTGGTAAAGAGCTCGCACAGCGACTCGAGGCAGAAGGTTACGACTGGGTGAAGCAAGAACTCGGAATGACAGTAGACACAGAAGCGTAAGGAGGCTGTACGATGACCGTACAATTTGAATTGGATGCACAAGCGTTGTCGGCACGTGCAGAAGCGCTCGGCGGACCAGCATGGATGGTCAACCGTCGTAAAGAGGCAGCAGAACTTGCGCCGACACTTGCTTTGCCAAAAGTTGAAAAAATTAAGATTGATAAGTGGGACTTCACAGCGGGAGATGTCGAGCTCGAACAAAAAGACGGCTTGACAGCGGACATCGAATCACTCCTCGGAGACCACCGGACAAACGTGCTCGTTGAACGCAACGGTCATGTCGTCTATAACGAATTGTCGATGCCTGAAGGCGTCTTGTTCATGGGAATCAAAGAAGCGATGGAGCAACATCCTGAGCTCGTTGAGAAATACTTCATGACTGAAGGCGTACGTGTCGATGAAGAACGTCTTTCGGCGTTGAATGCTGCCCTCACAAACGGTGGTGCATTCATCTACGTACCGAAAAACACGCAATTGAAAGATCCGCTTCAAGCCATCTTCACGATGGAACAGGCGAACGGTGCCCTCTATCACCACACGATCCTCGTCGCAGACGAAGGCAGTGAAGTGACATACATCGAAAACTTCCTTTCTGGCACGAATGAACCACACACGGTCAACGTCGTGACGGAAGTATTCGCTGGAGAGAACGCGAAAGTCGTCTTCGGTGGTGTCGATCAGCTCGCTGAATCAGCACTTACGTTCATGAACCGTCGCGGTGTCGTCTATGCGAACGGTCGCCTCGATTGGGCGCTCGGTCACATGAACGACGGGAACTCAGTCGTCGAGACGAAGACTCACCTCGTCGGCGACAACACGTATTCAGATACAAAAGCTGTGACAATCGGTCGCGGTGCACAGAAACAAAACTTCAACATCCGTACCGACCACTTCGGGAAAGCATCTGAAGGGTTCATCTTGATTCACGGTGTCCAAAAAGACGCAGCCACTGCAATCTTCAGCGGGACATCGATGATTCACCACGGTGCGTCAAAATCGAACGGTGTACAAACAGAGCGCGTCTTGATGCTCTCTGAAAAAGCACGTGGGGATGCCAACCCGATTCTTCTTATCGATGAAGATGACGTTATGGCAGGTCACGCAGCATCTGTCGGTCGTGTCGATGATGTTCAATTGTACTACTTGATGAGCCGTGGTTTGTCTCGCCAAGAGGCAGAGCGTTTAATCATCCACGGATTCTTGACGCCTGTCGTCGAAGAACTCGCAATCGATTCGGTCAAAGACCGTCTCCGCGAAGTCATCGAAGGGAAAGTACGTTAAGATGTTGAACGCCTCGATTCGTGAACAGTTTCCGATTTTAGATCAGGAAATCAATGGACACCCGCTCGTTTATCTTGATAGCGCGGCGAGCTCACAAAAGCCGCTCGCTGTCATCGAGGCGATCGAGGACTATTATCGTCGCAACCATTCGAACGTGCATCGTGGCGTCCATACGCTCGGGACGCAAGCGACGGATGCGTATGAAGGAGCACGTGAACGCGTCCGCTCATTCATCCATGCGGCGGTTCCTGAAGAAATCATTTTCACTCGTGGAACGACGACGGCCATCAACTTGGTCGCATCGAGCTACGGAGATGCGAATGTCGGTGAAGGCGACGAGATCGTCCTCACTCCGATGGAACATCATGCGAACTTAATCCCATGGCAACAACTCGCCAAGCGAAAAGGCGCGACACTTCGTTACGTCGAGCTCACGCCGGACGGACGTGTCACACTCGATGCGGTTCAAGCGGTGTTATCAGACCGGACGAAAATCGTCGCGATGAGTCACGTCTCGAACGTACTCGGGACGATTAACCCGATTGCCGAAGTCGCTCGACTCGCGCATGAGTTGGGTGCCGTCATGGTCGTCGATGCCGCGCAAAGTGCACCGCACCGAAAACTTGACGTCCAAGCACTCGACTGTGACTTCCTCGCCTTTTCTGGACATAAGATGCTCGGACCGACTGGGATCGGTGTCTTATATGGGAAGAAGCAACTCCTCAAGAACATGGAGCCGGTCGAGTTCGGTGGCGAGATGATTGACTATGTCGATTTATATGAATCGACGTGGAAAGACATCCCGTACCGTTTCGAAGCGGGAACACCGATTATCGCCGGAGCGGTCGGACTTGCGGCAGCCATCGATTTCTTAGAAGAAATCGGTCTTGAAAACGTCGAAGCACACGAACGTGAACTCGCGTCTTACGCAATCGAGCAGATGAAAACGATTGAAGGGATCGAGATTTACGGTCCTGAAGATCGCGTCGGTCTCGTCACGTTCAACTTGAAGGACGTTCATGCGCACGACCTCGCGACTGTGCTCGATATGCAAGGTATCGCGGTTCGTGCCGGTCATCACTGTGCACAACCACTCATGCGTCTTTTGAAGCAATCATCGACGGCACGGGCGAGCTTCTATTTGTATAACACAAAAGAAGAAGTCGACCGCTTCATCGAGGGATTACGTCAAACGAAGGAGTATTTCAATTATGAGTTTTAATAATCTCGACATGTTGTACCGCCAGGTCATCATGGATCACTATAAAAACCCAAGAAACCGTGGCGTCATCGAAGATGGCGTGACGGTGGACTTGAACAACCCGACGTGTGGGGATTCGCTTCGTCTTCAACTACAGGTCGAAGACGACATCGTCAAAGATGCGAAGTTTGAAGGGGAAGGCTGCTCAATCAGTCTCGCCTCGGCATCGATGATGACCCAAATCGTCAAAGGAAAAACAGTAGAAGAGGCGCTTCAACTCGCCAACATCTTCTCTGAAATGGTTCAAGGAAAAGAGTACGACACGGATACGTTTGACCTCGGTGATATCGAGGCGCTCTCAGGCGTATCGAAATTCCCGGCTCGAATCAAGTGTGCCACGCTCGCGTGGAAGGCGCTTGAAAAAGGAGTAGACGAGGACGCGTAAGGAGAAGGAGGAGACCGATATGGCAAAGAACATGCCGGAAATTGGCGATTATAAATACGGCTTCCATGATCGGGACGTTTCGATTTTCCGTTCAGGCCGTGGCTTGACGACAGAAATCGTAGAGACGATCTCGCGCATGAAAGAAGAGCCACAATGGATGCTCGACTTCCGTTTGAAGTCGTTGGATCACTTCAACAAGATGGCGATGCCGACATGGGGCGGAGACCTCTCGGCACTTGATTTCGACGAAATCACGTACTATGTCAAACCATCTGAAAAGACAGAACGCTCATGGGATGAGGTACCAGAAGAAATCAAACGTACGTTTGACAAGCTCGGTATCCCAGAAGCAGAGCAAAAATACTTGGCAGGTGTCTCGGCTCAGTATGAGTCTGAGGTTGTCTACCATAGCATGCAAGAAGACTTCGAAGAAAAAGGTGTCATCTTCAAAGATACAGACACAGCCCTCAAAGAAGACGAAGAGATCTTCAAAGAGTACTTCGGGAAGTTGATTCCGCCGACGGACAACAAGTTTGCGGCCCTCAACTCAGCTGTTTGGTCGGGTGGCTCGTTCATCTATGTACCAAAAGGCGTAAAACTTGAGCAACCGCTCCAAGCCTACTTCCGCATCAACTCGGAAAACATGGGTCAATTCGAGCGTACGCTCATCATCGTCGACGAAGGCGCATCGGTTCATTACGTCGAAGGATGTACGGCACCGGTTTACACAACGAACTCGCTTCACTCAGCGGTTGTTGAGATCTTCGTCAACAAAGATGCATATTGCCGTTACACGACGATCCAAAACTGGGCGAACAACGTCTACAACTTGGTAACGAAACGTGCAGTCTGTGAAGCGGGTGGATCGATGGAGTGGATCGATGGAAACATCGGATCGAAACTCACAATGAAATACCCAGCTGTCATCTTGAAAGGGGAAGGCGCACGTGGGATGACACTCTCAATCGCCCTCGCTGGTAAAGGACAGCACCAAGACGCTGGCGCGAAAATGATTCACCTCGCACCAAACACGTCGTCGTCTATCGTCTCAAAATCGATTTCGAAACAAGGCGGAAAAGTATCGTACCGTGGAATCGTCCACTTCGGCCGTAAGGCGAAGGGCGCACGCTCGAACATCGAGTGTGACACGCTCATCATGGACAACGAGTCGACTTCAGATACGATCCCGTACAATGAAATCTTGAACGACCAAGTGTCGCTCGAGCACGAAGCGAAAGTCTCAAAAGTGTCAGAAGAGCAACTCTTCTACCTCATGAGCCGTGGAATCTCGGAAGAAGAAGCGACAGAAATGATCGTAATGGGCTTCATCGAGCCATTCACAAAAGAATTACCAATGGAATATGCGGTCGAAATGAACCGTCTCATCAAGTTCGAGATGGAAGGTTCGATTGGATAATTGCTTGAATGACGGATTTCCTGTAAAAAGGGGTCCGTTTTTTTTGTTATGTCGATGCCATATGTAGGGTATGCTAAAAAAGAGAAAGAATCATAGAAAGGATGGATACACATGTCACGTATTCCGCATAAAGATGAGATTGACCCGAAAGACATCACTCGCATCGCCGTCATCGGTGCAGGTTGGGTCGGCGTCAGTTTCGCCTATCAATTATCCACGGCTGCGCTTTGCGAGGAGCTCGTCTTAATCGACTCGAATCATGCCAAGGCAGAAGGAGAGGCGATGGACCTCAATCATGGGATCTCATTCGCCCCGACACCGGTCCGGATTTGGGCAGGGGACTACTCGGATTGTAAAGACGCAGATATCGTCGTCATCACGGCAGGAGCCGCACAAAAACTTGGGCAGACACGGATGGACCTCGTCGAGCAAAACGCCAAGGTCGTCCGCACCGTGACCGAAGACTTGATGAAGAGCGGGTTCGACGGCATTTTAGTCGTCGCGACGAACCCGGTCGATGTGATGGCACACGTCGCCTGGAAAGCATCGGGTTTACCAAAAGAACGCGTCATCGGTTCAGGGACGGTCCTCGATACAGCACGACTCCGTTACAAACTTGGAGACTATTTCGAACTATCGCCACGAAACTGCCACGCCTACTATATGGGTGAACATGGGGATACGGGCTTTGTCGCATGGAACAACGCACGCATCTATGGGAAGAGTATCGATGAACTATTGGCGGAGAACGAGAAATATCAGTTCGAAGACTTAGAAGCGATCTATGCGGACGTACGCGACGCTGCTTACCAGATCATCGAGCATAAGAACGCCGCCTATTATGCGATTGGGGTAGGCTTGCTTCGCATCATCCGGGCCATCGTCCGAAATGAAAACTCCGTCGTGACGATTGGCGCTCACCTAGACGGCGAGTACGGGGCGAGTGACGTGCATATTGGCGTACCGGCCTTGATTGACCGAAGTGGCATTCGTAAGATCATCGAGATTGAATTGACGAACGAAGAACAACAGAAGTTTGACGCCTCGGTACAAACTATCAAAGCAGGGATTGAGAAAGTCGAACCCGCATCCTAAAAAAGATCCGACTGCTTAGGCAGTCGGATTGTTGCTTAAGACGCCTCTTCTTCGGCGATATCTTTCTTGTAATACTTCTCGGATGTGAAGAACTCGGTTGTCAATCGTTTCACTTCACCACTTAGAAGCAAGACGGCAATCATATTCGGGATGAGGATCATCGCTAGCATCAAGTCTAGGAAGTTCCAAATCATCTGAGCGCCTCCAATCGAACCGATGACAATCGAGACGATATAAACGGCCTTCATGATTTTTCCTGCCGTCAAACCGAATAAGTACTCGGCTTGTCGCGAGCCGTAAAAGATGATGACGATAATGGTCGAGAGGACGAAGAAGATGAGCGAGATGGTGACGAGTAAGCTTCCCGTGTAACCGAAGTATTCATTGAAAGCAATCGTCGTCAACGCTGCTGGGTCATCCATCGCTCCGTCTGCCGTCCAGACACCTGAAGACAAGACGACGAATGCGGTCGTGCTACAAATGATGAGCGTATCGATGACGATCCCGATGACGGCCCAGAACCCTTGGCGCACCGGATGGTCCGTCTGTGCCGCGGCGTGGGCAATCGGTGCCGTTCCAAGACCGGCTTCATTTGAATAGAGTCCACGGGCGAAGCCCCAACGAATCGTCTCAGCAACGGCGGCACCGGCAAACCCACCGAACGCGGCCATCGGCTCGAATGCATAAGAGAAGATGAGACTGAGAACGTTTGGAATCTCAGAGAAGTTCATCAAGACGATGACGAGTCCGGCTCCGACATAGACGAGTGCCATGCCAGGGACGACGATCTCGGTGACTTTCGCGATGCGCTTCAGTCCGCCAAAGACGATGATGCCCACAAGAATAGCGACGACAATCCCCGTGATGAGCGTGTTCCCATTGAACGTCTCACGGACTGCCGAGCTGACAGCGTTTCCTTGTACCATGATACTCGGAATGAGTTCGATCATGAGAGCGAAGGCGAACCACGTCGCGAGCCACTTCCAACGAAGTCCTTTTGATATGTAGTAGACCGGTCCCCCGACAAATTCGCCGGCATCATTCTTCTCACGATAGTGCACGGCCAGTACGCTCTCTGAGAACTTGATGGCCATGCCGATGATAGCGATGACCCACATCCAGAAGATGGCACCCGGTCCCCCGAACATAATCGCTGCAGGTACACCGATGATGTTCGCGGCCCCGACTGTTGAAGAGAGGGCTGACGTCAACGCTTGTCTCGGACTGATGTCGCCTTCACCTTTCGGCTTTTTGAAAATGCTGCCGAATGTTTGCTTGAATATGTAGATGGGGTAACGAAACTGAAAGAAACCGAGCTTGATGGTGAGGAAGATACCGGATAAAACGAGTAACGAGATAATCGGTACGCCCCAAAGCCAGTCGGAAACGTTCGTGACAAGAGTAATAAATTCATTCATACAACCACTCCAATTCCATTATTTTACTTAAATACTGTTTCCTAAAGTAAGGACCTCTAAACATCTTTGACAAAATAAAGGAGGAAAATAGAATGAGAGTTGCTAAACGTTTGATTGTATCTGGACGTGTCCAAGGCGTGGGGTTTCGATATTTTTCACAGGAGACCGCGCAACGATTCGGCATCAAAGGATGGGTTCGCAATCTAAGTGACGGGACAGTCGAGCTACATGCAGAAGGAACCGAGCAAGAAATCGGCGCCTTCGAGCAGGCGTTGAAGGATGGCAATCGCTTTGTCGGTGTCGAACGAATCGAAGAGACGGAAGCGAACAATCAGGAATTTCGTTCGTTCGACATACGCTATTAACCGCTTACATCTCCCTACATGTGAAAGGGAGATTTTTTTGTGAAATCTACATTTCAAAAAATTAAACCTCGAATTTTGGAGATAGGGTGGTCAAACGATAGGAAGTGTGTATAATGAAATAGACCAAGCGATATATTGTCAGAAAATTTAGTTATTATTTTTTTGTTAAGTCGTTCGGAATATCAAGTGTATGGAGGTAGTTGTATGAAAAAATCGACATTGTTCCCGTTAGCGTTTACGATTTTTGCTTTATTCTTTGGGGCCGGGAACTTGCTGTTCCCACCTGAGCTCGGCGCCTTGGCGGGGGAAAACCTCGTACCGGCGATGATCGGGTTCGTCATTACGGGTGTCGGTTTACCGCTTCTTGCTTTGTTCGCAGTCGCTCGGGTCGGCGGCGGGACAGACCAAATTGCTCGTTATATTCCAAAGCGTCTCGCGCTTATCTTGACAGGATTGATGTATGTGGCTATCGGACCATTCTTCGGAATCCCGCGTACGGCTGCTGTCACGTATGAAATGGGACTCGTTCCGTTTCTCGATGCTCCTTCTACTTTGACACTCGCGATGAGTTCGACCGTCTTTTTCGGTTTGACGTTCTTCTTGACGCTTCGTGCTCAAAAGTTGATTGAAGTCATCGGGCGTATCATCACACCAATCCTCTTGTTCTTGCTTGCAGCGATTGGAATCACAAACCTCATCTCGCCACTCGGGGAGCCGGGAGCTCCAGCGGAAGGATTTGAGACATGGGTGGGTGCACTCGGCCAAGGTTTCCAACAAGGCTATTTGACAATGGATGTATTCGGGGCCCTCGTCTTTGGGGCAATCGTCCTCGTCACGTTGAAAGCTAATGGATTGAGTGACCAAAAAGAAGCGTCTTCGCTTCTTCGCTCTGCAGGTATGCTTGCCGTTACCTGTTTGATGCTCGTCTATATCTCGCTCGGTTCAATCGGTGCGAATATGACAGTCGCAGAAGGAACGACGAGTGGCGCAAGCCTTCTCCAAGCGTTCGCAGGTACGTCTTATGGACAAGTCGGAATGCTCGCACTCGGGTTAGCGGTCTTCCTCGCTTGTTTGACGACAGCAGTTGGCCTCATCTCAGAGTTCTCACGCTTCATCAGCAATCAGTTTGATTCTCTCAAATATCATCATGTCGTCATCTCGACAACGTTGTTTGGATTCATGATCTCACTCGTTGGTTTGAGTTCGTTGATTCAAATCGCCGTGCCGCTTCTCACGCTCCTCTATCCGGTCATGATCGCACTCGTGCTCGTATCGGTGACGGAACGTCTTCAACGAAACCCTGGTGTGGCGATGAAAGCGACGATTTATACGGCGCTCGTTCTCTCGTTCTTTGAAACGTGGAACGGCATCCAGCCTTCTGCGGTTACTTCTTGGATTGGAAACTTACCAATGGCGGATATCGGACTTGCCTGGGCAGTTCCGACGATGATCGTCTATGCGATCACGCTTCTTCTTCCGAAAGGAACGTCACAAGAATCACTCGCTCAATCACGCATCTCATAAGTCTCGCCCATCCTTTGGTCAAGGATGGGCTTTTTTCTGTCTTATTGTTTGCCTGGATGTGAGCTCAAACAGTAAAATGGAAAGATGAAAAGGGAGTGACATTCGTTGACGACAAAACAAAAAAATCAATTGGCGATTCTCATGTTGAACATGTTTATCGCCGTCGCCGGATTTGGGATCATCATCCCGATTATTCCGGATTACTTAAAGATGATTGGCGAGGGAGGGACAGCCGCCGGACTCATGATTTCCGTATTTGCGGGTGCCCAGCTCGTCATGTCACCGATTGCCGGGAAATGGGCGGACGTCCACGGCCGCCGACTCATGATCATCCTCGGTCTGATCGGATTCACCATCTCGATGGGAGTCTTCTATCTATCAGATAATTTGACGATTCTTCTCGTCTCTCGTGCCATCGGGGGTGTTGGTGCAGCGCTTTTGATTCCTGCCATCTTCGCTTATGTGGCAGATATCACGACACTCGAGCAACGAGCTCGAGGAAACAGTTATATTTCCGCGGCAATGTCGCTTGGAATTGTAGTGGGACCAGGGATTGGTGGCTTTTTCGCTGAATTCGGCTTGAAGACACCGTTGCTTGTTTCAGCGATTGTATCGTTTATCGCTGTCATTTCGTCTGTGCTTCTTCTTAAGGAGCCTGACCGTGCTCCATACGTGGCGCCTAAGATTAAAGAGTCTTTACCGACGCAGCTGGTCATGTCGACGCGAAAACCGTACTTCTTCGTATTGGTCATCAACCTCGTCATGGCGTTTGGTCTGATGGCGTATGAATCGGTACTTGGGCTCTATGTCAGTGAGATGTTCAGTGCGACACCACAAGAGATTGCCATCATGGTAACCGGAACGGGGATTGTGAGTGTCATCGTTCAATTGTTTGCGGTGGACCGTCTCGTCGAATGGTTGGGTGAGACCAAGGTCGTACTTGCTTTCATCGCGCTCGCCTCATTTGGCTTCTTGTTATCTTTGTTCGCTGGTACGTATATGCTCTTCTTCGCAGTGACACTCGTGATTTTCTTATCGACATCTATTTTACGACCGGTGTTGAACACGCTCGTGTCGAAACTTGCAGGAAACGAGCAAGGTCTTGCCATGGGGATGAACAACGCTTATATGAGTATTGGGAATATTTTAGGGCCGACATTGGCGGGAATCGCCTTTGATATTGATATGCGCTATCCGTTCATGATGGGACTCGTCCTATTGCTCGTCACATACATGGGCACATGGAACTGGTCGAAACGGAAAGCGGCCGCCATTTCAGAATCGTAAAGGAGGACGCTATGATCTATGTAGGTGTGACCGGATGGGGTGACCACGATTTGCTGTATACGAACCCAGAAGAACGAAAACATAAATTGTCGACATATGCGGGACATTTCCCGACTGTTGAAGTCGACTCGACCTTCTATGCGATTCAACCTGTGAAAAATTTCGAAAAATGGGATGGGGAAACACCGGATCATTTTCAATTCGTTGTGAAAGTTTCCAGGGAAATGAGCGGACATGATCGTGAGCCGAAAACGCCTTTGATTGAACTGTTTGAGCGTTATCGCGTCTCGGTCGATCCGTTAAAACGAGCGGGGAAATTACGGGCTGTGCTCGTTCAATTGCCGCCGTGGTTCGATGTGTCAAAGCCACACCTGGATTATTTGAGAACGCTTCGTGCCGAGCTGTCAGATTACGAGATTGCCATCGAGTTCCGCAATCCGACCTGGTTCTCAGAAGCGTTCCGGGACCGGACGCTTCAATTTTTGAAGGAGCAGCGGTTCATCAACACGATTTGCGATGAACCGCAAACGAAAGAGAGCAGCATCCCGTTCGTACCGGTCGTGACACATCCTGATGTTGCGGTCGTTCGATTGCATGGACGCAATACGTCAGGGTGGCTCAAAAAACCTGGAATGACGAGTCAAGAATGGCGGCATGTTCGCTGTCTGTACCGGTATAGCGAGGAAGAATTGCAAGAATTGGCGACCTCACTTCGTGAGATTGACCGTGATGCGAAAGACGTGTATGTATACTTTAACAACAACTCGGCTGGGGATGCAGCACCGAATGCGAAGCGACTCATTGAGATTCTTGGCCTTGAATATGAACTCGCGCCGAGACAAATCAGTTTGTTTTAGAAGGAAGGGATGGCCATGACGACACTGTCTATTTTTCATTACAACGATCTTCATTCAAAGTTCGACCAATGGCCGAAACTTGTTTCATTTCTAGAAGAACATCGGACTGACGACACGCTGTACTTTGATTTAGGAGATCATGCCGACCGCACCCACCCGGCGACCGAAGTGACACGTGGAAAGTTGAATGTTCGTTTGCTCGAGCAACTCCGTCCGACAGCGGTCACCATCGGAAACAACGAAGGAATCACTTTTCCTCATGATTGGCTAGCCGAACTGTATGACGAAGCAACATTTCCCATCTTACTTGGGAATGTATATGAAGCAGACGGGTCACGACCGAATTGGGTCGATGAGACGCTCGTTCTTGAGAAAGATGGTTTCCAGATCGGTCTGTTTGGTGTGACCGCTCCATATGAAGAGTTATACCCAGAGCTCGGCTGGCAGATTGAATCGCCTTACGAGGCGGCGGAGCGAGCGCTGAAACAGTTGGCGCATTGTGATGTCATCATCGCGCTCAGTCACCTTGGATTCTTTGGAGATGAGCGATTAGCTGAAAAGTTTCCTGAAATCGATGTCATTCTCGGTGCGCATACACATCATGTTTTAGATGAAGGTGTGATGACGAACGGTGTGTTGATTGCACAGGCCGGAAAATATGGGAAGTACGTCGGTGAAGTCACACTGACGCTTGGCGAGTCAGGAATCGTATCGAAAGAAGCGCGCCTTCACGAACTGTCTCAGCAATCGGATAGTCCAGACACGTTGGCGTTGTTGCACACAGAAGGGGCAGATGCCGAACGCCTTCTTGATGTCACGATTGCAGAGACGGATGGATACGCCTCCGATTGGTTCGGACCTTCTCCACTTGGTGACCTACTCGTCGAAGGGATGGTCGAATGGTGTGCGGCGGATGTTGGGATTATTCCATCTGGGGTTGTGCTAGAAGGCCTTGCACCGGGTGGGGTGACGCTCAACATGTTGCATCGGATCTGTCCGCATCCAATCAACCCTTGTGTGCTGACATTGGACGGTGAAACGTTGTCGCGTTTCCTTCACGATACTAATGAAGAAACGTTCACGAATATGCATGTCAGAGGTCTCGGGTTCAGAGGGACCGTTCTCGGAGAACCGAGTCTCTATCAAATCGAACAACGTGACGGTCAGACTTATGTGATGGGGGAACGATTGGATTTAAATCGGACATATCGTGTCGCAACGGTCGATATGTTGACATTCGGTCCGCTTCTTCCTTATTTGGCAGACCAACCGAAGCGATATTTCATGCCCGAACTTCTGCGAGATGTATTACGAGAAACAATCGTCGCCCGTCATGAAGTGATTCGAAAAGGATAGAGTGCATCGATGAGGGCATGCTATGATAACAGAGTGGAGGTGGGAGCGATGATTCGAGTGAATCGCCACGGATATACCGTCTTGGAAGAAAAACGGGACGGGTTCGATGAAGAGGCGTTTATCGCACGGTATAGTGACGTGCTAGATAAGTACGATTACATCGTCGGTGATTGGGGGCATGGTCAGTTGCGATTGAAGGGATTCTATGAACCGCAATCTAAATTGGCGACCTATGAGAACCGAATTGATCACGTGATGGACTACGTATACGAATATTGCAACTTTGGATGTCCTTATTTCGTTTTGAAAAAAGAAACGGAAATCAACGAAGAAGAGAGTGGACCCGTCTTTGGGGGAACGAAGCAAAAACTGAAGTTGAAGCGTAAGTTTAACAAGACCGATGAATCAAACGTGTGAAGTGCTGAGCCGTCAGCACTTTTTTTATTACATTTGATTTCCAAATATTTCGTTTAGGTAAAAAGTCGTGACTTCCGGTTTTGAGGTTGGAAAAATGTGATAAATTGTCATTAAGGATAGTTTCGTCGTTTTTTGGTTTTGATAGTGAGGTGATTTGGATGCAACATGTACAAACGACCGTCGGGGATCGGGATGACGTCCATAATCGAATTCATAACTTCGGACTCGGGATATTGGCCATGTTCTTTTTTGGTTTCCATATCATGATGACCTTTTATTTTACGGCGGCAGTCATTCTATTTGAACTCGTTCATGTGTTGATCATCCGTCGCTTTGAATATGGCCATTCGTTCTTGCGAGGCCGTGTCTTCAAAGTCACATCTCACCTTGTGTTATCACTCGGGGTGCTGTTGTTGATCTTGTCCATGTCTCAGTTCTTTTTAGGCAATGTGATGATTCGCTAAGCGGAAAGGAAAAATTCCTTTCCCTTTTTTTATGTTTTTTTGAAACGTATGGTCACCTTTTCACGTACACTAATAGAAAGACTACGAAAAAGGATGGGTTACTATGAGATCTGAATGGAAACAACATGCACGACACGCCTTGAAAGGAAAATGGTGGTTGATGGCCGGATTGGCACTCTTGTTCCTCATCATTAACGGGATTCCGCAATGGTTTGCGCCTGAAATGGACGTCAACTCGCCAGAACCGTTCACATCGACAGAAGTCACTTTGAGCTTTGTATCGAACGTTCTGCAAATTTTAATTGCCCCACTTGCGATCGGTTGGTCGTGGCTTGCTCTCAACGTATCACGTGAGAAAGGAGCCTCGCTCTCAACGCTGTTCAAGCCGTTCCAGACACGTTACTTCAAACATGTCATCACCTCGTTTGTGATGGGGGTATTCCTCGTGTTATGGACGTTGTTACTCATCGTACCGGGAATCATCAAAGGATTCTCATATTCACTTACGCCGTACATTTTGCGCGATCAGCCTGAACTTTCCGCACTCGAGTCGATCACAGAATCACGTCGTCTCATGGATGGGCACAAGATGGAAGCCTTCATGCTCGTCTTGTCTTTCTTTGGTTGGTTCCTCGTCGGGATCTTGACGCTCGGGATCGGGTTCTTCTTCATCGGACCTTACTTCTCGACGACGTACGCGACGTTCTACGATTCGATTCGAGACAAGCAAGTTGATTCGAATGAGCCAGTGCACGGAACAGAACAAGGATTTTAAAGAAACAAACGCCTCGCTCAAGTGATTGAGCAAGGCGTTTTTGATTAGGCGTTGACTTCAGTTTTTTGTAAGTATGGCTTCAACGACAAGTGGTGTTCGGCCACGACTTTACGAATCGTACGTGTCTTCGAGCGCATGACGAGTGATGTCGTCTCGACGATATCATCTGTTAAGAATTTGACGCCATCGAGCAACTCACCTGACGTGACACCTGTTGCGGCGAAGATACAGTCATCACTCTTGACGAGGTCGTCGAGCGTGAGGAGTTGGAGCGGATCTTCAATGCCCATCGAGATGACGCGTGCAGATTCTTCTTCATTCATCGGGTGAAGACGGGCCTGCATGTCTCCGCCAAGCGCTTTGACAGCTGCAGCCGTGATGACGCCTTCAGGAGCACCGCCTGTACTGATGAAAATATCAATCGGATTTGTTTTGACGGCAGCTGCGATTCCGGCCGAGACATCGCCATCCTCAAACAATTTGACGCGTGCGCCGACGTTCATGACGGCTTGGCGAAGGTGTTCGTGGCGATCGCGGTCTTGCATGATCACCGTCACTTCTTCAATGCGTTTATTGTTATATTTTGCTGCTTTTTCGATGATCGACTCGAGTGGTTCATCGAGCGAGACTTTTCCTTTTAAGTTCGGCCCAACGACGAGCTTATCCATGTACATATCTGGTGCGTGGAGGAGGGCACCTTCATCCGCAACAGCGATGACGACCATCGCATCTCCGAGTCCTTTTGCGACAATGGATGTACCTTCGAGCGGGTCAACGGCGATGTCGACTTTCGGACCGAACGTCGTACCGAGTTTTTCCCCAATGTAGAGCATCGGTGCCTCATCGAGTTCACCTTCACCGATCACGACCGTCGCATCCATGTTCACTGTTCCGAGAACTTCGCGCATCGCTGACGTAGCTGCGTCATCGGCTTCATTCTTTTGCCCGCGTCCAATCCATTTCGATGATGCGAGTGCTGCGGCTTCCGTTGCTCGTACGATTTCTAATGCTAATTCACGTTCCATAGTGTTGTACCCTCCACGTTATCTCTGTTAAATGTGTTATACTTTTTACGGCTTAAACCCGTTGATTAGTGTATCACATTTTTATAAATGATGTAAATAGGGCAGGTTCTTTTCTCCAGAACGAAAAAGGATTAGTATTAACAGCAGGGGGGATCATCATGTATTTTGTGAATAGAGAGAAGATTAATCAGACACTGGAACAAATGGAGACGATGTTAGCACATACGGACCAACTGAGCGGAGATGCGTTCACGGTAGAACTTGCGAAACAACGAATGGCTGTCCTCCTGATGGAAGGGGTCATCGACGTAGGGAACTCGATGATTGACGGATTCATCATGCGAGACCCGGGTAGCTATGAAGATATTGTCGACATTCTGCTCGATGAACGCGTGCTCGATGAGAAGACGGGTAATGCCACCAAGGCGCTCGTCGGATTGCGTGCATACTATGTCCGTGAGTTCGTCGATGCAGACGCGTCACGCTTTGATGAATGGGTGAAGATGTCGAAACAAGACTTCACAGCGTTCTCCACGCAAGTTCGTCGCTACTTAGAGGTCGAACTTGGACCAGTGTCCGCATTCTTGCCAGAAAGCGAGTGATTGGATGGAACCGATAAAAGGATATTTGTTTGATTTAGATGGTACGATGTATGCAGGAACAGAGCCCGTTCAAGCTGCTGTCGATTTTGTAAACGAGTTAGAAGCTACGGGCGTCCCATACTTATTCGTCACGAATAACGCCTCGATGACACAACAGCAGATTGCGGATAAGTTGATTTCAATGGGGGCAAATGTGAAGGCAGAAAACGTCTTGACGAGTGCGATGGCGACGGCTTTTTATATTGAGAAGATGTCACCGGGCGCGACCGTCTATATGATTGGCGAAGACGGACTCCGACTCGCCTTAGAATCTCGTGGGTTCCACGTCACGGACGAACCGAAAGCGGACTATGTGGTCATCGGTCTCGACCGTCACATCACGTATGAGAAGTTGGCGCGAGGGGCGATCGCCATTCGTTCGGGAGCCCGATTCATTTCGACGAATGGGGATATCGCCATTCCGACAGAACGAGGGTTTTTACCGGGGAACGGGTCGCTCACATCCGTGTTGACGGTGACGACAGAAAAAGAACCATTCTTTATCGGGAAGCCAGAACCGGTCATGATTGATATTGCACTCGACATGATTGGATTGACGAAAGAGGATGTCGTGATGGTAGGGGATAACTATCATACAGATATTCTATTCGGGATCAATGGGGGAATCCGTACAATTCACGTCAACTCAGGTGTACACGGTCCAGCATTTATTCAAGAACAAGAAAAACTCCCGACCTATATGGTTGAGAGTTTAAATGAATGGAAGCATGAAAAAAAGGGATGACGAATGTCTCCCTTTTTGCTTAGAATACTTGTTCTACTTCGACGATGCCTGGTACTTCTTCGATGAGCGCACGCTCAATACCGGCTTTTAGCGTGATTGTTGAAGACGGGCAGCTGCCGCAAGCACCCATCAAACGGAGCTTGACGATGCCTTCTTCCACATCAACGAGTTCGACGTCTCCGCCGTCACGAAGCAAGAACGGACGCAATTTATCGAGCACTTCTTGGACTTGATCAAACATTTCCATGGTATCTACCCCTTTCTCGTTCTACTTTATTCTAGCAAGTTTGAGAGTGTTTCTCAATCATTTACGCTGAGCGTTTCGTCATCGGGAGTGGGGAAGATTTTTGTATAATGGTTTCGAGGGGGAATGAATATGAAAATCACGGTTTATGGGGCAGAGGTTCAATGTGCCAGTTGTGTCGGTGCACCGAGTTCGACCGAGACGTATGAGTGGTTGCAAAGTGCGCTCGGACGCAAGTATCCGGAGCAGTCCTTTTCTTTCGAGTACATCGATTTCGAACAGAGTGAGGACGAGTTTGCCCTGGCGCTTAAAGACGATGAATGGTTTTATCCGCTCGTCTTGCTCGACGGAGAAGTGATTGACGAAGGGGTCGTTCAGTTACGAAAAGTGTATGCGGCAATTGAGGCGAAACAAGGATCCGTCAATCATATAAAATAGTGAGCAAGTGGACGAACCATGCGATAGCAAGGTTCGTTTTTTGTTTACCTATAATTTAGAAAAAGATTTTACAACTTTTGTCTCTCGGGCTAAACTGAACATAACTTGTATAAATTTTATAATATTTTGAAAATTAATAAACCTGTTTATTAAAGGAGGACTATTTGATGTTTGCCCGAAAACGAAATATGCCGATCCATTTAGACACCTCGTCCCAAATGGAGCACTTGTTGATCGCACTTCCCGATGAGTTGGAACGACAACGTCAGTTGATTCGTCTCGAACGTGAGGATTTAGCTTATTTACGTGCGTATCAACAGGAATTACGTCAATTGACACCTCGGTTGGTTGATGTGTTTTATGAAGAGCTCGAAAAGATCGACGAGATGAGAGAGTTGATTCGGCAACATTCGTCATCGGACAAACTAAAACTCACTCTTTCTAACCATATAATGGAGATGTTTGAAGGGAAGTTGAATGAAGCATATATCAATCGACGTCTCGCCATCGCCAAACGTCATTATCTGATCGGTCTGAAAGGGAAATGGTATATGGCGGCCTTCCAAAAAATATTCGAGACGCTCGTCTTATCGATTCAACATGAGCAGCTCGATGCGGACTCGAAAATGAGGTTGATGATGGCCGTCTCGAAAATCTTTAACTTCGAGCAACAAATCGTGCTCGAGATGTTTGACGATGAAGCAGACGTCGTTCGTGACCAGATGCAACACGTGAAAGATGAAATCAGTCAAACGATTCAGCAGGCGAGTGAAGATTTGGCCGCCCTCTCACAAGAAGTCATGGCTAGTTTTCAGTCGATGAATGAGCGGGCAGATGATATGAAGCATTCGAGTTCACTCACACAGACGAAGCTTCGGACGGTACTTCACTCTTCAGTGAGTGGGAAAGATACGATTTTATCAGAGACGGGACGACTTGACGAAATCGCGCGTGACCTTTCCGACTCGGCCCAAGAAATCAAGGCACTCGAAAGATTGATGAATGAGATCATGACGATTGCGGATTCGGTGAAGCAAATTGCCAACCAGACGAACTTGTTGAGTTTGAATGCGGCCATCGAAGCAGCAAGGGCAGGCGAACAAGGGAAAGGGTTCCAAGTCGTCGCATCAGAAGTACGAACGCTCGCGAGTCAATCGAAACAAGCGGCGGAAGAGGTGGAGGATTTGGTGAAGCGTCTCACGAATCAGATGGAAGAGACATCGAGCCGCGTCTTATCGACCGAGCAAGAGATGAAGCAGACGATGGGACGGATCAATGAAGTGACGGATGCCTTCCTCCAAATTTCGGGTGATTCGGAGCATGCTGACGGACAGATGGGGAGCCTCGCTGGTGATATCGATGAGATTGTGGAATCCATTGCCGAACTCAAGCGTGCCACGACCCAGATTGCGACGTCTTCGACACAGCTGATGGATACCGCGCAACGACTATAAGTGGGCAAACTATAAAAAAGACGAACCAGGTCGCATAACACGACTTGATTCGTCGATCGACAAGGTCGAGCGATGCGCTCGACTTTTTCGTTTAGAGAAGCTGGAACGATGACGTCGCTGAACCAGCCGTGTAGCCGGTAAGCGTCGCATCAGACTTCACTTGATACGTTCCGCGTTGTGACCAAGAATTCGTCGAGAGTGTGAATGTGATGGCTCCTGATGAATTCGTCTTGCCTGTACCGACAAGCGTTGTACCGTTCGGTTGTGTGACCGTCACACGAACATCGGCGTTTGCGACCGCTTGGCCATTTGAATTTCGTACTGCCGAAGAAATCGAGACGACTTCACCAGCGTAGTAAGAAGACTTCGATGTCGAGACTGTCGTCGTGAGTGCTTGGACAGGTTGCGTCGTACCACCAGAAGTCGGGGATTGGACAAGTCCGTTCCCGAACCATGTGTCGCGACCTGTTGTACCAAGGTCGATGGAGTCTTGCGACAATTTTGTACGGAGTTGTGTGCTCGATAGCGTAGGGAACGCCTGTTTCATGAGTGCGAGGTTACCCGCCACATACGGTGTCGCCATTGATGTTCCGCTCATTTGACCGTAGCCCCCGTTTGAGAGGGTCGAGTTGATGCCGACACCAGGTGCTGCCACTTCGACAGTGCTACCTGTCGCCGAGAACGAGGCGCGGTTGTTGTTGATATCTGTTGCAGCAACAGCAATTGCCGAACTGTAACGAGCCGGATAGTTGACGAGGTCACCCGATCCATCGGTACGACCATTGTTACCCGCTGCCGCGACGACAAGGATGCCTGCATTATTGGCACGATCGACAACTTGTTGGAGCGTCGTCGATGGACTTGTCGTCCCGAGGCTCAAGTTGATGATATCCATATCATTAGTGATCGACCAGTCAATCCCGGCAACGATACTCGATAAGCTACCACTTCCGTTCGCCTCAAGAGCTTTGACGGCGTAAATGCTTGCCTCGTGTGCAATCCCGACTGTTCCGATGCTATTGTTACGTGCACCGATAATCCCGGCTACGTGTGTACCGTGACCGTTGTCATCAGCATACGAACTCGTGACCGTGCTAAATGAGGCACCACCAGCGATTGTTAAATCGGGGTGGGGCGAAATCCCTGTGTCGACGACGGATACTTTGACACCTTTCCCTGTGAATCCACTCTGCCAAGATGAAGGAGCCTTTAGTTTAGGAATCCCCCAGTCTTGTGTTTGATTCTCAATCTGTACGATTTGATCCACTTCCACGTGTGCGACGTTCGGGTTATTCTTCAGTCCATTCAAAGCAGCTTTCGGAACTTCGAGTGCTGCTGCAGGAATATTCGAATACTGTTGTTTAACTTCCATGCCTTCAATCGACAGCGGAATTTTCTTTGCCGATTCCTTGAAAACGACGATGACACGTTCTTTCTCTTTATTTGGGGCGGCATCCGCGCCCCCAGGTACGGTTGACAAGACGAGTAATGTGGCGAGGACGGAGCTACAGATTTTTTTCAACTTGTTTCCTCCTTTAAGGTATGTAGGCAAGATGACGGGCTGTCCAACTGCCGTGACCATAGAGTAACAAGTTTTACCAACGTGTAGAATACGCCAATGGCATTAAATATCTGAATATTTAGATAAGGATACAGGGGATTCAGATACAAGACTTTTGACTCAATCGTTAGAAAAATGAATAGAAATAACAGATGAACAAATTAAAAAAGCGAACCAGCCAGAGGCTCGTTCGCAATGTATTCATTTAATGACTTTATGTTTCCAAAGGATACCGGACTTTAATAGTCGGGCTACTTTCCCGGTGAGTGATTGTTTCCCCATAAACACCCCAAAGCCAGCCTTCTTCCCGAGGGAACCGAGCGTCCCTTTCAGTTTGATGTCGGGTAATTCTGGATAATTGATACCTTTCCATTTGCAAAGCAAGACTTGAACGATCTGTTCGGCTTGGGCTTCGGCAAGTTGTCCGGACGGTGCGTACGGTAAGCTCGCATTGTCACCAACGACAAACACGTCCGGCAGTCCAGGAACAAAGTGATGTTCCGTCAATTTGACACGTCCGCCTCCATCGAGTTCCCAACCTTGATTCCGTACAACGGCGACCGGTTGAATCCCGGCCGTCCATACGGTCAGATCAGATGGGAATAAGTCTTCATGGTTCCATAATCCGTCAGCATCGACACGTGTGATGTTCGCATTATTGATGACTTCGACGCCGTGCTCCTCGAACCAAGATTGTACGTACATCGAGACACGATTAGATAAGAAAGACAGAACGGATGGTCCGCGGTCGAATAAACGGACCGTCAAATCAGGCCGGCTCTCACGAAGTTCGCTGGCGAGTTCGACACCAGATAGACCGGCACCGACGACAGAAACGACCGAACCTGGTCGCAGACCGTTGATCGCTTGTTGTGTCTTACGTGACTCTTCCAGTGTTTGAATACTGTACGTGAATTCGGCTGCCCCTTGAACGTTGTGGTATTTGTCTTCGCATCCTAATCCGATGACGAGGTCGTCGTAGGGCACTTTTTCTCCACTCGCGAGCAGAACCATTTTGTCTTCGGTGTCGATGTCCGTGACCTGTCCGTATATGTAATCGATTTCATCCGGAAAGTCGATGCGAATATCGCGGTCCGAGACCGTTCCTGCGGCCAGTGCGTAATACTCAGTTTTCAATCCATGATAAGGCAAGCGATCGACGAGCGTGACCGAGATGTCTTGTAACTGATGTCCAAGTACTCTCTCAATCACACGCATTCCCCCGTAACCGCCTCCTAAGACGACTAATTTGCGCATAATAATCCCCCTTTGTTACTCTTCAACTGTATCATGTTATAATCTGCCGTAGAAGAACCATTTTCCGATAATTCACGTAAAGAAAGACGGTGACATATATGATGAATCCGATCATCGAATTTTGTGCTTCGAATTTGGCGATGGGCTCACAAATTGCCCGGGCTAAATTAGAGTCCGACCCTGATCTTGATGTGGTCGAATATGGCTGTACAGGCTATTGTGGTGTCTGTTCCCTTGATCTCTTTTGCCTCGTAGACGGGGAAGTGGTGACGGGTGAAACACCAGAAGAGCTCGTGACGAAGGTGTATGAAAAAATCGAAGAGATGGCATGGTAAAAAGTTTGAGGAAATGACCTCAAACTTTTTTATTTCACCCGTTGCATTTTAAAAAGAGGGATGTTATATTCTAAGAGGTTCGAATGTAGGTTGTCTGACGTTTAACAACGATAAAAAGAAAGCGTTTCAAACGGTAGGACACATCTCTTTTCGGGTATGACACATATAATTGGTTTTGTTTAATATGAAAGGAGCACAACATCAATGAAAATCATGAGTGTGGTTGGTATTTTGGCACTAATTGCAATCGCTTACATCTTCTCTACCAACCGTAAAGCCATCAAATGGCGCACGGTCTTGGCAGCGTTCGCTGTTCAATTCGCATTTGCATTCCTCGTCTTATATACGGCATGGGGACGTAAGGCGCTTGAATGGATCTCAAATGGGGTTCAAGCTGTCTTGAACACAGCGGGTGACGGGATTGCCTTCGTATTCGGAACAGCAGTCGGTGGCGACAACTTCGTTTTCGCATTCCAAGTCCTTCCGATTATCATCTTCATGTCATCATTAATCGCATTGCTTTACTACCTTGGCGTCATGCAGTGGGTCATCCGTATCCTCGGTACTGCCCTTGCGAAAGCACTTGGTACGTCACGTAAAGAGTCACTTTCAGCAACAGCGAACATTTTCGTCGGTCAAACGGAAGCACCGCTTGTCATCAAGCCGTACCTTCCTACAATGACACAGTCTGAGCTCTTCGCAGTCATGGTCGGTGGACTCGCATCGGTTGCCGGATCTGTACTTGCAGGTTATGCAGCACTCGGTGTACCACTCGAATACTTGCTCGCAGCGAGCTTCATGGCAGCGCCAGCAGGTCTCTTATTCGCGAAAATCATCGTACCAGAAACAGAAGAGTACGATGACGACATCGAGATTGTAGAAGATGAAGAAGACAGAGCGGCGAACTTCGTCGATGCAGCGGCACGTGGTGCTTCTGACGGTCTCTTCCTTGCCTTGAACGTCGGTGCGATGCTTCTTGCATTCGTTTCATTGATTGCGCTCGTCAACTTGATCCTCGGTTCAGTTGGTGGACTCTTCGGATTTGATAGCTTGTCACTCGAATTGATTCTCGGTTACGTCTTCGCGCCACTTGCATTCGTGATTGGTGTACCATGGGCGGATGCTGTACAATTCGGTAGCTTCCTCGGTCAAAAACTAGTCTTGAACGAATTCGTTGCTTTCTCTGAGTTTGCTCCAATCATCGGTTCTGGTGATTTGTCAGCTCGTACAGAAGCGATGATCGCATTCGCACTTTGTGGTTTCGCAAACATCTCGTCACTCGCGATCCTTCTTGGTGGTCTTGGTGGTATGGCGCCAAACCGTCGTGGTGACATCGCACGCATGGGTGTTCTCGCGATTCTTGCAGGTACGCTTGCAAACTTGATGTCAGCTACATTGGCTGGACTTCTTCTTTAATCGGTATAAGAAAACGCGATCACTTCGGTGGTCGCGTTTTTTTAGTATGAGAAGGATGTATGTATGGTGATGTTTGGCCACTTGGCGGACCAGTTCTTTTGCTGCAACCGCTCCAGATAGATGGGGTGCTTTGAAGAGTTCGAATCAAAGGGTGGTGTCGGTATAACGTGCATGTTGATCAAGTCGTGAATGCCGTGTGGGGCAGCGAGGGTGAGGGAACCATCCGATTGAAGACGTACCCCGATCGCGGTGACGGTCTCAGGAAAATGTGCCAACGCATCGACCGATGAAGCATAGGGTGGAAGGTTGTTGACGTGATGCATTCTCGCTTGATTTTTGACAGACCAAGGTACATCGGGGATGAGGCGGAATAATCGCTGTTCGAGTTGTTTTTCGACTGCTTCCTCTGGTTGGTTTGGGTCGAAATAAATCACATCTACATCATCTGTTTTAGTCGATGTTTCGTATCCGTGAAGGTGGTCCCAGACTTTTGAACGAATATATCCCGCACAAATCCACCAATCCGGTAAATCGAGGCTGGCGACGGCGTGGAGAAGCTTTATGAGCTCGGCGTCTTGTTTTAGAAAATGAACCAAATCCTGTTCGTCTGTCATAATGACTGCCCCTCCTTACAATATGGTTGAAAAAAGCACCTAGGCAACGCCTAGATGCTCGTATATTGATTATGCTTGAAGTTGTACGCGTTGACGTTCGATCCACGGCTTCAATTTCAAGAAGAGTGGGACGAAGAGCGCGCTGATCAAGATCGCTTTAATCAAGTTGAACGGTAAGATCCCGTAAAGGACAAGATCCGTTTTCACCGCCGGGTCGGCCATGTCTGCCATTCCGAAGAAGAAGGCGTAGGCTGGCAAGATGACGAGATAGTTTAAGATGGCGAGGCTAAGAGCCATTGTGATTGTACCGGCAAGTAATCCAGAAGCGAGTGCTTTGTTTGACTTGCGCTTATGGTAGAACCAGGCAACTGGGTACATGAATGCGACACCTGCGAAGAAGTTTGCGACTTCCCCGACTGGAACGCCGCCACCGTTAAAGACGTAGTACAAGACGTTTTTCAAACCGACGACCACGACTCCTGCGAGTGGGGAAAAGACGATTCCGGCAATGAGTGCAGGAATGTCACTAAAGTCCACTTTAAGGAATGGCGGTAAAAATGGGAGCGGAAAGTTGAATAGCATGAGAACGAACGAAATCGTCCCGAGCATCGCCAAAGTCACCATTGTTGTCAGTCGTTTGTTGCGCGTAGTTTTCATCAGAATCTCTCCTTTAGGTCGCTCCTCGATGAATGGCATCCGTCGCATATAAAAACCCGATTGCAATGAAGACAATCGGGAGAGTTTACGCGCATACGAAATAGATGTTTTCCGAGGTGGAAAAGTCCACGTCAAAGAAAACATCCGGATATCGGTCGGATGCCGCCATCTTCTCCCATCCAGACTATACTGTCGGCTTTCGAATCTCACGAAATCAGCAAGCAACGCCTTGCTCGCTCACGGGCTGAGAAGAATATATTCTTCAATACCGCCGGTCGGGAATTTCACCCTGCCCCGAAGATGGAACGATTTAATTTTTTTTGTTACAGTTTAGTTATACAAGATAATCCACAAGATGACAAGTCAATTGACTTGAATTGAAGATATATGAGGAGGAGTTCAGATGATTCATTTAACAGAGTCAGCCGCACTTCAAGTGCTAGAGATGATGAAACAGACGGAACGCCCAGATGCTCAATACTTGCGAGTGAAGGTACAAGGTGGCGGATGTACAGGACTTTCATACGGGATGGGCTTCGACGAGGAGAAAACGGACAAAGACATTCAATTCGACCATCATGGTGTCCGCGTCATCGTTGCGGAAGTGGATCATGGGGTCGTTGATGGCCTCGAGATTGATTATAAGCAGTCGATGCTCGGTGGCGGTTTCACAATTAAAAACCCAAATGCGATTGCAACATGCGGTTGCGGTTCGAGTTTCCGGACAGCGACGAATGCAGGTACGCCAGGAGAATGCTAAAGAATAAGAACCGATCGCGAGTGCGATCGGTTCTTATTCTTCTTCTGTCAAAATCAACCGAATGACTTTTGCAGTTACGTCGAGTTCGATGTGATGTTGCCAAGGCCGAAAGCCTGTGATTGTACACGTGTCATTCGTGATGCGGAATGAGCAGACACTCTCTTCCTCTTGATCGAGGACAGAGTAACGACTGAAATCAGATAAGCTCTGATAGATCGCATACTGTGGTGGTAGTTCATACGTCCATCCTTTTTCTAACATGATTTGGTGCATATTCGAGCCCCCTAACAAGTCTTTACTTATTAGAATAGCAAGAATACGTGTAAAAGTGGTAGATTAGTCTGTTTCTTTGAAGGGAAAATGAGTAGGGACGTCATTACAAATGGGAGGATTCAGGGTCATGAGAAAAGTATTGATATTCGGAGGGTCACGCTATTTCGGAAAACGGCTCGCATTGCGACTTGCTGAAGCAGGGGATGATGTGACGATTGTGACGAGAGGGCAACTACAGGTGCCGGAAGCTGAAGGGATTCGGTCTGTCAAAGGAGACCGGCAATCGGTCGCGACGATGAAAGACTTGGCCCGCGAACGGTACGACCTCGTCTATGACAACATTTGTTTTACTCCGTATCAGGCAAAAATCGCCTCGGATGCGTTCATGGACAAAGTCGGGAAATATGTGCTCACGTCGACGATGTCGGTCTACGCGCCTGGTCCTGATTTAAAAGAGAGCGACTTCAATCCGCTCCATTACGAATATCATCTTGAATCCGAACATGACTACGGACAAGGGAAACGCGAGGCGGAATCATTCTTCTTCCATCGCGCCTCTTTCCCGGTGGCGACCGTACGATTACCGATCGTGTTAGGTCCGGATGACTATACAGACCGATTGAAGTTTTATGTAGATGCAATCCGGAACGAGGAACCGGTTGTCTTGCATCACCCGGAAGCAAAGATGGGCTTCATCTCGAGTGCGGAAGCGGCCGCCTTCTTAGAATGGGTCGGTCGTGCCAATGTGACAGGACCGTTCAATGCGGCGAGTGATGGACTCATCTCGATGGGGGCCTTGATGGAGCGAATCGGTCAACACGTCGGAAAACCCGTCCATATTATAAAAGATGGAGACTCGTCGCCGTATGATTCGGATGTCGACTATTATATGTCGATTGCTGAGGCGAAGAAGGCGGGATTTGTGTTTACGCAACTCGATGACTGGATTGACCGGGTCATCGTTCAAACGATGAAAAGATAAAAAACGCTTCTGTGGATGTGGTCCACAGAAGCGTTTTTGGTTATTTCCCAGCAAATACAGATGTCGAGTGTTGCGGATGACGAGCAGTCGGATCCACGAGCTGTTTCACTTGGTTGATGGCGATTGGGGCTTCACCGAAACCGGTCGCAATCAATTTTACTTTCCCTTCGTATGTCGCGATATCACCGCAAGCGAAGATGCCGGCAACGGTCGTTTCCATACGTGAATCGACACGGATTGTGTTTTTCTCGAATTCCATTCCCCAGTTCTTGATTGGACCGAGCGATGAAACGAATCCGTAGTTACAAATCAAATCATCGATTTCAACGATTTTTGATTCGCCATCCTTATCTGTCAATTCGACAGATTCGATGTGTGTCTCACCAGACAGTGACTCGATGTTGTAAGGCGTAAGGACGTTAATCGTCGATGCCTTCATCTGTTCTACCGTATGTTCATGAGCACGGAAGCGGTCACGACGGTGAACGATGTGTACTTCTTTTGCGATTCCTTCAAGCATGAGTGCCCAGTCGACGGCTGAATCGCCACCGCCGGCAATCATGACACGGCGATCACGGAATTTCTCCATGTTGTCAACAAAGTAATGAAGGTTGGCATAATCTTCGCAGCCATCAAGACCGAGTGGGCGGGCTGAGAAGGCACCGTTTCCGGCTGTGATGATGATGGCTTTCGTATGATACTCTTCTTTGTTCGTCGTCAATACGAAAGTGCCGTCCTCGAGGCGTTCGACCGTTTCCACCGTTTCGCCGAGGCGGTAGTCTTGTTCGAATTGATCGGCCTGAGCTTTTAGTTGATCAATCAAGTCCTGTGCTTTCACTTTCGGGAAACCGGCAATATCATAAATATATTTTTCAGGATAGAGCGTTGATAACTGACCACCGAGTTGCGGTAAGCTTTCAATCAACGTCGTATCGAGTTGGCGCATGCCTGCATAAAATGCGGTGAACAGTCCGACTGGGCCGCCACCGATGATGATTACATCTTTCGTCGTCTTCATCGAATTCCTCCTCAAAGCGTATACATCTATTATAGAGAGTTTATTGAATTAAATCCATTCAGTACAAACATGCAACACTTTCAAAAAAAATTCAAGAAGATAAGCTTTTCCATTGAGAATTCAAATTAAAGAGCGTACAATGAAACAGAAGCAATTGTGAACAGATGTTGAACAAGAATAGGCTTTATTGTGAACGTCTATGTGAAGAAACACACAACATAGTTGTTCAAAAAAACAAAATTTTAAACAAGGTGGAAATGAACATGAAACGACCTAACATTGTTATTCTTGGTGCGGGCTTCGGTGGACTCATCACAGCCGTCAACCTTCAAAAGACACTCGCTGCAGGTGATGCGAACATTACGCTTATCAACAAGCATGATTATCACTACCAAACGACATGGCTTCACGAACCAGCTGCTGGAACGATGAACCCAGACCAAGCACGCATCTACATTAACGATATTGTGAACCCGTCACGTGTGAAACTTGTCAAAGGGATCGTCGATCGCGTCGATACTGCTGCGAAACAAGTTACACTCGAAGATGGTTCAGTTGTCGAATACGACTATGTCGTCATCGGTCTTGGCGGTGTACCTGAAACGTTCGGTATCCCAGGCTTGAAAGAAAATGCGATGACAATCAGCTCGTTGAACAGTGTTCGTAAAATCAAAGAGCACATCGAATATTCATTCGCTCAATATAAAACAAATGGTTCTTCTGACAATTCGTTCGTGACGATCGTTGTCGGTGGTGCTGGATTCACAGGAATCGAATTCCTCGGTGAAATCGTCAACCGGATTCCAGAGCTTTGCAAACAATATGACGTTCCACGCGAAGCGGTTCGCATCGTCAACATTGAAGCAGCACCAACAGTTCTTCCTGGTTTCGACCCAGAACTCACAACGTACGCACAGAAATGGTTGGAACGTAACGGTGTCGAGATGAAACTTGGTAACGGAATCAAAGGTGTCGAGCCAGGTGTGGTGACATTCGGTCCACTTCAAGGTGACACGACAGAAACGATTCGTGCCAACACGATCATCTGGACAGGTGGCGTAAGTGGTAGCCCGATCATCGAAAAATCAGGATTTGAAGCGGTCCGTAACCGTGTCATGGTGGAAGCGGACAACCGTGCACCAGGTCACGATAACGTCTTCATCATCGGTGACTGCTCAGCGGTCATGGATCCTGCATCGAACCGTCCATACCCACCGACGGCACAAATCGCGACACAACAAGCACACAACGTTGCGAAAAACATTGCGGCGCTCATCAATGGAAAATCGACATCGAAGTTCACTTACGAGAGCAAGGGAACGGTCGCTTCACTCGGACATAACGATGGAATCGGAATCGTGATGGGCAAGAAGATCTTCGGTCGCAACGCTTCGTTCATGAAAAAAGTCATCGACAACAAACACTTCATCGAATTGAAAAAGTACGGACTCGTCCTTAAAAAAGGGAAGTTCTAATTTCATGATTGCACGGCTCGTTCTATCTCAGAACGGGCTGTTTTTCTTTCGAAATTGTCATAGGAAGTTCTTTGACCTCGTTGGTCGAAATTTTGTATAATGAAGAGCGGACAAGGGGGGCAATACATGCATATTATCCAAGCAGTCATTGGAGCCGTTTTATATATGACGATTTTTTTCAGTATCGGCTTCATCTTGAATATGTTACTTAAAAAGACATGGACACTTGTGTTCATTTATCCGATTTTTGTCATCATGATGATTGATAATGTCAAACTTTCGAGTTACGTGACCGAGACATCGACCGCGCTTACGAGTGTCTATGAAGGACTCGTCGGGTTGCAACTTCTCGATTTATTCATGCTCGGCTTTGGATTGCTAGGTGCAATTCTAGCTGGTGTGACGATTCGTTTCTTACGAAAGAGCGGTTATTCAATGTTTTAATTGGCGACAGAAATGTTCGCCTTTTTTGTTTTGTCCCTACTTTTTTAGGGCATGAACCGATATACTAGATAGCGAAACGATTTTTAGTAAGGGATGCGATGCGAATGACATTACCGATGTATACGATCAAAAAAGTGTTGAATAATAGCGTTGTCATTTGTCAACATGATACGGATCCGGAAGTCATTCTACTCGGGAAGGGGATTGGCTTTGGCAAAAAACCAGGCGACCTCGTCGACCCGGCCAGCGTCCCGGAGAAAGTGTATCAACTGACAGATAAAGAAGAGCAATCACAATATCAGGAACTCGTCAAACATGTCGACGAGGACTTCATTGCGTTCATGCAAGAGATTGTTGGCTTCATTGAGATGAGTACAGGCAAGAAAGTCGATGAGCACATCCATATCGGTTTGACCGATCACTTATTCTTCACGATGAAGCGAATCGAACAAGGGATGGAAGTGACGAATCCGTTTTTACTCGAGACGGAATCACTCTACCCAAACGAGTTTGCGCTCGCGGAACGGATTGTCGATATGTTCCATGAACGATTGAACGTTTTGCTCCCGGATGCGGAAACAGGGTTTATCGCCCTTCATATTCACTCGGCGACGACGTTCAAAAACGTCCTCGAGGTCAACCGTCATAATCAAATCATCGGGCAAATTGTTCAGACGATTGAGAGTCGTTTGAACGTGAAAATGGACCGGACATCACTCGATTATAAGCGCTTACTTCGGCACTTAAGGTACGCCGTTGAGCGGGTCGCGACAGGTGAGACGGTTGAGGCACCACAAAAAATTGAAAAGGTGTTGCGCGACGAATATCCGCTATGCTATAGTACTGCTTGGGAGCTGATGGGCATCATGGAACGCGAATTAAAGCGTCCCGTCCCACGAGGTGAAGCGACATATTTGACGATGCATCTCCAGCGCCTAACAAGTAGATAAATGATACCACGTGTCTTACGTGTTACTGATTCGATCAGGCATGAGTAAGGAGTGGAACGTTATGTGATGTCTCCATTGGGAGAGGTCTACGTTCTATCCTTATTCATGCCTTTTCTGTTTTTATAAACGTGATTTATGAAAACGTTTAGATACGTCGGTTGTCTGACATCTACGCCGCTATCATATTGTTTATACGTACTTAAAAAAAGGAGGAAATGTTGATGTTTAAGCAGATCTTTGGTGTTCTTCAAAAAGTCGGTAAAGCACTTATGCTTCCTGTTGCGATCTTGCCGGCAGCCGGTCTTCTTCTTGCATTCGGTAACGCAATGCAAAACCCACAACTTACATCACGCGCTGGTTGGTTAACAAACGAAGGTGTCGTGAAATTCGCTCAATTGATGGAGCAAGCAGGTGGAATCATCTTCTCGAACTTGGCGCTCTTGTTCGCAGTCGGTGTCGCCATCGGTTTAGCAGGTGACGGGGTAGCCGGACTTGCAGCAATCGTTGGATTCTTGATCATGAACAAAGTCATGGGTGTTTGGCTCGAACTCACACCTGAAGTATTGGCACAAGGTGATCCAGCTTACGCGAACGTACTCGGTATCCCAACACTCCAAACAGGGGTATTCGGAGGGATTATCATGGGTCTCATCGCCGCATGGGCCTATAACAAGTACTTCAATATCGAATTGCCACAGTTCCTTGGTTTCTTCGCTGGTAAACGTTTCGTTCCAATCGTAACGGCAGTTGCAGCCGTTGTTGCTGGTTTCGTCCTACTATTAGTATGGCCACCAGTTCAGCACGGATTGAACTCATTCTCAAACTTCATGTTGAATGAAAACCGTACATTCGCAGCGTTCATCTTCGGTTTAATCGAACGTTCATTGATTCCATTCGGTCTTCACCACATCTTCTACTCACCGTTCTGGTTTGAATTCGGTTCATACACAGATGCAGCGGGTAACGTTGTACGTGGTGACCAAGCGATCTTCTTCGCACAAATTCGTGATGGCGCTGAATTGACAGCAGGTACGTTCATGACTGGTAAATTCCCGTTCATGATGTTCGGTCTTCCTGCAGCAGCACTCGCAATGTATCACGAAGCACGTCCTGAGCGTAAAGCGGTTGTCGGTGGTCTCTTGGCTTCTGCTGCCCTTACATCGTTCTTGACTGGTATCACAGAACCAATCGAGTTCTCATTCTTGTTCGTAGCACCACTTCTCTTCGCAGTACACGCAGTATTCGCAGGTCTTTCATTCATGACAATGCACATCTTGAACGTGAAAATCGGGATGACGTTCTCGGGTGGTTTGATCGACTTCTTGCTCTTCGGTGTTCTTCCAGGTCGTACGGCTTGGTGGCTCGTTATTCCAGTCGGTCTCGTGTTCGCGGTTGTTTACTACTTCGGATTCCGTTTCGTTATCCGCAAATTCAACCTTAAAACACCAGGTCGTGAAGATGAAGTTGTTGAACAGTCAACAGCTACTGGTTCGGAACTTGCACAAGATATCCTCGTCGGTCTTGGTGGCTCACAAAACATCAAGCACCTCGATGCATGTATCACACGTCTTCGTGTCGAAGTAAAAGATAAGAACCAAGTCAACAAAGATGAGTTGAAACGCCTTGGTGCATCTGGTGTACTTGAAGTTGGTAACAACATTCAAGCAATCTTCGGACCACGTTCGGACGCATTGAAATCAGAAATCCAAGCGGTCATCGCTTCAGGTAACGAAAAGAAAGCTAACTAATTGATGACCTAGACCAATCCTTCGGGGTTGGTCTTTTCTTTTTATGTGAAACGGTTTCATCCAAACGTTAGAGGGAAAAAGTAAGTATTCTGACAAAGGAGGGAACCATGATGTGGAAGAAAGTGTTTGGCGTTTTACAACGGGTCGGGAAAGCACTCATGCTTCCGGTTGCAATCTTACCGGCAGCCGGTCTTCTCTTGGCGTTTGGTACCGCATTCCAAAACCCGGACCTCGTTGAATTGCTCCCGTTTCTGGCGAATGACTCACTTGTCCTGATTTGGCAAGTCATGACAGATGCCGGGGACATCGTCTTCGCAAACTTAGGGTTACTGTTTGCCGTCGGGGTCGCGATTGGCCTGGCGAACGGGGACGGGGTTGCTGGTCTAGCAGCCATTGTCGGTTATTTGATCATGAACAAAGTCATTAGCACATGGAATGGGATTACCGCGGAAATCGCTCAAGGTGATCCGCAGTATGCCACCGTTCTCGGTATTCCGACACTCCAAATGGGGGTATTCGGGGGGATTATCGCAGGTCTTGTTGCAGCCTATGCGTACAACAAGTATTTCAACATCAAGTTGCCAGATTTCTTAGGGTTCTTTGCAGGGAAGCGGTTCGTCCCGATTGCGACGGCCGCATTCAGTTTGATTATCGGGATTGCGCTCGCATATATATGGCCACCGATTGGGAATGCGATCAACACGTTCTCAAGTACGGTCATCGAGGCAAACGTTGCCTTATCAGCATTCATCTTTGGATTAGTAGAACGTTCCTTGATTCCGTTCGGTCTTCACCATATTTGGTATTCTCCATTCTGGTTCCAATTCGGGGAGTATACGAACCAAGCCGGTGATCTCGTACAAGGTGACCAGCGGATCTTCTTCGCACAACTGCGTGACGGCGTGGAATTCACAGCCGGTACGTACATGACCGGGAAATTCCCGTTCATGATGTTCGGCTTACCAGCAGCCTGTCTCGCCATGTTCCACACGGTTCCGAAAGAACGACGGAAAGACGTCGAGGGTCTCTATTTCTCGGCTGCCCTTACGTCATTCTTGACAGGGATCACAGAACCAGTCGAATTCTCATTCGTTTTCGTTGCACCACTTCTCTTTGGAATTCACGCCGTCTTTGCGGGTCTCTCCTTCATGACGATGCATTTACTGAACGTCAAGATTGGGATGACATTCTCTGGCGGTCTCATTGACTATCTTCTCTTCGGAGTCTTGCCGAACCGAACCGCCTGGTGGCTCGTCATCCCGGTTGGTCTCGTCTTTGCGGTCATCTATTACTTCGGATTCCGTTTCGCCATTACGAAGTTCGACCTGAAAATCCCTGGACGTGACGTGCAGACCGGCACGAAAGCGGATCGAGCGGGCATCGGGGACGACTTACCGTATGAGGTGCTCGTGGGTCTAGGTGGACCTGAAAACATCAAACATTTGGATGCTTGTATCACGCGACTTCGTGTCACGGTAAATGATGTGAAACAAGTCGACAAAGACCTCCTGAAAACACTTGGTGCTGCCGGTGTTCTTGAAGTAGGGGATAACATTCAAGCCATCTTCGGACCAAAATCCGATACGCTCAAATCACAAATCGCGACCATCATCGAAGGTGGCGAGTATAAACCGAAAGAAAAAGTTGAAAAAGCGGTGATTACACCGGAAGCGGCTGAACAAGCCGATCATCGATTCTTGGCACCGATGTCAGGTGTATTGTTGTCACTCGATGATGTGCCAGATCAAGTCTTCTCTGGTCGCATGATGGGAGAAGGATTTGCGATCGAACCAAGCTCGGGTCAGGTCGTTTCTCCGGTGACGGGTCAAATCACGACATTCTTCCCAACGAAACATGCAATCGGTCTCTTGGCTGACGATGGACGTGAACTACTGATTCATGTCGGTCTCGATACGGTCAACCTGAAAGGGGAAGGATTCACGGCGAAAGTCGAAGAAGGCGCCCGGGTCGAAGCGGGAGACGTCCTTCTCGAAGTCGACCTCAGCGCGATTCGTGATAAAGTGCCGTCACTGATCACACCGATCATCTGGACGAACGGAGACGGAAAACTCGTCGTCGTACCGTTCGGTGAGACGGTCGTCGCGGGTGAAGCGCTCGACTTTAGAGCCGATGACAGAGGACCAGAATAAATGATTACGAGCCGCTCCTATCATGGCGCGGCTCGATTTGTGTAGTTACTTCAATGTGCCTTATTCCGGAAAAGGAGAATCCCCCTTATAGTGAAGGAGAATTCTCACGAAAGAAGGGGTACAAATGAAACAATCCATACAATTGAATCACGGTCAGAAAGCCATTCCTACTATTGGACTTGGCGTCTTCAAAGTTGAAGATGGGGATACAGTCATGGATGCAGTCGTCGAGGCGATTCGTCAAGGATACCGTCATATCGATACGGCAGCCGTTTATGAGAATGAAGAGGGGGTCGGTGTCGGAATCCGAAAAGGGATGAAAATCGCAAATATTTCCCGGGATGATTTATTTATCACATCGAAACTATGGAACGCCGATCAAGGTTACGATGCTGCCATCTCCGCCTACGAGGCGTCACTCGTTCGTCTTGGATTGGAACAGTTAGATTTGTATTTGATTCATTGGCCGGTGGAAGACAAGATGGTCGAGAGTTGGCGTGCCCTCGAAACGTTGTATCGAGAGGGACGTGTCGGGGCAGTCGGGGTGAGTAACTTCCAAATCCATCACCTCGAGACATTGGCTGCAAACAGTGACCTCGTTCCAGCCGTGAACCAAGTTGAACGGCATCCGTTGCTTCGTCAAACCGAGTTAGCATCGTATATGAGCGAGCACGGCATCGTACCGGTCGCTTGGGCACCGCTTATGCAGGGAGGGTTGTTCGAAGAGCAGATTTTAGTAGAGGTCGCAAAGGAAGTCGATCGTTCCGTCGCCCAGGTGTTGTTACGGTGGCATCTCCAAACGGGATGGGTGATTATTCCGAAATCCATCAAACCACATCGAATCGCAGAAAACTTCGATGTTCATGACTTTGAATTGACCAAAGATCAAATGGAACGAATCGACTCACTCGACCGATATCAACGTGTCGGTCCGGACCCAGACGATTTTGATTTCTAATGCAGTATATAAAAAAGTCCTTCTCTCGAGCGAGAGAAGGACTTTTGCCATTATTTCTTAATGTCGAACTTTTCGCTAAGGAAGTTTACGACTTCTTCAGCTGTGTCCATGTTGAGGACTTCGTTGACGATTGCTTCTGTTTCCGACTTCGTCAAGCGTTTCACGAGGCTACGCGCACGAAGGACGCTTGAAGCGGACATCGAGAATTCGTCGAGACCAAGACCGAGAAGAATTGGAATCGCGAGTTCTTCTCCAGCCATTTCTCCACACATGCCGACCCATTTGCCAGCTTTGTGTGCTTCAGTGATGACGTTGTGGAGAAGGTTCAAGATGGCAGGGTTGAACGGTTGGTACAAGTAAGAAACTTTTTCGTTCATCCGGTCAGCCGCCATCGTGTATTGAATCAAGTCGTTCGTTCCGACTGAGAAGAAGTCGACTTCTTTTGCGAATTGCTTCGCCATGACAGCGGTTGATGGGATTTCAACCATCATCCCTGTCTCATATTTTCCGACTTCGATTCCTTCTTCTTTCAACTTCGCTTCTTCTTCGAGAAGAAGGGCTTTCGCCGCGCGGAACTCTTCGAGTGTCGCAATCATTGGGAACATGATTGCGAGGTTACCGTGAGCTGAGGCACGGAGAAGGGCACGAAGTTGTGTGCGGAACAAATCTGTTTCCTCAAGGCAAAGGCGGATGGCACGATAGCCGAGGAACGGATTCATTTCTTTCGGGAGGTCAAGGTATGACAACTCTTTGTCGCCACCGATGTCGAGTGTACGGATGACGACTTGCTTGCCTTCCATGCCTTCAAGAACCGTTTTGTAAGCTGTGTATTGCTCTTCTTCAGTCGGGAACGTTTCAGAGTCCATATATAGGAACTCCGTACGATAGAGCCCGATTGCATCTGAACCGTTTTTCAAAACGCCTTCGAGGTCGTTCGGTGTCCCGATGTTCGCAGCAAGCTTCACTTTGTGACCGTCCGCTGTGATTGACTCTTCGTTGACGAGTTGCTTCAACTCTTCTTTGTACGCTTCAAAATCAGCACGTTTGCCTTCGTATTCTTTGACGAGATCTTCTGAAGGGTTGACGAAGACGTCACCTTCTGTACCGTCGATGATGACGAGGTCACCGTTTTTGATTTCTTCAAGGGCTACTTTTGTTCCAACGACGGCCGGAATTTCAAGTGAGCGTGACATGATGGCAGAGTGAGACGTACGTCCACCGATGTTCGTCGCGAATCCTTTGACGTATTTACGGTTAAGTTGTGCCGTGTCTGATGGTGTCAAATCTTCGGCAATGATGATGACTTCTTCTGAAATCGAAGCTGGAGTCACGAATGTCACTCCGAGAATGTGAGCCATGACACGTTTTGTGACGTCACGAACATCAGCTGCGCGTTCGCGCATGTATTCGTTATCCATTGATTCGAAAATCATAATCATCGTTTGGGCGACTTCGTCAAGTGCCTTCGCGGCGTTCATGTTTTCGCTTTCAATTTTGTCGTTCACTTGCGATACGATTTCTGGGTCCTCAACGATTAAAAGGTGAGCTGAGAAAATCTCGGCTTTGTCTGGACCGAGCTCACGAAGTGTATGTTCGCGAATTGCTTCAAGCTCCGTTTTAGATTGTGCGATCGCATCGTGGAAGCGAGCCTTTTCTGCAGCGACATCTTCAATCTTGTGTGATGGGATATCGAATGAAGGTGTCTCCATGACGAATGCTTTTGCAACTGCAATTCCTGCAGATGCACCAATACCTTTAATGTGTGACATAAGCGTAGTCCCTCTTTTCAAAGAAATAGTGTACTTTCCTGCCTCGTTACTTCATACCCGAAAAGAAAAAAGAATTAACGAGAACGGAGAAAGTTAAAGTAGCAACGGTCTACGACTAGGGGAAGCCTCGACCAGTCAAATTGGCCTCACTTCACGATGAAGAGAAGCCCGATTGCGTACTTTCTTATCCTATCATAAAATAAAACAACGTCACAACGAGGAGATAGCCCATGAATTCGAAGATTTCTTGACTCTTACGCATACTATTTCATTATTTTGGAGAAGTTCGTTATGCTTACCATATATATAGAAGGGAAGTGGCAATATGTATCAAATTGCTCAATTAAATTGGACCGATTCTTACGAGACAATCGTCTTCGGAATTGGAGCGGCTGATTCTATCGATGAGGGGCTCGACACATTGTTTGCTGGGCGCGTCAAAGCGCTTATTCAATCAGGAGACCTCTCTACGAAGACGGGGGAAGTGACAATCCTTCCGACATTCGCCGGGGAGACGACACGTGTCTTATTTGTCGGACTCGGTCAACGAAATGACATGACGACCGAGAATGTTCGGAATTGGTTCGGGAAAGTCGCGAAGCTGATCAAAGCACGTGGACTGAAGGACGTCGCGGTAGCGCTTGATACGTTTACGGAAGGAGCGGCGCGTATGTTTACAGAAGCGTATGAAATGGCGACCTATGCCCATCCTACATATAAGTCTGCTCCAAATGAAACGGTCGAAGAACCGACGATCACGTTGCTCGGTGACGTGGACCAGACGGATATCGATGCGGGTGTGGCTTATGGGAAAGGAGTCAATGTCGCTCGAATGTTGACGATGATGCCGGCCAATATTTTGACGGCGGAGACGTTAGCGGATTACGCGGTTGAGTTGGCGAAACGTCATGATTTCAAATACCGCATTCTTGAAAAAGAAGAAATGGAAGGACTCGGGATGGGGGCATTGCTCGCAGTGAACCAAGGTTCGACGATTCCGCCAAAATTGATTGTGCTCGAGTATCGCGGGGCAGAGGAAGAAGCTCCGATTGCCGTTGTCGGAAAGGGTGTCACATTCGACACAGGTGGCTATTCAATCAAGCCAAAAGATGGAATCGTCGGAATGAAAGGGGATATGGGTGGCGCTGCTACCGTCCTCGGATTGTTCGAAACCCTCGGATTGACACGACCAAAACGGAACGTGATTGGCATCATCGGTGCGACCGACAATATGATTTCTGGGGATGCGTTCAAACCGGATGATGTGATCACAGCCATGAATGGGAAGACGATTGAAGTCTTGAACACAGACGCTGAAGGACGCCTCGTCCTAGCGGATGCGGTCACATTTGCGAAAACGTATGAACCAAAAGCTATCATCGATGTAGCTACGCTCACAGGTGGCGTTCTTGTCGCCCTCGGTACAGACGTGACAGGCTGTCTGACAAATGATGATTCGCTCTATCGTTCGCTTGAAGCGGCGAGCCGTGAGACGAACGAGCTCGTGTGGCAGATGCCATACTTTGATGTCTTCATCGACAAGGTGAGAAAATCGGAAGTTGCCGACTTGAATAACTCACCAGGTCGTTTCGGCCATATGATTTTTGGTGGCGCATTTGTCGGTGAGTTTGTCGGCGATACACCATGGTTGCATCTCGATATTGCGGGAACGAGCGAACGAGCGGCAGCGAATGACCTCGGTCCGAAGGGGCCGACTGGTGTCATGGTTCGAACCCTCGCACGGATGATTGAATCGTGGGATCGGTAAGAGCAGCTGGAGTAATCGGTTTGGCGATTCTGTGTGGCTTATGCTACACGGTGTGGCCGAACCGTATTTGGTTAGGGAGTACAGTGTTTCTCGCCGTATTTGGCGTGTTGATGATGTTACAGGAGGTACGACATGGTAGGAGTAGGAATTGATGGTGCACGTGGTGGTTGGGTACGGATCACATATGACAGCATCTCACTTTGTTTAACGATTTCGGAGACGTTGGAGGAGTTGCTGATTGATGGTGCCATGCATTTTGTGGATATGCCGAAAGATTTAGGAACGGTCGACCATCCGAGCCGCGAATGCGATGCGTGGATGCGTTGCCGACTCAGCCAACGAAAGTCGTCCGTCTTCACTCCGCCGATTCAAGAGGTGTTGCAAGAAGCGACTTATGAGGAAGCGAATGAAAGGAGTCGGGCGTTGGTTGGCAAAGGAATTAGTAAACAAGCGTGGAATCTTGTTCCCCGTATCCGTGAGTTTCAGCAGGTGAAGGCAACTGACGTTTACGAATCACATCCGGAAGTTTGTTTTTCAGTCATGATGGGGCATGAGGCGAGTCATTCGAAAAAGACGGTCGAAGGGCAGGATGAGCGAATCGAGTTACTTCGGCAATACTCGAAAAGTTCTCCATGGAAATGGAAAATGTCAAACGTCCAAATCGACGATATTATCGATGCGTGCATCTTGGCGGTAGCTGCCTATGAAGCGGGGACAAGTGGTCTCTCGCTCCAGCCGGCGACATCCGATCAACCCGTAGTGGCTGTACCTCAAATGAAAAAAGAGCGATGAAATCAACATTTCATCGCTCTTTTGCTGTCGTCGTAGGCGGACCGACGATAAATCGCCATATGTAATGAAACACTTTGGCATTGTATACGGCTTTCAACAGGACGGCGAGTACGGGCCCGACGATAAAGCCGAGTACACCGAATAGCTTTAATCCAACGAAGATGGAGATGAGTGCGACCAGTGGATTCAATCCGATATGGGAACCGACAATTTTCGGTTCAGCCAAGTTGCGTTGGACGATGACGATGATATACAACACGACCAATCCGATGGCAACGAACCAATCACCTGTCACCGCGGCATAGGCGGCCCAAGGAATAAGTAGCGTACCGACCCCTAAATAAGGCAAGAGGTCAAAGAACCCCGCAAGTAAAGCGAAAGAGAGCGGGTTGTCAACACGAAGGATGAGCATCCCGATCAAGACGATCCCGAATGTGATGGAGATGAGCGTGAACTGGGCACGGACGTATCCAAATAGGGCAGACTTGAGGTTGATCATCACTTCCTCGAATTCTTTGAATCCTTTTCGTTTGTTCAGACGATTCAGTGAGTTGACGTATGATGGCCAATCCTTTGTGATGAAGAACCAGGCGAGGACAATGACGACCACGAGCAACAAGACGAGCGGGAGCGCCGCTAACATGTTTTGTAGCACACTGGCCACTCCGCGGGACAAGACACCAATCGCTGAGGCGAGTTGGACACCGAGCTCGGTGATTCCTCCCTCGAGCGAGGTCGTCTGTCCGGGATTTAACTGCTGATAGCTCTCGTATGCATCATTGACGAGCGGTGCGATTTTCTCATTGAACAGTCGTTGGATAAACTCGGTGAGTGTCTCAATTTGTTCAGGGAGTCGTTCCGCTGCCACCGTTGCATAATGAATCAATTGGATGATGACGATGGTGATGATTCCGACGACGATGCTAAGCACGATGATCAAGGAAATGAGAGTGCCGAGTGCACGAGGCATATTTGATTTTCGCTCGAAAAAGTTGACGAGCGGGACGGTCATCAAGGACAAGAGCAAGGCAAATACGAACGGATATGTATATTCGAAAAGTATATTCAATAGCCAAGTGATTAAAAAGAAACCGATAACGACGAGAATGAATCGAAGCAATTGCCAAAGTCTTGCCGACGACATGTGGAACCCACCCTTTCCGGACAACTAGGTTGAGCATAGTATATCATGTAAGCGGTAAATAAAGCAGAAAGATAGGTGAATGAACGTGAGAGAAGTTCAACAGAAAATCGATACGATGATTCTTCATTTAGGTGGTTACTGGAGACCTTTATCCGGGCTAGCACGATTGTTAGAAGAGGTAGGAGAAGTAGGTGGCGCGTTAAGGAGAGAGGCGCGGGATGAGTTGAAAGAGGAGTTACTTGATGTACTAGTGATCTCCACGTGTCTGGCAAACCAGTATGCGATTGCATTGCAACAACCAGAGGCAGAGGGAGGAGAATCGAAAGAGAAACTGTATTTTCAAATTGTTGAAGAGGCAGGGGAAGTGGCGCGGATTTTGAACGCTTATGAAGGCGATAAGAAGTTAAAACCGAATCGTAAAGGTCAATCACTACAGCATCATATCGAGCAATTGCAGCGTGCCGCTTTGTCTCTTGGAGAGTCTTACCATCTCAATCTGTTCGATTCACTCTTTGCCCTTATCGAAGAGAAGTCGGCCCGGGACTTCGGACGATTTGATCATACGCCGGATCCGATTACGGAGACATCGGTGCGTACTTATCTATCACATCAGCCAGGTCGCTATTGGGGCGGAGTCCCAGTTAAATCGTTTGAGCGATTCGACCGATATATAGAACGAGAACAACATATCGAGCGTTTTTGTCGCATTGCAGCGATTGAAGGATTGGACGGATTTGTAATTCAACAGAAACGAGATGGATTGATTGTTACAGAGAATCCTTCGATTAAAGAAGGCTTTACTGTCGCCATCGAACGTTACGGTGCGGAGACGTTTCTGATCATCCGACCGGTCAAATAAAAACATTTACCTTTTTATCAAAAACATTCATCTTTTTTTCAAATATTTACTTTTTTTAAAAAAGCATTATGCTAATATGAAATTGTTGTTAGTAGGAAATGCCGCAATGAGAAAGGAATATTTTGGATGAAAATGAAACTATTGAAAGTTGCCCTCATCTTAACGGTCCTCTTGTTTGGTATGCAACTTCCGTCTGCTGAAGCTGCTACTTACGATGGAGAGACGACTGTCAATTTGAACATTCGTACATCCCCTAGTCTGAGTGGGAAGGTAGTGAAAACATTACCAAAAAGCACGAAAGTAAAGTATGGAACGTATAATCAGTCCTGGCACAAAGTGTATGTAAACAATCGTACATACTATGCCTCGGCCCAGTACATTCGGAAACTTTCATCCACTGCAAGTTCGCTAACGACGCAGGCGGCAACGTCTACTGGTGTGACAACTGCGAACTTAAACGTACGAGTCACGTCTCATCGATCGGCGAAGATTGTCGCTACGTTGAAGAAAGGGACGGAAGTGAAGTATGCCGTTCATAATTCTTCTTGGGCAAAAGTCTACCTAAATGGCAAGACGTACTATGCCGCCAAAGCTTACATCGCACCGAAACTGACAGAATCGAATGTGGAGCGGACAAACGGCTACGCGAACCGTGAGTTGAAGTTGTTCGCTGAACGCAACCAACGTTCGAAAGTGCAGAAAGTTCTTCCGAAACATACGGCTGTCGTCTCGAGTAAATATAATTCAAGTTGGTCGATTGTCTATATCGGGAACGAGACGTATTATACGCCGACTTGGGGCATCACAGCAGGCACATTGGAAACTGGTGTAGAGAAAAAAGACGGGTATGCAAACCGGGAGATGAAACTCTTCGCTGAGCGGAATCAACGTTCGGCGGTGAAGAAGGTACTCCCCGTGAACACGGCTGTCGTCTCGAGCAAATACAACTCGAGCTGGTCGATTGTATATCTCGGAAGTGAAACTTATTACACACCGACAGCTTGGATCTCTACGTCGAAAACGCCGACAGAGCCTCCGACGACAACGAAACCGGATGATGGACTCACGCAAGGGTATGCAAACCGTACAGTAAACTTGTTTGGGAAAACCCATCAGAGTTCGGAAGTCCTCATGGTTCTTCCGAAATACACGGCTGTTTCATACAAAGCGTACAATTCGAGTTGGTCGACTGTTCATATCGGCTCGAAAGTCTACTACACAGCGAGTTCGTGGTTGACGAAAGGGAAAGCCCCGGCAGCGCCGGAAGCTGCACCAAAAGGTACGGTATACATCAACACACCAGGTGATGTATTGAACGTTCGTTCGAAAGCGAGTCTTGATTCGAATGTGGTTGGTCAACTCAATCACGGAACAGCTGTTTCACATTATGGGACAATCAATGGTTTCCATAAAATCAAGTTCAATGGACAAGATGCTTTCATTTCTTCAGCATTCGTGATGACATCTAAGCCGAGCACATCGACTGGAACAGTCATCGTCCTTGATCCAGGACACGGTGGAAAAGACCCAGGAGCAGTTAATGGATCTCTCTATGAGAAAACGATTGTACTCGATGTAACGAAACGTGTAGAAGCTTATCTTCGCTCAAAATATGATTACAATGTACGTCTCACTCGTTCAACTGATGTCTATTTGACTCTAGATCAGCGAGTTGCTGCAGCGAAGTCGTTACGTGGTGATTTGTTTGTAAGTATGCACGTCAACGCAGCCGGTTCATCATCTGCGAAAGGGGTAGAAACGTTCTATTCTTCTCAGTCTGCGCACAGCGCTCGAAGTCGTGTCCTTGCTTCAAACATTCAAAGCAACTTGGCAGGTAAAATGAGTGGAATGTCGAACCGAGGAGTGAAAACAGCTAATTATTACGTTATTACGTATAATACAATGCCATCTGCACTCGTCGAATTAGGATTTATCTCATCACCAACAGATTTGACTTACCTTCGAAGTAACACGTCTCGTCAGCAAATGGCGGAAGGTGTGGCTGAAGGAATTGCCAAATATGTTCAGACTTATTATTGATTTGAATTAACCCAGACATGATTGTCTGGGTTTTTTTGATGTACAAAAAACCGAACCGATTAAATCGGTTCGGTTCAATTTTATAGATCATCAAATCCGTTCGCGTCTGTCACTTTCGCATAAGAACGTGACTTTTGTTCGAAGAAATCAGATTTTGTCGCATTGAGCGAGTCATCTGAGTATGCACGGATCCAAGGCATGACATCTTCGTCAAATCCTTCATACAAGTCATTCAGACCGATGACGCGGAGGCGTTTATTCGCCAAGTATTTGACGTAGTCTCGCATTTCACTGACGTCGAGTCCATCGAGGTCACGGAGAACGTATTCACACCACTCGATCTCGAGGTCGACCGCTTCTGCCATCGTGTCGTATACGAACTGACTGAACTTTCCGTTTTCATCAATCTTCGGATTTTCTGTCAGCACGGCACGTAAGAGCTGGCTGATGAAGTAAGAATGTTGCATCTCATCACGTTGGATATAACTGATCATCGTTGATGTACCGACCATCTTTTGGTGGCGGGCGAGATTGTAGAAATAAGCGAATCCTGAATAGAAGTTGATGCCTTCTAGAATGACGGATGCAACGAGCGATTTCGCAAAGTTTTCAGCGTTCGGAGTCTCGCGGAACGCTTCATATAAGTCCAAGATGAATTGATTGCGCTTCATGACCATTTCATCGTCTTTGGCGATGTCAAAGATTCGATTTTGTTCAGCGAGTGGCACGAGACTTGATAGGACATAGCTGTATGATTGATTGTGCACGACCTCTTGTTGTGCGATGACCGCGAGAACGGCGTGTACAGACGAGTCAGATGAGAACATAGAAGACTCGAGGATGTATCGTGTCTGGACCGAGTCGAGAATCGAGAGCAGTCCGATGATCCGTTTGAATGCATCCTGTTCACGTTCAGTCAATTGCGGCCATTGTTGCATATCCTTAGACATTGAGATCTCATCAGGAATCCAAAAGTTCGATAATAACTGTTTGTAAATGGTATAGAACTGAGGATACGCGATATCGTTCCAATTGACGATCGAACTCGTTTCCCCGCCAATGATGGCGGTTGCCCGGTTAGGATGTTTGGGCGACAATAATTTGATTTTCTGAATCGACATGATGCATAACTCCTTCTTCTACATGGTGAGCCATCCGCTCTGCCCAATGTTGGACGTTGAACGGTTGGTTACGTGGGGACTGCTCGATTTTAAGCAGTTCCCCGGCAAGTGGGATTCCGTATTTTGAAAGGTGGTACGCCATCTCGTCAACAGCGCGACAGAAATGTACAAACATCTTGTCACCGGTTCCGAATACCGCAGCTTGTCGAATCGGCACTTGGAGTTCCTTTAACACGAGGCGGAACGTATCTTTCATTTCGTCTGGTAAGATTCCGTCTGCCCACGTGTAAGAGCCGAAATAGACGAGGTCGAACGAAGCGAGCGATTGAGCTTCGCGATATCCGACGCGATCGGCATCATAGCGGACGACCGTATCGCCACGGCGATGATGTGTCGATTCGATGAGCGATGCCACTTCTTCTGTGTTTCCACTCATCGAATGACAGACGATTGCGATGTTCATAGGGTGGACCACCTTTCTATAAAATGTACATAATGATTATGACGATGGTTTACGAAGCACACGACTCACATTCGTCGACTTCGACAGTCGTCGAACGAGTGTAGTAAATCGACTTCATGCCAAGAGACCATGCCTCGAGGTGCATCGCAAGAAGCTCTGTCGCTTTTACATCGTTCTTCACGTATAAGTTGAAGCTGATTGCTTGGTCGATGTGGCGCTGGCGAGCCGCGTTTTGACGGATGCTCCATAATTGATCAATTTCAAATGCTGATTTATAGAACCAGTTCGTGTCCGGCGTCAAGTCGGGAACCGTGACTGGAATCTTATAGTTTTTCTTCTCTTCTGAGTAGACCTTTTTGTAGACCGGGTCAATCGATGCGGTACTACCAGCGATAATCGCCGTCGATGAGTTTGGTGCAACGGCCATCATATAGGCGTTACGGACGCCGTTTTGATGTACTTCTGCTGCGAGACCGTCCCAATCGAGGTCGTCGTGTGAACGATAGTTCCGACGCTTGAAGTATTCGCCTGTATGCCATTCTGAACCTTCGAAGACGCCGAATGCTCCTTTTTCTTTGGCGAGTTCCATCGATGCTTGGATTGTGAGATACGCGATTTTTTCATAGAGTTTCTCTGCATATTGAACGGCATCGACCGATTCCCAACGGATTCCTTCTAGTGCGAGCAAGTGATGCCAACCGAACGTTCCTAGACCGACTGCACGATACTTCTGGTTCGTGATCATCGCCTGTGGAACTTCGATCGTATTCAAATCGATGACGTTATCGAGCATACGCATTTGAATCGGGATGAGTCGTTCGAGCACATCGGCTTTCACGGCACGAGCAAGTGCGATTGAACTCAAGTTACAGACGACGAAATCACCAGGAGTCTTTGTGATGACGATTTTTCCGTCTTGTGTGTATTCTTCTTCGATTGTCGTTGCCGACATGTTTTGCGCAATTTCAGAACAGAGGTTGGAACTGTAGATCATCCCGGCATGTTTGTTTGGGTTTGCGCGGTTCACTGCGTCTCGGAAGAACATATATGGTGTACCTGTTTCAAGTTGTGAGCGCATGTAACGTTTTACAAGGTCGATGGCTGGAACTGTCACACGAGATAATTCTGGCGTGTTGACACATTCCATATATTTCTCTGTGAAGCTTCCACCGTTCTCTGATTCGTCAAAATAGTCTTCAAGGCTATATCCCATCACGGTACGAATCTCGTGTGGATCGAACAAGTGCCAGTCGCCGCGTGCCTCGACCGTACGCATGAAGAGGTCCGGTAAGCAAACGCCTGTGAACAAGTCGTGTGTCCGGAGGCGCTCATCCCCGTTGTTCAATTTCGCGTCTAGGAATTCGAAGATGTCCTTATGCCAAATGTCTAAATAGACGGCAATTGAGCCTTGACGCATACCGAGTTGGTCGACAGAGACGGCCGTGTTGTTCAATTGCTTCATCCAAGGAAGGGCACCACTTGAGACGCCTTTGAATCCTTTGATGTCACTACCACGTGAACGAATTTTCCCGAGGTAGACACCGATTCCACCGCCACCTTTTGAGAGCGTCGCCACATCGGTGTTCGAATCATAAATGCCACGGAGGGAGTCATCAACTGTATCAATGAAACAAGAGCTGAGCTGTCCATATGATTTACCGGCGTTTGACAACGTTGGTGTCGCGACCGTCATATAAAGGTTTGATAAAGCCCAATAAGCTTCTTCGACGAGCTTCAATCGAGTCGTCTCATCTTCTTTTTGCATGAGCGTCATCGCGATGACCATGAAGCGCTCCTGTGGAAGCTCATAAAGGTTCTTCACATGATCGCGCCCAAGATAGCGGTCCGACAACGTGCGGAGTCCGATATATGTGAAGAGACGGTCACGGGATGGGTCGATCAATGTTTCGAGATGGTCCATGTCTTCTTTTGAATACGTATCGAGAAGCGCTGACGTGAAAATTCGTTTTGATGTTAACGTCTCGACCAGTTGATAGAAGTTACCATAACGCATAGATGCTTCGTAACCGCGGTTGCGTGCCGCTTCAAGATAGAGGCGGTTCAAGTACATTTCCGTTGCCACGAACGTCCAGTCCGGTTCTTCGGCTTTCAACATATCGAGGGCATGCATCGTCAATAAGTCATATACTACATCTTGTGTTAGCGTTTTTGTCTCGAGCGCCCGAATCGCCCGTTCTTCATAGCGTTCTACGCTTAAGTGAGGATACCGTGTCTGGATAGATTGAATAAGAGAAGAGACGTCAGAAAGCGTTGGAGCCGCTGGTAGCATCGTCTCGTGGTGGATAGGGGATGTCAAAATAGATCACTCCTTTAGATGGTGTAGACGTTATAAAAGGATAATAAGAACTTCCTTACCTGTCACAATATCGTGTTAACGATCAAAATACCCGTTAACTATATATTGACACTTTTTTATCTTTTTAATCATAAAACACCTATATTTAGTTTTTCAATCCTTGACATTCTGGAATGTGCCCGTCACCTTTTTGCTTTTGCTCCAAAAGGGCTTCATGACCCAATTTGAGACAGAGAACTGAGATGAAAAAAATTTATGTATTGTCTTTGCTTGTTTTTTCACAAATTGATGAATTCGATTTCATCACTCTTGATGAAACATTTCATCCGTTTGTTTGAGGTGGAATGGATTGTATTTGACGTTACTTATCAAAATACCTGCATATTCATTTCATACTAGATATAGTGTTCTGATGAATCAAGAAATATGAATCCATTTGTCAAGGCTGGTATCCGAGTAAAAAGTAAGGTAGATTGGTGAAGTAGGACATGGAATTTCAGCGAAAAGAAGGGTTTAACAAGTGCGTACAGAAGACTTATTATTAACATGGGACCCACTCGGTTATGGGGCAGGTTCATACGGACCGGAGTTTGATGAAGTCATGATGGCATTAACCTATGTCGATTCTACCGAACAATTGACCGAAGTGATTCGCCGAACGCTTCTTGAAGCGTTCGATGCGTGTCCACCAGAAACAGAGATTTTCGAGATGGCGCAGCGACTCCTCGCATCGTCATCTTGCCAACTATAAGGAGGAACCAATAATGTTACGAATTGATCCAACACCGAATCCGAATGCGATGAAAGTGACACTTCCAGAGAACGTGTTTGGCGCCAAGAGTCAAAGTGTGAAGGCGGGCGAAGCGACAGATCAACCGCTTCTCGCCAAGTTAGTTGAAATCGAAGGCGTGGAGAGTGTCTTTGCTTATGGTGACTTTGTGACCGTATCAAAGGAGAACGGTGTGAGCTGGGAAGCAATTCTTCCACTCGTTGAGACGGCATATCGCGGATGAAACCGATTGTCTCGATTGTCATTCCGGCTTATAAGCGCGAGACGGAACTGACGGAACTGCTTGAAAGTCTAACGGTCCAAACGTTTCAGCAGTTTGAGGTCTTGGTCATGAATAATGAAGGGCCGCCAAAACAACACCTTTTGGCGCCTTTTTTGAATCAATTGGATGCACGTGTCATCGAAGTGGGTGAAAACCATCATGTTCGTGCCCGTAATCGTGGTGTTCTCGAAGCGAGAGGCGATGTCATCTTGTTACTAGACGATGACGATTTGCTCATGCCGACACATCTAGAGGCAGGGCTACGCGACCTTCAACAGGCTGACCTCGTCTATTCGGACGCTGAGCTGTTCCGCTTCGAATGGAGAGGAGGCCGTCGTGTCGTGACGGACTGGGAACCGTTCGCTTACGCGTTCGATCGAGAGCGGATGCGTCAGGACTCGACGTTTATCCCTTCGGGTACGATGTATCGCAAATCGATTCATGACACGATCGGCCTATTCGACGAAGACGTCTATAACTACTGGGATTGGGATTTCTTGTTAAGGGTAATGGATGCATTCACCGTGTCACACCCGGCGCGTGCGACGGTACTGTACGCGTTCAACGGGACCGACAACCTATCAGCAATACAGGATGAAACGAGACGTCGTTATTTTGATCGTTTTTGTCAAAAGCACGGTCTGACAGACATGGAGATGAAGAATTTCCATATCGTTCAGGAGGAACGACGTTCATACGTGAGACAGACAGAGAGAACGTTCACAGGCGTGCTACCTGGTCGAACGGAAGGAGAATAAGTATGTATTCATCAAAAGAACTTGAGTTGTTAGAATTGTTAGAAGAAAAGGGGTATCTCGAGACGAAGATGTTGGCTGACTTGTTGGCACTCGATGAAGAGACGATTGAGTCGATGCTCGAGAAGTTCAAGCAAGACGGGATTCTCCTTGGATTTCGTGCCATGGTCAATTGGCAAAAAATCAATCGCCACGATGTCACTGCCTTCATTGACGTTAAAGTGACTCCGAAACGAGGGCGCGGATTTGACGACGTGGCCGAGCGTATTTATCGCTTCCCAGAAGTGACGGCGCTTTATTTGATGTCGGGGGCTTATGACCTTCAAGTCGTCATCCGGGCAAACTCGCTTCAAGATGTTGCCTCATTTGTCTCAGACAAGCTTTCGCCGCTTGATTCGGTTTTGTCGACGACAACTCACTTCAAATTGAAGACGTACAAACATGACGGGATCTTGTTCACCCCACAAACTGAAGATAAGCGGTTGAACATCACGCCATGAAGTCTTTATCAAATCAAGTCGTCTCGATGAAGCCATCGGGCATTCGCCGTTTCTTCGACTTAGCACAGACGATGGATAACGTGGTCTCTCTCGGGGTGGGAGAACCGGATTTCATCACACCGTGGAACGTGCGAGAAGCGAGCTATGCCGCACTCGAAGAAGGATATACGGCCTATAGTGCTAACGCCGGTCTCATCGAGTTGCGTGAAGAGATTGCAACTTATATGAAAGAACGCTTTTTAGTCGAGTACGATCCGACGTCTGAATTGATTGTCACGACAGGGGCATCGCAGGCGCTCGATATCGCATTCCGTGCCCTTCTCAATCCAGGGGACGAGGTCATCGTGGTCGAACCGGCATTCGTTTCATATGGTCCACTCATCGAGTTGGCAGGTGGAACCGTCGTGCCTGTCGCGTGTCGTCCAGAGAAAGGGTTTCGACTCGATCGGGATGACGTCGAGCAAGCCATCACAGAACGAACGAAAGCGATCTTGCTCTGCTTCCCGTCCAATCCAACGGGCGCTACGATGAATGGCGACGAACTCGCGCAAATCGCAGAACTCGCGACAAAGTATGACCTTTGGGTGGTCAGCGATGAGATTTATGCGGAACTTTGTTATGACGACCCATTCGTCAGCTTCGCGACGCTCCACGACATGCGAGACCGGACGATTGTTGTGAATGGTTTCTCAAAAGCGTTCGCAATGACAGGATGGCGTCTTGGCTTCACATGCGCGCCCGAAGTTGTGACACGAGAGATGTTGAAGGTCCATCAATATGGCATGATGTGTGCACCTACGCTCGTTCAATTCGGTGGACTCGAGGCACTTCGGACTCGTGAGCAGCACGTGCCGAGCATGGTGAAAAGTTATCGTCAACGTCGGAACTATTTCATTCAAGCGCTGAACGAGGCGGGATTACCGACGCACGTGCCAGGTGGAGCATTTTATGCTTTTCCTTCGATTCGACATACTGGATTGACGAGTGAGGAATTTGCAGAACGTCTTCTCATCGAAGAACGTGTCGCCGTTGTTCCTGGAAATGCCTTCGGTGAGAGCGGGGAAGGATTCGTCCGGGCGAGTTATGCGACTTCGCTCGAACAACTACAAGAAGCGATTCTCCGGATTCAACGTTTCATGAAACAATTTGAAGTCACAGTAGCCAAGGACTCTCATTCATGAGAGTTCTTTGGCGTTTTAGCGATATAACGAAAGGGAAAAGACGGGCGAGGTGAAGATGATGAAACGATTTGACTTTGTTGCAATCGGGTGTGGTCCGTATAATCTTGGTCTCATGGCCCTTACGGAAAAAACTGAACTGCATGGGATTTGCTTTGAGCAACGCGCGGAGATGATGTGGCATGAAGGCATGTTGATTGAAGGGATGACGATGCAAACGCATTATTTACAAGATCTCGTCACGTTGGCGGACCCGACCCATTCGGCGAGTTTTCTGAACTATTTGAGTGATACGGGTCGACTCCAAACATTTATCACGCAAGAACAAGATAAGATTCCTCGAACGGAATACAATCGTTACTTGCGATGGGTTGTAAATCAACTGTCGACGATTCGTTTCAATCATTATGTGTCTGACGTTGTAGTGGAAGAAGAGGGCTTCCTCGTGACCGTCGAATCAGATGGTCGATCGCCACAAGTTCATACAAGACATCTCGTCCTAGGGACAGGGGCGGCGCCATTCGTGCCGGACGGGTTTGAACAAGTCATTCATACGAGCGATTATTTGACGTACCGTGACGTCCTCAAAGACCGATATCGTGTCGCGGTCGTGGGGAGCGGACAGAGTGCGGCGGAAGTCTTTCTGGACTTGTTGCGTGAAGCGACGGATGAACAACGCGTCGACTGGATCACACGCTCCGAACAATTTGAGTCACTCGAAGCAGGCAAGCTTGGGGATGAAATTTTTAGTGTGGATTATGTCGATTATTTTCATAAGCTACCGTACGACGCTCGGCAAGAGCTACTCGGGTCATTCGAGCGTTTCCGTCATGGTGTCAATCCTGAGACGATGACCTCGATCTATGAGACCTTGTATCATCGGACGGCAGAAGCGAAAGCGACGAAGGCTGATATGATGACACAGGTCGAAGTGGAATCGATTTCTTATGATTGGTTAACACATCGTTTGAAAGGGACCCAACGGTATACGGGAGAAATGATTGAAAGAGAGTACGATCTCGTTGTCGTGGCGACGGGGTATCGCCCGGTGATCCCATCTTGGATAGATCAGCTCCCGGTTGTATGGGAAGTAGAGGGAGAATGGGCAGTCCGTGACACGTATGAGGTGATCATGAGCGAGTCGCTAGGCGGAAAGTTGTTTACGCACACGAATATAGAGCATTCACATGGTCCGGCTGCGACGAATCTCGGGATGGCAGTCTATCGAAATGCGGTCATTTTGAACGACATGGCTGGAGAAACGATCTATCCGATTCGTCATCAGAAGCCGTTTACGACATTTTGAACAAAAAAAGGGCTAGGCGAGTCGCCTAGCGGAATCAGGGGGGAATACTTGAAGTCTTGCTTGATTTGTATTTACCCCGCACTTCGACTTTAAAACATACCAACACGTCAAAAATAATCTTTTTTACTAAATTCTACACTTTATCGAAAAAAGTATGTTATAGTAAGTTGATGAATTTAGCATAGGAGTTGTTTGTAATGGCAAAATACGAAAAAGATCAAGTATTAACAGGTAAAGTAACAGGAATCCAACCTTTCGGTGCTTTCGTAGCACTCGACGATGAGACTCAAGGTCTTGTACACATTTCAGAAATCTCACACGACTACGTAAAAGACGTAAACGATTACGTTCAAGTTGGTCAAGAAGTTGAAGTGAAAATCCTTGAAGTGGACGAAGCTTCTAAAAAAATCAAGCTTTCAATGAAAGCGACTCAAGAAGCTCCAAAACGCGAGAAGTCTGCGAAGCCAGCTCGTCGTGCGCCACGCCGCAACGAAGCATCTTCAAACTTCAAGCAAGAAGAAGCTCCAGGATTCACAGTCCTCAAAGACAAACTTGAAGACTGGATCAAAAACACAAACTTCAAGAAGTAAGTGTTTCAAGGTGGCCCGTTCTAAACGGGTCACCTTTTTTATTTTACAGGAATCGGCGGATTGAATGACGAAACTGTAAAGCGAATAGGAGGGGATGGCATGAAGATTGGCATCATCGGAACGGGAGGAATTGCGACGAGTGCCCATATCCCGAATTATGTCAAAGCAGGCATGGATGTGGTAGCGGTCATGAACCGGACACGGGCAAACGGGGAACGTGTCGCACGACAGTTCGGCATCCCAAACGTTTATGAGACGGTCGAAGAGATGCTTTCACGCAAAAATCTCGATGCGGTCAGTATATGTACACCAAACGCCTTACATAAAGAGCAAGTGCTGCTTGCGCTTGAAGCAGGATGTCACGTTCTCTGTGAGAAGCCACCGGGAATTTCAGAGAATGAAGCGATCGAGATGTTAGAAGCGGCAAAACGAGCCGGAAAAACATTGCATTACGGATTCCATTACCGACATCGTGAGGATACGGTTCTGTTGAAGCGAATGATTGATGCGGGTGAACTCGGAGACATCTATGCAGCGACGGCGCTCGCGCTTCGACGGCGTGGAATTCCGGGATGGGGTGTCTTCACGAATAAAGAACTGCAAGGCGGGGGTGCATTACTCGACATAGGTGTGCATATGTTAGACCTGGCGCTTCATTTGATGGGATACCCGAAACCGAGAGAGGTCGTCGGTCATGTAGGTCAGTACTTAGGGAATCGTCCTGGTGTCGGCTTGCTGGGGGAATGGGACGCGAGTTCGCTCACAGTCGAGGATACGGCGAGAGCGATGGTCACGTTTGAAAACGGAGCATCCTTATTACTCGACGTCAGCTACATGGCCAATATCGAGGAAAAAGATACGATGCGAGTGGAATGTCGCGGCACGAAAGCCGGAGCCAGTCTGTTCCCGCTCACACTTCACACGGAGAAATTTGGGGCATTGTTTGACGAGCGACCAGCTTATTTGACTGAACACGACCCGTATGAGCGGCAAATCCGACTCTTCCTTGAGGCCTGTGGAGAAGAGCTGAACTATCGGCAAGCGGAGGAAGCGGTCATCTTGCATCACATCATCGACCGTATCTATCAGTAAGCACGATACTTTTCATTCCGTGAAAACAGGGTATATAGTGTAGGTGTTACATATTTCTATGAGGAGGTTAACTTATGCACAACTTTGAATACAAAAACCCGACAAAACTAATTTTTGGAACACATCAGGTCGAAAAATTAGGTGGAGAACTAGAAGCGCTTGACGCGAAGAAAGTGATGCTCGTCTATGGTGGCGGAAGCATCAAAAAGAACGGGACGTACGATGAAGTCGTGGCCGAGCTTGAAAAAGCCGGTATCTCATACGTAGACTTCTCAGGTGTTGAACCGAACCCGCGGATTGAGACTGTACGTCGTGCGGTGAAATTTGCGCGTGAAGAGGACGTTGATGCCTTGCTAGCTGTCGGTGGCGGTTCCGTCATCGACTGCACAAAACTGATTTCAGCAGCGATTCCATATGACGGGGACGCGTGGGACATCGTACTTCGTGAACATATCCCGACAGAGGCGGTACCATTCGGGACAGTCCTTACACTCGCTGCGACAGGGTCGGAGATGAACTCGGGATCGGTCATCACGAACTGGGAGACTCAAGAGAAGTTCGGTTGGGGTCACCCACTTGTATTCCCGACATTCTCGATCCTCGATCCACGTTACACCGTGTCAGTTCCAAAAGACCAGACAATTTATGGCATCGTCGACATGATGAGCCACTGTTTCGAGCAATACTTCCACCCGAACCATGCGCCGGTACAAGAACGCATGACAGAAGGTGTGTTGAAAGCGGTCGTCGAATCGGCACCGAAACTCGTCAACGATTTAGAAAACGTAGACCTCCGTGCCATCATCTTATTCTCAGGTACGATGGCATTGAACGGTGTACTTCAAATGGGTGCAGCCGGTGACTGGGCATCGCACAACATCGAACACGCCGTATCTGCTGTCCATGACATCCCGCATGCTGGGGGCCTCGCGATCCTCTTCCCACGTTGGATGGAACATGTGTTGGATGAAGACAACGCGGCTCGCTTTGCTCGACTCGGTACGGAAGTGTTCGATGTGGAGCCAGGTGCAACGGATTTAGAGACAGGGAAGCGTACAATCGAGGCCATCCGTGCGTTCTTCGATCAACTCGGTGCACCGAACTCGCTTCGTGACTACGATATCGATGAGTCGACATTCGATGCGATTCTTGATTCTGCGATGAAACGTGGTGCATTTGGTCGTTTCCGTACGCTCGAACGGGAAGATGTTGCGCATATTCTCGAACTAAGTAAATAAGGCGATTTCTTGCCTATTTTGCAATAATGATTGAACGAATCTAGACTTTCCGTTTATGATGGGTCATGTATGGCTCTTTTACGAGCGATTTAAAGGAGGAAATGACATGTCAACTGTACGTTTCGATTATTCAAACGCGCTCTCATTCGTAGGGAAGCATGAAATCGACCAAATGCAAGAAACGGTAAAAACTCTTCACTCGGTGATTCACGAGCGGAGCGGTGCCGGAAGTGATTTTCTTGGGTGGGTCGACCTTCCGACCGAATACGATCAAGATGAGTTCGCACGAATCAAAGCTGCGGCGGAACGAATTCGCGAGAATTCAGATGTTCTCGTCGTCGTCGGAATCGGAGGTTCTTACCTCGGTGCCCGTGCAGCGATCGAAATGCTTCAACATTCGTTCTTCAACGTATTGTCAAAAGAAGAGCGCAAGGCGCCACAAGTATTCTATGCGGGCCATAACATCTCTTCAACGTATATGAGAGAATTGCTTCAAGTGCTTGAAGGGAAAGACGTCTCAATCAACGTCATCTCGAAATCAGGAACGACGACAGAACCTGCGATCGCATTCCGTGTCCTCAAGCAATTCATGGAAGATAAGTATGGTCAAGACGGAGCGCGTGAGCGGATCTATGCGACGACAGACCGTGCCCGTGGTGCCCTCAAGACGCTCGCGGACGCTGAAGGTTACGAGACGTTCGTTATTCCAGATGACGTCGGTGGACGTTTCTCTGTCCTCACACCGGTCGGACTTCTTCCGATTGCCGCTGCAGGAATCGATATCGATGCTTTGATGGAAGGCGCACGCGATGCACAAAACGCCTACAGCTCGCCAGAATTGGCTGAGAACGAAGCGTATCAGTATGCAGTCGTACGTAATGCTCTCTATGCGAAAGGTAAATCGATTGAGATGCTCGTCAACTACGAACCAGCTCTACACTACGTGTCAGAGTGGTGGAAACAGCTTTACGGAGAATCAGAAGGGAAAGACAACAAAGGGATCTTCCCTGCGGCTGTCGACTTCTCGACTGATCTTCACTCGATGGGTCAATACATTCAAGAAGGCCGTCGCGACTTGTTCGAGACAGTCATCCGTGTGAAAGAAGTCCGTCACACAATGAATGTCCCAGAAGACGCACAAGACTTGGATGGTTTGAACTTCCTCGCAGGCGAAACAATCCAATTCGTGAACGACAAGGCGACAGAAGGGACGCTCCTCGCACATACAGATGGGGACGTACCGAACCTTGTCGTCGAATTGCCAGAGATGACACCTTACCACCTCGGTTACTTGTTCTACTTCTTCGAGAAAGCATGTGCAATGAGCGGATACATCCTCGGGGTGAACCCGTTCAACCAACCTGGCGTTGAAGCATACAAAGCGAACATGTTCGCATTACTCGGTAAACCAGGGTATGAAGAACAAAAAGCAGAACTTGAAAAACGCTTGAATCAATAAGAAAACGAATCGGTCCGCGTGTCGGACCGATTTTTTTGTTTGAAACTGGGTGCAGACAAGGTAAAGTGAGAGTAGACAGGGGAAAGAAAGGGATGGACTATGAAGACATTCAAGGATTACTATCATAATCAAGTCGAGTTAAGCTTCACCCATTATCCGTTCTCAGACACGCCGCTCCACGTCTGGGTCGTCGCCCGATATAAGGACAAATGGGTATTGACGAAACATAAGCAACGAGGGCTCGAATTCCCAGGTGGGAAAGTCGAGCCGGGCGAACATGAGGATGCCGCTGCCATCCGGGAAGTATATGAAGAGACCGGAGGCGTCGTCAAGACATTACGATACATGGGGCAGTATCGTGTGCTCGGCCGCGGCGACACCGTCATCAAAAACATTTATTTTGCGGAAATCGAACGATTCGAAGATCATCCCGCAGTCGACGAGACGGATGGGGCCGTCTTGATCGATGTCTTGCCGGACAACCTACTACGGAATCCACGTTACAGTTTTATGATGAAAGACCGTGTCTTACCGGAAACGATGAGGGTGCTCCATGAGCAACACTTGGTTTGATCGGGTCGACGTCTTGCCACCTTATGCCGGTTATCGGGTGACGCGTGGGTGGTATACGACGAATGATGGGGAAGAGGTCGTCGCTTATTCGATTGAACCGAAACGGTCGAACGGACAGGTATTGATGTACTTACGAGGGGGGACGGCACGAATCGGAGACGTCCGGTTGCCGCGACTCATGCAATTTGCGGCACGTGGTTTTCATGTGGTGGCCCCGGTTTATCGAGGCAATCACGGAGGTACGGGAAAAGAAGACTTCGGTGGAGAGGATTTAGAAGACGTACTCTCACTCTATGATCGCGTCCAAACGAGTGGACGACCGATTCATGCGCTCGGTTTTTCGCGCGGTGGGATGATGGCACTCTCTCTCGCATCTGAACGACCGGTCACCACTGTCACTTCATGGGCCGGTGTGACGAATCTACAGTGGACGTATGAAGAGCAGCGCTCGATGCGGAAGATGTTACGTCGCATGACGGGCGGGGACCCTGAATCGGCAGAAACGGCATATACGGAACGTTCTCCGCTCTATAAGGAATGGGGCGCTCCAACGCTGATCATCCACGGTACGGATGATGAACAGGTCCGATTGCGCCATGCGACGGCAGTCGCCGAGAAATTAGGTGAGCAGGCCGAGTTTTGGGTGCTTCCGTTCGGACACCAACTCCCGTTTTGGGATAAATGGGAGACGACCGAACAAGCGATGGAATGGATGCTACAACAAGCAAAAGCACCGACTCGATGAGTCGGTGCTTTCGTATTAGATGACCAGTGGACCGGCTGCGATGACCGATTCACTCGCTTTCGTGAACCGTGTGAAGTTCTCTTTAAACTTCATCGCGAGTGCCTTCGCCTCGACATCGTAGCGAGCTGGGTCGCTCCACGTGTCACGTGGATTGAGCACGTTACTCGGTACGCCTTCGATGGCTACTGGGATCTCGACGTTGAAAATGTCATGTTTCTTCGTGTCGACGTCACGAAGTTGACCGTTGACTGCGGCGTTGACCATCGCACGCGTGTAAGCGAGTTTCATACGCGAACCTTCACCGTATGCACCGCCAGTCCAACCTGTGTTGACGAGGTAGACATCCACGTCGTGTTCCTCAATCAATTTACCGAGCATATCCGCGTAACGCTCTGGAGCGAGCGGAAGGAACGGTGAACCGAAGCAAGTCGAGAATGTCGCCTGTGGTTCTGTGACACCGCGCTCCGTGCCGGCAAGTTTTGACGTATAACCCGACAAGAAGTGGTACATCGCCTGTTCTTTCGTCAGTTTGCTGATCGGAGGCAAGACGCCATATGCATCTGCCGTCAAGAAGACAATCGTATTCGGATGACCTGCGCGAGATGGGAGCATCGCATTGTCGATGAACTCGATTGGATATGCCGCACGTGTGTTTTCCGTCAAGGAAATGTTCTTATAGTCCGGTGTACGATCTCCATTCAACACGACGTTTTCAATCAATGAACCGAAGCGAATCGCATCATAGATTTGAGGTTCGTTCTCACGAGACAAGTTGATCGTCTTCGCGTAACAACCTCCTTCGATGTTGAAGACCCCATCCGGTGACCATCCGTGTTCGTCGTCTCCAATCAAGTGACGCTCAGGGTCAGCCGAAAGCGTTGTCTTCCCAGTGCCCGACAATCCGAAGAAGAGTGCCGTTTCGTTCGCATCGTTGACGTTTGCCGAACAGTGCATCGATAACACGTTCTGCTCAGGTAGCAAGAAGTTCATGACGGAGAAGATAGATTTTTTAATTTCGCCACCGTATTCTGTTCCCCCGATCAGAATCGTGCGCTTGGCGAATGAGACGAGAATGAACGTCTCAGAGTTCGTACCATCGACCGCAGGGTCTGCTTTATAGCTCGGTGCATAAATGACCGTGAACGGGTCGAACGCACCTTTCGTCGGCCATTCGCGTAAGAACAATTGTTTGGCGAACAGACTGTGCCACGCATACTCCGTAATGGCACGGACAGGCAACGTATAGTGTTCATCTGCACCAGCGGATGCTTCTAGATAATACAGCTTATCCTTCTTTTCTAAATGGTCGAGAACTTTGTCAAGAAGTGCTGAAAACTTCTCTTCTGCGATCGGTTGGTTCACTTTACCCCAATCGACGAGGTTGTTGCTGACTTCATCTTGTACGACGAATTTGTCTTTCGGTGACCGTCCGGTAAAAGCACCGGTGCTGACAGATAATGCCCCGTCTTTTGTCAGTACACCTTCACCATTTTGAATGGCTTCTTCCACCAGCTCTGGAACCGTCAAGTTCCGTAACATGTCGGCACCATTAATTAATTCTTCGATTTTCAGGAGCGTTGTCGCCATCCTGAATCCCACCTTTCCCCTAAATAGATGTGGATGAAATCCGCATACTTCCGCGATTACGATTAATCAGTATGACATTTTTAATTATATGTGACACACTAATTAAACACAAGCGTTTCTTCTCTCTAAGTAAGCGCTTTCTTACAAAGTCATTTTATCACATTCTCTTATCACAAGGTGTTAAAAAAAAGAAACGAAATAAAAAAATGTTTGACGATTCACAAACAGAAATGTTTTGCAAGTCTGTGAAAACTTTTACGAATTCGTCCGATTCCCTTGACATAATCGAGTGTCATTTATATGATGGTTTTCGTAACGGATACTCTTATTCTGAGCGGTGGAGGGAACAAGGCCCTACGAAGCCCAGCAACCGTCCGACATGAAGTCTTGTGCGGAAAAGGTGCTATCCTGAAGCGAAGCCATTAGCTTCGAACGATAAGAGGGTAAGGAAGAACGATTCAACCTTTCCCCATGTATGTCATCGGGGGAGGTTTTTTTCATTACCGTCCCAAAGCAACGCGTAAGGGGAACGAGTACCGTCCACATAATACCCTTATTATAGGAGGTTTTTTGAATGTCAAAATTGAACCGTCGACTTTTTACTTCAGAGTCGGTTACTGAAGGACATCCAGACAAAATTTGTGATCAGATCTCTGACTCCATCTTGGATGCCATTTTAGCGGAAGACCCGAATGCCCGTGTTGCGGCAGAAACGTCTGTCACAACAGGTCTTGTACTCGTAGCTGGTGAAATCACAACGTCAACTTACGTGGATATCCCGAAAGTTGTCCGTGAAACAATCCGCGAAATCGGATACACGCGTGCGAAATATGGCTTTGATGCTGAAACGTGTGCGGTCTTGACGTCAATCGATGAGCAATCGGTAGACATCGCGCAAGGTGTTGACCAGGCGCTTGAAGCACGTGAAGGTCAGATGACTGAAGAGGAACTCGATGCAATCGGTGCAGGAGACCAAGGTCTTATGTTCGGATATGCGACAAACGAGACACCTGAACTCATGCCGCTTCCAATCTCGTTAGCACACAAGTTGTCACGTCGTCTTGCTGAAGTGCGTAAGAACGGTACGCTCGAGTACCTTCGTCCGGACGGGAAGACGCAAGTAACCGTCGAGTATGATGAGGACAACAACCCTGTGCGCATCGATACGATTGTTATTTCGACACAACACGCTGAAGAAATCACGCTTGAGCAAATTCAAGAAGATTTGAAAAAACATGTCATCGAGGCAGTCATTCCTGCTGAACTCATCGATGCTGAAACAAAATACTTCATCAACCCGACTGGTCGCTTCGTAATCGGTGGACCACAAGGGGACGCAGGTTTGACTGGACGTAAGATCATCGTCGATACGTACGGTGGATACGCTCGTCACGGTGGCGGTGCATTCTCTGGTAAAGATCCTACAAAGGTTGACCGTTCAGCGGCATACGCAGCCCGCTATGTAGCGAAAAACATCGTTGCAGCAGGACTTGCTGATAAAGCAGAAGTTCAACTTGCATACGCAATCGGTGTTGCACACCCAGTATCAATCGCTGTCGATACGTTCGGCACAGGTAAATTGAGCGAAACGGAACTCGTTGAACTCGTTCGCGAGAACTTCGATCTCCGTCCAGCAGGCATCATCAAGATGCTTGACCTTCGTCGCCCGATCTACAAACAAACGGCAGCTTACGGTCACTTCGGTCGTACAGACATCGAACTCCCATGGGAGCAAACAGATAAAGCAGCCATTCTTGAAGAAGGCGCGAAACGTTTCGCGTAATCATCAAAAACGACCTTTCCGAGGAAAGGTCGTTTTTTTATGCTGTCGGCGGTGCCTGTTTGTTCGAATCGGATGAAGAATCGGTTGTCGGATCTTGTCCAAGCGCCGTATCCTTCGCTTCGACGACTTTCTCCCCGATGTCCTGTAAGTCCGACTTGGCCTCTTGAGCCGTCTCGACGATTTTAGTGACGTCCTCTTTCACGGTATCGACTTCCCCGACGACTTTTTCGTATACGTTTTGGACATCTGTAGAGACTTCTTGAATCTTTGTCGAGGCCGACTTCACTTGTTCAATGACTTGAGACGCCTTTCCGGCAGGATCTTGTTTCACTTCGTTGACGATGCCCCCGACCGACGATTTCGCATTCGAGAGGGATTGCTTTGTCTGCTCCCGGTTCGAGGAGCTAAGTAAGGCGAGTAGACCACCGACGAGTGCACCGAGCAACATCCCGGTCACGACACTGATTTTTGGACTTCCCCCGTCCAATTGATCAAATTGACGGTTCGGGTTTGCTGTCTGTTCTACTTTCGGGTCATGTTCTTGTCTAGGTTCCATGTGGTTCCACTCCTTCGTTTGATTGGCATTGGTTGTGTTATACCCTAGAGCAATGTCTACGTAACGTTTTCTGATGAATCGTCATGAAAAAGAAATGAAGGAGCAGGATAAAAACACCGGGATAGGGAATGATACAAATAGATTGGCCAAAAGGGGGAAGCTGTCATGAACATGAGGGAAGCAGTGCCAGAAGATGCGACGCTGATTCGGAACATCGCGCTGGCGACCATTTCACAGGATGATTCCAATCGAACGAGAGCGATGGAACGCGCGTATCGGCAAGAAGAGATTGTACGAGCAATCAGTTCAAGTGAAGAAGCACGAGAACAGTATTTTATCGTTGGCGAATATGAAGAAGATGTCATCGGATTTTGTCATGCCATCGATCGCGGTGACATGTGGGAGATGCTCCGCCTCTATCTGCACCCCGATTATCATCGAAACGGCTACGGCGCAGCCTTTTTGGCCCACCTTCAATCGAAAAAAGAACAGCCGATGGAAGTGTACGTTGAGAATTCGAATGAGCAAGCAATCGCCTTCCTCTTGCATCAATCTTTCAAAGAAGTGAATCGCATCCAGGAAGAGGTATATGATCGTCCGATGGAACTCATCCATTTACGATATGACCCGAGCTAAGCCTCCAGACGGATTTTATTTAAACATCAGTTGCGGCTGATGTTTTTTTGATACAATGAATGTAGTCTATAAACGAGGTGACGGCTGTATGGCAAATGAAGAAGTACGAAAAGGAGTCATCGTCATCGTGTATCCGTTACAATTCACGTCACGGATCAGCGAGAACTTTATTCGACGGCTCGAAGACGAGTATGAAGTCATCGTCGTCCGCGAACAATCGATTGGATTGACGGCGGGTGACCATAAGCAACTAATCAAGCGAGCATTGCGCGAGGCAGGAGAATATAAATTACCGATTCATGTCGTGGCATTCAGTCTTGGCGCACTCTTAACGAATCGCCTTTTGCAGGAGTACGATGTGCCACTCGGGAGTCTCACATATATCTCCCCATTGTTTGATTGGCATGCCACTCGTCAAATCGGTGGGTTGAAACAAGTCGTCGCAAGTGCTGTCGACCGTTTTCGTCCTGACTTGCCACTTGGGATGATGACATTTACTGGCGGCGGAGACGAGTCGTCCCGATTCGGAGAAATCACATATGCGCAATATCGGGAGATCGAAGAAGAAATCGTCGAGCATCAGGAAGAGAAGAAGCATCTGCCACGCCTTCCGCTCGCCTGTTTCTATGCACCAGACGACCAGTTTGCGGACGTGAAGTTGACGTTGAATGTTTGTCGAAAAATCGGTGGGGACCAAGTGTATATCCGGCGATTGGAAGGATTCCCACACTTTGGTTACGAACGATTGAACACGAAATTCGCGGAAACCCTCATGACGTTTTATGAATTGATTCAAGAATGACAGAAGGCGACTCTAATGAGCCGCCTTTTTCTTATGCACGTTTTTCAATCGCCACGATGAATGGGGGATGATTGACTTGGTTGATAAATCCATAACGCAGGACGCCTGCCTGTTTTTGATCGAGGGACTCTACATAATGAAGCACCTCGTCTCGTTCGACTTTCCCACTTTCATGTCCGTGGTAAATCACGATGACGATGACGCCACCGACAACCATGACGTCTAATAGTTGGGATAATGCGGCAATCGTCGTATTTCCGTGTGTCGTGATCGATTTATCACTTCCCGGTAAATACCCTAAGTTGAAGACGGCCGCGGTGATCGGACGCGCTTCCTTTTCAACGACCGCTTGGACCGTATCGTGACTATCATGAATCACGGTCACACGTTCACTGACATCCGCTTCTTCAACCCGCGCCTTTGTGGCTGCTACAGCTTCTGATTGGATATCAAAAGCATAGACATGTCCTGTCTCGCCTACAGCATTCGCTAAGAACAACGTATCGTGTCCGTTCCCGGCCGTCATATCGATGGCGACCTGACCTTCCTCGAGATGGTCATGTAGTAATTTTTTTGCAAAAGGTAGTACTCTCATTAATCCCATACATCTCATCCTTCTTTTTTCCTTGAAAAGAATCCCGGCGCTCCAATTCCGCACGAATCTTGTTTAGCACCTGCATCTTGTGACGGCTCCATAGCGGACCGATCAAGAGGTCGGGAGGACCGTCTCCTGTCAAACGATGGACGATCACCTCGGGGGGAATCCGTTCGAGTTGATCACAGACGAGGGAGACGTATGTGTCTTCCTCCATCAAGTCGAGCAGTCCTTTCTCATATTGACGGGCGAGCGGTGTGTGTTTCAAGACGTGAAGTAAATGGATCTTGATTCCTTGTATGTCCATTTTAGCAACTTCTCGTGCCGTGTCGAGCATCATCTCTGGTGTCTCACCTGGGAGGCCATTGATGATATGAACGCAGACACGAATGTTGTGACGGCGAAGTTTCGCAAGACCGGTCAAAAACGATTGATAGTCGTGCCCGCGATTGATCTTTTTAGCGGTGGTGTCGTGTACGGTCTGAAGACCAAGCTCTACCCAAAGGGAAGTCCGTTCATTCAACTCTGCTAAATAGGCGACGACGTCGTCCGGCAAGCAGTCAGGACGTGTCGCAATCGAGAGACCGACGACCCCATCCTCATTTAGTGCCGGTTCATACAATTCACGTAACCGCTCGACTGGTGCATACGTATTACTAAACGCTTGGAAATAAGCAATATAATTGGCATTTTTCCACTTCCGGTGGAGACGAGCCTTCACTTCTGCAAATTGAACGGGAATCGGATCGCAAGCATTTCCCGCGAAATCACCACTTCCATCGTCCGAACAGAAGGTGCATCCGCCTTTTGAGACACGTCCGTCACGGTTCGGGCACGTGAAGCCACCATCGAGTGGCACTTTAAACACCTTGCCCCCGTACTCTCGGCGATACGCCTCATTTAGTGTATGGTAGCGATTTTGACCGAATGGATTCATGTTCATCTCTCCTTCCTTGCTCATCCTATCACAAACGGAAAATGACAAAACTTCATAATAAGTAATTTTTCTTGACACTTCGTTGGCGTTCGTTTAGGTTTGATAAGGAAATCTTGTCGATTCGGCCTTTTTGTGCCGATTTTTTTAATGTGAAAGAAGAATGAAAGGAGGACTTGGTGTGAACAATAAAATGCCAATTTCGGTATGGATTTTAGTCATTGCGATGGCGCTCAATACAACGGCGGCGTCTTTTTTATGGCCATTTAACACACTGTATATTCATGATTTTTTAGGTGAGTCGATGACGCTTGCTGGGGTGGCGCTTCTTGTGAACTCGGCACTCGCGATTGTCGGGAACTACATCGGAGGGACGCTATTCGATCGAATCGGTGGGAAGACGACGTTGATGATTTCTGTCGGTCTCTTGCTCGCGAGCTCGCTTGGATTTTTACTGTTTCATGCCACGTTCTTCGGCTATCTCGTATGGCTCGGATTGATCGGTCTTTCAGGTGGACTCGTCTTTCCGACCGTATATGCGTTTGCGGGTCTCATTTGGCCAGAAGGGGGACGCCGTTCGTTCAATGCGATTTACGTCGCGCAAAACGTGGGGGTCGCCCTCGGTACGGCAATGAGTGGTCAAATCGCTCGATTTAACATCGAGTGGATTTTTTATGCGAACTTCTTCTTATCGGTCTTATTTGTCGTAGTGCTCTTGTTTGGACTGCGTTATTTGAAAAATCCGGCACGTCCTGTCGTTCAGTCGCAACTAGAAGCGGCAGCCACGACACTATCGAGTGCGACGATGAAATCGATGTGGTATGTCGCCGTCGGTTATGCGGTGCTTTGGTTCGTGTATGTTCAATGGCAGGGGACGATTGCGGTTCACTCGAAAGATCTCGGCGTCACAATCAGTCAATACTCACTCCTTTGGACAGTGAACGGGGCGATGATTGTCTTCGCACAACCGTTGCTCAACCGCGTCTTACGACAGTTTGAGGACGACTTAAAACGTCAATTGATCATCGGGGCATCCATCTTCCTCGGTGCGTTCTTGATTGTCCCATTCGCTGGTGGATTCGGGATGTTCATGGTCGCGATGGTTGTCATGACCATCGGGGAGATGTTTGTCTGGCCAGCTGTTCCGACGATTGCGGCGAAGCTTGCCCCACCTGGGAAAGCTGGGCAATACCAAGGGCTCGTCAATATCGCAGCATCCGTCGGTCGAATGATTGGACCGACGTTGTCTGGTTTTGTCTATGACATGTTCGGCATTACAGCAGTCTTCGGCATGCTTCTACTACTTGCTACGTTGGCCTTAACGCTATTTGTCATCATGAAAGACATTCGTGTCACAGAAAAATCAAGTTGACGTTGAATTTCAGAATGGGCTAAAATAGACTACGATGAATAGCAAGCGTTGAAGAGGACTAGTAGCGAACGTTCCGTTTCAAAGAGAGTCGATGGATGGTGTGAATCGATAAGCGGATGTTGTGAACTCGCCTTGGAGCTGTTTTCCTGAAACGAGTAGGGAAAACCGGGGTTACGCCTCGTTACCGGCGTCTCAAGTGGCAGCAATGCAACATGGGTGGTACCGCGGAGAGCTTTCAAGCCTTTCGTCCCATTTTCGGGGACGGAAGGCTTTTTATTATGCAGAGGAGGAAGAATGTTGAGCTATTTTAAACATCAAGAAATCGAGCCGAAGTGGCAAAAGCGTTGGGAAGAGAAAGAAGCATTTAAAACGACAGAAGACCCGGAGAAGGATTGTTTCTATGTCCTTGATATGTTCCCGTACCCATCCGGTGCAGGTCTTCACGTCGGTCACCCGGAAGGTTATACGGCGACGGATATCATCGCTCGTATGAAACGGATGCAAGGATATAACGTACTTCATCCGATTGGCTGGGATGCATTCGGTCTTCCTGCCGAGCAATATGCACTCGACACAGGGAACGACCCGCGTGAATTCACAGCGCGTAACATCGAGACGTTCCGCCGTCAGTTGAAAGAACTCGGATTCTCATACGATTGGGACCGTGAAATTAGCACGACGGACCCGAAATACTATAAATGGACGCAGTGGATCTTCACGCAACTCTTCGAACGTGGTCTTGCATACGTCGATGAAGTCGCGGTCAACTGGTGCCCGGCTCTCGGTACAGTCCTTGCGAACGAGGAAGTCATCGATGGGTTGTCAGAGCGTGGGAACCACCCGGTCTACCGTGTCCCAATGAAGCAGTGGGTGCTTCGTATCACGGAATACGCAGAGCGTTTGCTCGAAGACTTGGAAGGTCTCGATTGGCCTGAGAGCGTGAAAGAGATGCAACGCAACTGGATCGGCAAATCGGTCGGTGCCGAGGTCGACTTTAAAGTCGATGGTCACGATAAGATCGTCACGGTATTCACAACACGTCCAGATACGCTTCACGGGGCGACATACGTAACACTCGCACCAGAGCATCCGTTCACGAAAGTGGTCACGACACCGGAACAATCGACGGCAGTCGAAGCATACATTGAGGAAGTCTCGAAGAAGACGGACCTCGAGCGTACAGACCTTGCCAAAGAGAAGACAGGTGTCTTCACGGGCGCTTATGCGATCAACCCGGTGAACGGTGAGAAACTTCCGATTTGGACAGCGGACTACGTCCTCTCGACATACGGAACAGGTGCGGTCATGGCCGTTCCTGCACACGATGAGCGCGATTATGAGTTCGCGAAAACGTTCGACCTTCCAATCCGTGAAGTCGTTAAAGGCGGAAACGTGGAGGAAGCGGCTCACGTCGAAGATGGAGAGCACGTCAACTCAGGTAGCTTGAACGGACTTAATAAAGCCGATGCCATCAAGACGATCATTGAAGAGCTTGAAGCGAGTGGCACGGGTCGTGCGAAGACGACTTACCGCCTTCGTGATTGGTTGTTCAGCCGTCAACGCTACTGGGGTGAGCCGATCCCGGTTGTCCATATGGAAGACGGTACGATGAAGACGGTACCGGTCGAAGAGCTTCCGCTCGAACTTCCGATCATCGATGAAATCAAACCATCAGGTACAGGCGAATCGCCACTTGCGAACGCGGAAGAATGGTTGACGTACACGGACCCGGTCACTGGGGAAAAAGGTCGTCGCGAAACGAACACGATGCCACAATGGGCAGGTAGCTGCTGGTACTACATTCGTTATATCGATCCAGATAACGAAGAGATGATTGCAGACCCTGAAAAACTCAAGCGTTGGCTTCCAGTCGACTTGTATATCGGAGGTACGGAACATGCCGTCCTTCACTTGCTCTACGCACGTTTCTGGCATAAAGTTCTTTACGATATCGGCGTCGTCCCGACGAACGAACCGTTCCAAAAACTCTACAACCAAGGGATGATCCTCGGGGAGAACAACGAGAAGATGTCGAAATCTCGTGGGAACGTCGTCAACCCGGATGATATCGTGAAGTCGCACGGAGCCGATACACTCCGCCTTTACGAAATGTTCATGGGACCACTTGATGCAGCAATCGCATGGTCGACGAATGGTCTTGACGGGGCACGTCGCTTCCTCGACCGCGTTTGGCGTTTATTCGATCAGACGAACTTCGCAGACGTGGCACCGACTGCAGACTTTGAACGCACGTATCATCAGACGGTGAAAAAAGTTACGGAGGACTATGAAGCCCTTCGCTTCAACACGGCGATTTCGCAATTGATGGTCTTCGTCAATGAAGCGAACAAACAAGAGACGTTGCCGAAATCGCAAATGGTCGACTTCATCAAGATGCTTTCACCGGTCGCGCCGCACTTGTCTGAAGAGTTGTGGGAGAAGATGGGCATGACAGAAGAGTTGACGTATGCGGCTTGGCCGACATACGATGAGTCAAAACTTGTAAGCGACACGATTGAAGTCGTCATCCAGGTGAACGGGAAACTCCGTGCGAAAATGCACGTCTCTCGTGACGCATCAAAAGAAGCACTTGAGGCGGAAGCACTCGGGAACGAGCGTGTCCAAGAGTTCACAGAAGGCAAGACGGTTCGTAAAGTCATTGTCGTTCCTGGAAAACTCGTCAATATTGTAGTTGGCTAACAAAAAGAATGTGTGACATTGTCGCACATTCTTTTCTTTTTGGTGAGGTCATTTTCTTTTATGGACGGTTTTGATACACTAAAGGGCGATACTGAAGTAGAAGGGGACGACATGTCCATGAAACGTTCTTATGTGCTATACACGACATTATGTGCTGTCGTGGTCGGTGTGATCCTTTGTTATGTTTTTGTCTTTTCAGATGAAGAGATTCAACGACAGGTCGCCTCGACATTTGAAAAAATTGATATTCAAACGAGTCATCAAACGGCCTCACTTCCACCCGTGGAAGCTGCGCAGGATGATGAAGATATCGATACGACCGATGCCCTCGAACAAATCAGTCAAATCGATGAAGTGTATTACAGTGACACGATCGGGGCGTATTTGGTCTTAACCGAACAAGCTGAATTTTTTGAAGTGAGCGGAAACGGGACGCGCGTCAACTCTGTGCTCCAACTTGAGAATTCTGGGAAACAGCGCCTCGATGACTTTATCGGGATGCGCATGGTCGAAGAAAATCTTGTGTATGCGGTGACAGCGAACGGTACGCTCATTACAATCGAGCGAGAAGAAGGACGCTGGGTCGAGCGACCACGTAAACAAATCAAAGGACTCGTATCGGAAGACCGAATCTTTGGTCTTGGGTATGACCGGGAAACGAAACGGCTGTTCATGATGAACCGATTGGCGGATACCCCGGACCTTGAGCTCCTTTATGTCGAAGAACGGGAGATCGAACCGGAGACTCCGGCCGATGACAAATCATCAGAAACGTCGACTGACGCTGACACGACTACTCAAGAAACAGAAGAATCATCGGAAGATTCAACGACAGAAAACGTCTCGACGAATGACGATGCCTCGAGCGAAACGGCTGCAACTGAAGACGCGCCTGACAATGAGTCAAACGAACAAGAAGCGGAAGAAGAGAAACAAGAGCCCGAGACCGAATGGATGCTTGATTCACGACAAGCGTTATCTGCTGACGGGATGAGTGCTTCCATCCAGCAAAAATTCGAACGGTTCGAAGGAGTTGGGCTAGTAGAGAGGCAAGGGCGCATCTACGTGCTCGACTCTGAGGAGCTCGTTCTCTATACGGTCAACCCAGAAGAAGGGACCATCAACGGTCAGATGGTGACGCCTCGTGTGTATGATTCGACCGGTATGTTTTTACAAGACAATGAAATCTTTGCAATCGTCCACCCGGAAGTATTCGATTTAGATGCCTTCGTATCTGTGGACTGATCATGGGGGAATGACAGATGAGCAAGCGTTACTTTTTTGAAGAAGTGAAACAATTCCATGAGACATTTGGACATCCAGGAGCGAAATCGCCGCAACCGTTGACGCTTGATCGTGCGACAAAACGATCGGTGTGGACGGCAGAGGAAGCGGTCGTCGAGTTTTTGCATCAATCATCGCAATCGGAAGAAGAGTTTTTACAAGCCATCGAGCAATTCCAAGTAGGATTCCAGAAAGCGGTCCAAAAATCGTTGCAAGACGCACCACCGTCGGATGAAGTGGAACGCCTCGTCGGACAAGGGGATGCATTGACGGATGCGTTATACTTTGTGATGGGCAGTTTCGTTGAACTCGGGCTCGATCCCGTTCCGTTATTTGAAATCGTCCAGCGCGCCAATATGGCGAAACTTGGACCGGACGGGAAGCCGATCTTACGCGAGTCGGACAATAAAGTCATGAAACCTGAAGGATGGATGCCGCCCGAGCCGGAGCTCGAAAAAGAAGTGCGTCGTCAAATCGCAGGGAAAGAATAATCACAAACGGCTTGAGCCCTCACTAGAATGGGTTCAAGCCGTTTTTTGTTATGATGGTCGTGATGACATGCTGATATTAGATGGGATTGGAAAGGTTATGGGAGTAATTAATGGTATAATTTAACAGAAGTAAGCGAATGAGGGATATTGATCATTGATATGGAGGTCATTCAACTGAAAAAATTGATTAGTATGTTATGTGTGAGTTCAGCACTTCTGTTAGCAGCGTGTAGTGAGGATGAAAAAGATTTAGAATCTAAAAAATCAGAGCCTGACGTTTCAATCGAAACGATAAAAATTAATGAAGAGAATGAATTGACAATCGTCCCACTCTATATCCAATACCAACAATATTTGAACGCATCCCTTGAAACAACTGATGCGGAGGAAAATAAACAAAACTTCAAAAAATATGTATTGGATTACATAGGGGAAGTCGGAGAGGAAGAAAAAATCGATACATCTATATTAAAAACTGATTTTAATCTAAAGCCGACTCCTCATAAGCAACAATTGATGAAACAGTTAGATAAATTAATCGAGCAGCATGACGAGATTAAAGAGATTATTGCATCGACATATGCAGATTCAAATCAAATTCTCCCCAAAAAGAAGAGCACAGTGTTTATTGCACCGTATAATCCTGAATTCTTCTACGATAGTGAACCGTTGAAAGGTGTAGGCGCAGCAGCATACAAAGACGCATTCATCTTGTTTCTCGATACAGATTTTGACGAAGGTGTGTTAGCCCATTCGACGGCTCATGAATACCATCACCTGATCCTTCGTGATCAAAACGAATATAACCTGAGTTCGATTCTCGAGTCAGTGATTATCGAAGGGAAAGCGGATGCGTTTGCCGACCGCATTGTCAAAGGGGTAACGCCACCGTGGTATGTAGACGTTGATGAAGCGACCATGAAACATATTGCGAGTCGAGTGAATGATTATGAAACGTCCTTCACCGATTTTGTAGTCGGTAATCATCAAAAAGAGATGTCACGTTGGAGTAACTATATTCTAGGGAAGGATGTGCTCCATGACTATTTGACGGCGCACCCAGAACTGTCGATTCCCGAATGGACCTTCAAAGAAGATCATGAGATTTTAGAAAAATACAAGTATCGAGATGTGATGGAATTGGAAAATTAAGTTGAAAAGAATGTTAAAAGGCTTGACCCTGAATGAGACAGGATCAAACCTTTTAATTGTTTAGTGATCATGATAGAACGCAGACGATGCGTTTGACCGAACCGTTTACCGCCCTGTCGCCAGTTCGGCTGCATGCGATCCAGCACAATGTCCTGTCGTGAAAGCGGCCGTGATGTTGTAACCGCCTGTATATCCATGAATGTCGAGCACTTCACCGGCAAAGAAGAGACCTGGTGCCTTCTTTGACATCATCGTCTGTGGTGCAACTTCTTTAACCGAAACGCCGCCACCTGTGACGAACGCCTTATCAAAGTCGAGTGTCCCGACGGCGTGCATTTCGAACATTTTCAAACGTGTTGCGAAATCGATGACGGATTGCTTCTTCAACTGACTCGCGTCTTCTTCTCCAAATGCGAGTTCTTCGAGCAACAAGTCAAGAAGTCGCTCGGGGATATAGCCTTTCCATACGTTTTTAACGGCACGCTTCGGTTGGCTCTGTACTTGGTTCCACAGTTCCTGAACGAGCTCATCTCGTGACGTGTCTGGGAAGAAGTCGAGTGACAAGAGGACGATTTGCTCTTTGCTGCGCTTCCGTTCTTTGATTGTGTACTGACTGCAACGGAGCGCGATTGGACCTGAAATCCCGAAATGGGTAAAAATCATGTCTCCCTGATGCGTCTTGATCGCCTTCCCTTTTTTGCCATGCACCGTCAAAGCGACGTCCCGTAACGATAATCCTTGAAGTTGTTTCGTTCCGATGAACGCGTCATTCAATTTGATTGGCACCTCTGTCGGGAAGAGTTCGGTGATCGTGTGTCCTGCCTTCTGTGCCCATGGATAGCCGTCTCCGGTCGAACCGGTGTGTGGGACGGACTGTCCGCCGACCGCGACGACACAAGCTTTTGCCTCGAGCATCTCACCGTCCATCAACTCGACAGCGTGAAACTCGTTTTCCTCATTAAAATGTAGCGTTTTGACTTCAGCTTTTTTTCGAATCTCGACGCCGAGGTCTTCGATTGCCCGAAGCAACGTGTTGACCACGTCCTGTGCTTTATCTGTCACTGGGAACATTCGTCCGTTGTCTTCCTCTTTTAGCGGAATCCCGAATCCAGTGAAAAGGTCGATGATGGATTGGTTGTCGAACTGGGCGAGGGCGCTGTATAAAAAGCGACCGTTCCCGGGGATGAATTGAATCAATTCATCGATTGGTTTTCGGTTCGTGACGTTACAACGTCCTCCACCTGAAATGGCTAATTTTCGACCGAGTTTCGAGCCTTTATCAATCAGCAAGGTCGATGCGCCACTTTTTGCCGCAGCATACGTTGCCATGAGTCCGCTCGGCCCTCCACCGATGACGATGACATCTTTCATAGGTAATCTCCTCATTTCTTCATCTATATGATTAGTAAAATTATCGTAACTTTATTATCCGTAACAGTAAGAGTATAATGAGAAGCGGTTGTTTTGTAAAACCGAATTCATTGAAATAGTTGATTTATAGATGGAGGTACCTCATGTCATCAAGCGCCAAACAAGATTCTGGAAGAGCCTCCTTCGTCAAAGGAACGCTTCTTTTATCAGCGGGAAACTTGATTTCCCGAATGTTAGGACTATTGTACACGTTCCCGTTCCAAGCGATGGTCGGGATTGCCGGAGTGACATTATATCAAGCGGCATATACGTATTATGCGATCATGATCTCCATTTCGACGGCAGGGATCCCCGTCGCCGTTTCGAAATTTATCGCAAAATATAATGCACTAGGAGAATACGGGACGAGTCAACGACTGTTCCGACAAGGGATGAAGCTGATGCTTGCGACCGGTGTCGTCGCTTTTTTATTACTCTTTTTTGCAGCACCATGGCTATCCGAACTGATGGTCCGAAACTCGGAGAACAATCAGCAATACATTGACTCGCTCACCCTCGTGACACGAAGCGTCAGTTTTGCGTTACTGCTCATCCCGGCGATGAGTATGGTACGCGGTTATTTCCAGGGACATCAAGATATGGCTCCGACGGCAATCTCACAAGTCGTCGAACAGATTGTACGCATTCTGTTCCTTCTCAGTGGAACGATGCTCGTCTTGTTCGTCTTTGCGGATTCCAACTTCATTCAACCGATTGCCAATGCCCTCGGAGGGACGCAATCCGTTGAAACGACTGAATTGAACGGATTGAAAGTCATCGCGGTCACGATTGCGACGTTCAGTGCGTTCATCGGGGCAATCGGTAGTTTCGCCGTGCTCATCATGTATTGGAAGCGTCGGAAGGACATTCATCGTCAGACAGAGAATCCAGCGGGCACACCGGTCCGCTCGATGAAATCGTTATTGCTTGAATTGCTTAGCTATTCAATTCCAATCGTGATGGTCGGGGTATCGACCCCTCTCTATCAATTGATTGACCAATTGACGATGGTCAATACGTTACTCAGCTCGGGTGCGAGCGTTTCTGAAGCGACGTCGGCGTATGGCTTTTTGACCGGAAACGCCCATAAAATTGTGTTGATTCCAGTCTCTGTGGCAGCGAGTGTATCGATGGCGACGATTCCGCTTGTGACTCGTTCGTTCACGACAGGGGACATGCAAAAAGTTCGAAATCAAGTAAACCATATTTTCCAAGTCTCGTTCTTCGTGACGATTCCTGCGGTCATTGGTCTCGTGGCACTTGCGGAGCCATTGTTTGGCACCTTGTTCCCGGGTGACCGTGAAGGATGGGTATACTTGTTCCACTACGCACCAAGTGCCTTCTTCTTGGCGTATTACTCGGTCGCGGCTGCAATCTTGCAAGGCATCAATCGCCAGTATTTCACCATCTTTGCCACATCGATGGGACTGTTGACGAAACTTGCACTGAACGTACCGCTCGTCTATTGGCTCGGCGGAATTGGGGCCGGGTACGCGACCATCGCTGGATACATCGTGGCCATTATTCTCATGGTGTGGATGATTCAACGAACGCTCCACTTCCCATATAAGCAACTGCTTCGTCGTACCATCTTGATGTTCTTGATGGGTGGGGCGATGTTCGCAGCCGTCTTCCTCTCTCTTCTCGTCACAATGAATGATGAAGCGAGTTGGGGGAACGACATCTTTGCGACGATCGTGGGAGTGACAATCGGCGTTCTCGTTTATGGATACCTCGGCTGGCGAAGCCATCTCGCAGGGAAATTATTAGGGAAACGCTTTGAATATCGGAGGAAAATGTAATGCGGATTGATAAGTTGTTAGCGAACATGGGATATGGTTCACGGAAAGACGTGAAAATCCTATTGAAACAAGGGGCGGTGCGAGTCGATGAGGCACCTGTAAAAGATGCGAAACGGCACGTCGACCCAGCATCAGAGAAAGTCACGGTTTTCGGGGAAGTGGTCGAATATCGTCCATACATCTATTTCATGATGAACAAGCCGGAAGGTGTGGTCAGCGCGACGGAAGATCAAGTCGAAACGACGGTCATCGACTTGATTGATTCCGAGTATGCGCATTATGACCTCTTCCCGGTCGGTCGTCTCGATAAAGATACGACGGGACTGCTCCTCATCACAAACGATGGCGCATTCAATCATGCGCTCATGTCACCTCGCAAGCATGTCGACAAAGTATACATCGCCGAAGTCGACGGAGAGATGACAGTAGAGGATATCAAGACGTTCGCGAATGGGGTCGAGTTAGAGGATGGGTATACGACAAAGCCGGCTCGTCTTGAGATACTGAGCCGGAGCGGACGTCGGTCGGTCATTCGTCTCACGTTGTCCGAGGGGAAATATCACCAAGTGAAACGAATGGTCGCGGCGGTCGGCAAACATGTCGAGCGATTGGAGCGTGTTCAAATCGGTGCATTGGAGCTCGATGAATCGCTTGAACTCGGCGCATATCGTGAGTTGACGGAAGAAGAGGTTCAACGGTTTCTTCAGTCATGAGTAAGATGAGAGAATCTGTCCGATGGGCAGGTTCTTTTTTATGAGATGAAAAAAGAGACCTAGCATGCAGGTCTCTTGAATATACATATACAATTCAGTTTGCCGTCTTGAGTGAACGTTTTGATGAAGTCCACGTGCCACGGCTAGGGCTCTCCACAAGGTTATTGTACTCAAGTACGTTCAAATCACGTTGCACGGTACGTGACGTGATGCCGAACTCTTCTACTAGTTCTGAAGTGGTAACGGATTCCCTTTCATTGATGAACAAATAAATGGACTTGATGCGCGTTAACATCCGATCTGTTGAGCCTTTCATTGGATAACCTCCCAATGTGTAGAATAATGATAAACCATACCTACAGACGACAAAATGAAATATAAAATTGTTATTTTCTAAAATTACACCTTTAGTATACCGCTCTTGAGCAAAAATGCAAGTGGAAAGCACGAACAATCTGTTTGTAAAGATTTGATTATGAACGTAAATATCGAATGAAGATTATATTTTTACATTGAAAAGAAGCTGAAACACGAACGAAAAAAACTTTTCTAAATGAATGTTCGTCTTTCATACATTTGGATATACTAGTAAGGGAGAGAACATTCGCAAAAGGGGAGATGAACATGAATTGGAGACAGGAAGTCGACAATCGTAAAGACGCATTTTTAGAAGATTTGAAAGGGTTACTTCAAATCCCTAGCGTACTCGATGAATCGAAAGCTGCACCGAACATGCCGTTTGGTCCGGAGGTTCGTCAAGCGCTTGACTACATGTTTGAAATCGGTGAGCGAGATGGATTTAAAACAAAAGACGTCGGAGGATACGCGGGACATTTGGAATATGGAGACGGGGAGGAAATCGTCGGCATCCTATGTCACCTTGACGTCGTCCCAGCAGGGGAGGGATGGACGTATGGCGCGTTCAACCCGACCATCACGACTGATGGGAAAATTGTGGCACGCGGAAGTAACGATGATAAAGGGCCATCTATGGCTGCATACTACGGGCTACGAATTGTCAAAGAGCTCGGGCTACCACTTTCAAAGCGGGTCCGTTTGATTGCAGGTTGCGATGAAGAGAGCGAATGGCGCTGTGTCCGCGAGTATTTCAAACAAGAACAAATGCCGACGTATGGATTTGCGCCAGATGCGGATTTCCCGATCATCAATGCTGAAAAAGGGTTGTATGATGGTGTGTTGACTCAATTACCGATTCAACGTGTACCAGGTTCTGCCTACCATCTCGTGTCATTCACGAGTGGGGAGCGTCCGAATATGGTGCCGGACTTCGCGAAAGCCGAATTGAAGACGGATGAGGTACTCGAGGAGAAGTTCGAGGCTTATCTCGAAAAATATGAAGCGGACGGAACGTGTGAATACGACCGTGGCACATATACGTTTACGATGAAAGGAAAAGCGGCGCACGCGATGGAACCGGATAACGGAGTCAACGCGGCTTACGTCCTCGCTGGATTCTTGTTACATCTTCCACTTGATATTCAAGGCGAGCGCTATGTTGAATTCGTTCGTCACGTATTCGCCGATTCTCGTGGGATTTCGCTTGGGATTGAAGCGAGCGATGAGACGGGCGACTTGACGATTAATGGCGGCGTCTTCCGATACAATGAAGAAGAGCGTACGGCGACGGTCAACATTCGCTATCCGTATACGGCCAAATTCGAAGAACGGTTACAAAACCTACGTGAAATCGCTTTGTCATTTGGGTTCGAGTTGAAGACCCGTCAACATATGCCGCCTCATCATGTGGCAGAAGATCACCCACTCGTGAAGACACTAGCAGGCGTGTACGAGCGTCAAACGGGAGAACATGCAAACTTGATGGCCATCGGAGGCGGAACATATGCACGTTCGCTCGAGGCAGGTGTCGCATTTGGCGCATTGTTCCCAGGTGCTAAAGATGTGGCGCATCAGGTCGATGAGTATATGGAGATAGAAGATTTATTACGTGCCGCGGCAATCTATGCTGAGGCCATTTACGAGCTCGCTAAATAAGAAACAAGGAGAGCTGGCTGGTATAGTCGGCTCTCTGTCCTTTAGGAAGGAAGTTATCATTGGATTCGCAAAAAAGATTGTTTCAGTCTGTATACGTCGCGATATTCTTCGCGCAAGGGGCATTGATCCCTTATATGACCTTATACTTTTCACAAACTAAGTTTGGGTTGACACCTAGCCAAGTCGGGATTGTGGTGGCCATCTTACCGATTCTATCCATCGGCGTGCAACCATTGTGGGGGATGTTGACCGACCGGACGGGGAGAGTCCGTGCCTGGTTGATTTTGGCGATGCTGAGCGCCGCACTCATTTCTCTCACGTTTTTAGTGGCGACCTCTTACATTTGGATTGTCATACTTATGGTGATTTGGTCCGTTTTCCAATGTGCTCACATCCCGCTTGTGGACATGATGACACTCGACTATACGACGCGGTCGAAAGTTGATTACGGTGCAATTCGACTCTTTGGATCAGCGGGATTTGCCATTGCCGTCTTTGCAATGGGACGAATCTCTGATAGCACGTGGGGACTAGCTAGTACATTCGTGTTGAGTGCTATTTTACTCATCCTTGGCAGCGTATTTGTTCGAATGATTCCAGAGAAAAGTTCGATTCGCGATGTGACGTTGGCGCCGCTCTCATGGACGGCTGTTTGGAACAAACACTTTGTGTTCTTTTTATGTGGTGGGATGCTCGTCTTCGGCCCGATTTACGCGAATAACTATTATTTCGGTCTTTACGTGACGAACAGCGGTGGCTCGACGACGTTGGTCGGAACGCTATTCCTCGTGGCAGTGTTATTTGAAATCCCGTTTATGAAAGTGGCGTCCCAATTGGTTGAACGCTATGGAAACGTCAGCGTTCTTGTCGGGGCGGCTATCATTTCGGCAGTTCGGAACGGGGTACTTGCGTTAGAACCACCGATTTGGGTTGTGTGGCTCCTTGCGATTGCACAAGGTCTCGTCGTTGGACTTTTGATTCCCGTCGCACTTCAATTCGTTCGGACGCTCGTCGATCGGCAAGTTTCCTCGACGGCCATCGGGGTATATATGGCATTGACGTCCGGGCTTGCGACAGCTGGATTTAATATGCTGAGTGGTAAAATCATTGAACTTGACGATATTTTAGGCGTGTTTTGGATGTATACCATCGTCACGGCACTAGGAGCGTTGATTTGGATCGGAATGTCACGTCGCACCCTGAAAGGATGAATGAGATGAGTACGCATTACTTTATTGCGATTCCCATTGAAGCGACTGAATTGGTTGACGTACAGCAAACCATCTTACCTTATTATTCGTATCGAAGAATCTATCGACCGGAAGAGTTCCATATGACAGTGCAATTTTTAGGAAGCGTGGATGGGGATGAATTAGACGAAGTAAAAGAAATCACGCGTAGAATTTGCGAGAAAACATTACCATTCACGTTGGAGTTTCGAGCTATCGACCATTTTGGGCGACCAGATCGGCCCCGCGTTTTGACCATCGTTCCGGATGACTCCGAACCCCTTCAACGGTTGGCGCATACCCTCCGCCATGAACTAGTTGATGTGATTCCAAGATTGGACCGGAAGTCGTTTGTCCCTCACGTGACGCTCGCTAAAAAATGGGGCGAAGGGGAGCGTGTCCCGTACGTCCCCCCTGAATTTCACGCGACGGAATCAGTAGAAGAATTAATTTTATATGAAGTACAGCCGACTCATACACCTGCCTATCGAGCAGTAGACGTATTTCCGCTAAGACGGCCAGAGGAGGATATATGGCAATCCCGGTTAAAATTTTTGACGTAATCTCAAAATATGAACGTGATGTATTAGATCAATATAATCGTTATTTGGAATATGTGGAGTCCGATACGGCACGTCTACAGCGCCTTCATGAAAACAATCGCTTAAACCCGGTCGAAGTGCTCGAAATTGACCGACCGTGGTGGAAGTTTTGGGCGAAGACGGAACGAATCGAATTGGAGCCGAAGCCGCTCTCTGAATCACAATATCAAAAGTTGTTACGAGAGCGCCGGCATATCCAAAAGCTTCAATTCGCTTGTGAAGGGGTGCTTGAGACAGATTTACCGCATCTGGCGTTTATTCGTGACTTCGCTTATCGTGTGATGCGCACCGATTGGAACGAACGACACTTTTTCTTGTATCGACCGGTCATCGAATGGAATGGTGCGATGGTTGAATTGAGTCATGTCATCGTCGGACCGACGCACCTTTATATCGTAGAATGGCTTGAAGGCGATCGAAGCATCTATCACATATCGAAAGAGAAGACATGGGTTCATCAACCGCTGAAAGGGGAAAATACCCGTGTAGTGAACCCGCTGATTGCATTGACACGGACAGAGGAACTGATTCGTCAAGTTCTACCGCATTATGCGGGCGTGCTACAAAAAGTCGTCATTGCGACAAATGGATATTTTGATAACGTTCCAAGTGTTCGATCGACCCAATATATCGGTCGTAATGAATATACGGAATGGATGAAACAAGTGAACGGTCGTGCACCGATTGTAAAAGCACAGCAGATTCGTGACGTTGCTACCATATTAGAAGTGACTGCCAAGTTGCCGTTTCGTCAATTCATGGATCAGTGATTGAGAGGAAGGGACGCATATGCATCACACACCAGATCAAAAGACCGCCTCACATGTGACCATCGAGAGCGCGTCTTTCGTATCATTTGAGACCATACAACTTGAGATTGTGCGCGAATATGAATCCGTTCCAGTACAAATCGAACAGAATGGACGCCCGGTCGACTATCTCGTCGAGCAACAGTTTGTGACGGAATCCGGGAAGATCGAACAAATCCTTCGTTTAAACGAACCAATCTCTTTAGAAACGTTGTACACCGTCTGCCATCCGGGTCATAAGACGACGGTTGTCGTACCACGAGAAATCGTCCGATCAGAGGAATTCGAACGTCGTTTCTCATATGATGGTCCACTCGGCGTATCGTTTACGCCGCACGGAATGGAAGTGACGGTATGGTCTCCGGTTGCTTTATCCATGTGGATTACAGTGCATGATGATACGAATCACAGAGAAATTGAGCGATTTCACATGAACCGCGGCGCACGCGGGGAATGGAGTGGTGAAATACCACAAGCGTTCCAAGGTATGTTTTATCGCTTAGAAGTGAAAACACCGGTCGATACGAGGCAAGTCGTCGATCCTTATGCGCGAGCCGTCAGTTTGAACGGTGAGTATGGCGTACTACAAGATGTCTCACGATTTGTCAATAAACAGGTCGAACGAGCCGCGCGCCCCCCTTTATGGAAGGCAACGGATGCCGTCATCTATGAACTTCACATCCGGGATTTTACAAGCCATCCCTCATCGATGAGTCAATTGAAAGGACTATACGGTGGGGTATCTGAAAAAGGAGTTCGGACGAAAGAAGGCAATAGTGCCGGACTCGACTATTTAAAAGAACTTGGCGTGACCCATGTCCAGTTGCTTCCTGTCCATGATTTTGGAAGTGTCGATGAGACAACGCGTATGCCGTACAACTGGGGCTATGACCCGATTCATTGGTTCGGACTTGAAGGAAGTTATGCCTCAAGACCGGATGTGCCGATGAGTCGTGTGTTCGAATATGCGACACTCGTCTCTGACTTGCATCAAGCGGGTCTTCGAGTCGTTACAGACGTCGTGATGAATCATATTTATATTCGAGAACAATCCCCACTCGAAGCGCTCGTACCATACTATTATTTTCGATACGAGCACGACGGGACGATAGCGAACGGAACCGGTGTCGGGAATGACACGGCGTCAGAACGCTATATGATGCGACGTATGATTGTCGACTTCGTGACGTATTTCGCAACAACCTATCAAGTGGATGGGTTCCGCTTCGATTTAATGGGGATTCATGATGTCGAAACGATGAATCAAGTACGGGCCGCGCTCGATAAGGTTGATCCCTCAATTCTCGTCTATGGAGAAGGGTGGGACTTAGCGACACCGCTTGGACAGTCATTGAAGGCGACGTCACAAAATGCTGCACGCATGCCTCGAATCGGACACTTCAACGATATGATTCGGGATGCGTTGAAGGGGTCGACGTTTAATGACAGGGAACGTGGATTCATCTCCGGGAATGAGTGGCGAGAGTGGGAACTTCGAGAATGTCTTACTGGAGCCGTCCATATTCCGAACGTAACGGTCGGTCGTTTCCCGAGTCCGACTTATTCCATCAATTATGCCGAAGCCCATGACAACTATACGATCTATGACAAATTAATGTTGTCTTGTGAAGGAGTCGATGAAACGACTCGTCTTGCCATGCAACGTCTTGCTAATGCGGTCGTCATCACATCCCAAGGCATCCCGTTCATCCATGCCGGTCAAGAGTTTGGGCGGACGAAACAGGGTGTCGAAAATAGCTATAATTCACCCGATCACATCAATCATTTTGATTGGGATCTTCGTGACACACGAATCAAAGACATCGAGTATGTGAAGACACTCTTGAAGTTACGGCGACTCCATACATGTTTCCGGTATGATTCCAGACAAGAAGTCATTGACCATTTCACGTTTCTCCCATCTCCTCCTGGCGTCATTATCTATGAATTGACGGCCAGTCATTCTTATGATGCGTGGCAACGGGTACGCGTCTATGTGAACGGTACGTTCGACTCGCTTTCATTCGAGAGCGATGCGAAATGGAACGTATACGTTCAAGGAGAAACGGCGAGTCTCGTTCCGCTCGCACGAAACCCAACACACATTCAAGTCGAGTCGTTGTCAATGACGATTCTCGCGTGTTAAGATGTTGATTGTATCTCTTTAATTCAAGTAAGATTTGAGCGTGATGAATATGTATTCAGATATAGTCGGTGCGCTCGGGAAAGAGTGGACAGTCGCTTCAGCCGGAGGCATTACGGGCGAAGCGTATGTAGCGACGACGCGCCAACAGAAGATTTTTGTCAAACGAAATTCTTCTCCGTTTTTGGCGATCTTGTCAGCGGAAGGAATCGTACCAAAGCTTCTTTGGACAAAGCGAATGTTTAATGGGGACGTGTTAAGCGCCCAACAATTTATCGAAGGCCGCGAACTTTCACCAGAAGATATGAAACGACCTGATGTCGCGGCGCAACTCGGAAAGATTCATAACTCGAAAGAGCTATTATTCATGTTGCAACAGCTTAACCACACACCGGTGACGCCGCACTTGTTGCTCCGTCAGTGTGAGGCATATGAACAAGATGAAACAGACCCAATCATCGGAGAAGCCATTCAATGGCTAAAACACCATTTGCCAAAAGTCGACGAGCAAGAATTCGTCGTCTGTCATTCTGATTTAAACCATAATAATTGGATTGAGGATGAGAGCGGCCTACTCTACTTGACGGATTGGGATGATGCGATCATTGCAGACCGCGCGTTCGATTTGGCGATGGTTGTATATAGCTATATAGATGAAGTGGAGTGGGAGCGCTGGTTCTCTCATTACGGGGTACGTGTCTCGAGTGAGCTCCATAATCGAATGCATTGGTATGCAATCGCCCAGACGATTTTGACAATCTATGGGGAAGAGAATGACTCTGCGCGAACTGAAGGATTTCATGTATTACGTGAGCTGATGGATGAGGCGTACGAACGAATCAATTAAAAGGGATGGCTGTTCGCCACCCCTTTTTGAATGTGTTAAATGTCATCTGGATTCATAAAGTAAGCCCAAACGAACGTTGCGATGACACCAGCAAAAAACGTCAGTGGAGCTGCATAAAAAATAAGGAACTGATCTAAAGTACTCATTGTATTTAACCTCCTTGTGAAGGATGATTCACGTTCATTAAACTATGATTTCGTGTATAATCGCAAGAGGACTGCTCGTCCGTAACGTGCATATTCCCATTAAACTTGAACATTTGATGAACGAAAGGTAGGATTTTCATGCGTTTACGACATAAGCCTTGGGCAAAAGAATATATGGAAGCTCAAGAACATGTATTTATTCAACATCCTGAACAGTTGAAAGGTAACTGGAGCACTGAATTCGGGAATGACCACCCGCTCTTTATCGAGGTCGGTTCAGGAAAAGGACAATTTATTTTAGGGATGGCGAAACAACACCCGGATGTGAACTTCATTGCAATCGAGTTGTTTGAGAGCGTAGCCGTTTCCATCGTACAAAAATTAGTCGAAACCCCGATGCCGAACGTGAGAGTATTGACGGTCGATGCGAAACGACTCGTCGACTACTTTGAAGCGGGGGAAGTCGATCGCGTATACTTAAACTTCTCCGATCCGTGGCCAAAGACACGACATGCGAAACGACGTCTAACATATAAGACGTTTTTGGCGACATATGAGGCGATTCTTCCGAAAGCAGGAGAGATTCATTTCAAGACGGACAACCGTGGATTGTTTGAATATTCGCTTCAGAGTATGAGTCAATACGGGATGTTCTTCACAGAAATTTCACTAGATTTACATGTCAATGAACCAGAAGATAATATTCGAACAGAGTATGAAGAGCGCTTTAGTGCGCTCGGTCAGCCGATTTACCGAATGGAAGCCGTATTCCGTCCGAAAAATTGACACGCTTTTTTCTTATTTTAATAGTATTTTCTTCACACTTTTTTCTTTCTTCTTGGTACAATAGGAATGACGCTAAACTGGAATAAGAGAAGGGGGAACATGGGGATGTTGAAAAAAGCATGGGCAAGCCTGCTTGCAGTAATCTTCATTCTAACAATCGCACCAATGAATACCTCAGCGAACGAAGCGTTCTTAGACGCTCTCGAAGAGGATTTGAAAGCAACGCATTATGACTATAAAGAAGGAACAGCTGAAATCATCAAAGAAGAGACGCTTCGCCATTCAAACGGCAACGAAGTCATCGCGGCTGTCGTAGAGCTCGATACGATTCGTGATGGGATCTTCATCACACGTAAAACCGAGTACCATTACTTTGATGCGACAGACAACAAGATTCTTACATCAGCGGATCTCGTAGAAGTAGAAGGAGCCTCAGAGTTTGCGGACGCGAACATCGACATGCTCGGTCAACAGATCGTCTATTGGTTACCGGTATTGGTCTTGCTTCTATTGATTGCGATTCCAGCACTCATTTTGTTCTTGGTTGTACCACGTTTCTATTCAACAAGTTCATATATGAATGCCGTATATGAAAAGAATGACAACCCAAGATAAGACATGAAAGTACCCCGTTCAAGAGAACGGGGTACTTTTTACTGTTGTTTTAACTGTCCGACGATATCAGTTAGTGACATCCCATTTCCTGAAGAAACGGAGGCGATGAAGGCACTCTCGACAATTGGACCATCAAAAAATTCGACATGTTTGTCACCTTCGTACATATCGATGGCGAGTTCCGCATTCATTGTCGCCGATCCGATATCACTGAGGAGAAGTGCTTCTCCTTCGACCTGATCGAGCGCTGATAAGATGCGATTTACATCCGTTCCGATAGCGCCATCCTCAAGACCACCAGCTAGATGAATGGGCACGGACGGTGCCATTTCCTTCATCAAATCTTGGATGCCTTCCGCAATTTTTGCGCTGTGCGAGACGATGATCAATTCAACGATGTCAATCGACCTCCTTCATAATCGCGGCCAAAAGGATTGAGCTAGAAAGGGCACCCGGATCAACGGTTCCGCGAGAGTTTTCTCCGAAATAAGAGGCTCTTCCTTTCGTGGCCACCATATCTTCTGTTTTTTGGACAAGCGCGTCTAATTTCTGTTTATAATCTTCCCCTTGTTGGACTTGCTCGAGGAACGGGTCCCACACGTCGACCATCGTTTTTTGGCCGACTTCCGATTTCCCTCGTGCTTTGATAGAATTCGAACCTTCCTGAAGTGCCTCCTTGAGTAAGCCAAAGTCCGCTTCGGTCGCATCCCCGAACTTGTTTGCCATCTTCACGAAAGCTGAACCGTATAAAGGTCCGGCCGCACCGCCGACTTTCGACATGAGGGTCATCCCGACCTTTTTACTAAGTGCTCCAAGAGAATCATAGTCCTCATCTAAAATTGTAGAGACCGCATCAAAACCACGAGACATGTTGATCCCATGGTCACCGTCGCCGATGGCCCGGTCTAAATCGGTCAACGTATCCTTTTGCTCTTCGATGCCAACTTGTGCGTCGCGTAACGCCTGCTTCATCCGATCAATCGTCAACATAAACCAAACACCTCATTTATCAAATTTTGAATCCGAGTGCTGCTGAAGGAGCGTCGAGATACGTCGTCATCTCATCATCGAGAGGGAGTAACGTGATGGAGAACCCATGCATCTCGAGTGAAGTCATGTAGTTACCGACATACTTTCGTTTGAGGGTATATCCAGCAGCTTCAAGTTTTTCTGCAACGAAATGATACGTCACATACAGCTCAGATAGTGGCGTTCCACCCATTCCATTCACCATGACGGCAACTTCTCCTGGCTCGACTTCTTTTTTCAGGTGACTGAGGAGGTCGTCGACGATTTGGTCGACATCACTCGTCGGTTTCCGTTCAACACCTCGTTCCCCGTGAATCCCGATTCCAATCTCCATCTCTTCCTCGTTCAAGTCGAACCCAGGTTTACCGCTCACCGGCATATAACAAGGTTCGACTGCCATCCCCATGGAGCGAACGTGAGACGCTACTTTCTCGGCGATGGATTTGACTTCTTCGAGTGACTTCCCGCTAGCAGCGGCAGCTCCCGCGATTTTATGGACGAAGACGGTTCCGGCAACCCCTCTGCGATCTTCTTTGTTCGAAATGGCGACGTCATCTGCGACGACGACGTGGTCGACTTTGATGCCGTCTCCTTCGGCCAGTTCTGCGGCGAGCTCAAAGTTCATCACGTCGCCGGAATAGTTTTTCACAATCAAGAGAACGCCGTTTCCACCGTCAGCTGCTTTGATTCCTTCAAGCACCATGTCCGGAGTAGGAGAGGTGAACACTTCCCCACAAACTGCCGCATCGAGCATACCGTCCCCGACATATCCGGCGTGTGCTGGCTCGTGACCACTACCGCCTCCAGAGACGAGACCGACTTTTCCAGACTTCGCTCCGTCAGCCCGACAGATGACATTCACACCGTCGACTCGACCATACACTTCAGGATGGGCATGGACCATCCCTTCAACCATTTGCGATACGAGTTCACTTGCTTCACCGATTAGCTTCTTCACGCGAGATCACTCCTTTTTTAAATTGAAAACTACCAATTTCAATTTTCCACTCTTTCAAGGGAACTAAACAAAAAAACCGACGAATCATTCGTCGGTTTCGTATCATGCATATTCGAGTAATGCGCCAGTCTCAGAGTCGACTGTAAACTCATATGTTTTCTCTTCATCGTTCTCAAGAACCGAGATGCCACCTTTGTAGACGTCGTATTCACGGCCGTCGTATGTGTAGATCTCCGGTGATGCAGAAATCCATGCCCCTTGGACATGACCTTTTGCTGAGAAAGCACGTTTTGTGTACTCTAACGCGTTTTCTGCAGATAAGCTACGTTCATCTAAAGCTTTTTTCGTCATAAGTGCGGCAATGACGGCAACCCCGATTCCAATAAACCAATACCTTTTTTTCATATGACTACCTCCCCTTGAACTATGGCTATCATGTACATCGTACCAAAACCTGTACCCGAATGGAATGAAAAGCATTCGCATCCTGTCAAAACTTTTGTATATAATGAGACAAGAACGGTTAGGAAAGGATGATGAAAGATGGATCAGAAGACGAGAGATTTATTTAAGACGCTAACAGAACTTCCAGGAGCTCCTGGGTTCGAGTCTGAAGTTCGTCAATTTGTACGTGGACGAATTGAACCCCATTCAGATGAGATTGTCACGGATGGCATCGGATCAATTTTTGGGAAACGTGTCGGAGATGAGTCGGGACCGAAAGTCATGGTAGCCGGACATATGGATGAGGTCGCTTTTATGGTGACACGGATTACCGAGAACGGCATGCTTTACATACAACCACTCGGTGGCTGGTGGAGCCAAGTGCTCATGGCACAACGCTTCGACATCATCACGTCGAACGGTAAAATCCCGGGTGTCGTCGCTTCGACACCGCCTCATTTGTTAGGACCAGATGCGATGAGTAAGCCGATGGACATCAAGCAGATGTTTATCGACATCGGAGCAGATTCTAAAGAAGAAGCAGAGTCATGGGGTGTACGTCCAGGGGTCCCTGCTGTCCCATCGAGCGCATTCACCCCACTTCATCACCCGAAAAAGATTATGGCCAAAGCTTGGGACAACCGTTATGGCGTCGGTCTTGCGATTGAATTGTTGGAGGAAACGACAAAAGCCGATCACCCGAACATCTTGTTCTCGGGTGCTACTGTACAAGAAGAAGTCGGACTACGTGGAGCGCAGACGGCATCTGAATTGATTCAGCCAGATGTGGCACTCGTACTCGATGCTTCACCGGCAAATGATGCCTCAGGGAGTAAAACGGAGTTCGGTCAGCTCGGTGAGGGAGCTTTGATTCGAATTCTAGATCGCGTCATGATCATGTCTCCTGAAATGCGTGATTTCTTACTCGATACGGCTTCAGACGAAAACATTAAAACACAATATTTCGTCTCACCAGGCGGTACCGATGCGGGGCGCGTACACATGAGCGGAGAAGGGGTGCCGACAGCCGTCATTGGCGTCGCATCTCGTTATATCCATACACATGCTTCAATTCTTCATACAGATGACTATGATGCAGCAAAAGCGTTACTCAAAGCGTTAGTCAAGCGACTTGATCGTTCGACACTTGAAACGCTACGTCCATCTCGTTAAGTCAAACATTCCGTTCACTCGAAAGATGAGTGAACGGTTTTTTTGTGGATGTTCTTGCTATTTCATGAAAACGTCTTATACTGATAAAGGTGTTTATACATGTATATTACTTATGACAAGACACTTGTATAAGGGTAAGGAGGATATGTTATGTTCAAGAAAAAAGGAATCTCATTGAGCCCGTCGCTTTATTTTGTGACCGCGCTAAGTTATATGGCACTAGGTTTGTTTAGTACATTAATCATCGGTCTGATCATGAAAACAATCGGAGGTCAGCTCGAAGGGACGACATTCACAGGGATGAGTGCCACATTGATTCAAATCGGGGATGTTGCCATGAGCTTGACCGGACCGGCAATCGGGATTGCCATCGCCTATGCGCTAGAGGCGCCACCGCTCATTTTGTTTTCTGCGCTCGTTGTCGGGGCATTTGGATATGAGTTCGGCCCGGCAGGAAGCTACGTTGCGACAATTCTTTCGGTCGAAGTCTCAAAACTCGTCTCTAAATCGACGAAGCTAGATATTCTAGTGACGCCGTTCACTACGATTGCCGTAGGCTATTTCACAGCAACGTATATCGGCAAGTATGTCGGCCTATTCATGACGCAACTCGGTGGTTGGATTGAATGGGGGACGGAGCAACAGCCGTTGTTCATGGGAGTGGTCGTCGCGACATTGATGGGACTTGCGTTAACGGCACCGATTTCAAGTGCTGCCATCGCATTGATGCTCGGTTTGAATGGGATTGCCGCTGGTGCAGCGACTGTCGGTTGTGCGGCTCAGATGATCGGGTTTGCCATCACGAGTTATCGTGATAACGGAGTCGGTGGGGCGATTGCTCAAGGGATTGGCACCTCGATGCTTCAAGTCGGGAACATTGTGAAAAACCCTTGGATTCTCCTTCCGCCGACAATGGCCGGTGCTGTATTGGCACCAATCGCGATTCTGTTGTTTGAACTGGAAAGTGTCGCTGCGGGGGCGGGCATGGGAACAAGTGGGCTTGTCGGTCCAATCGTCATGCTCGAAACAATGGGCTTTACTTGGTACACCTTTCTCGTCGTCATTGGTTTCCTCATAATCGGACCAGCTCTATTGAGCTACGCGGTATACGCAGTCTTGCGAAGAACCGGTCGGATTCAACCGAATGATTTAAAAATTGATTACTAAAGAAGAGCAACGTTTCGAGGAACGTTGCTCTTTTTCATCCAATTCCAAACCACATTTTAACGGACTCAACCGTCTCACGTGGGACGCGGAAACTGATTAGGAATAACATGAGCACGATCACGTAAATCGGAATCAAGAAGCGCTTTCGAATGATGGGTAAGTGACGTGCCAATTTCTTAAGGAATTTTTCGAGCACATAAATGATGGCAAAACCGACGACGAGCCAAATCAAGATCTCTAGTCTCGTTTTATCGGTGTCAATAAACAAATAGCCGTATCGCAAAATGGCAAGCATTCCAAAAACACCGACCATCTGTTCAAGAGGGTGTTTCATTTCAGGGTTTAACGTTTCACGTGTTAATTTCATTCAGCTTCACCTGTTTCAACTAGTTTCGGCTTTGATTATAACAAACAGCAGAGCAGAATGTGTGACTTGACTTATGCTATTATAAGTGAGGAAAAAACGAACAGGAGTGATAATCATGAAACGACTATCCACAATGGCAGAATATATGGAAGCAAAAGAAGCGAAAAGTGTCCTTATGTTTTCAGCGACATGGTGTGGGGATTGCCGATTCCTTGACCCATTCATGCCAGAAATCGAAAAGAAATTTGAAGCATGGACGTTCTATTACGTCGATCGTGACGAGTTCATGGAACTTGCGCAAGAACTTGATGTTTTTGGCATCCCAAGCTTTGTTGCGTTTGAAAATGGCAAAGAGGTTGATCGCTACGTCGGTCGTGAACGGAAGACGCCGGAACAGGTTGAAGCTTTCTTGAACGGATTAGGGTGAGTCTTCATGGAACGGAATGAGCTAAGACGTTATCTAGAATCGCATTTTAATGAGGAATACCGTACTTCTTACGACCGTGAGAATGAGGTGCTGCGCGTCGAACGAAAATCTGACCGTTTTGGGGTCAATATTCGCCTTGCGCCGATTGTAGCAAAGGCAAAGACACGCGGTAAGGTTGCCGTCGATGAAGTCATCGAGTATATCGAATCGGCGATGAAGGCGGACGATCACATCTCCCTCACCGGAAATGAAGATAGCATCTATCCTGTCATTCGCTCGAACTCCTTCTCGAAGACGACAAAAAATGGAGAAGCACTTGTTTTTACTCCGCATACGGCCGAGACCGCTATTTTTTATGCGCTGGACCGCGGGAACGGGTATCGATTGATTGAAGAACGCCACCTTTCGGATGAGATGACGCTCGACCGCATCGAACGAATCGCCCGTGAGAATGTGAAAAAACTACCGACCGAGATGAAGCAAGACGAAGTGGCTGGGAATCCCTTCTACTTCTTATCAACTCGCGATGGCTACGAGGCGTCTCGTGTGTTAAATGACGAGTTTCTTCGGCTGATGGAACGACGGATTGAAGGGGATATGCTCGTCGGTGTCCCACATCAGGATGTGATGATCGTTGCGGACATTCGAAATGACCAAGGGTATGATGCGATGCAGCAATTGATGTTTGATTTCTTCACAAATGGTCGAATTCCCGTCACTGCACTCGCCTTTCACTATGAGGCGGGGGAACTTGAACCGATTTTCATTGTCGGAAAAAAGACCCCGCCATCGAACACATAATCTGATAAAATAAGTGAGATGAGTTTGAAAGAAGGGACGTAGGAACGTATGCAAATGAATGTGTTTTACAACCGAGAAGGAATCGGTGATGTACTCATGGTGTTGTTGAAAGAAGGAGAAAGACATCATCAATCTGTCGAGCGGACGGGAGATGTGGCAATCGTCAAGTCAGCAGACGGGGAAGTGAACGGGTACAACCTGTTTCAAGCGAGTCAACATGTTGATGTGACAGGATGGAATGGTCCGGTTGAGTTGACAGTAGGATTAGTGGAGCAGTTGCAAAGCATCTTGAATGACAACGGGATTGAAGAGGATTTTTCGTGGGTTGACGTGACACCGAAGTTTGTCGTAGGTTATGTCGAAAGCGCAGTGAAGCACCCGGACGCTGACAAATTGTCGATTTGCCAAGTTCAAATCGACCAAGGGACTGTTCAGATTGTATGTGGCGCACCTAATGTAGCAACCGGACAAAAAGTCGTTGTCGCAAAACCGGGTGCGGTGATGCCGACTGGTTTGATTATCCGTCCATCTGCACTCCGCGGTGAGAGTTCACACGGGATGATTTGTTCTGCCCGTGAATTAAACCTTCCGAACGCCCCGCAAGAAAAAGGGATTTTAGTATTAGATGACGAATATGAAGTAGGTACAGCATTTAAAATCGGTCGCTAAATTCGACCGATTTTTTGTTAAATATGGATTGAGTGAAAAAGCGAGGAATCAAGTATGGATGCATATGAACGTTCACTGAAGCAACAAGCAGAGCGAATCAAACGAGAACTGTCGAAAGAAGGACAAAAAGGTTCCCCACCACCAAAGGTTGAGGCAGCCGAGGAATTCATTCCGTCAGACGTCCCGTCACCGATTTATGGATATGCTCGCCCCAAACCAAAGATTGTCCTACCGGTCGAACACTCTCCTGAAACGAGAGATGCGTATGATTCAGCGATGGAATCTACTCATTCTGCGACGGAAGAGCTGAACCGAGAGTCATCTACTGAAACCGTCTCTAAACCTGAATGGAGTGAAGAGTCCAACGAGCTGATTTCCGGGGAAATTGAAATTGAAGACAAATCGATTCTTGGTGAAGTTTCGATTCTTGATAATGGCTTTTCATCTGTTTTTATGCAATCAACAGATTTATCTCGTTCAAAAAAGGAGACAGTCGTGGAGGCTCAACAAGATGCCACTCCTCAAACTGACCTAGATATTGATGGATTGGCGGAACAAATTGGTCCGTCGATCGAGCAGATTGCAGAAACATTACAAACACCATCTGAACAGCAAGGAATGCCTTCTGACACAGATTTGACACCAGCGGTTCAAGTCTCATTTAAAGCGGATCAACCGCCTGTGAATGTGATGATGACGCCAAAAGATCGGATGGCGATGTACCGTAGCCGACGACTTGCACAAAAAAACAATAATCTGTAATAGCACGATTCTGTGAGTTTTGCTATAATGACAAAGGTTTGTCGCATTTTGACGAGCCGCAATGAATTAGGGGGGCTATTTACAGATGAACCGTTATCACTTCGTCGGAATTAAAGGAACGGGCATGAGTCCTTTAGCTCAAATTTTATTTGATATGAACAATGAGGTCCGTGGATCGGACGTTGAAAAAGCATTTTTTACAGAAGAAGCATTGAACCGTAAAGGGATTGAAATTTTGCCATTCGATCCTGAAAATATTTCGGAAGACCAAATCGTTGTACAAGGAAACGCGTTCAGTGATGATCATCCAGAAATCGTGCGTGCACGTGAACTCGGATTGACGATTTATAAGTATTACGAGTTTTTAGGTGAACTCGCGAACCATTACACGAGCGTCGCCATCACTGGGTCGCACGGGAAAACGTCAACGACGGGATTACTTGCACACGTCATGCGTGGAATCGAACCGACATCGTTCTTAATCGGCGATGGAACGGGAGAGGGAGTGGCGGATTCGAAGAACTTTGTCTTCGAAGCTTGTGAGTACAAACGACATTTCTTATACTACCGTCCAGACTACGCGATTATGACGAATATCGACTTTGACCATTCGGACTATTTCTCTGGTCTTGATGATGTCATTGACGCATTCCAAGAAATGGCGAAACAAGTGAAGAAAGGAATCATTGCTTGTGGCGATGATGAAAATCTTCAACACATCCAAGCAAACGTGCCGCTCGTCTATTACGGTTTCGGGACGCACAATGATTTCCGTGCTGAACAGGTCACATCGACAGAAAATGGAACGACATTTGATGTCTTTTTACGTGATGACTTCTATGGGACATTCCGGATTCCTGGATATGGAGACCACAGCGTGTTGAATGCGCTTGCCGTCATTGCGACATGTGACTACGAGAACTTGCCGAAAGAATTGGTAAAAGAACGTCTTGAAACGTTCAACGGTGTAAAACGCCGATTCAGTGAATCGATGTTAAACGATCAAGTGCTTGTCGATGACTATGCGCATCATCCGCGTGAGATTAGTGCAACGGTAGAAGCAGCTCGGAAAAAGTATGGCAATCGAGAAGTCGTTGCAATCTTCCAACCACATACGTATACACGCTTGAAATCATTCATGGACGACTTTGCGACGGCATTGGCCGAAGCAGACACTGTCTATTTATGTGATATTTTCGGTTCAGCACGTGAGCAAGAAGGGACGGTCACCATCGAAGACCTTCAATCACGAATCGAAGGAGCACATATCTTAAAACGTGGTGGTACAAGCGTGTTACGCAACCATGCCGATGCCGTGCTCTTATTCATGGGTGCCGGTGATATTCAAACGTATCAGCGCGAATATGAAGAAGTTGTAAAACTTGAAGCGTAAGTGTGAAAGGGAGACGAAAGTCTCTCTTTTTTATGTTTAGCCATCCAAAATCTCGGTAATAGTAGTATCGATGAATATGACAAAGGAGATGTTAGGAATGGCTAGTCAAGTTGCACTCAACACCTTAAACAAAGAAGTAGCGAACTATGGATTGCTGTTTGTAAAACTTCATAATTATCACTGGTATATTAGTGGACCGCATTTCTTCACGTATCATGAAAAACTAGAAGAACTCTATAATTTAGTGGCAGAACTCTACGATGATGTGGCAGAACGACTCCTTATGAATGACGGCGAACCATTTGCGACGATGAAAGAGTATCTCGAACATTCAACGTTAAAAGAAGGCGATCGTCATGCCGAGACAGATCAGATGATCAAAGATATCATCAGTGACTTCAAACAAATCCGTCAAGAGATGCAAGATGCGATGGAGAAATTTGAGGACGGCGATGAGGCGATTGAAGATACATTCGTTTCTCATATCGAGCGACTCGAAAAAGAAATTTGGATGATGTCTGCCGCCCTCGGGAAGAAAACAAAATTATAAATATAAAGAATGGTGCACCTGAAAAAGGCGCACCATTCTTTATATTATTTCAAGTTTTCTGGATTGAGCGGAAGCAACGCATCGATGACGAAACGTCCATCTTTTCGGATGAGCAAATCGTCGAACCAGATTTCGCCGCCACCGTAATCCGGGCGCTGGATGTTGACGAGATCCCAGTGGACAGATGAGTTGTTGCCGTTATAAGCCTCATCATACGCTTGACCAGGTGTGAAATGGAAGCTTCCATCAATTTTCTCATCGAAGAGAATATCCTTCATTGGATGTTGGATGTATGGGTTCACACCGATGGCGAACTCACCGACATAACGCGCACCTTCATCCGTGTTGAACACCTCATTGATCCGTTCTGTATCGTTCGCTGTCGCATCTACAATCTTCCCGTCTTTAAACGTCAACTTCACATTCTCGAACGTGAAGCCTTGATATGGAGATGGCGTATTGTATGTGATGACACCATTGACCGAGTCTTTGACCGGTGCTGTGAACACTTCACCGTCCGGAATGTTCATCTGACCAGAACACTTGATGGCTGGGATATCTAAAATCGAGAATGAAAGATCGGTACCTGGTCCTTTCAATGTCACGCGATCTGTCTTATTCATTAACTCGACTAGCGCATCCATCGCACGGTCCATTTTTCCGTAATCGAGTGTACAGACATTGAAATAGAAGTCTTCGAACGCTTCTGTCGATTTTCCAGCGAGTTGCGCCATCGATGGAGATGGATAGCGGAGAACGACCCATTTCGTTCCTTTAACACGGTCTTCGGTATGCATTTTCCCAAGTGTGGCACCGACAAGTTTTTGCTGTTCGCTTGGAACGTCTGACAACTCGTTAATGTTATCACCAGCACGTAAGCCGATGTAGGCATCCATTGCTTGCATCTGTTTACGTTCGATGTCGGCCATCAGTTCGAGTTGTTCACGGCTTGCGCCTGTATACAACTTACGTAAGATACGGCTCTCTTTTAAGAGAACGAAAGGATGTCCCCCTGCTTCGTATGCCTTTTCGACGAGTGCTTCAACGAGCGACTCTTCGACGCCGAAGTTCTCAATTAATACCTTTTCCCCCGGTTGTAGCTTGACGGAATAATTGATTAAACCGTCAGCTAATTGTGTAATTCTTGGATCTCTCACACGATCACCCCTAATTTTTTTTATGAATTTCTATTTTAGTGTAATCGAAAACACAAAAACGGGTAAAGGAATAATCAGACCGAATGGCGAAAACGGTTGTAGCAAATCTTTTCAGTCATAATGGTGCTATAATGAAACAAGAAACGATTGAATAGGAGGAATGGATTGAATGGAGATCACATTAGGAGGCATCGCTGGGCTAATTGCGGCGCTCGCGTTTGTCGTACTCGTCATCTTCTTGGCGCGTGTCTTGTCGAATGTAAATCGTACACTCGGAAGCGTCGCCAATACGACCGAAAATTTAGAACGCCAGCTCGATGGAATCACGATGGAAGTGACGGCGCTCTTACATAAGACGAACCGTCTCGTAGACAACGTCGAAGAAAAAACAGAATTGCTCGCACCTGTCGCTCATGCGCTTGATGAGCTAGGGACATCATTGAACGAGGTAACCGAGTCTGTTCGTACCGTCTCGACTTCTGTCCATTCGGCAGCGGACGAAAACAAAGAACAGATTGCGCAAGCCGTCCGATGGGGATCGGTTGCGGTCGAATTGTTCAAGAAGAACAAACCTGAATCTTCTACTACAAAAGAACGTCCACGTCGTCGCACACGACGCGAGAAGAAAGCAGAAACACCTGTATCACCTGATTTGATTCAAACGGATGATACGATCAAATAAGTTAATCTCGGGGAGGAACTCACACATGACAGACCAAAAGCAATCAACAGAACAGAATCAATCAAGTAGCGGATTTTTGACGGGTGTCATTCTCGGAGGGATTGTTGGAGCGGCAGTCGCGTTACTGACGTCTCCGAAAAACGGACGTGAAGTACGGACGTACCTTGATGAGAAGACGTCAACATCGCGAGAGCGCCTGACTGTCAAATCGAAAGAGATGCGTGAGAAAGCAGAACCGGTCGTCGGGGAATGGATTAAAGTGGCGAGCGATAAGGCGGCACCTGTCCTCAATATCGTAAAAGATAAGGCACGCGAAGCTGCAGAATTGAAGCAACAAATCGATGAAGATGAGCTTTCGATTGAAGAGGCGATGGAAAAAGCAGATCAACTCGTTGCGGAAGCAGAATCGGAAGTGAAGGAACAGATGGACCGCGCGGCTGAAGAAGAAAAGCCATCGAACGCATCGGATTCAGAGTCTGACGATTCGCTCGAAGCACCTGTCAATGAGTTGCTCGACGAGGAATCGAAAGAAGAACTAGAAGATTTAAAGAAAGACTTAAAAAAAAATGAGTAATTCGTAAGGACCGAATGGATTCGGTCCTTTTTTGGTGATTTTGTGTCGTAGAAGGTTTCCTTATGACAAAGCGCACAAAGTTCGATATAATTAGGAATCTGGAAAGAACGGCTTAGGAATGAGAGGGAAACTATGAGTCCACAAGATCAATTGAATCGATTACGTCGAGAAATGGATGAATTGAACCATGAAATGCTCGACTTGCTTAGTCGGCGCGGTACACTTGCCGTCGAAATTGGAAAAATTAAACGTCTTCAAGGTGTCGAACGTTATGATCCGGTCCGAGAGCGAGAGATGCTTGATTTTATTGCCGCATCAAACCAAGGGCCGTTTGAAACGTCACGTCTTCAACATATCTTTAAAGAAGTCTTTAAAGCGTCTGCTGAATTACAAGGAGAAGATCGAGATAAAACGCTTCTCGTTTCGCGTAAACGTCAACCGGAAGACACGTTGGTCCATATGAAAGATGTGACGATCGGAAACGGCCGTCCACAATTGATTGCAGGACCATGTGCCGTAGAGTCTTTCGAACAAGTGAATGCGGTCGCAGAAAAGCTTGCATTGTCTGGTGTTAAAATCATGCGAGGCGGTGCTTATAAACCGCGTACGTCACCTTACGATTTTCAAGGCTTAGGTTTTGAGGGATTGAAACTGTTAAAGACGGCAGCTGACCGACATGACCTACGAGTCATCACAGAAATCATGACTCCTGGCGCAGTGGAATCGGCGTTACCGTATGTTGACATCATTCAAGTCGGAGCTCGCAACATGCAGAACTTCGATTTGTTAAAAGAAGTTGGGAAGACAGACAAACCGGTCTTGTTGAAGCGCGGATTATCCGCTACAATCGAAGAGTTCATTTATGCGGCAGAGTACATTATGGCGAGCGGGAACAGCCAAGTCATCTTGTGCGAGCGGGGAATTCGAACGTATGAACGTGCGACACGCAATACGTTGGACATTACCGCTGTGCCGATTTTGAAGCAAGAGACGCATCTGCCTGTTATGGTAGACGTCACGCATTCGACCGGTCGTCGTGATTTATTGTTGCCAGCTGCAAAAGCGGCCCTTGCAATCGGAGCTGACGGTGTGATGGTAGAAGTGCACCCGAATCCGGCGATCGCCCTCTCGGACGCGCAACAACAATTGGACTTCGATCAATTCGATCAATTTGTGGAAGGACTCACGGTCCAGTTTCCCCAACTTGATTTGGTGAAAAAGTAAGCTTTCCAAATGGAAACGTTTTATATCGCATGAAGACAGGGTAAATGGATGACAGATACCTGTCTTCCTTTTTTAAGACGTTTTATGAAAACTTTTTGAAAATCAGGACTTGTAGGAGGAGTAGTTTATGAATAGTAACAACGTAACAATCTATGATGTGGCACGAGAAGCCGGGGTGTCGATGGCGACCGTCTCTCGTGTCGTCAACGGAAACCCGAACGTCAAACCGACAACACGCAAGAAAGTACAGGATGCGATTGACCGTCTTGGTTATCGTCCGAACGCCGTCGCACGTGGACTAGCAAGCAAGAAAACGACAACGGTCGGTGTCATCGTACCGGATATCTCGAACATCTTCTTTGCCGACTTGGCGCGAGGTATCGAAGACGTGGCGACGATGTATAAATACAACATCATCCTTGGTAACTCAGATTCGAGTCGTGACAAGGAAGTCCATTTACTCAATACGCTATTAGGTAAACAAGTGGACGGTATCATCTTCATGGGTGGACGTTTGCATGAAGATCTCGTGGAAGAGTTCAAAAAATCACCAGTTCCAATCGTTCTCGCAGCGACATTGAACCAAGGATATGATCTCCCGGCTGTCAATATCGATTATGAGCAAGCGGCGTATGACGCGACTCAGATGTTGATCAACCACGGACATGACCGTGTTGGATTCATCACTGGACCACTCGAGCAACAAATCAATGGCGAGAAGAAATTTGCCGGTTACCGCCGTGCTCTTGAAGATGCAGGTCTTCCTTTCCATGAGAACGATATGATTCTCGGAAATTATACGTATGCGTCTGGTCTCGAGGCGATGCAAAAAATGTTGCAACGTGACGATTGTCCGAAAGCCATCTTCGCAGGGACGGATGAAATGGCACTTGGGGTCATCCATGCGATTCAAGATGCAGGTTACTCTGTTCCAAACGATTTCGAAGTCGTCGGTCACGATAACACGCGCCTCGCGACGATGATTCGTCCGAAGTTGACGACGGTCGTTCAACCGATGTACGATATCGGAGCCGTCGCGATGCGTCTCTTGACTAAGATTTTGAACGCGGAAGAAATCGAAGAGAAAAACGTCGTGCTTCCTCACCGAATCGAACGCCGTGACTCGCTTCGTCAGGACTAAAAGAAAAGCTGCCCGTTCATCCATTTTTGAGATGAACGGGCAGCTTTATTTATAAATAAATCGATTTTCGATCATTCGAGATGAACGGCCAAAAGGCACGCTTCGTGACTTCCCAATTCTTTTCTTCAATTTGTTGACGCCGCGGGATATGATCAAACGCGTAAAGAGAGTCGTCCCACCGAGTGGGTAACGGTTGACCAGCGACATCGGACCATTGCTCAATCCATTCGGTCGGGATATCTCCGGCATAGGGTGTCTCTCTCGTCATACCGGCCCACACTTGTGCCCAGGCGCGAGGAACGGCTCGATACCAGTCATAGCCGCCGCCACCAAGTGCGACGAGACGACCATCGGTATACTCGTCTGCCATACGTGAAGCGATTTGTGGAATCTGTTCGAACGTCCGTATCGTTGATGCGAGATGGGTGAGTGGATCAAAGACATGGGCATCCGCACCATTCTGAGTCAGGATGATATCAGGTTTGAACCATTCGCACGCTTCACGTAAAACGGTCTCATAGCACGTCAAAAATGAGTCATCTTGGGTGAATGCATCGACTGGTACGTTCCAACTATAGCCGTATCCTTTCCCATTCCCTCGCTCTGTCACCATTCCGGTACCTGGGAAGAGATAGCGACCTGTCTCGTGTATGGATAAAGTCATCACATCATCATCGTCATAGAAGAGCCATTGGACCCCGTCCCCATGATGCGCATCCGTATCTACATAGAGAACGCGCGACCCGTATTGTTTTCTCACATGTGCGATGGCGACGGCCGCATCGTTATAGACGCAAAATCCTGATGCTTTGCGCCGCATTCCATGATGTAGACCGCCCCCAACATGGAAGGCTCGCTCTGCTTTGCCGCTCGCAACTAGATCGAGCGCATGAATCGTCCCACCGACAAGCCGTGCGGCTCCCTCGTGTATCGTCGGAAAGATGGGAGTGTCTTCCGTACCGAGACCAAACTTATTCGCTTTCAGCGTAGAAAGTTCTCCTGCCGCCGCAGCTTGGACGGCTTCGATGTAGTCAAAGTCATGAACGAGCGCTAACGCTTCAACCGAAGCGAGTGGAGGAGACACACATTCCGATTTGGAGAGTTTTCCGGCTGCAATCAGAAGGGATGTCGTCAATTCCAGTCGTAACGGATTGAACGGGTGATCCTCATGAAAGCGATAAGACGTCTCGTCTTCGCCAAATATGTAAATCGGTCTCATCGTGACATCTCCGGACCGAGGACATCATACCCTTCACGTTTCAACCGTTCGATGATTCGGAGCGGGTTCATCGTCTGGACGCGGAAAGAGATGATACGTTTATAGGGATCGCTCGTCGGATGAACGAAGACGTTGATGATATTGACGTTTGTTTTGGCGAGGAGTCGGGTCACTTTTTCGAGTGTGCCGGTCGTATTTTCGACGAGAATTTCAATTTGCGAACTCGGTTCGAGTGCGCCTGTCAATTGCACGAAGTAACGTAATAAATCGGTCTCTGTCAATACACCGACGAGTTTCCCTTGTTCGACGATAGGGAGACAGGTTAGCCGGTTTTCGTAAAACAAGGCAGCTGCATCTTCAAAGAAATCGAATGGATGCGCTGTCGGTACCTCGGATCGCATGATGCTCGATACAGGGTTTTGAAAGTCTGCGTTTTCACTTTCGGGATGAAAGACGCTCGTCGCACCACTCATCTCGAATTGGCCGACAATCCCGACGACTTGTCGAGTGGGATTTGTCACAATCAAATGTCGGACACGATGTTCACGCATTAATTTTGCGGCATGGGCAATCGTATTGGTCGGTTGAATCGTCACGACATGTCGATTCATCATCTGTTCGATTAACATGAAATCCCTCCTTAGTCGTACATAAATCGTCGGCGAAGACGAAGTGAATCAAAATGGTCGATTGATTCTTGGCGTACGTTTTTTCCGATACGAGCCATCAAACAGTTGGCAGGATGGGAGGCAATCTCAGGATCGTCTGTCGGGAAGAAAACAAGTCCACCGTGATTCATCATCTTCTCCATGACTTTTCGATAATCCCAAATCGAGAGTCCACTACCTTTCAAATCCCAGTGCCAATAATATTCGGTCGTCAAAATCAAAAAGTCATCCATATGTGGGTCCATCATCGATACTTCGAGTAATTGTTTCCCGATTCGTTGACCACGGAAGCGAGGACTCACCTCGATTGCCCCGAGTTCAAGGATGTATGGGTCGTTTCCTTCACTCCAACGCTCATACGGGTCAGGATAGAGGAAAGTCACGTATCCAATCACGAGATCGTCTTGCCTGGCGACGATGATTCTTCCTTCTTTTAACCCAGCAATATCGACGAGTGCTTCGTGCTGATCTTCCGGTTCACGAAAAGCTGTCAATCCTTCATCAAGACGATACGTCCGTAACACGTCAGGCGCCACCGGACCATCAATCGTGACGTCACCTTGTGAGGTCTGCCACACTTTTGAATGATATTGTTTTTCCATAGGGTCACCACCTTTTCCATCTCTTATTATAGCGCTTTCATCAAGCTGGAATCATCCTGTTTTGATGAAATTGGAAATTCATTGATTTGTCATAATTTTAACACTATACTGAAAGTGGTTATACCAATCTTTACAGGGGAGGCGAATCTTTAGCGATGGAAAAATTGAAAGCGTTAACAGGGGAACATCAATTAGCGTCGTATGAAGAGGCTTGTCAGTCGTTTGAATGGACACAAGCAGAAGCATTGTTTTCATGGAATTTGACGGGGAAAGTCAATTTGGCATATGAAGCCATCGATCGCCATGCGGAAAGTGAATTGGCGACAAAAGTGGCACTGCTTTATTTCGATGGGGATCGAGAAGAGCGGTACACGTATGCGGATATGAAGAAAGAAAGTAATCGTTCTGGTAATGTTCTGAAGTCGATTGGTGTGGAGAAAGGCGACCGCGTCTTTATCTTTATGCCACGTCAGCCAGAACTTTATTTTATTTTGCTCGGTGCAATCAAACGAGGGGCCATCGTCGGTCCATTGTTTGAGGCGTTCATGGAACAGGCGGTTCACGACCGTTTGCTCGACTCGGAAGCGAAAGTGATTGTGACGACGAAAGAACTGTTGCCGCGCATTCCGGTCGATCAGTTGCCTCATTTAGAGACAATTCTACTCGTTGGGGACGATGTCGAAGAGTCGGAAAAGGTGCTCGATTATCGTAAACTGGCGAACGATGCGACGACAGATCTCGAATTGACGTGGGTCGACCGTGAAGACGGTCTGATTTTACACTATACATCGGGCTCAACAGGAAAACCAAAAGGGGTTCTCCACGTCCATAATGCGATGATTCAACATATGATGACCGGCAAATGGGTACTCGATCTTCAACCGGATGATATTTACTGGTGCACGGCTGACCCTGGATGGGTGACGGGGACGAGCTACGGTATTTTTGCGCCTTTCTTAAATGGTGCGACAAACGTCATCGTTGGTGGACGCTTCAATCCTGAATTTTGGTATTCGGTCATTGAACGGTTTGGCGTGACAGTTTGGTATAGTGCCCCGACGGCGTTCCGCATGCTCATGGGCGCTGGCGACGAAGCGTTTGAGAAGTATGATTTGTCTTCACTTCGTCATATTTTATCCGTCGGTGAGCCGCTAAATCCAGAAGTCATTCGTTGGGGACACGAAGCATTTGATCTTCGAATCCATGATACGTGGTGGATGACAGAAACCGGTGCGATGATGATTTGTAACTATCCGACGATGGACATCAAACCGGGCTCAATGGGGAAACCGATCCCAGGTTGCGAAGCGGCTATTTTGGATGACCGGGGTCAACCACTTCCACCACACCGAATGGGGAACTTGGCACTCAAGACGCCTTGGCCGTCGATGATGCGGAAGATTTGGAAGAACGATGCGAAGTATGAGAGTTACTTCTGGGGAGATTGGTATGTGTCAGGTGATTCTGCTTATATGGACGAAGACGGCTATTTCTGGTTCCAAGGTCGGGTCGACGACGTCATCATGACAGCAGGAGAACGGGTCGGACCGTTTGAAGTGGAAAGTCGACTCGTGGAACATCCGGCTGTGGCTGAAGCGGGTGTCATCGGAAAACCGGACCCGGTCCGAGGTGAAATCATCAAAGCGTTCATTGCGCTACGTAAAGGTTATGAACCGTCTGATGAGTTAAAACAAGAAATCCAGCAGTTCGTCAAAGAAGGATTGGCTGCGCATGCAGCACCACGTGAGATCGAATTCAAGGACAAGTTGCCGAAAACGCGAAGCGGGAAGATCATGCGTCGCGTCTTGAAGGCTTGGGAATTGAATCTTGAAACAGGTGACCTCTCGACGATGGAAGATTAAGATAAACAAAGGGTCGACACATCGTGTGTCGACCCTTTGTTTATTCACCGTTAGCATCAGCATCGGCTTCTTCTTCAGCTTGTTGTTCGGCTTCTTGTTTAGCCTCTTCTTCAGCTTTCTTCTTCGCGTCTTCCTCAGCTTTTTTCTTTGCTTCGGCGTCTGCTTTTTGTTTAGCTTCTTCTTCAGCTTTTTTCTTAGCGGCAGCATCGGCAGCAGCCTCTTGTTTCTTCTCCTCAGCTTCTTTCTTTGCTTCTTCGGCCTCTTTCTTGGCCTCTTCTTCTTTCTTCTTCTCTTCCTCTTCTTTTTCTTTCTCTTCTACTTTCTTCTTCTCAGAGAATGAACCTGAGTCTTGGAAGTCTTTCGAAGTGACGGTTGAAGGTTGTGAGAAGCGTGCGCTGACGCCTAGAGCTTCTGGGTCATCCGCATAGACACGATTCATCGTTTGCGACCAGATGCGCTGTGTCCGTTGATAGTAACGTCCATAATCCCAACCATCTAGCATTGAGAGGCGTTGTGAATCATAACCTGACCAGACGGCGAGTGTAACGTTCGGGTTCGACCCGACCAAGTACGAATCACGTTGATCGTTCGTTGTACCGGTTTTACCCATCCAATCGCCAGGAACGCTGAGCAACGATTGTGCATATGTCGCAGTACCTGACGTGTAGACGTCGCGGAGCATATCCACCACGAGATAAGAGGTACGTTCTGTGAAAATACGCGTTTTCTTCGGCTTCGCTTCGTAAATGACTTCACCTTGATATTCGATTTCTTGGATGAAGTACGGCTCCACGTGTTCACCGTAATTTGCTAGCATCGCATAAGAGGCGGCCAAATCGATAGGCTTGACTTCCCCGGTACCGAGTGCCATCGCTGAAGCATAACGGTTTCCTTCAGATACCGGAATTCCCATGTCGACTAATTTCTGAGTATCAGCAGGTTTTTGGTTACGTTCTTCATAAATCTTAACAGCCGGAACGTTCAAGGAGAGCTTGAGCGCATCGCGTACTGTGACAGCACCGCGATACGTTTTCCCTTCGTTTTGAACTTGTTTCTTCGGTTGTCCGGGACCAGTAAACTTATAGAAATACTCCTCGTCAATGATTTGAGTGGCAGGTGTAATCATGCCAGCTTCAATCGCATTTGAATAGACAAGAATCGGTTTTGCAGTCGATCCGATTTGACGTTCTGCCCAGAAAGCACGGTTCAAATCGTCGGTCTTGCCATTGATGTAGCGACCTCCGACGAATCCGAGTACTTTCCCGGTCTTATTCTCAATCATGACAGAAGAGGTTTGTTCAGGAAGTGTGCGGTTCTCATCTTTAATCGTTTGATTCGGTCCGAAGTTGCCAGCGTTTTTAGCCGGTTGTTGCATCGCTTCGTGAATTTCTTTATCCAATGTCAAACGGATGTTGAACCCACCTTGACGCAACATGTTATGAGCACGCTTCGCATAAGTCGAACGGACAGAGTCCTGTTCCTCCGAGCTCAACTCATTGATTTCAATCCCATCTTGCTCCAATAGATAATCCGTCACGATTTGGCGTGCTTGAAGTTCTGCTTCGTCTACCACGTACGGATATTTGTCGCGAGGCTTCGTCTGAGTCTGCATGAAGTCTTGCGTGATGTCGTAGTTATAAGCGGCATCATATTCTTCTTTCGTAATCTTTCCTGCAACGTACATGCGGTTCAATACCGTTTTCATTCGGTTAACCGCACCCGATACGTCCTCTTTGATGACGCCACCTTGATAGTAAGGTGTGTAGAAGAATGGGTTTTTTGGGATACCGGCAAGGAAAGCGGCTTGTGGAAGTGTCAATTTCTCTGCCGAAGTATTGAACACACCGCGAGCGGCGGCCTCAATCCCTGAAATGTTACGTCCCATCGAGTTACGTCCGAACGAGACGACGTTCAGATAGGCGTTTAAAATTTCATCTTTGTCCATCGCCTTCTCTAGACGAAGGGCGAGTAATATTTCTTTTGCTTTCCGTTCGAAAGATACTTCGTTCGTCAACATTTGGTTTTTAATCAATTGTTGCGTCAACGTTGAACCACCCGTGCGATCTTCAGATCCTGTTGCTTCTTGTAAAATAGCGCGTAACGTCGCTTTTGGAACGACGCCATCGTGCTCATAGAATTCGACATCTTCCGTCGCAAGTAGTGCATCGACAACGTATGGAGAAACTTTTTCTACTGGAATCGGGATTCGTACCTCATCGGTCGTATAGTTCCCGATGCGCTCCCCGCTTCCGAAGTAAATATTGGAAGTCGATGTATACGTATTGATTTGCGCAGTCATCGTTTTATAAGCCGGGGTCGGCATATCTTTGACGAGTGACGCGAAATATCCGACACCAATTCCAGCACCTAAAAATCCGATGAGTACAACAGAAATGATGGTCAGGAGTAGGACGTTCCACGACACATCATACATAACATTGGCATAACGACGTACTTTCAATGACGTCGGATTATTCCATAAGTCTCGAATCTTCTGCAGCATGACAGCCTCCTTAAATATGGTGTAAAACTATTTTAGACAGTAATATATTCGATTATAGCACAATTCAACCTACACCTTACCTCGAAACCGAAGTCTCGTGCAAGTTTCATTGTAAGAGTTGACAAGTTGAAAACGATGCTTATAAAATGAATAGCATAGTCAACAAGATAATGACGCTGTGAAGAAAGCGAAGTAGTCGACGGGCCTCTTGTCCAGAAAGCTAGTGGTTGCTGTGAACTAGCCAATGTCAATCGATGAATTACACTTTTAGAGCGTGCCTTCGGGCCGGTTCGAGACCGTTATCTCTCGCTCAAGCGGTCGCAAATTGCGACAAGTAGGGTGGTACCGCGGAATCTCCGTCCCTTCTCATATGAGAAGGGACGTTTTTTTATGTCAATCGAAGGAGTGGAACAAATGGAACTATTAAACGATTTAGAGTTTCGAGGACTTGTCAACCAAATGACAGATGAAGAAGGATTAAAAGAACAACTCAAGCAACCGACGACGTTATACACGGGATTTGATCCGACAGCGGACTCGCTTCACATCGGGCACTTGCTCCCGATCTTGACGCTGAAACGTTTCCAGCAGGCCGGCCATCAGGTCATCGCGCTTGTCGGTGGGGCGACAGGGATGATTGGTGACCCGTCTGGTCGTTCGGATGAACGTTCACTAAACACGTTGGATACGGTCAAGCTCTTCTCCGATCGCATCAAGGATCAGTTGAGCCGATTCCTTCCACTTGAAGGGGAGAACCCGATCACGATTCGCAACAACTACGAATGGACGGAAGAGATGTCAATCATTGACTTCCTGCGCGACATTGGGAAGCACTTCCCAATCAGTTACATGCTCGCGAAAGACTCTGTCGATTCACGTATGGAGAACGGGATCTCGTACACAGAGTTCTCTTACATGTTGCTCCAATCTTACGACTTCTTGAAACTATACGAGACAGAGAAATGTCGTCTTCAAGTCGGTGGAAGTGATCAATGGGGGAACATCACGGCAGGTCTTGAATTGATTCGTCGCTTTGGTCACTCTGAAAAAGCGTTCGGTCTCACCGTGCCACTCGTCACAAAGTCGGACGGACAAAAGTTCGGGAAGACAGCGGGCGGTGCGGTTTGGTTAGATGCGGATAAGACGTCGCCATATGAGTTCTACCAGTTCTGGATCAACGTCGACGATGCAGATGTCATCAAGTTCATCAAATACTTCACGTTCATGTCGCATGAAGAGATTGAGGCACTTGCAGCCGAAGTGACAGAAGCGCCTGAAAAGCGCGTGGCACAGCGCCGACTCGCAGAAGAGATGACAAAGCTTGTCCACGGTGAAGCAGGACTTGAACAAGCGGAGCGCATCACGAAAGCGTTCTTTAGCGGAGATTTGACGTCGCTTCAACCGGAAGATATGGAAGATGCGTTTAAAGGCATGCCGCAATTCGAACTTGACGGTGAACGCAACCTTGTCGACCTCCTCGTCGAAGCGAAGATCTCACCATCGAAACGTCAGGCACGTGAAGATGTGACGAACGGAGCGATTTACTTGAACGGCGAACGTGAACAAGCGCTCGATAAAATGATTACGCGCGAAGACACGCTCGGTGAATTCACCATCATTCGCCGTGGTAAGAAGAAATACTTTGTGATTCGTCACGTATAATCACGATGTCCGTTCCTCATTTGTTGAGGAATGGACTTTTTTTATACATGACGTGCGGTTCGGATTTGCTAAAATGGGAAGATAGGAGGGATGACGATGGAGATAGAAGAATTTTTCGGTGAGCAGTTCCATCAATGGCGCGAACACTTTCGTTATTATGAAATGGCGATCACGGAACTTGAGAGCGATCTCGGGATCATCGACTTGGACTGGCAGACGAGACTCGGGTATTCACCGATTGAACATGTGAAGACGAGAATGAAGACATTGCCGTCCATCGTGCGCAAGATGAAACGGAAAGACTTGCCTTTGGAAGTTTCGGCGCTTTGGGAACATGTGCACGATGTGGCGGGCATTCGGATTGTTACGAGCTTCCGCGACGATATTTATGAAATCTTGCGTCATCTAGAGGCGCGAGATGATTTAGATATCATCGAAATCAAAGATTACATCAAACATCCAAAACCGAGCGGGTATCGGAGCTTACATCTCATCGTGAAAACGAAAGTCTACTTGGCAGAACGAATCATCTGGGTGCCTGCGGAGATTCAGATTCGGACACTCGCCATGGACTTTTGGGCGGCAACGGAACATAAGCTTCAGTACAAATATCAACATGCCGTGCCAGAATCATCGAAAGAAGAGCTGATTGAAGCGTCACTCATGGCGGATGCCCTCGATACGCAAATGGGACGCATTCGACAAGAGATTTTGAAGAAATAAAAAAATCCCCTTCGTGAAGAAGGGGATAAAAAGCATTAACGTGAGTAGTACTCGACGATGAGTTGCTCTTTGATTTGGTCGTTGAGTTCAGCGCGTTCTGGGAGACGTACGAATGTACCTTCGAGTTTCTCAGCGTCAAACGATACGAAGTCTTTTGTAGCTGGTGCTACTTCAAGTGCTTCAGCGATTGCTTTTACGTTTTTCGACTTTTCACGAACAGCGATAACTTGACCTGGTTTTACGCGGTAAGACGCGATGTCAACGCGTGATCCATCAACAGTGATGTGACCGTGGTTGACGAGTTGGCGTGCTCCACGACGTGTGCGAGCGAGGCCGAAACGGTAAACGAGGTTGTCAAGGCGTGATTCGAGCAAGAACATGAAGTTCTCACCGTGGATGCCTGGCATTTTACCAGCATCGTTGAAGATGCGGCGGAATTGCTTCTCGTTCACTCCGTACATGTGACGAAGTGCTTGCTTCGCTTGAAGCTGAAGACCGTATTCTGAGATTTTCTTACGACCATTTCCGTGTTGACCTGGTGCGTAAGGACGTTTTGCTAATTCTTTACCCGTTTCGCTAAGCGAGATGCCTAAGCGACGCGAGAGTTTCCAAGCTGGACCTGTGTAACGAGCCATGATTGGACTCCTCCTTGTTGTTCATGTATTTTGCACAAAAGAACAACGGTGTCAAAGACGAGTAACGCCCCTTTCTAGGTGCAAGCACCTTCACTTGATAGCGAAGCTACGAGATGCCCCTCCGACAAAAGTCGAGGCCCGAAAGGTGGATACGTTTGTCTGTGACTGCTATCGTCATTTCATGCACAAAGATGAGTATACGATGAATACCATCTCTTGTCAATCAAATATAGCGAAGAAGTGTTTCGCAAAAACGTTCGAGTCCTTGACGGTCGATTTCTGAGAAACGGTCGAACTCCGGGCTGTCGATATCGAGCACGCCGATTGTTTTCCCGTCACGTACGAGAGGGACGACGATTTCAGAATTCGAAGCCGCATCACATGCGATATGACCGGGGAATTGATGAACGTCGGCCACGAGCTGTGTTTCTTGTGTAGCTGCCGCAGTTCCACAAACCCCTTTACCGAACGCGATGTGAACGCAAGCCGGGAGTCCCTGGAATGGTCCTAAGATTAGACTGTCTTCAGAATCAGTCACGTAGAATCCGACCCAGTTGATCCGATCTAAAAATTGGTTGAGTAAAGCGCTGGCGTTGGCAAGGTTGGCCACTGTATTTGTTTCGCCCTCTAATAATGCGGCGAGTTGCTTGTTTAATAGTTCGTAACCGGCTGTCAAATCACCTGAGTACGATGTCGTTTGGAACATATAAATTCCCCTCCATCTTTCGTGTTTTTAGAATTTAGCATTATGGTACACTCAAATTTAAGATTTGTCTTGTTAGAAAGTTCCGAAAAAATGAACAATCTCCACTGAAACCATTGGAAAACCTATGCAAATCGTTGGTTCTATAATATGATTAGGTATATCTATTCTTATAAAATACTTCTTTTTTTATATAAAGGTACATAAGTCCACGAAAGCGGCTTGGAGGTTGTGACAAAGATGGATTACGGAATTTATGGATTAATCATTGGAATCATCGTCGTCGTATTAGGCGGCATGTTGGGGAGTATGCTCATTCGAAGGAATTTTTACCAAAAAATTGACGACTTGGATATGAGGAAACAAAGTGTGCTCAGTGCGAGCATACCCGTCGAACTCCAGAAATTCAAACAGTGGCCGATGGAAGGGGAAACAAAAGAAAAGTTTGATCGTTGGCATCAATCTTGGGATGAGTTAGTGAGTGTACATGCAGGTCAAATCGATGAAGCGTTATACCGGGCTGAGGAAGACTTGGATAAATATCGTTTCATGAAAGTCAAAGCTGACTTGAATGCGACTGAACAACTCATTGAAGAGCTCGAGACGATGGTACACGCCATGCTCGATGAGATGGATGAATTTACGACGCATCACACCTCGCTTATGGACATTGTGAAGCAGGATGAGAAAGAGTTGTATCAGTTCCGCAAGACATTGAATTCACAAAACCATGCGTTCGGACCAACCTATGCATTGGTGGAACAAGAGATTGCCGCTGCCGAGGCGAAACGCAGTGAGATGATCAACTTAAAGCAGGTCGGTCAAGTTTCTGAAGCATTTGAAACCGGACAAGCCTTATCGAATCAAGTAGGACACATCCGTGAACTGATTCGGATCATTCCGCAATTTGTACGTACGGTTCAAGTGGAACTGAAACAACAACTTCAACAACTCCGGGCTGGACATAAAGAAATGCAAATGGACGGGTATGCGCTTGAACCACTTGGATTAATGGAAGAAATCGATCAAGCGGAAGATCGTCGAGAAGAGTTGATGGCTCGAATCGAACGCTTGGAATTTGATCATTTTGAAGAGGACATGCAACAGTTGAGCTCGGATATCGATCAATTATTCGAAGCATTCCGAACAGAGGTCGATGCCCGCCAATACGTGAAAAAAGAATTTGCGACGATACAAGAGCGCGAATTGCAATCTGCCGAAATCATGAATCACTTACAGACGGAAATGTCTCGACTTGTAAGCAACTATGAAATCAATGCACGCGTCGGAGAAGAGTTCGAACAATTAGAACGTGAACGAACGACTCTCACGGCGAATGTACTTGATATTGAACAAGCTCTCGTCGCGCAAATGTTACCGTTTAGTATGATCAAATCCAAAGTGCAGGAAGCGAAACGGTCACTTGACCAATTCAGTGCCATGCATGAGCGTTTCATTGAGGATACGAATTCATTACGTAAAGAAGAGCTTGAGGTCCGTCACAAGTTAGAAACGTGGAAAAAAGAATTGTCTGGGCATCGTCGCCTGTTAGCGAAAAGTGCGATGCCGGTTGTTCCGAATGATTTGTCAAACGACTTACGTCAGCTCCAAAAAGGTGTCCAGTCGTTAGACGAACAGTTTGACAAGGCACCGTTCAACATGACGTATATCGTCGGGCTTAGCCATGATGTCGAAGAGATGATGGATAACTTCCGTGACCGTGTCCATGCACTGATTCGTCAAGTGACGTATGCGGAACAGTTGCTCCAATATGCAAACCGCTTCCGTCGCCGTGACAACGAGGTCCATATCGCCTTGACGCTTGCGGAAAACAAGTTCTTGCATGGAGAGTATGGCACTGCGGTCGAAATCGGTGAGCGGGTGCTCGGTCGATTCGATGAGAACGGAGCCAATGAAATTCGTCAACGTGTGGATAAAGGGTTAGAACAGCAGGAATTGCTAAAAAAATAAACGATGCATGAAGATTGACGGAAACGGGAAAAACGTAGACGTCAATCTTTTTTCAATCAAGGAGGAATCGTCAGATGGGTACACTATGGGTCAACGGGAACATCTACACATTGAATAAACCAGGTGAGATGGAACGTGCCATGTTTATTGAGCATGGACGCGTCTTGAAGATGGGGGACGAGGGACATCTCCGACGTACATATGCGGGTCGCATCGAGGAGATTGTGAATTTGGAAGGGAAGAGTGTGTATCCGGCCTTTACCGATTCACATATTCACCTTGTCGGATACGGCGAAGCGCTCGACCGTGTCGATGCGAGTGAAGCGACGGATCTTCGAGAATTACTTGAAACGATGAAGCAACGAGGGTCGGACGACGATTGGATCGTCGCAGAAGGGTTTGATGATCGTCTGCTCGGTGACATGCCGACACGCGAGATGATTGATGAAGTGATTGACGACCGTCCTGTCGTGTTGAAGCGTGTCTGTCGTCACGTAGCCGTCGTGAACTCGAAAGGACTTGAACGACTTGGACTGATCCACCATACGGTGATCGAAGGTGGAAAACTTGGGCGAGATGAAGAAGGCAAATTGAATGGCGTCCTATATGATGCTGCACTAGATCTCTTATATAAAGAATTGAGTGGGAATCGTAAGAAAAATACCGCTTCTCTTCGCCGGGCGATCGATTCATTATTCGCACATGGAATCGTTGGTGCCCATACGGAAGACTTGTTCTATCATGGAGATCCGCTCGAAACGATTCAAGCGTACGAAGATGTACTGGATGAACTTCCGTTTCAAGCACACCTTCTCGTCCACGAACAGGTGGTGGATCGTGTCATCCAGCAAGATGCGATGACGCGTCGGAAACGGTTTGACTTCGGTGCGATGAAACTCTTTGTCGACGGTTCGTTCGGTGGACGCACCGCTCTGTTATCTGCACCGTATGCGGATGATCGGAGTCAACGAGGAATTGAAGTGCATCGACCAGATCATCTCGAGGCACTTGTGAAAAAAGCACGAACATACGGGATGAATGTGGCAGCGCATGTGATCGGTGATGCGGCGGTTGAGCAATTTGTCGGCCTGCTTGAAAAGTACCCTGCCAGAAAAGGGACACGAGATCGAATTATCCATGCCTCTTTATTGAATGACTCATTGATCAACCGAATCAAATCATTGCCTGTTTTGATTGATGCACAGCCGGTATTTTTATCGGATGACATGGACATGCTGTTCGAGCGGTTGGGCAATGAGCGTGTGCATGATGTCTATCGATTCAAGTCTTTACTCGATACGGGAGCATTGGTGTTAGGAGGAAGTGACGCGCCGATTTCATCTGTTGACGTTCGAAAGGGATTGTTTGGAGCGGTGATGCGACAATCGTTTCACGGGTCGAGCACGCTAAATCCGAGTGAACGTCTTTCGATGTATGAAGCTCTTCGCAGCTTCACATATTCGCCTCATGTTGCTACAGGGACGCACGGAAGAAACGGGCTATTGGTTCAAAGCTACAATGCCAACTTCACAGTATGGGATGAAGATTTCTTTAAATTGAGTGGGGAAGACATCCTGCACAACCGTCTTGTCATGACTGTCGTCGAAGGGCAACCAGTGTACGAAGCAGAAAAAGCCACGCTGTAAAAAAGAGTTGCTTCATCCGAAAGGGATGAAGCAACTCTTTTTTACATCAGAAGAATGAACGTTGCACTTTATGCCAGAACGAGTTGGTCCGAAGCTTGACAGTCTTGATGACCTGGTCCGAGAGTTCGATATCGATTCGGTCTGTGTACTTCAAGCTGAGCGCCTCGTTATCCATCCCAATAATCGGGTAGTCGTTGCCGTCTTCGACGATGCGGAGTGACAACTTACGCGAATCATGAACGATAAAGGATGAGCCGAGTGTGCGATAGCGATTGTTGTTGACCGAAGCGATCTCACTCACTTGCATACATGGGATGAGTGGGTCGACGACCGCACCGCTGAGAGATTTGTTATAGGCAGTCGATCCCGTCGGCGTCGATACAACCATTCCGTCCCCACGGAATGTTTCGAAATGTAGATCGTCGATATAGACCTCGATGGCGAGTGATTTGATAATACTTGATTTAATCGAAGCCTCATTTAAACAGAGGAGCGGTGTCGATTCGTTGATCGATGCTGAAAGAAGTGGATACTTCCGGACTTCGAGACCTTCTTCGATTCGCACCGAGTTGTCCGAGAAGAGGCGGTCGACTTCATCGAGTTTATGTATGTCGAAATCACAATAAAACTCGTTCAATCCACGACCGAAGCCAACGTAGATGGCGTCTTGACGAAAGCCTGTGTAGCGAACCGCCTGTAAAAATGCCCCGTCCCCGCCGACTGCAGCGATGATGTTCGCGTCCTCCGGTTGATTTACGATGTTGAACCCGTGTTTTTCCCCGATTTCTCTCAGTTTCTTCACTTCTTTTGTGAATTCGTTGACGTTACGATGGTACAAATAGACGTTGTTTCTCATCTGAGTCATCCCCTTTGTCAATGGTGTCCTCTTTATTATAACGTGTTTCTTCCTACCGATATAGGGAAAACTGAAACAGAGCCAAAAGCAGGAAGTTTGTCAAAGGCTCAAGTTCATCGATATGATGAACGAGTAACTACAACAAAGGGGATGAGTACATGCCAACATTTAAAGGGAACAACGTAACATTACAAGGAAATCCAGTGAAGGTAGGAGATCAAGCTCCTGATTTCCGCGTCTTGACGACTGCTTTAGAAGAAGTGACGTTAGCAACCTATCCGGGGAAAAAACTAATCAGTGTCATTCCTTCAATCGATACAGGCGTATGTGATGCACAAACGCGTGAGTTCAACGAAAAGGCCTCATCACTCGGTGGTACAGTCTTGACTGTATCGAACGATTTGCCGTTCGCACAGCGCCGTTGGTGTTCTGCATCTGGTTTAGATAACGTAGTCACCCTCTCGGACCACCGCGATCTTTCGTTCGCCAAAGCATATGGTGTTTTAATTGAAGAAATGCGTCTCCTTGCGCGTTCTGTATTCGTCGTCGATTCGAATGGCGTCGTCCAATATGTACAATATATGGATGAAATGACAGATGAAGTTGATTTCGCGGCGGCACTTGAGGCGTTCGAACAAGTGAATTGATTCGTTTGGCGAAATTGATTAAAATAGCTTACACTAGTACGTGAACCGACCGGTCCTCTCATGGGGGCCGGTTTTGTATGGAAAGGATGAACGAAAATGGAACGTTTTGAACAACTCTATCGTGATTGGAAGAAGGAAGCGAAGAAACTGGTCAACGACCTGGATGTATTACCGATCGAGGCACTCGTCCAAGTATTTGACCATGTTGACATTGAAAAAGAGAAGATGGACGATGTCCGTAAAGCAGTGAGTTTACTCGTCTTGGAAGAAACGACACAACTCCCCCCGAACAATCAACCGACACCGGATGCGGTCAGCCTATTTATGGGTTATCTAGCTTCGAAGCTACTTAAGGAAAACGCGACGATTCTAGATTTAGGTAGTGGGACAGGTACGTTGACGCACGCCGTTCTCTCTCAGTTAAAAGATGCGACAGCGCAAGCGGTCGAAGTGGATGAACTGTTGCTTCGTCTTTCCTATTCCATTAGTAACTTGTTAGGAGAACCAGTATCCTACTTCCATCAAGACGCCCTTGCTCCTCTGTTTGTTGAACCGAGCGACCTTTCCGTTGCTGACTTGCCAATCGGATATTATCCAAATGATGAAGTGGCAGCCGGATACGACATGAAACGAGAACAAGGACATGCCTATTCGCATTTCCTCTTGATGGAACAGGCGATTCGCCATACGAAACCAGGTGGGCATGGATTATTTGTCATCCCGAACAATTTGTTTGAACAGGATGACGAAGGGAAATTAAAACAATGGATGGACCGTGAGGCTGTTGTGAAAGGGGTCATTCAACTTCCGACGACGATGTTTAAAGACGAACGTTACGCGAAAAGCTTATTGCTCCTTCAAAAAGTAGGAGAAGGCGTCACACGGCCAAAACAAGCGCTATTTGTGGAACTTCCGTCATTCACTGATGTCAGAGCGGTAGCCAATGTTGTGAAACAGATTGATGATTGGTTCAAAACAACTCAAAAATAATGGACAAAATACTTGAAAAAGGTATGCAAAATCAAGTATCTTCATTATGATACAGTTATCAGTTTTAAATTGAACAGATAAAGATATGCGTTTAAAACGAAAGGTAAGAGGTGTATGACATGACGAAAATTATGGCAGTCAATGCGGGTAGTTCATCGCTCAAGTTCCAGTTACTCGAGATGCCAACGGAAGAGTTGCTCGCAGTCGGACTTGTAGAGCGTGTAGGGAAAGAAGATGCGATTTTTACAATCAAGTACGGTGAAGGACAGAAGTTCAACGTGGTCACACCACTTCACACGCACAAAGAAGCGGTTGAATTGACGTTGGAGAAGTTGATCGAATTGGATATCATCCAATCATTCGATGAGATTTCTGGTGTAGGTCACCGTGTGTTACACGGAAAAGAGTTGTATGCGGATTCGGTCGTCATTGACGATGAAGTCATGAAGAACATCGAATCGTTCACAGAGCTCGGACCACTTCACATCCCACCAAACTTGACAGGTATTCGTGCATTCCAGGCAATTTTGCCGAATGTCCCACAAGTAGCGGTATTCGATACAGCGTTCCACCAGTCAATGCCTGAAGAGAATTTCTTGTACAGTCTTCCTTATGAATACTATACAGAACATGGTGTACGTAAATACGGCTTCCACGGAACGAGCCACAAGTATGTCACACAGCGTGCGGCAGAACTTCTCGGTCGTCCGCTAGAAGACTTGCGTTTGATTTCATGTCACCTCGGTAGCGGTGCATCGATCGCTGCAGTAGCAGGTGGTCGCTCAATCGATACAACGATGGGCTTCACACCACTCGAAGGAATCACGATGGGAACGCGCTCAGGTTCTTTGGACCCTGCCCTCATCCCGTTCTTGATGCAAAAAACAGGGAAGTCTGCTGAAGATGTATTGAACGTCATGAACAAAGAGTCTGGCGTGTACGGTCTTTCTGGTATCTCAAGTGACTTGCGTGACATCGAGCAAGCGGCTGCAGAAGGCAACCATCGTGCAGAAGTTTCATTGAAAATCTTCTCGAACCGTATTCACGGTTACATCGGTCAATATGCGGCTGAAATGAATGGTGTCGACGCCATCATCTTCACAGCAGGTGTCGGTGAGAACTCGGACGTCATCCGTGAACGCATCCTTCGCGGTCTTGAATTCATGGGTGTCTACTGGGATCCTTCACTTAACAACGGTGCTCGCGGAAAAGAGTTGTTCATCAACTATCCGCACTCACCAGTTAAAGTCATCATCATCCCGACGAACGAAGAATTGGTCATCGCGCGCGACACGGTACGCATTGCAAACCTTGTCGAAGCACACGCATAATATGAAACGAACCCACGTTACTTCCTGTAACGTGGGTTTTTTTATGAGTCTTTTTTACTAATGTGAAGAATCGGAAGTAGGACAAATGTTTTCTCCTTTGTAACATTAGGCGCTATATTTGCATCGTTTTGCAATGTTTATGACATGAATAAACCATATATTGGATGTAAATTTATAAAAATATCTCGTATTCGATTTAAATGTCCAATCTAACATGATAAACCGTTAATTTTGACATCGATTTGTAATGTTCGTGTCACTCAAATGAACAGGAAGTGTAACGGCACTGACTGATGTTTCGTCATATAGTTATCTGGACGAAATATTCAATTGGAGTGACAAGTCACTCGTTCGATAGATGATGATATGAAATGAAACCAAATTGACGAAGAGAGGACGAATAAACGTATGTTGAAAAAAATCATGACGCTCTTACTTCTCGCCATCGCCGTATTTGCATTTGCTCTACCAACTTCACCAGTAGAAGCAGCTACGAAAAAAGTATATGTTGCAACAAAGTCAGGTTCGAAGATGGTCTATGCAGAAGGGAAATCAAATGCACGAGTGATTGGGAAGATGACGGCGAGTGATCGTCTTCAACGTACAGGTTCTCGAGGTGCTTGGATTCGCGTGAACTATAAAGGGAAGGCCGGATGGGTTCCTACAAAGAACTTACGTACTGTAAGTGCTCCTAAACCAATCAAACCAGCAAGCGTGAAGACGTATACGATGAAAGCGTCGGCATATACACCGTACTGCAAGGGATGTTCAGGTAAGACAGCACTTGGATGGAACGTTCGTACCCAAAAGCGAAATGTAGTCGCGGTAGACCCGCGCGTCATTCCACTCGGAACGAAAGTACAAGTATTCGTAGGGGGCAAGTCGATGGGTACCTACACGGCAGCTGACACTGGTGGCGCCATCAAAGGAAATAAAATTGACATCTTAATGTATTCGCAAAATGCAGCGATTCAATTTGGTCGTAAAACGGTTACAGTCAAGGTGTTATAATGCATAGGAAAAGGGTCTTGCGATTGCGCAAGACCCTTTTTGATGGATGGGTGATTATTGACGAACGATAAGGACGTCACATTTCGCATAACGGACGATGCTTTCAGAAACGCTTCCGATAAAGAACCGTTCAACGGCGTTTAAACCTGTCGCACCACAAATAATAAGATCAATATCATGGTTAGGTGCAATCTTTTTCGCAATCGTCACTTTCGGGGAACCGTATTCAATCACCGTTTCGACTTCTTTTACGCCACGCTCTTTCGCGCGATTGACATAGTCTTCAAGCAACTCTTTCGCATATGTCTCGGCACGCTCTGTGATTGTGCGGTCGTAAGCTTCTACAGTCGCAAACGTACGCGTATCAATCACATGACCAACGTACAGTTTTCCTTCGTTACGAATCGCGACATCGATTGCTGTTTCAAATGCACGTTCTGCCTCTTTAGAGCCGTCAACGGCAGATAAAATGTGTTTGTATACAATTGCCATGTAAATCCCAACCTTTCGCTCGAAATATACGTTCGGCTTACATATATAGTATACCACTTCTTTCAGTTTTCACGCTTTTTCGCCATGAAAATGCGTGAATTTTTTCATGACGATGTTCACGACATGTCCAAGTTTGGAATTCGTGTGAAAGAACGGGTAAAATAAGGCGGAGGAGGTAGGGCGATGAAACATGTAATGATTACATCTGGTGCCAAAGGGATCGGACGCGTAGTGACGGAGCGTCTGTTACAAGATGGGTGGCACGTCAGCATTTTGCAACGGAATCCGATTGACTGGGAACATGAACGGATACATATGATCGAGGCCGGATTGACGGACCGCGAACAACTGCTCTCAGCCTATGAGGAAGCGGTCGAACGTTTTGGTGAACCGAACGCCTTGATTTTAAATGCAGGTCCATATATCTTTGAGCGGAAACCGCTCGTCGAATTGACAGACGAAGAGTGGGACGAAGTACTCACGGGCAACCTGTCCGCCTCATTTTGGTTGATGCGTCGTGCGATTCCTTCCATGCGCTCAAATCGATTTGGACGCATCATCTCGTATGGGTTTCCGGAAAGTGGGACGGCCCCTGGCTGGATCCATCGTTCTGCGTTTGCCGCTGCAAAGACGGGACTCGTCAGTTTGACAAAATCGGTCGCGCTAGAAGAGGCCCCGTTCGGGATTACGGCGAACATGGTCAATCCGGGCAATATCGTCGGCTCTCAAAAGGAGATGCGCATTGATGAAGCGGAAGTGGATGAAGGAACTCCGGTCGGTCGACACGGGACAGGAGAAGATATCGCGCGTTTGATTTCGTTCTTATTACAAGAAGACTCGGACATGATCACAGGTGCCATCATCGATGTGACAGGCGGCGTCAACGTCGTCCATCAATACCGAAAGTGAGGGGAACGCGATGAAGATTGGAGTGGTCACGGACGTTCATGGAAATCTCGAGGCGTTGGAGGCTGCACTTCAAGTCATGGATGCGGAGCGGGTCGACGTCATCTGGTCGCTCGGTGACATGATTGCAATGGGACCGGACTCTAATGCGGTCATGGAGCGTTTGTTAGACCGGGGAACGCATATGATTTCTGGGAATCATGATGAAGCGGTCCTTTCCCTTTTGGCTGGACACGGTCATCCAGAAAGTTATGCTCATACGCGCCCCCACCATGAGTGGGTTGCGCGTCATCTAGAGACTCGATATGCGGATGTCCTCGAATCCCTTCCACGAACAATGTCCGTCAAAATGGTTGGCGAAACGCTGTTCGGCATTCATTATCATATCCCGACCGAACGACGCCACGCCACGATTGTCGAAGAACCGTTTCACGAGATTCTCGAACCGACACTGGAAAATATGCAGCGACTGTATGGAGCATATACAGGAGAAATCGTGTTATTCGGACATCACCATCCTGTCCATCTGTTTGAAGATGACACCAAGCGCTACGTCAATCCTGGTGCGCTCGGAGTGGCGAAAGATGACCTGGCTCGCTTTGCCATATTATCTGAAGGAGAAACCGGGATTGCTCTTGAACTGAGGGCGGTCCCATATGACAAACGTGCCTTTTTAGAGAAGATGGAACGTTATGACGTACCGCAACGGGATGTCATGCTGCGCTTGTTTTATTAAGATATGTAAAAAAGTGCGATCCTTGAGATGAACTGCACCCCAATTGTTAGACACATCTAACAATTGGAGGTGCAGTTTTTTAATGACTAAATTTACAACTGATCAAAAGTTAAGCGCCGTCATGGCCTATCGGGAAGGGAAAGATAGTATGAATGTACATAGACTATTACAACACACGACGAATCAAGGCAAAATTAAAACTGAGTCCGGTGCAATACCGGACCCAGTTCGTTCACGTAGCCTAGATGAAATAACCGTGTCTAACTTTTAGGGGTCACTTCAGAGAATGGATCGCACTTTTTGTCATTCAATCTCTTGAAGTGTTTTCGGATAACTCGTCAATGTGATGGGACCACTTTCTGTCATGACGAGATCGTCTTCAATACGGACTCCGCCGACTCCCGGTAGATAGATACCCGGTTCGACTGTGAACGTCATCCCGACTTGGGCGGTCATGTCATTGTTCGCTGCCATCGAGGGGTGTTCGTGTACTTCGATTCCAATTCCGTGACCGATTCGATGAGTGAAGTATTCACCATATCCTGCAGACGTGATGACTTGTCGTGCCGCGATATCGATTGCGCCGAGTGTCGTACCGACGTTCGCTATCTCGATTGCGGCTTCCTCAGCCTGAAGAACCGTTTCGTAAATCTCACGTTGTTTGCGACTCGCCTCACCGAAGACAACCGTCCGTGTGATGTCTGAACAGTATCCCTGCCAGACGACACCGAGGTCGAACAAGGCAAAATCTCCTTTTTTCAAGCGGTTGTTGCCTGGGACACCGTGAGGGTCGGCACTATTCTCACCGAACAAGACGAGCGTGTCGAACGACATTTCACGGACGCCTTGCTGTTTCATGGCGTATTCAATATCCGCGATGACCTCGAGTTCTGTCACGCCTTCACGGAGGGAGCGGATCCCGGCTTCGATGGCCATATCTGCCAACTCGGCGGCCCGCTTCATGATCCGGACTTCATCCGGTGATTTGATCATACGTAACGTTTGGAGCTCGTCTGTCAAATCGATAATTGACAGACCGGCAAAACCGGCGCGAAGCTGCTCGACTCGGTTGAATGTCAAATGCTCCCCTTCGATTCCGATTCGTTCAGGAACGATTTGGTTATCGAGGAATAACTTGACGATTTTGTCCCATGGGTTTTCATGGTCCATATACGTCACGATTTCACCTGACCAGTCACTCGCTTCGACAATCCCTTTTTCAAGTGCTGGGCAGATGATGGCAGTTGTGCCGTTCTTCAAAACTAAAATGGCGATCAATCGCTCGTGCGCTTCCGCGTATACTCCCGAGAAATAAAACGCGGATGCTTTCGACGTGATGAATGCTGCATCTAACCCTTTTGTCGCTAGAGATTGTGCAATTTGATTGGTGCGTTGATTCAAGTTGAATCCCTTCCCTTCTACCTCTTACGTTGACTACTCGTCTATTATAGCTGTTTCGAAAACAGAAAGGAAATGTTGCAATTTGATTGGTACAGTTTGAACTAGTTCGACTGATACAGTATACTGAATAGAGTAGAAAATGTATTGAGAGAAGGGACTCCGCGTATGACCACAAAACATGAACAGATCATAGCACATATCGAGTCACTCGATGTAGGGTCAAAAATTTCGGTCCGCCAAATCGCCAAAGAGTTGGCTGTATCAGAAGGTACGGCTTATCGGGCCATCAAAGAAGCTGAGAACCTAGGTTTCGTATCAACCATTGAACGGGTGGGGACGATTCGGATCAAGCGAAAACATAAAGAAAATATTGAAAAGCTGACATTCGCCGAAGTCGTCAATATCGTCGATGGTCAGGTGTTGGGCGGACGTAACGGTCTCCACAAGACGCTATCGAAATTTGTAATCGGTGCCATGAAGCTCGAGGCGATGATGCGATATATCGATGTCGACTCACTCGTCATCATCGGAAACCGCGAGAAAGCGCATGAACTCGTCTTACAATCAGGTGGGGCTGTGTTGATCACAGGGGGATTCGACACAACGGATGAAGTGAAACGAATGGCAGATAAGTATGATATGCCTGTCATTTCTACATCCTATGACAGTTTTACCGTCGCGACGATGATCAACCGAGCCATCTATGACCGTCTAATCAAAAAAGAGATTTTACTCGTCTCAGATATCGTCATCCCGCTCCACGATACGTTCTATCTGAAGTCAGATGACACAGTGAAACGTTGGCACGAGCTGAATGAACGGACGAAACATAATCGGTATCCCGTCATCGATGAACAGATGAAAGTGGTCGGCGTGATCACGGCAAAGGATGTCATTGATAAATCACACGACTATGATATTGAGAAGGTCATGACGAAAAGTCCGATTACAGTAGGCGTACAAACGAGTGTCACCAATGCCGCGCACCAGATGGTGTGGGAAGGGATCGAGATGTTACCTGTCGTTGATAACTACGGACGTCTGCTTGGGATTATTAGCCGCCAAGATGTGCTGAAGGCGTTGCAACTGGCGAATCGACAACCGCAAGTCGGTGAGACGTTCGATAACATGATCACGAACCAGCTGAAAGAAGATCCTGCATCGAACGGGACGGCCTTCACGGTTGAAGTGGCCCCACAGATGACGAGTCATATGGGGACCGCCTCATCTGGCGTGTTGACGACCTTGTTGGTCGAGGGGGCGACGCGAAGTTTGCGTCATATGAAGAAAGGCGATCTCGTGGTTGAGAATATCACCGTCTATTTCATGAAGCCGATTCAAATTGAAAGTCAGATTCGAGTGTCGGCCCATGTCTTCGACCTCGGTCGGAAGTTCGGGAAAGTGGATGTGGAGATGACGCAAGGGACACAACTTGTCGCCAAAGCGCTCGTCACGGCACAACTCATCGATCGGTAATAAAAAGAGCACCTGCTACAGCGCGTAGCAGGTGCTCTTTTTCATGATGGCGTATTCGTCGGTTCTTCTGCGGCGAGAGGGTAAATTTTGCGGTAACGGATAAATCCGACAACAGCATTCCCTAAACCGACGACTAACATGACGATGCTGACAATCCAACCGACAGATGAATTCAGACCGAATCCCCCGACCATTTGGTTCGCAGCGAACAATGCGAGGAATAAACTTAACCAGATCAACGCTTGCGTGTTGAACAACGCTTTTCGGTTTGGCGTCTTTGTCAAAAAAGCGCGGCGCTTGAAGACAAGGTACGCACCGAGCGCGAACAAAATGAGTCCAATCATGACAAGTTGCAAGTGAAGGAACCCCTTTCTATCTCGTAATCTGTTATCATCATACCATAATAGTGTGTAGGAAAGTGAGGAATCATCATGACGCAATGGCAGGAAGCGGATACAATCAAATCAGAAATTGAGGCGGCTGACACCATTTTCATTCACCGCCACGTACGACCAGACCCTGATGCGTTGGGGAGCCAGCTTGGTTTACAGCGCATTCTAAAATCGGTTCATCCGGAGAAGCAAATCTATGTGGTCGGTGGCATGGTTCCAGACCTCGAGTTTTTAGGAAAGATGGAACATGTCGAAGAAGAAATGTATCAAGACGCGCTCGTCCTTATATTAGATACGGCGAATCAAGAGCGAATCGATGGACCATTTGCGCTAAAAGGGAAGACAATCATTAAAATCGATCATCATCCCGATGAAGATCCATATGCGATGACACAGATTGTCGATACCTCGGTCAGTTCGACGTCTGAGATGATTGTGGAACTCGCGGACATTTGGAGATATCCAATCGACCAAGAGGCGGCATTTTTACTCTATGCCGGCATCGTAGGCGACACAGGACGATTCCAGTTTCGAAATGCTACGGCCCGAACGTTTGAGATTGCTTCGGCGCTGATCGCGAAAGACATCGATACGAATAAATTGTACCGACACATGTATAAGACCAACTTAGCGACTCTTCAGTTACAAGGGTACGTGTTACAGCACGTCAATGTCACAGAAGAAGGCGTCGGCTATGTGAAGATTGACAAGGACGTGCTCCGGACGTTCCATGCATCCCCGGAAGCGGCATCGCAACTCGTCAATAGCTTCTCTGGCCTCGAAGGATTGAAATGTTGGGTCATGTTCGTGGAAAACAAAGAAGAGATTCGTGTGCGCATCCGGTCGAAAGGTCCTGTCATCAATGAAGTGGCCAAGCGATACCGTGGGGGAGGTCATCCGATGGCGGCTGGTGCCACGATTGACACATGGGATGAGATGGATGACGTGATTGCGGCTTTGAATGAAGTGGCGGGGGAATTCACGTTTGAAGAAAATGAAGAGAGCTGACCGAGGTCAGCTCTCTTCATTTGTCTCCATTTTCCTTTGGGATGAACCATGTACCTCGTTCGGTCACGTCCTCGACGACGTCGAGCTGATACTCAGTAATGTACTTACGGAGCCGGTCGATGATTTCTGGGCTGTCGGCAAACACTGTTTGACCATGCTGTAATTTTTCTAACTTATCGCGTGCAATCTGTCCCCGATTGATAATCATACGCTTTTACCCCCTTTTGTCGTGAGTTTTGTCTATAATTATTGTATCAGAGAAGTGATGAATTGAGTTTGACAATTCCATTAATATAGAAAGGAGGCCAACGATGATTCATCTGAATGTCAGAACTGCTTATAGTTTACTACAAAGTACAATCCGGTTAGAGCAATATGTCTTGCAGATGACCGAACGGGGAAGTCGTTCCGTGGCGATCGCAGACGATGCGTTCTATGGGGTTCCGACATTTTTGTCATATTGCCAACGATATGAGGTGAAACCGCTCATCGGACTGAGAACGGTCCTCCGATTGGATGGGTTAGACGTATCCGTGATTGTGTATTCATCTAACGAAACGGAGCTTAAGGAACAATATCGTATCATCCAGGCGGGAGGAATTGAAGGACGGACAACGATGCCGCTGATCGTACTACCTGAAAATTGGAAAGCGAGTGATCCGGTTCACCGGCGTCGCCTTTATCATCAACTCTTGTCGTTTGTCGATGAAGAGAAGCTGTGGCTCGGACTCCCGGCACCTCAGACTACGGAACAGGTACAAGTGTTGAAACAACTTCGTCTCATGCGCGAAGAGCTTGCTGTCCAATTGATTCCGGCCCCTGAAACGAGATACATGAGACCGGAAGATGTGGAAGGATTCCGAGCCATTTCTGCCATTCGCGAAGGGGACGTGATGTCGAATGAAGACGTGCGACAAAAAGGATTGCACGTTCGACTACCGAGTGAAATGAATGACTGGTTCACAACAGAAGAATTATCGGAACTGGATCGATTCGAGGCATTGATTCGACTGGATCATCTACCACGTGCGGAAGGGGCGATTCCAGAAATTCCGGATGCCGATCAAAAGCTGAAACGACTTGTCGGTGAGCGGTTGAAGGCGATGGAACTCGTGAAAGAACCTTACATCGAGCGGGCAAAGTTTGAGCTTGAAGTCATCGCCAATACCGGATTTTCTTCCTATTTCTTGATCGTGGAAGACATCGTTCGGTTTGCTCGAGAATCTGGGATTGAAGTAGGTCCGGGGCGTGGATCGGCAGCAGGTTCACTCGTCAGTTTTGCCCTCCATATCACGGAAGTCGATCCGGTTCATTACGGGTTGTTGTTCGAACGATTCTTAAATCCAGAGCGTGTGTCGATGCCAGACATAGATCTCGATTTTGAAGATGAACGTCGTGAGGAAGTGGTTTCTTACGTACTATCAAGATACGGTCATACGCATGCCGCACAGATCGGGACACTTGCCACGTTCGGTGCGAAAGCGGCAATTCGAGACGTTGCGAGAGCGCTCGGGATGACCCTTGAGGAAGGGCAGGCTGCGAGCAAGCAAGTGAAAGCCGGAGGACTTGATGAACTGATGTCGAGCCAGAAGCAGATGAAGTGGTTTGCCGGTAGCCAAAAGCGTCAGCAGTTATTACGGATTGCCAAACAGCTAGAAGGTTTGCCGCGTCAATCCTCCGTTCACGCGGCAGGAGTGGTGCTCAGTCGTCAACCGATTGAAGAAGTGACTCCGCTCCAACCCGAACTTGAAGAACACGTGACCCAATATAATATGAAGGATTTGGAAGAGGTCGGGCTTCTGAAAATTGACTTGCTCGGATTACGAAACTTGAGTCGCTTGCGAAAGATGGAGGATTTGATTCGAGAAAGTGATGCGCTGTTCTCTCTGAAAACAATTCCGTTAAACGATGCTCGGACGTATCGATTGCTTGCGAGAGGTGAGACGGACGGAATCTTCCAATTTGAATCGACCGGGATGAAGCAAGCGCTTCGACAAGTGAAACCGACTGAGTTTGAAGATATCGTTGTCACGATGTCACTCTATCGACCGGGACCGATGCAATTCATCGAAACGTATGCGAAGCGAAAACACGGTATGCCTTACCAACCAGTCCACCCAGACGTAGAAGACGTCATGAGACCGACATACGGTGTACTCGTCTATCAAGAACAGGTGATGAAACTTCTCCGTAAACTCGGAGGCTATTCCTATGCGGAAGCGGATTTGGTCAGACGTGCTATTGCCAAAAAGGATACCGGAACGATTGCTCGGGAACGAGAACGATTTTTGCAACAAGCAAAAGCGGGAGACCAGGACGTCTTGGCGCAAATCTTTTCATGGATTGAAAAGTTTGCCGGGTACGGATTTAACCGCTCTCACGCTGTCGCCTACAGTTTGATCAGTTACCGATTGGCTTACGTCAAAGCACATTTCCCTCGTGTCTTTCATGTGGTGACATCAGAAAAAACAACGGAACTTGTCAGACTGTTACGGAAAGATCAAATTCCGGTGTATCCACCGGACGTCTTACATGGTCACGCTGACGCGACACTTGAGGGACCGGGCGTCCGGCTCGGGTTGAAGGCGGTTCAGGGTTTGACCAAACGTGATGTGGACCGACTGATTGAACTGAACGGGCAGTTGAAAGATGTCAGAACGCTTCAAGAAGCCATGGAGTGGAAAAATAAAGACCAACTGAAATTACGTCGATTACTTGGTGCGGGCGCGCTCGACCGGATGTATCACGGTGACCGGACACATGCCTTTGAAGCAGTCGAACGTTTGCGAGAAGAAGCGGGAACACATTTTTTACCCGATGAGCTGTCTTCACTCGGACTTAAACAGAAAAAAGTGAAAGAACCGAATTGGTCTGAAGAAGAGAGGGAGGCGCTCGGGACATGGGTGGTCCACTCTCCATTGATGGCACTTCCGGATATCGGGATCGAACCGTCTACAATTGAAGAAGTCATGAATGGAACAAACGGTTATCTCGTCGTATATGTAGATGACGTACGTACGTTCATGACAAAAAAACAAGAACGGATGGGTGTTCTCATGGTGGACGATGGCATGACGCAAGACGAGGTCGTCGTGTTTCCTCGCACATTCGCGCAGTTTGGACGGTCCCTCTATGCCGGTAACATCTTGTTACTCGAGGTCCATTCGAATGAACGGGATGGTCGCAAGCAATTGATTGTCGAACGGATTCGACCGTTACACGGGCAAGCCTTATTCATCCGGCTCACACTCGACCGCTTCCCTGAATTGGAAGATTGGATTCAACGAGCACAAGGGGATGTCCCAGTTGTATGCCGATTCACGGATTCGAAGGAAGTGAAACAACTGGCTTCAGCTTTTTCAATCAATCCGAATGAAGAGTATGTGGCGGAAGCGAAAAGACGGTTCGGGGAAGAAAATGTCGTACTGAAACGAATCGATACAAAAATGGTTGGCCCAGAAACTAGTACCAAGTCCTAAAAAGTGATATAATCGCACTAATTGGTCTGACCACTTAAGTTTGATAGGTGATCCAAAAAAGGGAGTTGAACGGTCAGATGCATGAAAAACACGCATCCTCATTTCACGGAAACATTTCAAAGATTAGAAAATTAATTGTCCAATCGTCTTTAGTTCCAGGTGATCGGCTTCCATCCGAACGAGAGCTCGCCGAAACGCTGTCCATTAGTCGCGCTTCGGTTCGCGAAGCGTTACGAGCGTTGAGCTTTTTAGGCATCGTGGAGACGAGACATGGTGGTGGTACCTTTTTGTGTGAACAAGACCGACATCGGTACATTGAGATATTGTCGGAGTTCATTGTGACCAAACAGACGAAAGCGACCGATATTATTGAGATGCTTCGACTATTGGAGCGCATGGCGTTTTCAGAAATTGAACCGACTAAGGAACGACTGGCTCTATTAGAAACGGTGATCGATGATGATCGAACGTTTCGCCAGCAACTCATCTTTCAGTTGAAGAATGAACTGTTCATTCGAATTTGGAGTGAGGTCAATCGCTTTTTTGACGGATTAGACGTTGGGGATTTATATACGCTCAAGGAACGGAAACGATTTGTCGAGACGTGGCGTGGAATGGGGATGCCGGAATGAACGAGGGGGAAGCGATGACTGCTTTTTTCAAGAAACCGAAACGATATATGCCATTGCGTCAACGAGAACCAAAGATTGACGCACCACAGGGATTGATGACGAAATGTCCATCTTGTAAATATATGCATTATACAAAACAGTTGAATGAGAACCACAAAGTATGTGATTGCGGCTATCATTTTCCGCTTCAGGCGCAAGAACGGATTGATATGCTTGTCGACGAAGGGTCTTTCGAACGCTTTGCGGGACCGTCTGTCAAGGCGAATCCACTCGACTTCCCTGACTACGAGGAGAAGTTGACGAAAGATCGTGAGCGGACCGGGATTGAAGAGGCCGTCGTATGTGGAAAGGCGACAATCGACGGACTACCACTCATTGTATGTGTGATGGATGCGAGATTCCGTATGGGGTCGATGGGTGCATACGTCGGAGAAGCGATTGCTTCGGCTGTCCGAAACGCCACATCACTCGGGCTTCCAGTCGTCTTGTTCACAGCATCAGGTGGGGCTCGGATGCAAGAAGGAATGGTCAGTTTGATGCAGATGGCCAATACGTCCATCGCTCTAAAAGAACATGACGAAGCAGGACTGCTTTACATCGCGTATTTGACTCATCCGACGACAGGTGGTGTGTCAGCGAGTTTTGCGATGCTCGGCGACTTGAACGTCGCAGAGCCGGGAGCGCTCATCGGGTTTGCAGGACGACGAATCATCGAACAGACGATTCGGGAAAAACTTCCAGAGAACTTTCAAACTGCTGAGTTTTTACTTGAGTCAGGGCAGCTGGATGCGGTCATTCATCGTGAACAGATGCGTTCGTTCTTGAAGAGGATGATTGAATTACACGATGGGGGTGTCCGTCATGTTTGACCCAATCAAAGAAGTCACTGAACAGCTGAATAAATTACGGGAGACGGCTGAGACGAAAGGGATTGATTTATCCCGAGAGATTCGTCATCTTGAGTTAAAGCTCGACCGATTAGAAAAAGATATTTATGGGAATATGAAACCGTGGGATCGCGTCCAGTTGGCGCGAAACCCGAAGCGACCGACAACGCTCGATTATATCCAGCATTTATTCCCTGACTTCATGGAACTCCATGGGGACCGACATGGGTATGACGATGCGGCAATTGTATCTGGACTTGCGACATTTGAAGGAGTGCCGGTGACGATTATCGGACATCAGCGTGGGCGAAACACGAAAGAGAACATGAAACGAAACTTTGGTATGCCGCACCCGGAGGGCTATCGAAAAGCATTGCGTTTCATGAAACAAGCCGAGAAGTTCAACCGTCCTATTTTGACATTCATTGACACGAAAGGGGCTTATCCGGGGAAAGCCGCAGAAGAGAGAGGTCAAAGTGAAGCGATTGCCCGTAACTTGTTTGAGATGGCGACGCTGAAAGTGCCAATCGTCTCCGTTGTCATTGGAGAAGGTGGTTCAGGTGGTGCGCTTGGGATTGGTGTATGCGACCGTCTATTGATGCTTGAGAATAGTACGTATTCAGTCATCTCGCCGGAAGGTGCAGCGGCACTATTGTGGAAAGACGCGAAACAAGCAGAGCGTGCGGCAGAGACGATGAAGATTACAGCACAAGATTTATTCAACCTAGGGATTGTCGATGAAGTGGTAGGAGAAGTGTATGGGGGGGCACACGTTGATGTGTCACTACAGTCGTCACTCTTGAAACCTGTCTTATTACAGCACATGAACGAGTTGCTTGCGCAATCGACTTCTGAGCTGATTCAAGGACGTGCGACCAAATATCATCAAATTGGCACAATTAATGAGTGAAAACGGTAACAATGGCTTTGAATAAAGCTTTATTCATTCATCAAGTGACTGCTTTGTGAGATACCCTATGCATTTTTTTCACATACTTGTGTTGTAAAACAAAGGTCAGACGTGGTATTTTATTTTCAGATTTCGTTAAAACACATAAGAGGTGAGCGACGTGAATTTAAAACGTATTGCGGTATTAACAAGCGGAGGAGACGCTCCTGGAATGAACGCTGCTGTCCGTGCCGTGACCCGAAAAGCAATTTTTGAAGGTCTTGAAGTGTACGGCGTGTATAACGGCTATCAAGGATTAATCGAAGGTGATTTAGTCGAATTAAATCTTGGATCAGTCGGCGACATCATTCAACGTGGAGGTACGTTCCTTCGCTCTGCGCGCTGTCCTGAATTCAGAACAGAAGAAGGTCGCGCAAAAGCAGTAGAACAGTTGAAGAAATTCAATATCGATGCCCTCGTGGTCATCGGTGGAGACGGCTCTTATCGCGGAGCTCAAAAATTGACTGAACTCGGATTCCCAACAATCGGCCTTCCGGGTACAATCGATAACGATATCCCAGGAACAGATGCGACAATCGGTTTCGACACAGCACTCAATACAGCGCTTGATGCGATCGATAAGATTCGTGACACGGCGTCATCACATGAACGTACGTATGTCATCGAGGTCATGGGTCGCGACGCTGGTGATATCGCGCTTTATTCTGGTCTCGCTGGTGGTGCTGAGTCGATTCTCGTCCCAGAACGTCCAGAGGATTTGAATGCAATCGTGGAACGAATCAATCACGGGATTGCACGCGGTAAGAAGCACTCGATCGTCATCGTTGCTGAAGGTGCGGGAAGTGCGGAAGAAATCGGCAAATTGATTGCTGAGAAGACGAACTCAGAAACACGCGTCACGATTCTCGGTCACATCCAACGTGGTGGTTCCCCAACTGCCGCTGACCGTGTCCTTGCAAGTCGTATGGGTGCATACGCTGTTGAGATCTTGCTTGAAGGGAAAGCGGGCCGCGTTGTCGGAATCCGTAACAACCAGATGATGGATCTTGATATCGATGAGGCGCTCGACAATAACAAGCACACGATTGATATGCAATTGATTGACCTCGTTAACCAATTGTCGATTTAAACGATTTTGTATGTTGCAGAGACGGGATACGGTCCAAGGCCCCCCGTTTTCTGTTTGTAAGTTGCACTATATCCCCTAGGAGGTTTTTATATTATGCGTAGAACGAAAATTGTATGTACCATTGGACCGGCTTCTGAGAAGCGTCTTCCTGAGATGATTGAAGCTGGGATGAACGTTGCCCGTCTCAACTTCTCACACGGTGACTATGAAGAGCACGGCGCTCGTATCCGTGACATCCGTGAAGCGGCGAAAGCAGCGGGTAAAGTTGTCACTGTTCTTCTCGACACAAAAGGTCCAGAGATCCGCACGCATACATTCGAAGACGGTAAGGCACTTCTTGAAAAAGGAAAAGAAGTCACAATCGTCTCAACGGAAGAAATCGTCGGAACGAAAGATCGTTTCTCTGTGACGTACGAAGGACTCTACGATGATGTGGAAGTCGGTTCACACATCATGCTCGACGACGGTCTCATCGGACTCCGTGTCGTTGAAAAGCTTGATAACCGTGATCTCCGTTGCGTCATTGAAAACGAAGGAATCATCAAGACGAAGAAAGGTGTTAACTTGCCAAACGTCAAGGTAAACCTTCCTGCCCTCACGGACAAAGACATCGCGGACATCGAGTTCGGGATCTCACAAGACATTGACGTGATTGCAGCATCATTCGTACGTCGTGCATCTGACGTAGTTGAAATTCGTCAACTTCTCGAGAAGCACAATGCGTCTCACATCAAGATTTACCCGAAAATCGAGAACCAAGAAGGTGTCGATAACATCGAAGAAATCTTGGCAATCTCTGACGGTTTGATGGTAGCCCGTGGGGACCTCGGAATCGAAATCCCGACGGAAGAAGTGACGCCAGTTCAAAAAGAACTCATCAAGAAGTGTAACGACCTCGGGAAGCCGGTCATCACAGCGACACAAATGCTTGATTCAATGCAACGTAACCCGCGTCCGACACGTGCGGAAGCATCAGACGTAGCAAACGCAATCTTGGATGGAACAGACGCAGTCATGCTTTCTGGTGAAACAGCTGCAGGGGACTACCCAATCGAATCTGTTCAAATGCAAGCTGCAATCGCAGAGCGTACAGAACGCATGCTCGACTACAAAAACTTGTTGAAAGATCGTCAGAAGCGCAGTGAGCACACTGTGACGGATGCAATCTCACAAGCGGTTGCACACACGGCAATCAACTTGAACGCCAAAGCAATCTTGACGCCGACACAATCAGGTTACACGGCTGCTCGTACAGCGAAGTATCGTCCTGAAGCGAACATCATCGCGGTGACGGAATCAGAGCGCGTTGCGCGTCAATTGAACCTCGTTTGGGGCGTGTACCCAATCGTTGCTGAAACAATGCCGAACAACACGGATGAAATGTTGGTTCAAGCATCAGAAGCGGCACGTCACGCTGGATTCGTCACTGACGGTGACCTCGTTGTCATCTCAGCCGGTATTCCTGCAGCGACTGCTGGTACGACGAACATGATGAAAGTCCACATCGTTGGTCACGCTCTCGCAGACGGACGTGGAATCGGTGAGCGCGGTGTCGTTGGAGAAGTCGTTGTCGCAAAAAATGCGGATGAAGCAAACGCAAAAGCGAAAGACGGCATGATCCTTGTCGCACCATTCACAGATAAAGAAATGATGCCTGCCATCGAAAAAGCGGCTGGAATCATCACGGAAGACGGCGGATTGACGAGCCATGCTGGGATCGTTGGACCATCACTTCGCAAGCCGGTCATCGTAGGTGTTGATGCAGCGACAACATCGCTTCGTGACGGTCAGATGATTTCAATCGACCCACTCACAGGTAAAATCTACAACGCATAATTGAACGACAATCGAACCGGCCTTCTACAAAGGTCGGTTCTTTTTCCGTTCGAAGAAAGGAATACGTATGAGTGCATATCTTTTTTTATTGATGCTCGTCTTAATCGGTGTCATTTCAAATAACCAATCTGTCATTATCGCAAGTAGCGTCTTGTTGATCATCAAAGCAATCGGTTTCGGCGATCAATTGTTCCCGACGCTCGCATCGAAAGGAATCAGCTGGGGTGTGACGATCATTACGATTGCAGTCCTCGTCCCAATTGCGACCGGCGATATCGGATTTAAAGAATTGTGGAATAGTATTAAAGGTCCGGTCGGAATCGTCGCGTTTGCTTCTGGGATGTTTGTCGCCATTGCTGCAGGGCAAGGTGTTCAACTGATGCGTGTCGATCCGGTCGTCACCACGGCGCTCCTTGCAGGTACGATTTTAGCGGTTGGATTCATGAAAGGGATCCCCGTTGGACCGCTTGTTGGAGCTGGGATTGCGGCATTGATTTTAGGTGGATATCAAGTCATTGAAAAATGGTTTTGATATTTTCTGACAACTGAAGCCGCTTACATTTCTTTTTTGCAATAAATTGTTTATACTATATAAAGGACAGGGTAAACGGAGACTGGGTGAATGTAGGGGAACAACCCGTCCCGTATCCTTATTCCCTATAAACAGACTGTTTTTACGGTCGACCATTTTAAACAAGACTGAGGGGGAGTTATGAATGTCAACGACAAAAGGGTTAGAAGGTATTGTGGCAGCAGCCTCAAAAGTCAGCTCAATTATTGACGGACAATTGACTTACGGAGGATACACCATTGATGATTTAGCGGACAACGCCACATTCGAAGAAGTAGTGTTCTTATTGTGGAACGACCGCTTACCAAATGCAGAGGAATTGACAGCGCTCTCAGATGCGCTTGTAAAAGAAGCGACATTGCCTGAAGAGGTGATTGATACGTTAAGACGTGCACCGAAATCAGCCAATGCAATGGCGACGATTCGTACGGCACTTTCACAACTCGCTTTATATGATGAGGAATCTGAAGACATGAGTGACGAGGCCAACATGCGTAAAGCGATTCGCCTACAAGCACAAGTCGCTACAATCGTGACGGCATTCGCCCGTCTTCGTAAAGGGGAGCAGCCGGTCGCACCGAAACCAGGTCTTTCTTACGCTGCGAACTTCTTATATATGCTAAACGGTGAAGAGCCGAGCGATGTAGCAGAAAAGACGATTGATAAAGCGCTCATCTTACACGCAGACCACGAGTTGAATGCTTCGACATTCACTGCTCGCGTTTGTGTAGCGACGCTCTCGGATATGTACTCAGGTGTCACGGCGGCCATGGGGGCACTCAAAGGGCCACTTCACGGTGGTGCGAACGAAGCGGTAATGAAAATGTTGCACGAAATCGACTCGGTCGACCGTGTTGAAGAATATGTTCGTGGCAAATTCGAGCGCAAAGAGAAGATCATGGGCTTCGGTCACCGCGTTTACAAGGATGGCGACCCACGTGCGAAACATTTGAAAGAAATGAGCCGTCAGTTGACTGCTCAAATCGGCGAACCGAAATGGTATGAGATGTCTGAGAAAATCGACCATCTTGTCGAAACGGAAAAAGGTTTGAAACCAAATGTCGACTTCTATTCAGCTTCAACTTATTATGCGCTCGGTCTCGAAGAAGATCTATTCACACCAATCTTCGCCGTATCTCGTATGTCTGGCTGGATTGCGCACATTCTCGAGCAATATGCGGATAATCGCTTGATTCGTCCACGTGCGGAATATGTCGGTGAAACGAGCCGTAAGTATGTTCCGGTAAACGAACGTTAATTCGAGACACATTTTAGACAAAAGTTTGGTAAACTAACAAGTGACGTAGGTCGGCGCACGCGTCGACCTACAGTAATGTACTTAGGGGGATTCATTATGTTGACACAAGGACAAAAGATTACAGTTGAAAACGGTGTATTGAACGTACCAAATGTACCGACCGTACCATTCATTATCGGTGACGGAACAGGTCCTGACATTTGGAATGCGGCTGTTCGCGTATTTGACGCTGCGGTTGAAAAAGCATATGGCGGCGACAAGAAAATCGAATGGATGGAAGTATATGCTGGGGAAAAAGCATATAACGAAAAAGGCGAATGGCTCCCAACAGAGACACTTGATCAAATTCGTGAGTACTTGATTGCCATCAAAGGACCACTTACGACTCCGGTCGGTGGAGGAATTCGTTCATTGAACGTCGCACTTCGTCAAGAACTCGATTTATATACATGCCTTCGCCCAGTTCGTTACTTCACAGGTGTTCCATCACCAGTAAAACGTCCTGAAGATACAGACATGGTCATCTTCCGTGAAAATACTGAAGATATCTATGCTGGAATCGAGTACGCTTCAGGAAGCGATGAAGTGAAAAAACTCATCAAATTCTTGCAAGACGAGATGAATGTCAACAAGATCCGTTTCCCAGAAACATCAGGAATCGGAATCAAGCCAGTTTCTTCTGAAGGAACAGAACGTTTGGTTCGTGCAGCAATTGAATATGCGATTGCGAACAACCGTAAATCTTTAACGCTCGTCCACAAAGGGAACATCATGAAGTTCACAGAAGGCGCCTTCAAAAACTGGGGTTATGCACTCGCTGAAGCGGAGTACGGTGACAAAGTGTTCACATGGGCACAGTATGACCGTATCAAAGAAGAATCTGGTGAAGCAGCTGCTAACGAAGCTCAGTCGAAAGCGGAAGCTGAAGGGAAAATTATCGTCAAAGATTCAATCGCTGATATCTTCCTCCAGCAGATTTTGACACGTCCACGTGAGTTCGACGTTGTTGCGACGATGAATTTGAACGGTGACTACATCTCAGATGCCCTTGCTGCTCAAGTAGGTGGAATCGGGATTGCACCTGGTGCGAACATTAACTACATCACAGGACATGCGATTTTCGAAGCGACACATGGTACAGCTCCGAAATACGCGGGTCTTGATAAAGTAAACCCATCTTCAGTCATCCTTTCAGGTGAGATGATGCTCCGCCACATGAACTGGAACGAAGCGGCTGACCTCATCATCAACTCAATGGAGAAAACGATCGCTTCGAAAGTTGTCACATACGACTTCGCACGTCTCATGGACGGAGCGACAGAAGTGAAATGTTCAGAGTTCGCGGATGAATTGATTAAAAACATGTAAGACGACCGAGGAGGAGAGCTCATGATTCGTCGTAACAAAATTTCTGTTATTGGAAGTGGCTTCACCGGTGCAACGACTGCACTGTACTTGGCTCAACGTGAGCTAGGGGATGTCGTACTGCTCGATATGGAAGAAAAAGTAGGACCGACGAAAGGGAAAGCGCTCGACATGCAAGAAACGGCACCGATTCAAGGGTTTGATTCGTGGGTCACAGGTACGTCTGATTACGCGGACACGGCCGATTCCGATGTGGTTGTCATTACCGCGGGAATCGCGCGCAAGCCGGGGATGAGCCGGGACGACCTCGTCGCAACGAACGCAAACGTCATGCGCTCGGTTGTGAAAGAGATTGCCCGTTACTCTCCAGACGCCATCCTGATCGTATTGACGAACCCAGTAGACGCGATGACGTACGCGGCGTTCAAAGAATCAGGGTTCCCGAAAGAACGCGTCATCGGTCAATCCGGTGTATTGGATACGGCTCGCTTCCGAACGTTTGTGGCACAAGAGCTGAATGTTTCTGTCAAAGACGTATCTGGATTCGTCCTTGGAGGTCATGGAGACGATATGGTGCCTCTCGTACGCTATTCTTACGCTGGAGGCATCCCGCTCGAAAAACTCATCCCACATGAGCGAATCGAGCAAATCGTCGAACGGACACGAAAAGGTGGCGGCGAGATTGTCCAACTACTGGGCGATGGCTCGGCGTATTATGCGCCAGCCGCTGCCATCGTGGAGATGGTCGAGGCGATTGTAAAAGATCAGCGTCGAATCTTACCGGCCATCGCATACCTTGAGGGAGAGTACGGATTCCATGATTTGTATCTTGGCGTCCCGACGATTCTTGGAAAACATGGAATTGAGCAAGTGTTAGAGCTCGACTTGACGGATGAAGAAAAAGCAGCGCTATCGAAGTCTGCGGATTCTGTCCGCTCGGTATTAAGCGTCTTATAAAACTGAGGTGCTTCCTGTCATGTTGCAGGAGGCACCTTTTTTGCGCCTTCTCTCTTATCGAACATGCTACACTGAAAGTGGATTTGTTTTGTTTTTGTAAAGATTTGCTTTGAGGTTGGTCGTTTCAAGCATTGATTTGTAAAATAGAAAGTGACATTTGATGGTTTAAGAGGAGGAAGCAGTGTGGCTGATAAAGTAATTGTTGTCGACGATGAAGTATCGATTGCGACATTATTGAAATTTAATTTAGAACAGGCTGGCTTTGAAGTAGAGACGGCGCACGACGGCAAAACTGGATTGGAATTGGCTGAGAAAAAGGACGCCGTGCTCATCGTGCTCGACTTGATGCTGCCGGAGATGGATGGACTTGAAGTGTGCAAACGACTCCGTCAGCAAAAAGTCAATACACCGATTTTAATGCTCACGGCAAAAGATGATGAGTTTGACAAAGTATTGGGGCTCGAGCTCGGAGCGGACGATTATTTGACGAAGCCGTTCAGCCCACGTGAAGTAGTCGCGCGCGTCAAAGCGATTCTTAGACGTTCTGCCCCGCAAGAATCGGCGGTTGAAGAGGACGTCATTCAAATCGGAGATGTTAAAATCGTCGCTTCAAACTACGAAGTGTTCAAGCAAGGGGAGCGCCTCGAGTTGACGCCGAAAGAATTTGAATTGTTAGCCTATTTGGCGAAAAATAAAGGGCGCGTGTTGACGCGAGATCAATTGTTATCGGCCATTTGGAATTATGACTTTGTGGGTGATACCCGGATTGTTGATGTCCATATCAGTCACCTTCGTGAAAAAATTGAACCGGTAACGAAGAAACCGACCTATATTAAAACGATTCGCGGTCTTGGCTATAAGATGGAGGAGCCGACTTCGGAATGAAGACGTATCGCTCTAGATTTATGACGACTCTCATTTTTCTTGTCACCGGTGTCTTGCTGACGCTCGGGATTGTCCTTGGGCAGCTCTTCAAAGATTTTTATCTGGATTCAGAACGAGATCGTCTAAAAGAAGATGCTCAATTGGCAGCCCTCTACCTCGAGGGAGGCGAATTGGACGAGATTCGTGAGTATGTCGGTCAAATCGATGACGGGAGCAGCTTTGATATTCTCCTTCTCAATAGTCGGATGGAGGTAATCGCTGGCACGCCGTTTCGCGTCGGGTCCATCGATTACAAAATTGATCCGAATATGGTCCCTGAGGAAGGGACGTTCGGTGAAGCGGATGAGGACGAGTTGATTCAATACACAAAACCGATCGAACTTGCGACGGGTGGGACAGTCTATTTAACATTCATCCGTTATGTATCGGATTTAGAAGGGGTGTACAATCGCATCTGGTTGACGATTGCCCTCGCGCTCTTCTTCTCCTTCTTCATAATTTTATTCGTGCTCCAACATTTGACGAATCAATTTATTCGACCAATCGATGAGGCGACGATCGTTTTGCGGGAACTGGCGGACGGGAATTATCGGGCCCGTGTGTATGAACTCAGAAATGATGAAGAGACAGGTAGCCTAGCAGGGTCAATCAACGTGCTTGCCCGGAATTTGGAGTCGATTTCTCTCGGGGAGTCCGTACAACGGGCGAGACTCGAATCGTTAATCGAGTATATGGGGGCGGGTCTTCTGCTCGTCGACGAGCGAGGGATTGTCACGTTGGTCAACCGCTCTTATCGTGAAATGTTCCAATACGATGATTTAACGATTGGACAATTTTATCACGGGATTCTACCGAGTCCTGAAGTAGAATCGCTCATCGAAGACGTCTATCTGACGGAAGAGGTCCACCGCCGTCAGTTATCGATTCGAACGGGATTCAATCAAAAAACGTATATGGTATCCGCAGCACCGATTTTCAGTGACACCGGGATGCTTCGCGGCACGACGTTACTGTTTAACGATATCACGGAACTGAAACGACTTGAGAAGATGCGGAAAGATTTCGTGGCGAACGTCAGTCATGAGCTGAAGACACCGCTCACATCCATACGTGGGTTTAGTGAGACGCTTCTTGATGGGGCGAAAGAAGTCCCGGAACTTCGAGACCAGTTTTTAGACATCATCCAGAAAGAAGCGACACGGATGCAGATGCTTGTTGAGGATCTCCTTGAATTGTCGAGATTGGAGCGGGATGACTTCCAAATGGAGTTGGTGTCCGTCGATCTGAATCAGCTCGTCGATGAGGTCTGTCTCCTGCTCAGTCAAAAGGCGAGCAAGAAGTCGATTCAGCTAGAAGCGAAACACGAGGGGACGGTCGTCTTGCAAGCGGACCTGAACCGAATGAAGCAAGTCATCATGAACTTGGTTGCCAACGCCATCAACTATTCACCAGAAGGAAGTCGTGTCGAAATCGCCGTGGAAGCAAAGGCAGATTCCTATAAACTTCGCGTCAAGGACAACGGAATCGGGATCGCCGAAAAAGAAGTGAGTCGTATCTTTGAGCGCTTCTATCGTGTCGATAAGGCAAGAAGTCGGAACTCGGGTGGAACTGGCCTCGGACTCGCCATCGTGAAACACATCATCGATTTGCATCATGCCACGATCGACGTAGAGAGTGAGGAAGGCAAAGGAACGACGTTTACCATTACATTCCCTCGGGTTTAACAATGACTTTATCGTTCGTTCATATTTACTTTACAAAACCTTGCTATCCTATGAATGAGACCTCTTCATCATCTCGTGACTCGATCGGTGCTCATCTCCACACGATCGAGAATTTGGCCCTTTTCTATTCGTAGAAAAGGGTCTTTTTTTTCGAACGCATGTACCCGTATGGTATGATGGTTGAAGAGAAGAATGGAGGTCGATTGAATGAATAAACTACTAGTCCTTGATGGGAACTCCTTAACATATCGTGCGTTTTTTGCACTGCCTCCGATGTCGGATGCGTCAGGTCGGAATACGAATGCAGTGTATGGGTTTACGATGATGTTATTGAAACTAATGGAAGATGAGCAACCGACTCATTTTGCCGTGGCGTTCGATGCGTCAAAGAAAACGTTCCGTCACGATACGTTCGCAGAATATAAAGGTGGACGTCAAAAGACACCGGGAGAATTACGAGAACAATTCCCGCTCGTGCGTGACGTTTGTCGGGCGTTTGGCATCTCTGTCTTAGAGCTCGATCAATACGAGGCGGATGATATCATCGGGACGCTCTCAAAAGATCCGACTTTTGATCAAGTTACGGTTGTGACGGGGGATAAGGATTTACTTCAATTGATCAATGAACGCGTGACCGTCTATTTGACGAAACGAGGCATTACTGACGTCGAGAAAATGACCGAGACTGCGTTCAAGGAACGCTATGAGGGACTACAACCGATTCAGATGATTGACCTAAAAGGATTGATGGGGGATAAATCCGACAACATCCCTGGTATTCCAGGGGTCGGGGAAAAGACGGCAATGAAGTTGATTGCCACATACGGTACCGTTGAGGCCCTTTATGAACATACGGATGAGTTGAAAGGGAAGCAAAAGGAAAAAGTAGTGGCGAATGAACAAGAGGCGAAAATGTCGAAACAGTTGGCGACCATTTACACGGATGTACCGATTGATGTGACGATTGATGAACTTGTCTTTAAGCCATATGACGCTTCGGTCGTCAAAACGCTATTTATGGATTTACAGTTCAAGTCACTCATCGGCAAACTGGCGGATACCTCTTCAGAAGAACCGGTTGAAAAAGCGGAGCGACCAACAATCGCGTTGGTCGATCAAGATTTGTCACGTGCTGTGTTGATGCTTGAACAGTTGCATGATGATTATTTTGAAGAAGACGTGATTGGAGTGGCGATCGCGTCGGAACGAGGTGTCACGATTGGAGATGTGACGCTTCTTGAGGACGAACGGATCAAGGAATGGATCGAAGACGAGACGAAGACGACGATTTGTCTCGATGCGAAGCAGACAATTATTCAATTGAAACGTCACCAATTGGCACTGCGTGGGTATGAAGACCTGCTTGTCGCAGGGTATTTGCTCAACCTATCTGGTGGGACGTCTCTCAGCTCGATTGCCGCACACTTTACGTATCCTCTTGAGGAAGATGAAACGGTCTACGGAAAAGGTGCAAAAATCAAGGTGCCGGAAGAGAATGTTTTTCATGCTCATCTCGCAGAAAAGGCGTACGCCATCTATACATTGTTTGAACGCGTGGTTTCGGAGTTGAAAGAGAATGAACAGACAGAACTCTATGAGGCGCTTGAAAAACCACTCGTTTCCGTATTGGCCGAGATGGAGTGGGCTGGTATCCACGTAAATGTCGAAACGCTTCAACATATGGAAACGGACCTGCGTGAACGTCTAAATGCACTTGAGGTCACGATTCATGAATTAGCCGGGGAACCGTTCAACATCAACTCACCGAAACAGTTAGGGGTCGTATTATTTGAAAAACTGTCACTCCCTCCTGTGAAAAAGACGAAAACAGGATACTCAACGGCAGCGGATGTCCTCGAAAAATTGGCACCGCTTCATCCGATCATTGAGAAAATCATGCATTATCGTGAACTTGGCAAACTTCAGTCCACGTATGTCGAAGGCTTGCAGAAAGTCGTGAAGGATGATGGCAAGATTCATACGCGTTATACACAGACGCTTACTCAAACGGGACGGCTTTCGTCGGTTAACCCGAACCTTCAAAATATTCCGATTCGATTAGAAGAAGGGCGTCGCATCCGTAAAGCGTTTACCGCGAGTGAACCGGGATGGGTACTTTATGCGGTCGATTACTCTCAAATCGAACTGCGCATCATGGCACATATGTCACAAGATGAGAAGATGATGGCAGCCTTCCTTCACGATGAGGATATTCATACGTCGACGGCGGCGAACGTGTTTAAAGTTTCCACTGAAGAAGTTACGTCACTCATGCGTCGTCAAGCAAAAGCCGTCAACTTCGGAATCATCTATGGCATCAGTGATTATGGACTCTCACAAAACCTAGGGATTACACGGAAAGAAGCGCAGACCTTTATCGATACGTACTTTGAACAGTTCCCTGGGGTGAAGACGTTCATGGATGCCGCGATTGAACGGGCACGTGAACACGGGTTCGTCGAGACGATGTTGAAACGACGCCGGAACATCCCGGACATCCATTCTCGTAATTTCAATTTGCGTGGGTTTGCTGAACGTACCGCAATCAACACACCGATTCAAGGAACGGCAGCGGACATTATTAAAAAAGCGATGATTGATGTCGATCATGCGTTAAACACGTCAAAACTTCAATCTAAGCTGTTGTTACAAGTACACGATGAATTGATATTCGAAGGTCCGGCCGAAGAGATGGAAGCATTAGAAAAACTTGTGACCGAAGCGATGGAACATACGGTCACACTTGATGTCCCGTTACGTGCGGACGGAGCGGTTGGAACGACATGGTTTGACACGAAATAAACGGATAGAAAGGAAATCAGTATGCCAGAATTACCAGAAGTCGAAACGGTCTGTCGTAGGTTGCGACCTGCCGTTTCAGGAAAAACGATTCAGTCTGTCGATGTCCTCGACCCTAAAATTATCCGCGGGCTCGACCCCGAAGAATGGGTTCACCATTTGATTGGAGAAACGATTACGGATGTGGAACGTCGGGGGAAATTCATCTTATTCAAATTGACGAACGGGTATCTCGTCTCCCATCTTCGCATGGAAGGGAAGTTTTTCCCTTATGACTCCATTGCAGAACCGGTAAAACATACACATATCGTGATTACGTTTACGGACCAATCGACTCTACACTATAATGATGTCCGTAAATTCGGTACGATGGAGTTGCGGACGAATGAAACGATTCATACCACACCACCGCTCTCATTACTTGCGTACGAGCCGTTTGACGAGCGTGTGACAACCGAGGTGTTACACCGACGTTTAGAGCGCATGAAGACACGCGCGATTAAGACCGCCCTCCTCGATCAGTCCATCTTTGTTGGATTAGGTAACATCTATGTAGATGAGACGTTGTTTCGCGCGGGTGTCCATCCGACACGACCGGCCGCAAGTTTGTCACATGAAGAAGTCGACCGTGTGCGGACTGAAGCTGTTGCTGTCTTGACTGAGGCTATTGAGCGTGGAGGTAGTACGATTCGCAGTTATGCCAATCCAGATGGCGCCACAGGAACGTTTCAAGAGAGGCTCTACGTATATGGACAGACCGGAGAAGCGTGCCGCCGATGCGGACATGAAATTGAAAAGATGAAATTGGGCGGGCGAGGTACGCATTACTGTCCGCACTGTCAACAACGTTAAGGGGTGGACGTGTATGTTGAAGATTGGATTGACTGGTGGAATTGCAACCGGGAAGTCTACGGTATCGCGACTGTTTCGAGAACGAGGCATTCCGATTATCGATGCCGATTTGATTGCAAGGACGGTCGTTGAACCAGGAGGAAAGGCGATTGAAGGGGTAAGGGCCGCATTTCCAAAATGTTTTGTGGGCGACGTGCTGAACCGTCCTGCGCTCGGTCGGGAAATCTTCCATGATGAAGCAAAGCGTCAGCAATTGAATCAATTGATGCATCCAGCGATTCGAGAAGAAATGAATGAGCAAATGCGAACGTATGAGGCATCGGGGGAACCTGTCGTCATTTTTGATATTCCGTTACTGTTTGAAGGAACGATGCTCGATCTGGTTGATTATTCCGTCGTCGTCTATTGCCGTGAAGAGATTCAACTGATGCGTCTCATGGAACGGAATGGATTGACGAAAGAAGAGGCGTTAGCCCGTATTCGTTCACAGATTCCAATTGAAGATAAAAAGCACCAGGCGGATTTCCTCATAAACAATAATGGGGCATTAGGGGACCTCCCTCCACAAATCAATCGTCTGGTCGAACAGTTTCAAACGATACAAAAAGAAGGCGACTGATATCGCCTTCTTTTTAGTTTAATGGATCGGATTCTGGAGACCCTTTTTTCCATGTATCATAAATCGCACGTCCATCACTAGGATGACCGTTCGAATAATAGATGGGATAGAGTGAGAAGAAGATATAGTAGAACGAGAAATAGGCGAACTGATACGTATAGAGTGTCGGTTCAATATCTCGTCGAAGAATGAACGCGTTGACGATTAAGATGCTCGCTAAATTGAAAATGGCTCCACCGCCATAGACTAGCGTACGGGTGACCTTGTTGCTCCATCTTAAATCAGTGAACTGGCACCATGCATCATAAAAATAAACACGATTTACTTGTAAACGACCTACTTTAAACATTTTCTTCCCGGTACCGATTTGCATATCGAGTGAGCCGCCGAACAACTTTGCGAAGAAGAAGTGTCCAAGCTCATGAATTAACGTCACAATCGGTAAAATGATAAAGAACGAAATAAAGAATTTATCGATATCTCCCCAATCAAACATCATGACGCCTCCTTTCTCTTGTCTGTTACGCCAAGAAATTTCCCTCATTTTCAAAAAATAAACAAAGAAAAACGAAAAAAATGTGACGAATCATAGTGAAAACGCTTACAGCTATCCGTTATAATGAAACCGTAATGTAGAAAAAGGGGGATCTATCATGGGGACAAAAGTGGCAATTAACGGATTTGGTCGAATCGGAAGAATGGTATTTCGAAAATTGATGCTCGAGGGACGTCATGAAGTAGTGGCGATTAACGCAAGTTATCCGGCGGAAACACTTGCGCATCTCATTAAACATGACTCGATTCACGGTCCATTCGGATTGACAGTACGTGCGCATGGGGATGCGCTCGAAGTCGATGGGAAACGGATTGAACTTATTTCGGAACGTGATCCATCACGGTTGCCTTGGTCAGACCTTGAAATCGACATCGTCGTCGAAGCGACCGGGAAGTTTAACTCCGATAGCGGGGCAAGACTTCATCTTGAGGCAGGCGCGAAAAAAGTGATTTTGACCGCACCAGGTAAAGGGGACTTACGCACGATCGTGATGGGGGTCAATGATCGTGACTATCGCCCGGAGGAAGACCATATCATTTCAAACGCATCGTGTACGACGAACTGTCTCGGACCTGTCGTGAAGGTTTTGCATTCGACGTTCGGTATCGAGACGGGACTGATTACGACAGTACACGCCTATACGAACGACCAGAACAATATTGACAACCCGCATAAAGATTTGCGGCGCGCGCGTGCGTGTGGCAGTTCCATCATCCCGACATCAACGGGAGCGGCTAAGGCGATTGGTCTGGTGATGCCGGAACTACAAGGGAAGTTAAACGGAATGGCACTCCGTGTACCGACTCCGAACGTATCACTTGTCGACTTGGTCGTCGAACTCCACCGAGATGTTACGGTCGATGAAGTCAATGAAGCGTTTGAACGGGCAGCGTATGGAGAAATGACGGGTATTTTAGGCGTTTCTCACGAACCGCTCGTCTCTATCGATTTTAACGGGGACGATCGCTCGTCGATTATCGACATGGATTCGACGATGGTACTCGGAGGGAATCATGTCAAAGTACTCGCATGGTATGACAATGAATGGGGCTACTCATGCCGTGTCGTAGACTTGTTGGATATGGTGGCCAGCTATCTTCAAATCGGGCAACAAGAAACACACGCCTAAAAAATATTACGTGCGGAGAAATATTTTTCAGATTTTTTTATCAAATGTCTTGTAACGACGTCCCAAACACGTTACACTCAATTTCGTGAACTTCAATTGGTCTGACAAACGCAACTTAAAGGGTTAGGACCTCTTAGGACTAACTTGCCCCCGTGGTTGTGGGCGATTCAGGCACAAAGTGAGTGATCATCAACTACTTTGAGACCATTGATGTAAAGGGGGATCCACTAATATGGATACTATGGGACGTCACATTATTACAGAACTTTGGGAGTGCAATCCCGACAAATTAAATGATATCGACTACATCGAGCGTTTGTTCGTCGATGCTGCTCTTCGTTCGGGCGCTGAAGTCCGCGAAGTTGCATTCCACAAATTTGCGCCACACGGTGTAAGTGGAGTCGTCATCATTTCAGAATCACACTTAACGATTCACAGTTTCCCAGAACATGGCTATGCGTCAGTTGACGTGTTTACATGTGGAGATCGAATCGATCCGGCTACAGCATCGCAGTATATTGCTGAAGGATTGGATGCAAAAGTACGTGAAGATGTGAAACTTGAGCGTGGAATGGGACCGATTCGTGTTCCGGAAGCGCAAGTGGCAATCAGCAAATAAATCAGATTGACCTTTTGAGGCTGGCCGTTTAACGGTCAGCCCTTTTAATTGTTTTGTTGTCGCCTTAATTTTGATATGCTTAACGTATATAACTCAGGCGTTGAGGTGGATTATGGGACTGTTAGATAAGTTACAAACACATATTGAAACGAAAGATACACATAAAAATGAAATGCTCCAAACACGTTACTATGCGGCATCGTCACATGCGATGTTGCAATGGTTAGAAGGAAAAATTCAAGAGAACGGTCATACGGTTCGTCGAATCGATGCGAATCGAGGAGAACTTTCGTTTCTCGGAGAAGGCTGGGACGGGCTCATCACGATTGTACAAGTGGATGGCGGCCGGACGGCTGTCGATTTTACATTAAACCGTGAACAGCGACTCGGTGCAGACCTTTCGCAAATTGTATCGCACTACTACGAGGCGCTCACGCAACAATTCCCGTTACGTGCCATTGGTAATAAAACAGTCGAACGATAAGGAGGTTTGAGCATGCGTTGTCCGAAATGTGATCATAATGGAACGAGAGTGCTCGATTCCCGTCCGGTGCAAGACCATTATTCGATTCGACGTCGTCGTGAATGTGAAAAATGTGGGTATCGGTTTACAACGTTTGAGACGGTTGAACAGACACCGCTCATCATTGTTAAAAAAGATGGAAATCGTGAAGAGTTCAGTCGTGAAAAAGTGCTTCGCGGCATTATTCGGGCGTGCGAGAAACGACCTGTCACACTTGAACAGCTCGAAGGGGTTGTGACGAAAGTCGAACAGCAACTCCGTGCCCTCGCCCAGTCAGAAATTCCAAGTGAACAAGTAGGCGAGCTTGTGATGAATGAACTTGCACGAGTCGATGAAGTCGCATATGTTCGGTTTGCATCGGTTTATCGTCAATTCAAAGACATCACGGTGTTCTTTAAAGAACTTGAAGATTTAATGAAGCAAGAAAATTCGACCAACTAAAGGGCGGCCTGCTGGTCGCCCTTTTTCAAGGGAGAGAGCCATGGAGAAAGAACGTACAATCTTTGGGACGGACGAATTGTTAATCATGAGTACCGGTCTAGTCGACCGTGAATCGTACCAGTCCCTTTACCACTTATATCAACCTGTCATCGGGGTGAAGGCGCTCGCACTCTATCAAACGTTATGGAGCGAACTAAAACCGGGCAAAATGAAATCCAACTATATGTCCCATAGTGCATTGTGTGAGATGTTGGAGTTCTCCATCAATGAGTTAATGGACAGTTTGTTCCGCTTAGAAGCGATCGGATTAGTGCGCACCTATAAAACAAAAGACGCTCGATTGACACAATACGTCTATCAGTTACGCGTCCCGCTTGCACCGCACACGTTTTTGAATGACGGGCTGTTGTCGAGTTTCCTCTTCTATAAAGTCGGGGAAGTACGATTCAAACAACTGCAAGGGCGTTTTACGATTGATCCGTTGCCCGCAGGCATCGTCGAAGTGACAAAGGATTTCAATGAAGTATTTGATGTCAAAGGAGTGAACCATCGTGCGTTCACACAAAAAAATTATGAAAAGCCGGACCGGGCTAAGATTGAGATCAACTATTCGTTCGATATGGAAATTGTGAAAAAACTGACGAATTTTCCAGTTGGATTTTTCACGAAAAAATTAGACGAAACGATCACAAAATTGGCCTACGTGTCACAACTCGATGAAGAGACGATGGCGGAAATGTTGAAAGAATATTTCGTACATGAGGCGTACCTGCCACTCAGCGAACAAGAGAAGCGGGACGGTTGTCGTCAAATGGTTCTGCAGTTGAAGAAGAAACAGACGCGCCACCGGAAAGAGAAGACCGTCGAACTTGAACAGACGAAACTTGGCGATTTGCATGATCCCGAAGTGATGGAGTCCGCACACCCACATCAATATGTCTCGACGCTTCGGAAGACCCCGCAACTTTCAAAAAGTGATGAACAGTTAGTCATTGAACTCGTCGACACACTCGGTCTCGCGCCAGGGGTCATCAATGCGCTCTTCTATTACTGTATCGAAGTGAAGAAGCAGACGCGGCTGAGCGAGAACTATGTCTTGCGCATTGCGACGAGTTGGAAAACAGCGGGCTATACGAATGCAAAAGAAGCGCTAGAGCGTGAAGAGTCTCAAGATGCGCTCATCGAGAAGAAACAGCAAAAACGTGAGAGTGTGCAACGCACCACAGTCGGGTCACGACGGAAACCCCAACAAGGGGATATGCCGAAATGGCTCGAGGACGAGGCGAAACAACAGCGCTCATACGACCAAGCGAGGAAAAAAGAACTCGAGTCGTCCGTACCGGATGACGCGGAACTCGTGAAACTATTAAATGAATTGAAAGAGAAGGGGTGAGGGGATGGAACGAATCAATCAGTCGCTGTCTCAGTTGATGAACCGAAAAGAAGTTCGGGAGGCGTACGAGTCGATTCGCAGACGTACACTGAACCACCCGGGTGTCATCGCATTTTTGAACGCTCATCCAGAGTTAGAGGAGAAGGCGATTGAAATCGGGTTTACCAAACTGAGTGAGTACGCGGAACAGATGGATGGAAAAACGTTCAGAGAAGATCAGGCCGTCATCCCAGGCCATCAACCGGTACTTTATGTCGATTTAGGACAGATTGCAATTCGATATGAAGAAACGGTCGCACATCGCCAGGCGAGACGACAAAAAGAAATGGACCGTAAATTCAAAAGTTTGTTTTTACCGGAAGAAGTTCGCGAGGCGAGTTTCGAATCTTTCGATTGGGCCGACGACGCGCGTAAAATCGCATTGCGTGAAGCGATGCGATTTGTAACAGGGATGAAGTCTCGTCAAAAAGTGAACGGCCTCTATCTCCATGGTAGTTTTGGCGTCGGGAAGACATATTTACTCGCCGCAATCGCCAATGAGTTGAAGGTGGCGGACATCGAGACGATTCTAGTCCATGCTCCGGGCTTTGTGTCGGAGGCGAAACGCAAAATTCGTACCGAGTCGTTCGACTCTTTCTTGACGTCGTTTCAACATGTGCCAGTCTTACTGATTGATGACATCGGAGCTGAAGCCATCAGTCCATGGGTACGAGATGAATTGTTCGGGATCATTCTTCAGTATCGGATGATGCATCGCTTGCCGACGCTCTACAGTTCAAACTTTAGCGGAGAAGAACTCGAGACGCACTTTTCAATCGATGGTTCGCCGCAAAATAAAATGAAGGCACAGCGACTCATGCAACGTATTTCCACGACGACGACCCAAATTGAGTTAAAGGGTGAAAATCGCCGTCGGTAAAGGATTGTTTTTCTTTGGTGAGTTGACTATACTAAGAAGCATATAAAGGATGCATAGAAGAGGATATGGATCATCGAGACGAGTTTTAGCGAGGGAAGGGCGGTGGAAGCTTCCTAACGACGACGATGCATTTACTCCCTCAGAGCACCGTACGGGTCAATCGTGCGGCGATTCACACTCGTTATCGTGTGTTCGAGCCAAGCAGATTGCTTGGGAACGAGGGTGGTACCACGAGAATCAAAGCTCGTCCCTTTTTGAGGGATGGGCTTTTTTTATATTCATTTTTTGAGAGGGGACAGATGTACATGATTCAATTAACATTTCCAGATGGCGCGGTAAAAGAATTTGATGCAGGCGTCACAGCAGAAGACGTCGCGGGCTCGATCAGTCCGGGACTTCGTAAAAAGGCAATCGCAGCAAAACTAGACGGAGAACTCATCGACTATCGTCGTCCAATCGAACATGACGGCAAAATCGAACTCGTGATGCCGGACTCGGAAGATGGTCTTGATTTGATGCGTCACTCGTCAGCGCACTTGATGGCTCAAGCGATCAAACGGTTATACGGAGAAGACAACAACATCTATCTCGGAATTGGACCGACGATTGAGAACGGGTTCTATTACGATATCGAGATGGATCGTCGCATCAATGAGGAAGACCTTCCTGAAATCGAAAAGATGATGAAACGCATCGTCGACGAAAACTTAGAAATCACACGTGAAGTCGTTTCCCGTGACGATGCGCTCGCTCGTTATAAAGAATTGGGAGATCCGCTCAAGATTGAGTTGATTGAGGACATTCCTGCTGATCAAACCCTTACAATCTATCATCAAGGTGAGTTCTTTGACCTTTGCCGTGGACCTCACGTCCCGTCAACATCGAAGTTGAAAATCTTCAAATTGATGAGCGTGGCTGGTGCCTACTGGCGCGGGGACTCAGACAATAAGATGCTACAGCGTATTTACGGGACAGCGTGGGCGACGAAAGAACAACTCGCTGAACACTTGCGTCTTCTTGAAGAGGCGAAAGAACGCGACCATCGTAAACTCGGGAAAGAACTCGACCTCTTCTTCGTTTCACAAGAAGTCGGTCAAGGGCTTCCGATGTGGCTTCCGAAAGGGGCTTCGATTCGTCGTACGGTCGAGCGCTACATCGTTGATAAAGAACTCGAACTCGGATATCAACATGTCTACACACCGGTTCTCGGTTCGGTCGACTTGTATAAGACATCTGGTCATTGGGATCACTATCAAGAAGACATGTTCCCGAAAATGGAGATGGACAACGAAGAACTCGTCCTTCGTCCGATGAACTGCCCGCACCACATGACAATCTACAAACATGAGCCACGTTCGTACCGCGAACTTCCACTTCGAATCGCTGAGCTTGGTGGGATGCACCGTTACGAGATGTCAGGGGCGCTCACAGGTCTACAACGTGTTCGTTATATGGTATTGAATGATGGACATACGTTCGTTACACCTGAACAGATGAAGCAAGAATTCAAAGACATCGTTCATTTGATTCAAGAAGTATACGCTGACTTTGGCATAAAAGATTATCGTTTCCGTCTCTCGTATCGCGATCCTGCTGATAAAGAGAAGTATTTCGATAACGATGCCATTTGGGAAATGGCACAAAGTCAGTTGAAGGAAACGATGGACGAGCTCGAACTTCCGTACTTTGAAGCAGAAGGCGAAGCGGCATTTTACGGACCGAAACTTGACGTACAAGTACGGACGGCACTTGGGAAAGAAGAGACGCTCTCGACTGTCCAACTTGATTTCTTGCTTCCGGAACGTTTCGATTTGACATACACTGGGCCAGACGGTAAGGACCATCGTCCAATCGTCTTGCACCGTGGTGTCGTCTCGACGATGGAACGTTTTGTCGCTTACTTGATTGAAGAGTATAAAGGCGCATTCCCGACATGGCTCGCACCGGTTCAAGTCAAGTTAATCCCGGTCTCGCATGTTCACGACGAATACGTCGCGGAAGTGAAAGCGGAACTCGTTAAGCGCGGTGTCCGCGTCGAAACAGACCTTCGTGACGAGAAACTCGGCTATAAGATTCGTGAAGCGCAGATGAAGAAGATTCCAATGACGCTCGTACTTGGAGATAAAGAACGTGATGAGCGTGCGGTCAACATTCGCCGTTACGGTCAGCAGGAACAAGTTTCTGCGTCACTTGATGAATTCATCGCATCGCTCACAGAAGAGATCGCGAACCGTTCACGTTAAGTGAGGGACCACCTTTCCAACCAGAAAGGTGGTTTTTTTCGGTCTATAGACGGATGTGTATTTGGTCATCTACACGTATCGTAAACATAAGGAGTGATACTTAATGAATTATATGAAGCCAGTATTGGCACTTACTATTGGAGCGGTTGCGTTCACAGGAGCGCTTCCAAAAGTCGGAGCGGAGGCAATTGTCAATGATACGATTGTGACCCTCGGTGAATCATTATCTTCAGAGCAACAAAAATGGGTACTCGAACGAATGGACGCCCCGGAAGGAATCGAACCGATCATTGCGACGGCAGCGGACGAAGAAAAATATTTAGGTGACTCTGTTCCGCAGGCGCAGCGTGGGGGTGGCATGTACTCATCTGCCCGAATCAAATTGACGAACGGGACTGGTCTCGATATTCAAACGGAGAACGTGACATGGGTCACGAAAGATATGTATGCGAACGCCCTCGTCACGGCCGGTGTGACGGATGCGGACATCTATATCACGTCACCGATTAACGTGACGGGTACCTCGGCTTTGACGGGGATTATGAAGGCGTACGATCAGACGGCAGCCGAAACGGGCATCGAATTGTCGGATGAACGAAAAGAATTGGCGCAAGAAGAGCTGGCGGTCACGTCTGAAATCGGTAAGACAGTCGGACAAGAGGACGTAGCAGGTCTCATGAACGAGATTAAAGCGGAAATCGCAAATCAGATGCCAGAGACAAATATTGAGATTCGTGACATCGTCATTCAAGTATTGAATCAAAATAACGTTCAGTTGTCTGAGGGTCAACTCGATCAACTGACGACGCTATTCGAAAACATGCAGCAAGCAAATCTTGATTGGTCAGCAATCAGTAGTGGATTGAAAGATGCGGGTCAAGATGTGCAGGCATTCCTTGAACAAGAAGAAGTAAAAGGATTCTTTGCCCGATTGTTTGAGGCCATCGGTAACTTCTTCAAATCGCTTACAAACTAAGTGGTACTAAAAAAGGGCAGACGCCCTTTTTTAGTACCACCGTTTATGGATATAATTCTGAGCCGACTCATGGTCATCGACGATTTTTAAAGTAATGCGATTCATTTCTTCTAATAAGTCTGTTAATACCGCCTGTAATTTTTCGTCTTCTAGCCCATGTGCTTGCATCGTCTTACTGACAATCTGCTGGACTTGATCATGGTAGTCATGTTCTCGCGATACATCTTTTCGCCAGTTCATGTCAATCCCTCCTTTGATATTTCATTATTCCCTTTGAAAAGGTATTGCGAAACGAGAGAATGACTGGTATCATCATAAAAGTGTGAGCTACCAATTATTCATGCGCGATATCTTGACATCTTTTCCTGCTAGTGCTAAGATGACATAGTGATTAAAAACAACAAAGCAGAAGCACCCGCTTTTCACCTCGTCTGAGAGTCATCAGGCAGGTCCATCAAGTTCTTGGTTCATTCGGCATTGTCTGCCGTTTTATGACCTCAACTGATGTGTGGGTGGGAAACTGCCGACGCTTTTTTTATTGCCATGTTGTCTTGTCAATCTAAATCTCGTGCAATCGCACGATGGAGGTGCTAACCATTAGCAAAGAGCTCTTTATCAACGAAAACATTCGTGCCCGTGAAGTACGTCTCATTGGCGCAGACGGTGCACAACTCGGTGTGACATCACGTAACGATGCGTTACGTTTAGCTGAAGAAGCGGAACTAGACCTCGTCTTAGTCGCGGATAAAGCAAATCCACCGGTCGCTAAAATTATGGATTATGGGAAGTACCGTTTCGAACTCCAGAAAAAGGAGAAAGAAGCGCGTAAAAACCAAAAAGTCATCCAAATGAAAGAAGTACGTCTCAGTCCAACAATCGAGGACAACGATTTCCAAACAAAATTGCGTAATGCACGCAAGTTCCTTGAAAAAGGAAACAAAGTGAAGGCTTCGATTCGTTTCCGCGGACGTGCCATCACACACTCGGAAATCGGGAAACGTGTTTTGGACAAAATGGCAGCGGAATGTGCCGATTTGGCAACAGTTGAACAAAAGCCGAAGATGGAAGGACGCAGCATGTTCTTAGTGCTGGCTCCGAACAAAGAAGATTAATTATCGATTCTCAGTGGGGAGGAAATACTCATGCCGAAAATGAAATCGCACCGCGGTGCTTCAAAACGTTTCAAACGTACAGCATCAGGTAAACTCAAGCGTTCACACGCTTACACAAGTCACTTGTTCGCAAACAAATCGACTAAAGCGAAACGTAAGCTCCGTAAAGGCGCTATCGTATCAGCTGGAGACTTCAAACGCATTCGCAACATGATCGCGAAGTAATACAGAAACAATTTAGGAGGGAATCCATATGCCACGCGTAAAAGGCGGTTATACGACTCGTCAACGTCGTAAAAAGCAAATTAAACTTGCCAAAGGATACTTTGGTTCGAAACACATTCTATTTAAAGTAGCAAAACAACAGGTCATGAAGTCACTCATGTACGCTTACCGTGACCGTCGTCAGAAGAAACGTGATTTCCGTCGTCTTTGGATCACACGTATCAATGCGGCAGCACGTACAAACGGTCTCTCATACAGCCGTATGATGCACGGCCTTAAGCTTGCAGGAATCGACATCAACCGTAAGATGCTTGCTGAGCTTGCTGTGACAGATGCACAGGCATTCGCGTCACTCGCTGAAACAGCTAAATCAAAATTGAACGCGTAATCGTTCAATCGACAGCGCCGAGACACTCTCTCGGCGCTTTCTTTTTTCTTTAGAATTTCTTAGAATTAAGAGAAGGAGGAAAGCGTATGAATCAATCGGTTGTTGCGATCGTCGCCTTAGCGCTCATTATCTTGAACGTTTACACCTATATCCAAGCGAAACAGTATGCGCAAGGAAAAGGTGACTTTAATGTCCTATACGCCTATGCAGGAGGAGCCATCGGTGCCTTGTTTGGTCTTCATTTGACTCGGAAGAAGGCTGTTCATGCCCCAAAACTGCTTCAATTACAAGTATTGATTTTAGCAGTAGGCTGGTCTTTAATGATTTTAGTACTGCTATAAGTGGAGACAGAGGAGGAACATCCGGTGAACTGGACAACATTGTTTGATCGGCAGCGCGAATTAGACGAGCGGATCAAAGTACAACATGGATTATCCGGCAATCAATTCGATGAACGGTTACTGGCGCTGCTTGTCGAGCTCGGTGAACTGGCTAACGAAACACGTAGCTTTAAGTTTTGGTCGAAGAAAGGACCGTCGCCTCAAGATGTGATCTTAGAAGAATATGTAGACGGCATTCATTTCTTACTGTCACTTGGTCTTGCGCTTGGGTATGAACGAGATGCGTTTCCTGCGGGAAGTTCATATCTTGATGCGACTGATGCTTTTTTAGATATTTATCGAAAAGTGACGAATTTTGGTCTTTCAAAAACGGAAGCCATGTACGAGACGCTGATGGCAGCTTATCTCGAACTTGGTTATACGCTCGGTTTTAATGAGCAACTCATTTTGCTGGCATACATGAATAAAAATGAAGTAAACCATGAGCGACAAAATCAAGGATATTAATGAAAAGGAGCGGATTGGTATGAATGAATCGTTACATATGTTAAAACGTTTGACGGATGCAACAGGCGTCCCGGGCAATGAGGGAGAAGTCCGTCAATTGATGCGTGAATACCTCGAACCACACGTCGAGTCGTTTGAACAGGATGGTCTCGGAAGTCTATTTGGTCAAGTGACAGGAGATGCTGAAGGTCCACGTGTCATGATTGCGGGTCACATGGATGAAGTCGGCTTCATGGTGACACGTGTGGAAGAAGGCGGTTTCCTTCGTTTCCAAGCGCTCGGTGGCTGGTGGAACCAAGTGCTGTTGGCACAGCGAATGGATGTTGTCACACGGTCTGGTGAAAAGATTCCCGGTGTCATTGGTGCGAAACCACCTCACGTCCTACCGCTCGAGGCACGAAAAAAACCCGTTGAAATCAAAGATATGTTCTTAGATATCGGTGCCACGTCGAAAGACGAAGTGGCTGAATGGGGAATTCGTCCAGGCGATACGGTCGTGCCCCATTGTGAATTCACTGTCATGAAAAATGAGAACTTCTTGATGGCGAAGGCATGGGACAACCGAATCGGATGTGCGATTGCCATCGAAGCAGCAAAACGTCTGAAGGAAGATTCATTCCCTGGCGTCGTCTATACAGGAGCGACGGTACAGGAAGAAGTCGGATTACGTGGAGCGGTTACCGCTGCCAACTTGATTCGCCCGGATGTCGCGATTGCTGTCGATACAGGCATTCCAAGTGATACACCAGGAATGACCCAAGCAGAAGGGTTGTCAAAACTTGGTGACGGTGTGCAAGTCATCTTCTTTGATGCGACCACCGTCACGAACCCACGCCTTGTCGACCTCATCGTTGACGTCGCAAAAGAACAAGACATCAAATATCAATTGGATTTAACGCCAGGCGGTGGCACAGATGCTGGGCGATTCCACCTTTCTGGGATCGGGATGCCGGCTATCGCATTGACAGTGCCAGTCCGCTATTTACACACGAACGTGTCAATCATCCATAAAGATGATTACGAGGCAGCGGTTCAACTCGTTGTCGCATTGACAAAACGTTTAGACCATGAAACGGTCCAATGGTTGAAAGAGGGATAATATGACGAAGATTACGTCTACGAAGAGCGAGACGATTAAACGATTAAAGCGTTTGATGACGAAAAAAGGTCGTCAAGAAACGGGTCAATTCCTAGTAGAAGGAGAGCATTTGGTGGACGAGGCCATTCGTGCCGGTCGACTCGTCCAACTCATCATGGCTGAGTCGTATTCACCGAAAGGAACGTGGCGTCTTGAGGATATGCCGGTTCTCGAGTTATCCGACCACGTTGCGGACCTTCTTTCCGAAACAGAAAAGACCCAAGGCGTGTTTGCCGTTGTCAAGATGACACCGGTTGAACGTAAGATGAAGAAAGTACTCGTACTTGACCGAGTACAAGATCCGGGTAATCTCGGTACGATGATTCGAACAGCAGATGCTGCCGGATTCGATACCGTGCTACTCGGGAAAGGAACGGTCGATCCGTTCAACGCCAAAGTCGTGCGTGCCACACAAGGATCGCTGTTTCACGTGAACGTGACCACGGTCGACTTGCTTGAAAAATTACCTGAGTTGAAAGAGGATGGCTTCCACGTATATGGGACGGCCCTCTCAAAGGCGACATCGTATGAGCAAGTTGCATTCGAAGACAAGGTGGCCCTCGTGATTGGGAATGAGGCGCAAGGGGTCCATGCTGATGTATTGGCACTCTGTGACACACGTGTGCATATTCCAGTGCTTGGTGATGCAGAATCGCTCAACGCGGCGGTCGCTGCAGGCATTTTAATGTATCGCATCGCTTTACAATAATCTTGTCAGCACGTGAAAAACGTGATAGGTTAAACACATCGATGAATAAGATATGACGTTGAAAGAACATAGTAAGCGAATGACCGATTCCGTTCAGGGAGCAATGGCCGTGACTGAGAGCCTTTGCCGGACTCGTCGCTGAATTCACTCTGGAGTCGTGTTGGAGACAACACCGGTTTGGCATCACGATAACGATGCTCTCAAGTGGGCCATGAATTGGCCAAGTAGGGTGGTACCGCGATGATTCGTCCCTTCAGTCAACGACTGAAGGGACTTTTTTATGTAGAGGAGGAAGCGAACACATGAAAGAACAATTAGAACAGTTACAAGTGGAAGCGTTAGAAGAAATCAAACAAGCATCCACACAAAAATCATTGAATGACGTCCGCATCAAATATTTAGGGAAAAAGGGACCGATGACTGAAGTACTTCGTGGCATGGGTAAATTATCTGCTGAGGAACGTCCGGTCATCGGTGAGTTGGCCAATACCGTTCGTACCGCGATTCAAAGCACACTCGATGCTCGAATCGAAGAAGTGAAGGCGATTGAATTAGAGGAAAAGTTAAAAGCGGAAACGCTTGATGTGACACTCCCGGGACGGACATCGACTCCTGGCCATAGCCATCTCTTGCAACAAATCATCGACGAGATGGAAGATTTGTTCGTTGGACTCGGATATACGATTGCTGAAGGTCCTGAAGTCGAGACCGATCTCTATAACTTCGAAATGCTGAACTTGCCGAAAGATCATCCGGCACGAGACATGCAAGACTCGTTCTATATCACGGAAGAGACGTTGCTTCGTACTCATACATCTCCTGTACAGGCTCGCACGATGTTGGAGGCGAATGGGAAGCCGATTCGCATCATCTGTCCAGGTAAAGTGTATCGTCGTGATGAAGACGATGCGACGCATTCGCATCAATTCATGCAAATCGAAGGATTGGTTGTCGATGAATCCATCTCGATGGCTGACTTAAAAGGGACACTTGAAGTGTTCGTGAAGCAGTTATTCGGTGAAACGCGCGAAATTCGTCTTCGTCCAAGCTTCTTCCCGTTCACGGAACCATCGGTCGAAGTCGACATCTCTTGCTTCAAGTGTGGCGGGAAAGGGTGTAACGTCTGTAAAGGAACAGGTTGGATCGAGATTCTCGGAGGCGGAATGGTCCATCCTCATGTATTGGAGATGGCTGGCTATGACTCATCAAAAGTGTCAGGATTCGCATTCGGAATCGGAGTGGAGCGTATGGCGATGCTCAAACACGGCGTCGATGACATCCGTCATTTCTACACAAATGACTTACGTTTCATCGAGCAATTCTAAGGAGGAAGACAGATGTTACTTTCAAAAAAATGGTTGAATCAATATATTGATGTATCCGATTTAAGCGGCGAAGCGCTCGGGGACTTGATTACGAAGAACGGAATCGAAGTCGAAAGTGTGACAAATCGTGGGGAAGGACTTTCTGGGATCGTCGTCGGACGGGTCCTTTCATGTGAGAAACATCCAGAAGCGGATAAGTTAAACGTGACGAAAGTGGATATCGGAGAGTGTGACCCTGTTCAAATCGTCTGTGGCGCACCGAACGTGCGCGAAGGGCAACATGTAATCGTGGCCAAAGTCGGCGCACGCTTACCAGGACTTAAAATCAAAAAAGCAAAACTTCGTGGTGTCGAATCACAAGGGATGATTTGTTCACTCGAAGAGCTCGGCTTTGAGAAGAAACAAATTCGGGAAGACGAGCAGGATGGGATCCATACATTCCGTGAATCGGTCCAAGTCGGTGCAGATGTGCTCGATTTGCTCGACTTGGACGATGAGGTCATCGAACTCGGTTTGACACCCAACCGTTCAGATTGCTTGAGCCTTTATGGAATCATTCATGAGGTTGCGGCCATCTTAGAACGTCCTTACACGTTGCCGACAGCAGATGTCACTTCATCATCCCCAACTGATGTATCCATCGAACTCGCAACGCAGAACTGTTCATATTACGCAGCTCGTGAAGTAAAAGGGGTAACGATTGCAGAATCGCCACAATGGCTAAAGAATATCTTGATCGCAGAAGGTGTCCGTCCAATCAACAACATTGTCGATGTGACGAACTACGTGATGCTTGAAATCGGACAACCGCTTCACGCATTCGATGCGAAGAAACTCGGCAACTCGATTGTAGTCCGTCAAGCCGAAAATGGAGAAGAAATGGTCACACTCGACGACGTGACACGCACGCTCGATACATCGATGATGGTCATTACGGACGGGAAAGCCCCGGTCGCCATCGCTGGCGTCATGGGTGGTGCCAATACAGAGGTAGATACTTCAACGACAGATATCGTTTTAGAGTCAGCGTACTTTGATCCGGCATCTGTACGCAAGACAAGCCGAACGCTCGGTCTTCGTTCAGATTCAAGCGCTCGTTTCGAAAAAGGCGTTGACCCAGAACGTGTCATGCTCGCGCTTGACCGTGCTGCGCAATTGATTGTCGAACTCGGTGGAGGAGCCATTCATGATGCGGTGCGTTCAGGTGAAGCCGAATCACGTGCCCGAGAAATCCAAGTGTCGATTGACTATATAAACAAGCGTTTAGGGATGACACTCGATCGTCAGACGATCGTTCACATCTTAGAGCGTCTCGGTCTCGCGACAGAAGGGGATGACGTGCTGACAGTACACATTCCATCGCGCCGTCCGGATTTAGAGCTTCCGGCTGACATCACAGAAGAAGTGGCACGTCTATACGGTTATGATAGTCTCCCGTCGACGTTACCTGCCTCACAATCGAAAGGGTATTTGCCAGCAATCAACGTACTGCGCAGACAGACACGTCGTTTGTTACAAGGAGTCGGCTTATCACAAGCCATTACTTACTCGTTAACGAGTGAGGCGCATGCGACACGCTTCGGTGGAAAAGACGATCAGCTCGTCCGATTGGCGATGCCGATGAGTGAAGAACGCTCTGTCCTTCGTACGTCGCTCATCCCTGGATTGTTGGAGGCAGCGCGCTACAACACGGCGCGTCAACAATCGAACGTCGCACTTTATGAAACAGGGCGCGTCTATACGGAGCACGGAGAAACGTTACCGCGTGAGAAAGAACGGGTGGCCGGCGTTGTCACAGGTCTTTGGATGGACCATCGTTCGCAAGGAACACGGGTCCCGGTCGACTATTTCGTCGCAAAAGGGATTGTCGACACGTTAGTCCAAACGCTTCGCCTTAATGTCACGTATGAGGCCGTATCGATGCCTGACATGCATCCAGGTCGCACAGCGAACATCTTGATGGCCGGAGAGGTCATCGGATATGTCGGACAAGTGCATCCAGGAACATCAAAAGACGTCTACGGTATGAAGGAAGTGTATGTATTCGAACTCGACCTATTGGCACTTCATGGAGACGAGACACTTCTTTATCAAGACGTACCACGTTATCCTTCGATTTCACGAGATTTGGCACTCGTCTTATCACGTGAGATTCCGGCTGGAACAGTGGAACAAACGATCCGTCAAGCGGCTGGTCCACTCTTGATTGACCTCGTCTTGTTTGACGTGTATACAGGAGACAACGTTGGAGCGGATGAGAAATCGATTGCCTTCTCACTCAAGTTCCAAGACCCGTCACGAACGTTACAAGATGAAGAAGTAACGGCAGCATATGAAACGATCGTTGAGGCGGTCCGTGCGACGCACGGAGCTGAACTTCGAGCGTAAAAAATAAGGAGCGTTGTCCACATGTGACAACGCTCCTTTTATTATTGAATCTCAAGTGCGAGATCGCCGAACTTGGTCCATCCGACAAGACTCGTCACACGATAAAGAGCCCATGTAATGAGTGCAGGGAGTACGACGCCGGTCATGGTGAAGATGAGAAATGCATCCAACCCTTGGACCGCTAAAATCTGAAGCGGTGCAATCAGGGAGTTGAGACCGAGACCCGCAATTTCATAAGGAACTTGGAGTGAGAACATCAAAGTAGCAATCGGTGCGGAAATCATCGCGGCAATAAACGGTGGAACGACGATTCGCGGGTTTTTGATAATATTCGGGAACTGCACTTTCGGTGTGACAAAGAAGGAAGCGACCAATCCACCTGGGTCAGTTTGACGGTATGCCATTAAGGTAAATCCAACAAATTGAGCAGAACAACCGATTAAAGCAGCGGCGCTGGCGACAGGATCGAGTTGAAGCGCGATGGCGAGTGCGGCAGATGATGCAGGCGACATGAGCATGACACTGAAGACAAGCGCGATGACAAGAGATGTAGCAATCGGTGAAGTTTCAACAGATGCGGTGATCCCTTGGCTGATTGAGTTGATAAGAGGAGTCGTGACCGCTGCCGCAGCAACCCCAACAATCCCGCCACCTAAAACGGCTGTGACCGGGACGACCATCATATCAAACTTTGTTTTGCCGAGGACACGTTTTCCGAGCCATACAGCGGCAGCCGCTGCAATCAGTGCGCTAATCGGTTGACCTGGAACGAGGACGAGTCCGCTTTCTGACGCTTTTAAAGCTGCACCGCCAATGGTTGCAGCAATCATGGCGCTAAATAGGATGAGCGTGTTGCTTCCGAGTTGAAACGCGACGCCAGCGCCTAAAGCAGGTGCCAACAATGATTTGGCGACTTGTCCAATCTGTACGAGCATCGCGATTCCGCTCAAATTACCAATCGTCTCAATCAATAAACCGACACCGAGCGTGACGAGTACGGCATTTGCCATACCTGCTGAAATTTTGACCATTCGATCCATCATATACTGCTTCACTTCCATCATCTCCTCTATATCTTTATGTCAACAAAAAAACCTATCCATCAAGGATAGGCGCGGTTTCAATCTGCAGGCGCCTGTCCGATTACCACGGGAACAAGGGCCTGAAAAGTCGTTTTTTGAAAACAAAACGATTTCAGTCCCTCAGTCGAATAATAATCAGCAGGCTGTTCATATGTACGGGATTGGACATTTCGAGCATCTCCTCTTCGTTGGATTTGCTAAAGAATACCATCTATTTTTGTAATAATCAATATTTTCTGAGAATAAACACAAAAAAATTCAGGAAGCCTAGTGGCGTCCTGAATTAGCTCATTTGTAATGAGCGTGCTTGAATCTGATCGTCGATAAAATTCATCGACAATGCATTGAATTGATCGGGTTGGTCTACATTGACCACATGACCAGAGTCTGCAACGATTTCAACATTGGCTGTCGGTTGATGTTTCGCTGTCCGCTCGACAGCTTCAAGAAACATATAATCCTCATCACCCATAATATACAAAATCGGGACGTTCGTTTGAATCGAAGTGAACTGATTCAACAAAGGATTAATATTTTCAGTCATCTTGAACCAACGGATAAACTCACGTTGACATAAGTTCGCCGCATCGCGGACGAACATCATCCGAGACTTCTTGTGACGCTTCTTCGGGAGTAAAATCCATGCGAATAATTTATATAACCACATATAGGGGACGAAGTTTTGCACGAGACTACCAAGTCGGATGAGCAACGTGGAGCGCACATTAAATTTTACAATGGCTCCGCCGAGGACGACTGATGCGATTCGATCCGGATAGTGCTCAAACATCGCCTGAATCACAATCGTCCCTAAAGAAAGACCGACCATGTGCCCTTTTTCGATACCTAAGTGATCCATGACTTCAATCACGTCTTTGGCAACGACATCAAACGTATAGGCATTCAATGGTTGTTTGAGCGACTGTTCAGCATCGTATGAACCGCCATGACCGCGTAAATCGACGAGCAGGACATTATATTTTTTACGGAAGGGACGAAGTTGGCGATACCAATGCGATAAACTTCCTCCGGCCCCATGTATAAAGATGACCCAAGGATGGTCATCACTAATCGTATAGGTTTTATAATGCAACATGAACGCTATCCTCCAAAAATTTTAAGTTCATTTAACCGTAAAATGAGTATATCATACTTGATGTCGAAGCTCTACAAACGACGTTCATTCAAGTTGATGGCTTTCTTTGTATTCGCAAAATGGACTTTAGCAATCCTTTGTAAATAATCCTGTCCATGACTTCGGATGATTTGAGCGGCGACTTGGTCGACTTTTGCTCCTGCCCCTTTCGGGAGGGTCAATCCTACTTGTTTACTTAGTTTGTCCATTTCTTTTAAGAAGAAAGCGCGAGCTAAAATGGAAGCAGCTGCGACGGCGACATGAAGACCTTCTGCCTTGGTTGAAAAGTAGACATCGTCGCGCACGATATCCCGCTCTGCCCGCAAGTGTTGATAGTATACCGACTTCTCTGCGAATTGATCGATTAGAATGGCATCGGGTTTCTGTTCGATCTTCTCAAGCAACGCTCGAAGTGCAGCATTATGGGCGATGGCGGTCATTTTACCTTGTGTCATCGTCCGTTGCATGTTGTTATATGTTGGATTATGCAGTGTTGCTTTTTGATAAGGAATCGTAGCGTGTAAATCTTTCGCAATCCGGATGATTTCAGGGTCGGATAACTGTTTTGAATCTTTCACGCCGAGTTCTTTGACGAGTGCGATTTGATCGCGTGAGACAAAAGCCGCTACGACGACGAGTGGTCCGAAGTAGTCTCCTTTTCCGACCTCGTCGCTTCCAATGACAGACCAACTTGAAAATCCTTCAGGTAAGAGGGTGTTCGGTGCGGATGCTTGTTTCTTCTCAGCAGGTAGTCCCCATTTCACTGCCTCGGTCTCAGCATCTTTTCCTTGGAACATCACTTTCCCTGATTGATAAACCGTTACGACAAATCCTGGTGTCTTGGCGCTGAATGTCGCATATGGTGGTGGCGCGACTGCATACTCATGATACATTTTCTTTAGTTTTTCTTGTGATGAGGATGATAGCTTAATGACTTGGTTGCCCAACATGAGCACTTCCTTTCTGTCTGGCAAATTCATTTTACATTTTTTTATGATTTTTTGAAACCGAAGATGAGGGTTTATCGTATATGGAGGTGAGTAGAGAAAAGTGAGGTGAGGTGGACGTGTGGTGGCGCGATGACACGCAACGAGATGAGGTAGAGGAATTATACAAGCACATTCTCGAACTCGAGGCGAGAATTGCTAAATTAGTAGCTCATCAAGTGAGAGTGCGTCGGCTACTGATGCAAGATTCTTCTGAGGGCGTGACGGATCAAGTCGTTCAAGTTCAAAAAGAAGTGGAATATTTTTTAAACAGGATGCGACTCGAACGACAAGAACTTGTCGACATATACAATCGGCGACGGATTGAACGTTCCATTGGTCGAGTTCGAGAAGTGAACGACTTATCCACTTCATCACTGTCGGAGTGGGATGAAATTGAAGATCGGCTTGCATTAGAAGTCGAACAACTTCGACGCGTACTGATGATGGAACAAAAACGTCGACAGGAGGGGTGGTAATGGAGGCAATCGATCAACTTTATTGGTGGGTGTTGATCATCGCTGGTCTTGGAACCTTTATTTACATGATGTTTTCCGATGCGTTCGATATGTTTGAAGGTTGGTTCAACCCTGCAGTCATCCTATCTTTCTTAGCACTAGGGGCAGGAATTGGGCTCATCTTAAACGCATTGGCTCACGTTTCCCCGATGATTGGGCTCGCTGTCGCATTGGTCGGGTCTCTTGCTCTGACGACGCTTCTCTATTTGTTTGTTCTCTTACCGCTCTCAAATGCGGAAGAGTCCATTGGTTTGACGGATGAGGCATTAGTTGGACGTGTCGGACGATTGACCGTGCCCATTCCTGAAGGCGGATACGGTGAAGTCTTGATTGAGACAGTGACGGGATCGCTTTTAAAGACGGCTCAAAGCTTAGACGGTACATCGATTTCGACAGATCATCGGATAGTCATCATTGAAGTAAAAGGCAATATCGCAATCGTCATGCCATATGACGAACCTACAATTCGAGAGGAGATATAACACATGAATACGGCTATTTTAGTCAGCATTATCGTCGGGGTCATCATTCTCGCACTTGTGTTTGTATTCGTACTAAAATATCGCACAGTCGGACCAGATGAGGCACTGATTGTGACAGGTAGTTATTTAGGCAAGAAAAATGTACATAGCGATACATCCGGTAACCGCGTCAAAATCATTCGTGGCGGCGGGACATTCGTCTTCCCAGTATTCCAGCAAGCAGAACCGCTCAGCTTGCTCTCAAGCAAATTAGAGGTCACGACACCTGAAGTGTATACAGAACAGGGTGTCCCGGTCATGGCGGACGGAACAGCCATCATTAAAATCGGCGGATCGATCAGTGAAATCGCGACAGCGGCTGAGCAGTTCCTCGGAAAACCGAAGATTGAACGTGAAAATGAAGCGAAAGAAGTGTTAGAAGGCCATTTGCGCTCGATTTTAGGTTCTATGACCGTTGAAGAAATCTATAAGAACCGTGACAAGTTTTCGCAAGAAGTTCAACGAGTTGCATCACAAGACTTAGCGAAGATGGGGCTAGTCATCGTATCATTCACCATCAAAGACGTTCGAGATAAGAACGGATACTTGGAATCGCTAGGGAAACCGCGTATCGCCCAAGTGAAGCGTGATGCTGATATCGCGACAGCAGAAGCGGATAAAGAGACGCGCATCAAACAGGCGGAAGCAATGAAAGATGCGAAGAAGGCCGAGCTTGAGCGTGCGTCTGAAATCGCGGAAGCTGAGAAAGAGAACCAACTTCGGATTGCGGCTTATCGCCGTGAGCAAGATGTTGCCAAAGCGCGGGCCGACCAAGCGTATGAGCTTGAGGAAGCGCGTGCGAAACAAGAAGTCACTGAACAACAGATGCAAGTTCAAATCATCGAGCGTCAAAAGCAAATCGAGCTCGAAGAGAAAGAAATCATGCGTCGTGAGAAACAATATGATTCAGAAGTGAAGAAAAAAGCCGATGCGGATCGATACTCGATTGAACAGTCTGCCGCTGCGGATAAGGCACGTCAAATCGCAAGTGCGGATGCAGAGAAGTATCGTATTGAAGCACAGGCGAAAGCCGATGCGGAACGCGTACGTTTGGCAGGTCTTGCAGAAGCGGATTCTGAACGTGCGAAAGGTGAGGCAGAAGCTGAAATTATCCGCTTGACCGGTCTTGCCGAAGCGGAAGCGAAAGAGAAGATTGCCGAAGCCTTCGCGCAATACGGGCAGGCTGCGATTCTCGATATGGTCGTCAAGATGCTTCCTGATTATGCGAAAGAAATTGCATCGCCACTTGGAAACATCGATCAGATTACGGTCGTCGACACGGGGAGCGGTCAAAACGGCGGTGCCGGGAAAGTGACAGGTTACGCAACCGACCTCATGGCGTCGCTTCAACAAACATTAAAAGCTTCTTCGGGCATTGATATGAAAGACTTGCTCGAGAACTTTGCGGGGAAAGGGAACGTTGCAACAGCTCCTACACCGGAGCGAGAATTAGCTGATACGACGGTCGCTGCTTCAAAAGAATAAGTGTACGAAGCCATGGACGATGTCTATGGCTTTTTTTATTGCCACAACTTTTAAAAAAAATAATGTAGAATAGCCCTTTCTCGGTCGATATAAGTGTTGTCAGACCATTAGAGAGAGGGAGTATTGAATATATGAAGAAAAGTATAATGCTCAGTACAATCACGGCTTGCACCCTTTGGTTGTCCGGTTGTCAGTCAGTTATCGACAATCCAAGTGCCACTGTCGAAGAACGACAGACGATGGGAGTTGTTTTATCTGACGTTGGTCTCGGGGACCAATCGTTCAGTGACGCAGCTATGCGTGGGATGGGTGAGCTACGTGAAACGGGCGATTGGTTCGTTGATTATCGTGAACTATCCGAAACGGAGACATACAAAGTTGGTTTTGAAGAATTGGTAAAAGAGGGACATGACGTAATTGTCGGTCTCGGTTTTGCGTGTCAAGAAGACTTAGAGGCTGTAGCGGCTGAACATCCGGAACAGCAATTCGCTTTGATCGATGGCGTGTCCGAACTTCCAAACGTCTTGAATATCACGTTCGAAGAGGGAGAGGGAAGTACGCTCGCCGGCGCCGTGGCTGGTCTTGAGACAGAGTCCGATACGATTGGATTTATCGGTGGGATGGATATGGAACTCATTCAAAAATTTGAAGCAGGATTTGAACGTGGCGCTAAAGCGGTGAACGAAGATGTCGAGATGCTCGTTGATTTCTCGAATGATTTTGCTTCACCAGAGCTCGGTCGCGAACTCGCTGAGAAACAAATTAAAGCGGGAGCAGATGTTCTGTATGCTGCAGCTGGACTTACAGGAGTCGGTGTACTCGAGACGGCTGAAAAATACGGCGTCAAGGCAATCGGGGTCGATAGTGATCAATCGATGATTGCACCGGATGCGGTTGTGACGTCGATGTTGAAACAAGTCGATTTGGCGATTGTGGAAATCGCGGGTCGTGTGACCGAAAAACCGTTTAATGAACATGTCATTCTTGGAATTGAGGAAGGCGGCGTAGGCTTGGCCCCACTTCGTCGCATTCAATGGGATGAAAAAGAAACATCTGAGTATGAATCGGTAGAACGCCAGTTGAAGGAGGGAACACTTAAATGAGTTTACGTAAACGTTTTATCTTCTCAACTGTGTTCACTGTCATCTTAGTCGTACTGATGATGAGTTACGTCTTGTCTACTTTGAATCGCTTGCAAACGTATAACGAGAAATATGGGAGTCAAATGATTGAATTGTCTCAACTTGAAACGTCACTCTTACAAGAGCAGTCACTCTGGACGTCACTTGGCGAACAGTCGAACCAATCTACATTGACTCAACTAGAGCGCATCCGTGTGACGAACGCGGAAACATTTGATGATTTAAAACAGTCTTATTTGATTCCGGCATTTTCAAATCATTTAGACCGTGCCACGATGAAGTACGAACAGGTGAACGAAGATGTCGAGTCGGCACTTGAGGGCGGTATCGGAGCTCGGATCCAGGCAGCGAAACTAGAAGGTTTGTTAAACGATATCAATACATTGATTGCAAAGAACGGTTCATTCTATGAGGCGCTTCAAGTAGAGGCGGCAAATGAGACGGAACGTCTCTTGTTGATTTCGGTCCTTTTGACGATTCTTGTCATTCTTGCGCTCGGAATCTATAACTTCTTCTTTGCCCGTTCGATCACCCGACCACTCGAGCGAAATGTCAAAGTGGCAGAAGCGATTGCGGCCGGACGTCTCGTCACGCTCCCTGAGTCGACGCGGAATGATGAAATCGGGCGTCTTGAACGTGCCATGCGTGATATGACGGCATCACTTCAGACGGTGATTGGTTCGATTCGAGTCACATCAATGAAAGTGAACGGTATGACCGAAACGGCAGCGGCCGAAAATGAAGCGGTCGTGAGTACGACTTCTAACATTACGAACGCAGTTGATGAAATGGCACACGGAGCACAGTCAATTGCAAACGAACTGCAAGAAACGCTCAGCTCTGTGCATACGATGGCAACTTCATTTGAGACGAGCTTGAACCAGACGAAACAGACGACGGAAGAAACGTCAGAAATGACACGTGAAGTGGCGGCTGGAATTGAAACATTAACCGACCAAGAGCATATTTTAGATCGTTCAAGCGAACGGAATGAAGTGCTTGTTTCGCGCATGGACCACTTTGCAAGACAAACTGCTGAGATTGAGGCGATGGCGAAGCTTGTCGAAGATGTCGCGGCTCAGACGAATTTACTTGCTCTCAATGCAGCAATCGAGGCAGCCCGTGCGGGAGAAGCGGGACGAGGATTTGCTGTCGTTGCAAGTGAAGTGAAGAAGTTGGCGGAAGAAAGCAACAAGGCGACTCGATCCATTTTCCACGTCGTCGAGACGATCCAGCAAGAAGTCGTACGTTTGACGGAAACGGTGAACGAGTCAAAACGTGAACAAGAGGCTCAGCTGGAAGCGTTCGGATTAACGAAAGAAGCGTTCAACCGAATCCATGAACGGACAGACCACGTCGCCTCGTTCGTGCGTACGATTGAACAAGAGATGCGCACATCGAGTAACGAGGTAAACAACGTCTTACGTCGGGTCGAAGAAGTATCTGGCGTGACAGAAGAGTTAGCCGCAGGAAACGAAGAAGTGGCAGCCTCGATGAAAGAACAGCAAGCGAGCTTTGATCAAATCTTTACGTTAATGCAAGAGTTAGAAGGACAGGCAGCGGCGCTCGCTGACCAGGTTCAGCATTTCGAAGAAGAATAATCGAACAGTGAACAGTAGGAACGGAGGCCACGTGGTGGTCTCCGTTTTTTCCGTCATTCTATAACCCATGCATTAAAATTGTGTGATTGAATACCGTTGCATGTATGAGTGTGATATATAACTTCCAAACAAATCATTTCCTAATGACACGAATGTGGAGAAGAAGGAGACGTGTTTCGAAACAGCTGATTCGGCATACTCAACGTAACAGTCGAACGGGGTGGTGATACGTTTGGAAAGGTGGAAACAACTCGTCATTGGTCTAATAGTCGTTCTATTTTTAGGAGTAGGCTATTTGTTTTATCAAAAGGAACCGGAGCAACGAATTGTGGATGAATTCGTCATAGAACCTGAGGAGGTCACACCGACCACGACACCAGAGCGTATGGAGCTCGTTGTGTACGTGACAGGTGCGGTTGAATCTCCGAACGTGTATACCGTACCAGAAGGGGCAAGGGTGGGCGATGTGTTGTCTTTAGCAGTCCTGACAGATGAAGCTGACCCAGAACAGTTAAATTTGGCACAACTATTAGTAGATGGAGTCAAAATCATCGTTCCGAAAAAAGGAACGACGCCTATTTCGCAAGACTCACCGAGTCCCGAGATGGAGACGAACGGTGTTCATGTCAACAGTGCGACGAAAGAGGAACTAATGACGGTTCCGGGAATTGGTCCAGCCAAAGCCGAGGCGATTTTAAATCATCTGAAAGCGAACGGTCCATTTAAAACATATGAAGCGCTAGGTGATGTGAAGGGGTTCGGCGAAAAGACATTAGAAAGTATGAAGCCATATTTATTGGTGCCATAGGATGCCGCTGTTTCCATTATTTGCGGTACTCATTGTAACCGGTCTGACAGAAGGATTCTATTGGGTCTCCGTGGTCGCTTTTGTCTTCTATCTATTTACACGACGTGGGCAAGGCTTATATGCGAAAGCCGGTGTGATTGGGTTCATCTGCATCGCATCGTTCCATACGACCCCTATAGAATCGTTATCGCGAGACACGATTGCCTTCTCAATCGAAAGTCGAAAGGAAAATGGTAAATCGGCAAGACTATATGGGAACGTAGACGATCTTCAGGGCGTTTTACGAGGACGCGAATTAGAACACGGACGACCTGGGGAGACGTGCCTTATGCAAATCGAAGTAGAGGCGTTTCAACCTTTACGAAACACCGGAGGATTTGATGAACGGTATTGGGCGCTGAGTTCAAACGTATCCTTCAAAGGAAAGGTGAAACGAATCGATGCGTGTCGTCCGACAGCAGGATGGGGCGGTCGGTTGTTGCGTTGGAAAGAACAACAACTTCAACAAATTGAGCATCGTCATCGTGAGGATGTCGCATTATATATGGAGGCATTATTGTTCGGGGAGAGTCGAATGCTAGATGAACAGACCTCGTTTTCTTATCGTGTGACGGGCCTTCTTCACCTTCTTGTGATTTCCGGTTCGCATATTGCCATGTTGATTGTGGCCATGCGCGTATTGTTGCACCCGATCCCTATTCGACGTGAGACGAAGACGATATTGATGATCTTTAGTATTACGGTATTCGGATGGATGACTGGTTTTTCTCCACCTGTCGCAAGAGCTGTTGTCGTCGCAGATGTGATACTCTTTATCTCTCTATTCGGTGTGACGGTTCGAGACCCGATTCGGCTCTTAAGTTGGTGTGCGGCGGGCATGTTGGCTGTTCAACCGTTCCTTCTCACGAATCTGGGTTTCCAGTTGACGATCGGGATGACCTTCTTTTTGTTAGTCACGAGACAAATCTGGACAGGACTCATGGAGTTGTCCATTTTCGCACAGCTGTTCGGGTTGATTGTTCTATGGCAAGTTCAACCGGTTCTATCCGTCGCGGCACCGATATGGAATCTCTTGATGGCCATCTGTATCTCGTGGGTCATCATGCCACTCGCATTTGTCACATGGCTGATTCCTTCGATTGCCCCGTTGTTCATGATTGTGTTGGATGCGATCAATGGAATGTTCGCCCTCCACGATGATTTACGACCTTGGATTCCGTTGCACGATCTGGCATTGCCGTCGCAAATCGCATTGTTGCTAGGATTGTGGGGAAGCTTAACGCTGATGAATCGAAAACGTTGGATCGGATGGGGGGCGGCCATCATGACATGTGGGTTGATTGCGGGATGGTCGGAATGGGCGGAATCCTCACGGGTGACCTTTTTGGATGTCGGGCAAGGTGATGCAATCGTCGTAGAATCGGGAAGAACGGTTGGTGTCATTGATGTAGGGGGCGTATTTCAAGATCCAAACGAACAAAAGCGAAGCACGTTTGACCCGGGTGAAGATGTATTGGCTCCTTATCTATGGAAACGTGGGGAGCGATCGCTTGATTTTGTCCTGTTGACTCATGCGGACCATGACCACATCGGCGGATTAGAAGGATTATTGAAAGTGGTGACGGTAGAAGAACTTTGGATATCAAAAGAAGTCGCGAATGCTGAAAAACGAGAAGAGTTGCTACACTTAGCTGCGGTCTATGATGTATCGGTCCGTTATCTCAAGGCGGACGATCGTCCGACGCCATGGATGTGGATCGTGGCACCGAATCGACGACATGAAGATGAAAATGATCATTCGATTAGCCTTTACATGAATGTAGGTGGCATGCGGTATCTATTGACAGGAGATTTGCCGATAGAGGGAGAAGCAGAGTTACCGACGCTTGACGTCGACGTATTTAAATTAGGGCATCACGGATCCAACACGTCGTCGGGGGAAGAACTACTTGAGCGAATCGATCCAGAATGGATCATTGCGAGTGTCGGTTTGAACAATCGATATGGACATCCGCACATAGAGACGTTACGACGGGTTGTGGGCAGACGTCTATTACGAACCGACTTGAAAGGAATGATTGTCTGTGAAGAGAACATGTGTCGGGGGATCATCGAGTAGTACGGGATAAAATGTGATACACTAAAAAACGATTGCTCCCCCGGGGCAATCGTTTGAACACTTATAGACTTAAGAATTTGATGATGACACCGATGAAGAAAATCGTGAAGAAAAAGCCAAATGGGACGATGAAGCCGATCGCAGAGTCGATGGCGTCATTACGTTTGCATTGAACGTCATTTTCAAACGGGTTTTCACTCGGTGGGCGTACTGAGTTGATTTGCATATTAGGTCCCTCCTTATCATACTTCCTTTATAAGTATAGCGAATCATGGGAAGATAATCTATGTTTAGATGAGAATAAATTGTGAAAGTGGTGTGTGTTTTGAATGAACCGTGGTTACATAATGGAAAACTGGCGAGCGTCTATGTTCTCCATGGCACCGAAAAATATTTGTTAGAGACGTGGGAACGTGAAATCGTGAAGGCGGCCAATCCATCCGGTGATCAATTTGATGTCATGCAACTAGATCTTCTAGAGACGTCACTCGATACGGCGCTTGATGAAGCGGAGACGGTCCCTTTCTTTAGTGAATATCGCACGGTTATCGTGAAAAATGCCCAGTTCTTAACGGGTGCGAAAGAGAAGCAAAAGCACAATGTCGACCGCCTGGCGGAATATGTCGTGCAACCGGCGACTTACTCGGTTCTTGTCTTAATTGTTGAGTCAGAAAAACTCGATGAGCGGAAAAAAATTGTGAAGCGCTTGAAAGAGCGTGCCATCGTACTCGAAGCGAAAAAACCGAGCCAAAACGAACTGATGCGATACGTGAACGATGCATTGAGTCGTGAACAACAAAAGATGGAGCGCTCTACGATGGAGCGTCTTTTATTCCTATGTCAGGATGATTGGGGAAAGTTGGTTCGTGAATTAGAGAAGCTACAGTTGTACGCGGGAACGGGTGCGACGATTCCGATTGAGATTGTGAATGATTTAGTTCCCCGTACATTAGAAGATAACATCTTTCAACTCTCGGAGCTTCTCGTCAAACGTCAAGCAGATGCAGCGCTTCGATTGGTTCGAGATTTAGAAAAACAAGGGCAAGAACTGATTGGACTACTCGGGTTGCTTGCTAGACAATATCGGAACATGTACCTGTCAAAACAGTTGACGGAGGCAGGTTATGGAGAGAAGCAAATCGCATCGAAAATCGGGGCCCACCCGTATACAATCAAATTGGCGACACAAGCGAGTCGGGGCTTTTCCGAGGCTCAGCTCGCACGAGCGCTGACCTTGATTGCAGACGCGGATGAAGCTATGAAAACGGGACGTGGTGACAAACAAATCGTGTTCGATACGCTCGTTTGTCAACTGGCCTTATTGTGAGGTGAGGGAATGGGATTCAAACAAGTGACACTTCAAGACGTGATTCCGCTCCGTCATGTTGTGCTCAGACCAGGAAAAGATGTTGAGACGTGTTATTTTGAAGGGGATGAGGCACCGACGACGCGACACTTCGCTTGGGTTGAAGGCGATCGAGTGCTATCGGTCGCTACAGTCATGATGTCCCCGAAACAAATCGAGGGTGAGGGGATTCCGCTCCAACTCCGTGGTATGGCGACGGATCCTCATGTTTCGGGACAAGGAATCGGCTCTCGATTTTTACAGGCACTCCATGATGAGCTGGGATGTCCATGGTGGTGTAATGCGAGAGAAGTGGCTGTCCGTTTCTATGAACGAAATGGGCTTACACGAATCGGAGAGCCATTCGACATTCCTGAGATTGGTCCTCATTACATCATGGTATACAAAAAAACAGCCGGCTCCGAATAGGAGGCGGCTGTTTCGTGTGATCTCTAATTAGAGAGCAGCGATACGAGCTGCGAGGCGTGATTTATCACGACCTGCTTTGTTTTTGTGGATAAGACCTTTTGATGCAGCCTTGTCGAGCTTCTTCGTAGCGAGGACGAAAGCTTCTTGAGCAGCTTCTTTGTTTCCTTCGAGTACGAGAGCATCAACACGTTTTACTGCTGTACGCATTGCCGCTTTCTCTTGTGAGTTCGCAACACGACGTTTTTCAGAAGTTTTTGCACGTTTGATTGCTGATTTGATGTTTGCCATTGTTTGTCACCTCCTGAAACAAGAAAGTGTATGTTCTTATTACTTCAAGTAATCATTCAACAGAACAAGCACAATTGTAGCAAACGGTTATATGAAAAGCAACCACTTGATGATTATTCTGAAAACTATCTGTGGTATTGTTGTAGTAGGTCGTACACATTACTTTAGGATTTTGATATAATGACACGGTATGCATGAGAAGGATAGGTGAACCCATATATGAACAAACAAGAATTAGAGAATCGTCAGAAGAAGATTCGTAACTTTTCCATCATCGCGCACATCGATCATGGAAAGTCGACGCTCGCTGACCGGATTCTTGAGAAGACTGGTGCACTCACGGCTCGTGAGATGAAAGAGCAGACGCTTGACGCGATGGACTTGGAGCGTGAGCGTGGAATTACAATCAAATTGAACGCCGTCAAATTGAACTATACGGCGAAAGACGGAGAAGAGTATATTCTTCACTTGATCGACACGCCAGGACACGTCGACTTCACATATGAAGTGTCACGTTCGCTTGCGGCATGTGAAGGTGCGATTCTCGTCGTCGACGCAGCGCAAGGAATTGAAGCGCAAACCCTTGCGAACGTTTATTTAGCACTCGATAACGACCTTGAAATCATTCCGGTCATTAATAAAATCGACTTGCCGTCAGCGGATGTCGAGCGGGTCCGTCAAGAGATTGAAGACGTCATCGGCCTCGATGCGAGTGATGCGGTCCCGACTTCTGCAAAAGCGGGAATCGGGATTGAAGAGATTCTCGAACAAATCGTGGAACTTGTCCCTCCGCCGACAGGTGACCCGTCTGAACCATTGCAAGCACTGATTTTTGACTCATACTATGACGCTTACCGCGGTGTCGTCGCATCGATTCGTATCGTAAACGGTTCAGTCAAAGTAGGAGACAAAGTTCAAATGATGGCGACTGGCAAGACGTTCGAAGTGACGGACCTCGGTGTGTCGACGCCAAAACCGATCTCTGTTAAAGAATTGAACGTAGGAGACGTTGGTACGCTTTCTGCATCCATTAAAACAGTAGGAGATGTTCGCGTCGGGGATACGATCACACTTGCTAAAAACCCGGCAACGAGTCAGCTACCTGGTTATCGCAAGATGAACCCGATGGTTTACTGTGGTTTGTATCCGATTGATGCGGCTAAGTACAATGATCTTCGTGAGGCACTTGAAAAGCTCCAGCTCTCGGATGCCGCACTCGAGTTTGAACCAGAGACGTCGCAAGCGCTCGGTTTTGGTTTCCGTTGTGGATTCCTCGGCATGCTTCATATGGAAATCATTCAAGAGCGGATTGAACGTGAGTTTAACATCGACTTGATTACGACGGCACCATCGGTAATTTATCACGTGACGACGACTTCAGGCGAAGTAATTCACGTCGATAACCCATCGAAGATGCCAGAGCAACAAAAGGTTGATTCAATCGAAGAACCATACGTCAAGGCGGCTGTCATGACACCAAACGACTACGTAGGTGCAATCATGGAACTTTGCCAGAAGAAACGCGGAACGTTCATCGATATGCAATACATCGATACGACTCGCGTCAAAATCACGTACGAGATTCCGCTCAGTGAAATCGTCTATGATTTCTTCGATCAGTTGAAATCGAGCACGAAAGGCTACGCGTCTCTCGATTATGAGTTGATCGGCTACCGTCAATCGCGTCTCGTGAAGATGGATATCTTGCTCAATAACGAAGTCGTCGATGCCCTCAGCTTCATCGTTCACCGTGACTTCGCGTACGAACGTGGGAAGGTCATTGTTGAGAAGCTTAAAGCTCTCATTCCACGGATGCAGTTCGAAGTTCCAGTCCAAGCGGCCGTTGGAACTAAAATCGTCGCACGTTCTACGATTAAAGCACTTCGTAAAAACGTTTTGGCTAAATGTTATGGGGGAGATATCTCACGTAAACGGAAACTCCTCGAGAAACAAAAAGAAGGTAAGAAGCGCATGAAGATGGTCGGGTCCGTCGAAGTCCCGCAAGAAGCGTTTATGTCTGTTCTCTCTATGGACGAAGAATAATGAGTTTGAGTCGCCCTGATTTTCGAATCAGGGCGATTTTGTATTTCAGGCAGGAAATGCCCTTTCATATAAGGAAGAGTAAACCCTTAGACAGACTATAGAGGAGGAAACACCGTGTCGACGTATACATACTCTGCGGGTCCTGGCATGCTACCGACAGAAGTGATGCAAGAGATTCAACAGCATCTTTTGACGTTTGAGTATGAAGGCGTTTCGATTATCGAAACGAGTCATCGCTCAGCGTCTTTCGAACGTGTGGTCGACTCTCTTGAATTGAGATTGAGAAGACTCATGCATATCCCTGAGAATTACGCTGTGCTTTGGCTACAAGGCGGTGCGACGTTACAATTTTCAATGATTCCGATGAATTTACGGAAGCGGAATCGATTCGCTTATGTGGATACGGGCATCTGGTCTAAAAAAGCGATGGAAGATGCGAAACACTTTGGAGAGGTCGATGTCATTCACCCATTGGTAGATGCGACGGGAAAGATGTCGTTTGAATCGAGCCTTGTCCAAGAGGTGGACTATCTCCATGTGACACTGAACAACACGATTGAAGGGACTCGATTTACACATATCCCCGAAATCGATGTCCCGCTGATTGCAGATGCTTCCTCGAACATTCTAGCCGAGCAAATCGATGTGGAGCGCTTCGGGGTGATTTATGCCGGAGCCCAAAAGAATATCGGACCTGCAGGACTGACGGTCGTCATCATCCGTCGGGATTTGATTCAGTCGCTTGAGTTGCCGAGTTATCTTCAGTATGTGTCACATGTCGATACGTTATTCAATACACCATCGACCTTCAGCATGTATGTAGCAGAGCGTGTATTGAAGTGGGTGGAAGACCGCGGAGGCGTCGAAGCGATGGAACGATTGAATCATCAGAAAAGTGACAAGGTCTATTCCTATCTTGAAGAGTCGACCTGCTTTTCTCCAATTGTTTCGGGGGAATGTCGTTCATTGACGAACATCCCATTTACAACGGGAGATCAAGAGATGGATCGGCGATTTGAACGATACGCTTTAGAACGTGGATTGCTCGAACTCGGTGGTCATCGTTCGGTAGGGGGCTTACGTGCAAGTCTGTATAACGCGATGCCGCTAGAAGGGGCAGAACGCCTCGTCGACGTCATGAGAGCATTCGAGGAGGAAACCAATGTATCACATCAAAACATTTAATCAAATCGCTGCCGCTGGTCTGAAACGATTTGAGCCAAGCGAGTACGTCATCAATGCATCGGATCAAGCCGATGCTTGGGTACTGAGAAGTCATCAAGTCCACGAAGAGGATATCCCTCCCTATCTTCTCGCCATCGCTAGAGCAGGGGCCGGTGTCAACAACCTTCCGCTCGATCAACTTGCGAAGCGAGGAATCGTCGCGTTTCATACACCTGGTGCGAATGCGAATGCGGTGAAAGAACTCGTCCTTGCGAGCATGATCCTCTCGGTACGACCCATTGTGAAAGGACTCAATTGGGTGAATGAACAGACTATCGCATCGCAATCGCAATTAGAAGAAGCGATGGAAGTGCAAAAACGACAATTCCTCGGAGCGGAGTTGCGAGGCAAAAAAGTAGGGATTATCGGTCTAGGAGCCATCGGTGCGTCGCTAGCCAACGATCTTCTCCAGCTTGGGGTCGATGTTATCGGATACGATCCCCATCTCTCGGTTGATGCCGCCTGGAATATTTCGAAACACGTCACGCGTGCCAAACATTTAAGTGAGGTACTGGGAAATGTTGACTTATTGTCGATTCATATGCCTTTGACTGAGGAGACTCGATTCAGCATTGACCAGAGTTGGTTCGAACGGATGAAACCGGGGATGACTGTTTTGAACTTTGCGCGAGGAGAGCTCGTGAAAGATGATGACTTATTGAAGGCGTTGCATCATCATGTGGGACTGTATGTGACCGACTTCCCCCGTCACACGTTGATTGGTCATCCGCAAGTCATGGCACTGCCTCACCTCGGTGCATCGACTAAAGAATCGGAAGTTAATTGTGCCATTCAAGCAGTGGAGACGCTGAAGTTGTATCTCGAGACAGGGAATATTCGTTCGTCTGCTAATTTTCCGAACGTCGAGCTTCCTTACACCGGTAAACGCCGTCTTGGAATCTTGCATCGAAACGTCCCGAACATGGTCGGTCAAATCACGGGAGAACTTGCCTCACATGGATTGAATATCGATAACATGGTCAATCGTAGCCGCGGGGAGATGGCGTATACGTTAATTGATTTAGACAACAGTGAGCATGAACCGTTATCGATTCATGCGCTGTATGAAATACAGGGCGTCATTCGCGTCCGGGAATTTTAAGGAGGATCTTATGGTCGTATTTAAACCGTTCAGCCCTTATATGCCAGCGCATCCGGAACGTGTCGCCGCAGACCCGTACGATGTCGTATCGATTGAAGAGGCGCAAGCCGTCATTTCAGAAAATCCGGATTCTTTTTTAGTAGTTGATAAGCCGGAAGCACTTCAATCCGACCTTTCGCTTGAGAAGTGGGGGGAACTGGCGCGTCATAAGCTAGAACGTCTCTATGAGAAGGAGTTGACGGAACGTCCGAATGGATTTTACGTCTATCGATTGACATCGGGACAACGTCAGCAAACCGGTTTAGTCGCCACCTTTTCAGTCGCGGATTATGAAGCCGGTCGAATCAAGATTCACGAACATACACGGGAGGAGAAGGAGCGGGAGCGTGTCGAGCATGTCCGGGCAACACGAGCGCACACCGGTCCCATTCTCCTCAGTCATCCTCCGCATGCAAACTTGAAGCAAATCTTACATGCTGCGACAGACGGAGAGCCGTTTTTCTCGTTCACGGATGAACGAGGTGTCATGCATGAAGGATTCATGGTTCCAAACCGTGAACTCGCTCGTGTCATGATGATTGGCGCAACCATCCCGGCGATCTACATTGCGGATGGACATCACCGTGCGAAAGCGGCAACGGTCGTTTCCGGGATGGGTGGGGATCGTTCTCAAAAGAATGAACGTACACACTTCTTAGGTGTCCTCTTCCCGAGTGACGAATTGACGATTTTGCCGTATCATCGCGTGCTGACAGCGATTAGTCCAGAAGAGGTAGAGAATATGTTAGACGGACTCTCGTTTTCATACATGATCAATGAGGAGGATGGTCTTGTCCTGCCGAAAGAACATGGCGTCTTCGGAGTCGCCTATCGAGGGAAATATTATCAGTTGACGAAACGGCAAGAGGACAAGGCGCTAGACGTTGCCATCTTACAACGAGATATACTCACGCCGTACTTCAACGTCGAGGATATTCGTACAGACGCGAGAGTCGATTTTATCGGTGGGAACAAGACGGCCTCGGAGTTAGAGAAGCTGACTCAAGTACCAGACCGATTGCTTTTCACGTGCCATGAGACAACGATGTCACAACTGATGCGCGTGGCAGATGATGGTGGCCAGATGCCTCCAAAATCAACCTGGTTCGAGCCGAAATTGAAGAGTGGTTTATTCATTCATCGATTCGATTGATGGCGCAGGCTGGAAAGAACAGACGAAAAGCGTTATAAATGGAATGAGAAGAAAGGGGTGGCCGAAATTGGCTAAAGCCGTATATCTTCACATTCCATTTTGTGAACATATTTGTTATTACTGTGATTTCAACAAGGTGTTTTTAAAAAATCAGCCTGTTGATGATTATTTAGATGCATTAGAACGAGAGATGGTATTGACGCTCGAGGCGTTTCCGACAGATCGGATTGAAACCATTTTTATCGGAGGCGGGACACCGACCGCGCTCAATGAGGAGCAGATGGCGCGCCTGATGGATATGGTCCGCCAACACCTTCTGCCACTCGCGTCAGATGACCTCGAATATTCTGTCGAAGCGAACCCGAACTTTGTGAGTGCGGAAAAGCTCGATACGATGAAAGCAGGTGGCGTCAACCGGCTCAGTTTCGGTGTCCAGACGTTTGATGATGGTGGACTGGAGCGCATCGGCCGGACGCATCGAGCGGATGATGTGTTCGAGACGGTAAGCGAAGCGGCAAAACGCTTTGACAATATCTCGATTGACCTTATGTTTGGTCTTCCGGAACAAACACTTGAACAAATTGACCGTGATTTAGAGCTAGCGCTTCAATTACCGATTCAACATGTATCCTCTTATTCGTTGATTCTCGAACCGCATACCGTCTTTGCGATTCAAGATCGAAAAGGGAAGCTCCGTTTACCGGGAGAAGATGTCGAAGTCGAAATGTACTTGAAAGTGATGGAGACGCTTGAACGCCATGGTCTTCAACAATATGAGATCTCCAACTATGGCTTGCCTGGTCGGGAGAGCCGTCACAATCAAGTGTACTGGCGCAATGAAGAGTACTATGGATTCGGAGCCGGTGCGCATAGTTATTTAAACGGGACACGTCGCGCCAATATCGCTCCGATTCCTCACTATATTAAAGCAGAAGGCATCCCTGTGAAACGGGTGACCGAGCTGGAAGAAGTGGAAAAAATGGAAGAAGAGCTCTTCCTCGGCCTGCGTATGCGTTCCGGGGTCTCGCTTCAGACGTTTGAACAGAAGTATGGAGTGTCGCTCGATGATGTGTTCGGTCACGTCATCGAAGAGTTAGTGAAGAAGTCACTGATTGAACGAACGGGTACACATATCCGTCTAACGGCATCCGGTTTGCCACTCGCCAATGAAGCATTTGCAGCCTTTATTGGAGAAGCAAAACTTGAACATGCTGATTCATAAAAAAAATGGACAAGTCCTTCGTGAGGATTTGTCCATTTTTTTATTATAAGACGAGATCTCGATAGAGCGGTGTAAGGCGACCGAACGTGTCTTTGACTAATGCAAGGAACGCGTCTTCGTTTTGAAGAATCGATGCATCGGCAGGAAGTTGACGACCAATCAAGAAATCAGCCTTTTTAACATTGCCGAATCGTTCAAGTAGTGATTGAATGTCTTCGTTTGACGTATCCTCAACAAGAAACGCTTCTTTTTTCATATGGTCGCCCGCGATATGGAAATCAGAGAATGTTGATTTCAAATCGATTTGTTGCAGGTGTTTCGCGATTGCGTCTTTGTTCGGCATCTCATAGATGAACGCAAGCCAAATAAAGACACGATCGTCGAAAAGCCCAACTTGTAAGTGTGGATGTTTTTTGTACCCGCGTTTGTCGTGACAGATCGCCATCCACGTATCTTTAGGTGGGTTCACTGTCCGACGAGCGTGCTTCGCCACATGTAAATAAAGGGGGATGCCGACATCAGCCTCAAGCCCTGGCCCGACTTCGTCGTAAATCCGATGGAAGAGCGGTTGAATATTCGAACGGATGCCAGACATTCGTTCGTCGAGTCCTTCTTGTTTAAATACATTAAATTGTTTTGTTGTAAACATGTAATCACCTCACGTTCTATCATAACGAAATGAGTTTTTATTTTCATTTCGTAGGTTTGCCAACTTGAAAAAAGGTGAAAAAATCCGAGTGTATGAATTGACAAATAGTGAGAACGTGATAATATTTGAAGTGTGATTAGCACTCGTTAAATATGAGTGCTAATAAAGCGGGGTAACTTTTTCAGAGAGGAGTGATGTTGTGCTGACAAATCGACAATTGCTCATTCTTCGAGCCATCATTGATGATTACATCCAGACGGCTCAGCCGGTCGGTTCGCGGACGTTGTCGAAACGGGACGATTTGACGTTTAGTTCAGCAACGATTCGGAATGATATGGCCGATTTGGAAGACATGGGGCTGATTGAAAAACCGCATACTTCTGCAGGTCGTATCCCGTCAGAGGTCGGCTATCGATATTATGTGGACCATCTCGTCGAGAAACAAATTATCGACGAACGGGAGACCGGTCGACTAGAAGAACGGTTAAAACAATCTTCAAAAGAGTCTGAAATCCTGATTCGACAAGCTGCAGATCTCCTTTCTGATTTGACCAATTATACGACGGTCGCCCTCGGTCCAAATAGCCAAATGGAAACGTTGGCCCGTGTGGATTTTATGCCATTAGACGAGCGGCGTGGTGTTGTTCTCATCGTCACGGATCAAGGTCATGTCGAGCATCGTACTGTCATGTTTGAATCGCGTGTCGCTCCAGACGTCATCGAGGAAACGATTCGACTACTGAACGACCGCCTTGTCGGAACGCCAATCGGACAATTGAAAATCCGTATCGGCGAAGAAGTTGCCAAATTGCAACTTGCTCAGCGACAGCAGTACGAGAACATGATGCAACTGATTCAATCAACGGTCGGAATACAGACGCCATCCTCACTCTATTTGGGTGGCAAGAAGAAAATCTTCAACCAACCCGAGTTTCAGACGCTCGACACGTTACGTCCATTCCTAGAATGGATTGATGAGCAAGAACGATTGACACACTGGCTCGAATCGTTGCCAAATCGCGAGATTTATGTGAGCATTGGGAGCGAGAACGGAATTGTCGCCCTTCAAAATTGTAGTGTCATCACCTCGGATTATACACTAGACGGAAAAACATTCGGTACAATCGCTATGATTGGTCCAACGCGTATGAATTACCGTCATGGTGTCCAAATGATGGGACAAATTATCGAAGCGTTGCGACGAACGAAACTAGATGAGTGACGGAAAGGAGTTTTACTATGACAGCAGATCACCAAAACGGGCATGAACAAGATGACGTGCTTGAAGAAAAATCTGTAGACTCGACACAAACAGAAGAGAATGAGTCGACTGAATCAAATGAAGATGAGGTTTTAAATGCTGAGATTGTGGAAGAAAGTTCTGAGGGGACGGACTTACAAAAAGAAATCGAAGCATTGAAAGCGAGCGAGCTTCGGATTCGTGCCGACTTTGACAACTTCCGTCGTCGGACGAACGAAGAGAACGCCAAACGCGTCAAGTTTGCTTCACAGTCTGTCATTGAAAAATTGATTCCGCTTATTGACAACTTTGAGCGTGCACTTCAAGTAAACGCAACTTCGGAGGATGCGAAGCAGATTCAATCAGGAGTCGATATGATTCATCGTCAACTGCTTGACGTATTAAATGCTGAGCAAGTCGAAGTGATTGAAGCAGTCGGACAGCCGTTCGACCCGAATTTCCATCAAGCAGTCATGCAAGAACCGAGCGATGAGTTCGAGTCAGGTATCGTGACGATGGAGCTTCAAAAAGGATATACGATGCACGGTCGAGTCATTCGCCCGAGCATGGTAAAAGTTGCAGAATAATACTACTTAACGAGACGGAGGAATAAACGATGGGTAAAATTATCGGTATTGACTTAGGGACAACAAACTCATGTGTGGCAGTAATGGAAGGTGGCGAAGCAGTCGTCATCTCGAACGCAGAAGGTAACCGTACGACTCCTTCGGTTGTTGCATTCAAAGGAGAAGAGCGTCAAGTAGGTGAGGTCGCGAAACGTCAGGCCATCACGAACCCGAATACAATCCAATCAATTAAACGTCACATGGGAACGTCACATACAGTCGACGTAGACGGCAAAAAATTCACACCACAAGAAATCTCGGCAATCATTTTGCAAAAGTTGAAGAAAGATGCTGAAGACTACCTCGGTGAAACAGTCACGGAAGCCGTCATCACAGTTCCTGCATACTTCAACGACGCGGAGCGTCAAGCGACAAAAGATGCTGGTAAGATTGCTGGTCTTGATGTCAAGCGAATCATCAACGAGCCAACAGCTGCGGCACTCGCTTACGGTCTTGATAAAGGCGAAGACCACACGATTTTGATCTATGACCTCGGTGGTGGTACGTTTGACGTTTCAATCCTTGAGCTTGGCGACGGAGTATTCGAAGTTGTCGCAACAGCTGGTGACAACCGTCTCGGTGGAGATGACTTCGACCAAAAAGTCATCGACTACCTCGTTGCAGAATTCAAAAAAGAAAATGGCATCGACCTCGGGAAAGATAAGATGGCACTTCAACGTTTGAAAGATGCAGCTGAAAAAGCGAAGAAAGACCTTTCAGGTGTGACAAGTGCACACATCAGCCTTCCGTTTATCACAGCAGGTGAAGCAGGTCCACTCCACTTGGAGATGACACTCACACGTGCGAAATTTGAAGAATTGACGGCTGACCTTGTCGAACGCACAATGGAACCGACGCGCCGTGCTTTAAAAGATGCAGGACTTACACCATCTGACCTCGACAAGATCATTCTCGTCGGTGGTTCGACACGTATCCCTGCTGTTCAAAAAGCAATCCACGACTTCACGAAGAAAGAGCCGTTCAAAGGGGTAAACCCGGATGAAGTCGTTGCACTTGGTGCAGCAATTCAAGGTGGAGTTCTTGCTGGAGACGTGAAAGACGTCGTTCTTCTCGACGTGACTCCACTCTCACTTGGAATCGAGACAATGGGTGGCGTGATGACGAAACTCATCGATCGCAACACGACAATCCCGACATCGAAATCACAAGTGTTCTCGACTGCAGCCGATAACCAGCCTGCTGTTGACATCCACGTCCTTCAAGGGGAACGTCCGATGGCACCAGACAACAAGACACTTGGTCGCTTCCAATTGACGGACATCCCACCAGCACCACGTGGTGTGCCGCAAATCGAAGTGAAATTCGATATCGATGCAAACGGAATCGTTCACGTATCAGCGAAAGACCTCGGTACGAACAAAGAACAATCGATCACAATCCAATCATCTTCAGGTATCGATGAAGCGGAAATCGAGCGTATGGTGAAAGAAGCCGAAGCGAACGCAGAAGCAGATAACAAACGTAAAGAAGAAGCAGAACTTCGCAACGAAACAGACCAACTCGTCTTCGCGACAGACAAGGCAATCAAAGATCTTGGTGAGCAAGTAGAAGAGGCGGACAAAGAAAAAGCAGAAGCTGCGAAAGAAAAAGCGAAAACTGCTCTCGAAGGTTCAGACCTTGAGGCGATCCGTACAGCCAAAGACGAATTGTCAGCTGTCGTTCAAGAGTTGACGCAAAAAGTATATGCTAAGATGGCTGAACAGCAAGGTGCTGAAGGCGCAGAACCACAGGCGGAAGCGAAACAGGACGATAATGTCGTGGACGCAGAGTTTGAGGATCTCGACGACCGTAAATAAACAGCCGTTGTAAAGGAGAGCGCCAAAGCAGGTTTCTGCTTTGGCTCTTTCCATGTTAAGGTAGAATCGGTAAAATCGATACGTAGTTAGTGAGGATAGGAGCGAGAATAGTGGCGAAACGAGATTATTATGAAGTGCTCGGGCTCGACAAGTCGGCCTCAGCACAAGACATCAAGCGGGCATATCGAAAATTAGCCCGTCAATATCACCCGGACATCAACCAAGAAGCAGATGCTGCCGACAAGTTCAAAGAGATTGGTGAAGCGTATGAAGTACTCTCAGACGAACAGAAACGGGCCCAGTATGACCGATTCGGTTTCGAAGGGGCCAATCAGTTCGGCGGTGGAGGTGACTTCCAAGGCGGCTTCGGAGATATCTTTGACATGTTTTTTGGAGGCGGTGGGCGCCGTCAAGATCCGAATGCACCACGTCGCGGTGAAGACTACCAGTACGTCGTCGATCTCGACTTCATGGAAAGTGTCACAGGTAAAACAGAGACGATTGAACTCGAAATCGAAGTAGAATGTGACACGTGTATGGGAAGCGGAGCAAAACCGGGCACGAAACCGGAAACGTGTAACCGATGTGGCGGTAGCGGCGTCGAAACGGTCGAACAGAACACGATTCTCGGTCGTATGGTCAATCAGCGTCCATGTAGCCAGTGTCACGGAAGTGGTAAGACGATTAAAGAAAAATGTCCGACTTGCCATGGTTCAGGTCATGTGAAGAAGAAACAAACCGTCGAGGTCAAAATCCCAGCCGGTATCGATAACGGTCAACAGATTCGTCTCTCTGGTAAAGGTGGTCCAGGCGTGAACGGTGGTCCAGCAGGAGACTTATACGTCGTCGTTCGTGTCAGAGCACATGAAATCTTTGAACGTGTCGACCAACACATCGCAATGGATATGCCAATTACATTCGCCCAGGCTGCTCTCGGTGCGGAAATCGAAGTACCAACAGTTCACGGGAATGTGAGCTTGAAAGTACCTGCAGGGACACAAACCGGTTCGAAATTCCGTTTACGCGGTAAAGGAATGCCAAGTGTTCGTGGTGGTGCAAATGGTGACCAGTATGTCAGTGTCATCGTGATGACGCCGAAAAACATGACAGACCGTCAAAAAGAGTTACTGCGTGAATTTGAAGAAATTAGCGGAGAGTCCGGTGTCGAAGAGGAACATGGCATGTTCCAAAAAATGAAAAAATTCTTTAGTCACTAAAAGGAGTGTGTACGAACGATGAAATGGTCTGAAATTTGTGTCCACACGACACAACTTGCGGTAGAAGCAGTATCCAATTTACTACACGAAGTGGGGGCACAAGGTGTCGTCATCGAGGACGTGGAAGATTTCGACAGAATGATGGCGGAGGACCATTTCGGAGAAATTTGGGACGTTTCGGATCGTGAAACGTATCCAACTTCTGGCGTACACGTCAAAGCGTATGTCCCGGCCTCAGGTGATTTTCAAGATTTACTTTCGAATCTTAAAAAAGAAATCGAACGACTTCGCACGATGCTCGACATCGGATCTGGAGACGTCACGGTCGCTGAAATCGATGAAGAGGACTGGGCACACTCTTGGAAGCAGTATTATAAGCCGGTAAAGATTTCGCAACAACTAACCATCGTTCCTTTATGGGAAGAGTACACCCCGCAGCCGGAAGAGAATGTGATTTTGCTTGACCCGGGTATGGCGTTTGGCACAGGAACGCATCCGACGACAATGCTCTGCATTCAAGCGATTGAGAACTACATCCAGGAAGGTGACCGTGTCATTGATGTCGGTACAGGATCGGGTGTATTGTCGATTGCAGCAGCAAAACTTGGTGCAACGAAGGTAAAGGCACTAGACTTAGACTCGGTCGCAGTCGAAGCTGCTCGTCAAAACGTTGAGACGAACGGAGTGGGCGAACTCGTTCAAGTGGACACAGGTGATCTTCTGAAAGGTGTGGAAGGCGAGTACGATTTAGTCGTAGCGAACATTCTTGCTGACGTCATTCTCCTTTTCATCGAAGACGCCTATGCACGTACGAAGTCAGGTGGGCGCTTCATCACCTCTGGAATTATCGGAGAGAAGCGGGCTGAAGTGACGAATGCTTTGGTCGCTGCTGGATTTGAGATTGAAGAGACGCGCGTGATGGAAGACTGGGTCGCGATTATCGCCAAGAAGGGGTAAGTTATGCAACGTTATTTTTTGACAAAAGAAGCCTTTAAAGGCGAAACGGTGACCCTTCCTTCAGATGTGGTCCACCACATCGGTACAGTCTTACGACAAGGTCCTGGATATGAGATGGTCCTGTTGGATGGTACAGGTGTTGAGTATGCCTGTGTCGTGACATCGCTTGAGAAGAAGAGCGGGGAAGCGAAAGTCACGTCATCGCGACAGGCGACGACTGAGTTGCCAATCGAGGTGACTTTGGCGTATGCACTCCCGAAAGGGGACAAAGTCGAGCTCGTCGCCCAAAAAGCGACGGAGCTTGGCGTCCACCATCTGTTGCTGTTCGAATCAGCGCGCTCTGTCGCCAAATGGGATGGAAAAAAAGCTCCGAAAAAAGTGGAGCGGATTCAAAAGATTATGCAAGAAGCGGCTGAACAATCCTATCGTGCCGTTGTACCGACGTGTTCCTACATCTCTCCGAAAGAGATTCATCAGAAAATGGAGGGCTATGATGCCGTCATCATCGCGTATGAAGAGTCGGCAAAAGAAGGGGAACAGTCTGCTTTCGCACAACTGTTGACTCAACTGAAACCGAAACAACGCGTTCTCGTCATCACGGGACCTGAAGGTGGATTCGATATGAATGAAATCAATCAATGGACTCAGGCTGGAGCGACTGCATGTGCATTTGGACCACGCATTCTTCGGTCTGAAACGGCGCCGCTTTATGCATTATCTGCGATTTCTTTCGCGCTTGAACTCAACAAATGACATGAAAAACGGATGACCTGATTGAGGTCATCCGTTTTTTGTATCGCTTATTTTTTGTTAATTGTAATTACTTTTTTCGTGACGTTCCCGGCAAGGTCGGTCACTTCGAACGTGAAGGTATTCTTTCCTTTCGCTGTCACTGGAAGTGTGATTGTTCCCGTGCGTGAGAATGCACGCATCGCGTATGGTTCTTTCAACGTATAGTTCCATTTCAAGTCCCCGTTGACCCGAAGCTTGATTTCGTCGAAGTTATCCTTTACTTGAACTTTCACGTTTACAGACTTCTGTTTAGCCGATACGTTCTTCGGTACGTTTGTCACCGACAATGTTGCTTTCGTTGAGTCGACAAAGATTGGGCGGACGAAGTTCGTCACGTTCCCAGCAGTGTCTTCTGCGACAAAGCGGACTTTGTGGAAACCATCCTTATATGTGCGTGTCGTATTGAACGTATATTGTTTCGCTGACGCGTCATATTTGAGTGGTACGTCGACCCCGTCTACCGTGAACGATGCGATTTCAGAGGCATCCTTGATTTGACCGATCAATGGAACGATGGATGTACCGTAAGGAGACAAGGCGAGTGGTGCATCGACAAAGATACCAGGTTTGGCCGCATCATTTTCTGTTGAAACATTTCGAGTGATCACGTTCCCGGCATTGTCTGACACACGAACTGAAAGCTGATCTGTAGTCTCGAGCGGCTGTTCAAGTGTGAAGTTCGCTGAAGCTTTCGCTTCTTTTGCCACGACTTTCCCGTTGATGAGGAATTCGATACCGTTGATTCCAGCAAAGTCATCCGACGCTTTGACGCTTGCTACGTTGTCGTCCCAACGAAGCGTGAAGCGTGGGTCTGTGTAATCTACTTTGACAGGGATGCGCATCGTTTGAGCTTGTTTCTTCATGTAATCGATGCTTGCTTCGATTTCATAGTAATATGTGCCTTTTGGCGCCATCTTCCCATTCAATTTTCCGTCCCAAGCGTTATCCGCTGCGTAATAGTAATAATCTCCACTTCCACCATCGAAGTAGTTCTTTCTCAATTCGTCTTCCATCTTGAGGGTGCGAAGGACGTTCCCTTTCTCATCTACGACGCGATATTTGATGTCTTTCGCATTGCGTAATAGCGAGAAGACTGGAGTAGCCGTATCTTTCGACCCGTCTCCGTCCGGTGAAATGGCAACCGCTTCGCTAGCCACAGATTCATCTAGTTTTTCACCTAAGTAGTTTCCTTCTGCATCCACCAATCCAGAGACGCCATAGAATGCGCCTTCTCCATAGATCGTCTTGTCAAAGATCGGCGCTTTGCCCCAATCCCCTTCAAATCCGACGATTGGAACGACGAGAGATGGATGACCGTCTGTACCGCGCGGATCAGTCAAACGAAGGAATCCGTCGACGAAATAGCCGTTCTCAAAGACAGATTTAGCGGATACAGTGCCTTCCAATGTTTCAGGATTCAACACTTTTGCTTTCGAGACATCGATTGAAACGTTAATTTCCTTCTTCTGTTTTGCTTTCAACGTGACTTTACTTGTGTTTGATCCGTTAATTTTAATGATCGCTTGTTGAAGTGCTTGCGCTTCCATCGCATTTTGAACGATTCCGTCTTTGTTTTTGACAGCGAGATCCGTTTGCAACGATGCGGCTACATCATAAGTTAACGATTCAGTCGACGTGTTCTCGACGACGATCGTGAACGATGCTTTGCTCTTCGACAACTCTTTTAAAGCGACTTTTGCTTCTTTTGTCGACTTCTCATATGCGACAGCAGGAGAGGTGACGGCTGCATGCAATTGCATGAGACCTGCTCCGGCCCGACGTGGTGAGTATGGGAGTGATTGTTTCAATTCTTGGTTATACGGTCCGATATCTGTGACAGGCTTCGACGTGTTGAGTAACAAGTTTTTCGCCATCGTGACACGTGCTTTTCCACTCAATTTGAAGTCACGGTCCACACGCTCAAGGACGAGGGCCGCCCCTCCGGCAACGTGTGGTGCTGCCATCGATGTTCCGCTCATCAACCCATATTGGTTATCGTTGAACGTAGAGAAAATTTGGCCACCTGGAGCAGAAAGCTCTGGCTTGAAGTCAAGGTTCGGTGTGACGCCCCACGATGTGAAATCAGACATCGCACCGGCTGAACGGTTATTGACACTGATGCGGTCACCGGCAAACGTCACTTGAAGCGGACCGTCTGCTAACTTGTCTTTCAGTTCATTCCCGTCCTGGATGCTGAGTGAAGCCATCGGAATTTGAGGTTGATCGAGAGCCATCGAGACATAATCGCCGTGCCCGACCGCACCACGTACGATGACACCTGCTGCGCCTTGCGCTTCAGCTGTTTTTTGGATCTGCGAGTAGAAGTAACCGCCGTCGCGAACAGCAAGGACGAGTTTTCCTTTTACGTCCTTTCCTTCATAATTCTCCGGTTGTCCGTCTCCGACAGATACGATGTCGTATGTTCCTTCTTTGAAGGCAGGGCCGTCTTGTTTCTTCCATCCAATCTTCTCATCACCGACTCGGAATGCATCCAATTGAATTTGATCGTTCTCAAGAGAGGCGACCGATGTAGACGCTTGACTGACACTCGGTGCCCCAACGACGCCCGTATCTGGGTTTGAAGCAGTCGGCAAGTCAAATCCGTGACCGAAGTATGCAGAGTTCCCAGCAGAAATCGACATAAAGATGCCGTTGTCGACAGCACGTTGAACGGCTTGTTGCTCTGGAGAATCGGCATCGACGAAACCGGCTGTTGATCCGAGGCTCATGTTGATGACGTCAGCACCGAGTTTAATGGCATCATCAATTGCTTTGATGTAGATATCTCCATATGTAGACGCATAGTTCGGGTCGTTACTGAATACTTTCAATCCCAAAATTTGTGCTTCCGGTGCGACACCTTTGATCCCACCGTTTTCTAGGTCACCGTTTGCGGCAACTGTACCGGAAACGTGTTGTCCGTGCATTGAAGCGCCAGGTGAATCATCTTTGATGTCATCGTTCTCATCGTAGTAGTTATATGCGTATGGAACTTTCTCGTTGACGTATTCGCCTGGGAGACCGAACGATGTGATGGCTTGATTGACTTCTGATTGAGTCAACTCTGCCGTTTTAGCGTCAGTGATCTTATAATCCCGGTGCTCAGGGTCGATTCCAGAATCGATGACAGCGACGACAGTACCTTCTCCGGCAAATCCGTAATCTCCCCACGTTTGTTCGGCTTGAACCATGCCGTTACTCGTGATCATATCCGGTTTGACTTCAGGGCGCTCGTACTCGTTGACAATGTGAACGGTCGCCACTTCAGGCAATGCTTCGACTTTGGCGATTTCACTTGTAGATAAGAATGTAGAGAAGCCATTAAAGACGGTCGTGAACTCTTCAATCGGTGTAGCGGTTACGCCTTGTTTCTTCAAGGCAGACTTGGCGCGTTTTTGCTCCGATTGAACAGAGTGTTGTGCCTTGTTTTGCTCTGATTTCGACAATTCATTAAATTTCTTCCCTTTTTGAGCGGCTTCGGCAATGGCAGGATCCCCGACGAGCTCTACAACGACCCGAACTTTTTTCTGTTTTTTCTCAAGAACCAATTTCGGTTTAACGGAAGCTTCTGCTGAAACAGAAGTTGTTCCAGCTTGAATCAGTGCAGGTGACAAGGCGATACATGTGGCGAGTGAAGCGTTTAAATAGATTTTTTTTCGTGACAACGTATGAACCCCCTAAAATTTGTTATTACCTGTAAAAAATAAAGCATAGTCTTACATTGAGAATTATCATATCGCTATTCAGATAAAAAAGAGTGGATTTATTTGTAAAATAGGTAAGTGTTTTTGCACAAATTTTAATGTTCTGACAATTACTAAAGACCTAACACATAAGACCTATATCCAATTGCATATGATGCGTGAATCTAGCGAATGACTTGAAATGAATAAAAAAACCTGTTAATGTAACGTTAAAGTTAAATACCAATAAAACATATCAAATTAGTAAGAATTAAGATTGGGGTAGCGATATGAACTTACCATTCATGGACATCTTTAAGGATTGGGCAAAGGATTATGATACGACGGTCGAGGGGCATGATGAGCAATATCACGAAGTCTTCATCGGATATGAGCAAATGCTCGATGAGGTTGCCCTATATGTCGAAGGAAGGGTACTTGAGTTTGGTGTCGGAACAGGAAACTTGAGCAGTCGAATTATAAAAGGGCATCCGTTGATTGCGATTGAACCGTCGCCGGAAATGCGACAAATTGCTGTTAAAAAGTTGGGGATTGAAGTACTCGAAGGTGATTTTCTCCGATATCCGATATTATCACACGTGGATACTATCGTATCGTCATATGCTTTTCACCACTTGACAGATTCTGAAAAGGCCACGGCCATTGGTCGATATGTCGAAGACTGGGAACACCCGAAGTTCGTGTTGCTTGATACGATGTTTGAGTCACCAGCAGCTCGTCAGGACATCATCGATTGGGCGACTGCGAAAGGGTACTCGGACCTTGTCGAAGATTTAAATCGTGAATACTATCCATATACGTCAACGATTCGTTCCATGTTAGAAGAGAACGGATACAACGTGACGATGACGCAGAAAAACAAGTTTGTCTGGCTCGTAATAGCCACTAAATAACGAGGAGGAATTACTCATGAAAACATATAATGTTGAAAGTTTTAACTTGGATCATACGAAAGTACAGGCGCCGTTTGTCCGTTTAGCTGGTGTGAAAGAAGGGACGGCTGACACGATTTATAAATACGATATTCGTTTCATTCAACCGAACGAAGGACTCATGCCGATGCGCGCGGTTCATTCACTTGAGCATTTGATTGCCGAGAACAGTCGCAATCATTCTGAAGACATTGTCGATATCTCACCGATGGGTTGCCAGACAGGTTTCTATTGGACAATGCTCAATGATGGGAACTACGAACGAATGCTTGACCTCGTGGAAGCGACGTTGCGTGATGCGATGAACGCTGAGGAATTACCTGCGCAAAACCCTGTTCAATGTGGGAATGCGAACCATCATGATTTCGAAGGTGCCAAAAAATTAGCGGCAGACATGCTCGCAAAACGTGATGAATGGCATATCGTCTTCAAGGACGAAGCATAAGATGATTGTCCGTGACGTCTATGAACTCATCGGAGACACACCGCTTATTGAACTTCGAACGCTTCCTATACCAGCGAATGTCAAAGTGTACGGAAAGCTCGAGATGATGAATCCAGGTGGGAGTGTCAAAGACCGACTCGGGATGAATTTGATTGAACGGGCGATTGAGCGTGGCGATGTGGCACCTGGTGGAACGGTGATCGAACCGACAGCAGGCAATACGGGAATCGGGCTTGCGCTCGCTTGTCAGCGATTCGGAATTCGACTCATGACGGTCACTCCTGAAAAATTCAGTCAAGAGAAGCAGGCATTGATGCGACTGTTCGGAGCCACCGTCGTCAACACACCGACGGAACTCGGCATGAAAGGCGCGATCGCACATGCTATTGAGTTGGCCAAAGAACATGACGCCTATGTCCCAGAACAGTTCTCGAACCCAGATAACCCGGATGCTTACGTCGACATCCTTTCACATGAGTTGTTGAAAGATGTGCCACAAATTGATGTATTTGTAGCGGGAGCGGGATCAGGAGGCACGTTCACCGGTGTCGCCAAATCATTAAAGCCACTTGGGACGAAAACTGTCGTCGTGGAGCCGGTCGGTTCCATTATGAACGGCGGTGAACCAGGACCACATAAAACAGAAGGAATTGGCGTCGAAAAATGGCCACCATTTCTGGAGAAGTCTTACGTCGATGCGATTCATACCATCACAGATGAGGAAGCCTTCTATTACGTGGCACATCTAGCGAAACAGGAAGGCTTGCTCATCGGTAGTTCTTCAGGGGCTGCCATTGCAGCATGTGTAAAAGAAGCGAATCAATTAACGGAAGGCACGATTGTCACCATCTTGCCTGATAGTGCAGAACGATATTTAAGTCAAGGAATTGTCAAGGAGGCAGAACATGCGTACAAAGACAGCACTCATTCACGGCGGTAAAACGACGGACCCGTTGACAGGGGCCGTCACGCCACCGATTTATCAAACGAGCACGTATAAGCAAGACGGGATTGGTAACTTGCGGGAAGGGTACGAATACTCACGTTCAGCAAACCCGACACGGACGGCATTAGAGACATTGATTGCCGACATCGAAGGCGGTGTGCAAGGATTTGCATTCGGATCTGGGATGGCAGCCATCTCGACGGTGCTTATGTTATTGAAATCTGGAGACCACGTCATCGTCGGGTCTGATGTATATGGAGGAACGTACCGTGTATTCAATCGAGTATTTCAGTCACGAGGCTTGGAAGCAACTTTTGTCGATACATCCGATGAAACAGCGGTTCGGGATGCGCTTCAAGCGAACACGAAAATGATTTATGTCGAGACGCCGACAAATCCGCTCTTAAACGTGACGGACATTCGAGCGATGCGCAAGATTGCCGATGAAGCAGATGTGTTGCTCGTCGTGGACAATACGTTTATGACCCCTTACTTCCAAAATCCAATCGATCTTGGAGCAGACTACGTCCTTCACAGTGCCACAAAGTACTTAGGCGGACATAGTGACGTCGTAGCGGGACTTGTTGTCGCGCGAACGGAAGAGCAGGGCGAAGCTTTGGCGTTTCTTCAAAACTCAGTTGGCGCAGTTCTTGGACCACAAGATAGCTTCCTTGTTGTTCGGGGAATTAAGACGCTAGCTGTTCGGATGGAGGAGATTGAATCGAATGCACGTGCATTGGTTGAATTCCTTCAATCGAACGAGTCTGTATCACGCGTGCTCCACCCAAGTGTATCAAGTGAGGAAGCGAAGCGGATTCATTTATCACAGGCACGTGGATTCGGTGGGATGATCGCATTTGATGTCGGTTCAGCGGAAGCGGCAGAAATGATGGTCGCGAAGACGAAATACTTCACGCTCGCAGAAAGTTTAGGAGCGGTCGAGAGTTTGATCAGTGTCCCGGCACGCATGACACATGCGTCGATTCCAGCCGAACGCAGAGCGGAACTTGGCATCACCGATGGGCTCGTCCGTATTTCGGTCGGACTTGAGGACATTGATGACTTGATCGAAGACTTGGCACAAGCATTAACAGCAATTGAACAAGTGAAACAATAAACGGTCAGGGCGCGATTTCGCGCCTTTTTTTCATGAAACAAAAGTCTTGTATCGGGAGTCTTTCATCGACTAAACTGTCTTTAACTTGTAAGAGAGCGGGTGAACGTGTGAATAAGGGAGTATGGACGACAATCGGGGCGTACGTCATGTGGGGCGTCCTTCCGATTTATTGGAAATTTTTGCAAGAAGTACCGAGCGGTCAAATTTTAGCACATCGAATCGTTTGGTCATTTTTATTTATTCTGCTCGTTCTGAGATGGACAAATCAGTGGAAAGAGTTCGGTTACGCACTTCGACATCCGGCTACACGAAACGCATTCATGTTGAACGGATTCATCGTTAGTGCCAACTGGTTTGTATACATATGGGCTGTCAATCACGGATATATCATTGAAGCTTCTCTCGGGTACTACATCAATCCTCTCGTCAGTATGGTGTTAGGGGTGCTCGTCTTTCGGGAATCATTAAATCGAGTCCAATGGATGGCCGTTGGGATTGCATCAATTGGCGTCCTCGTCTTGACGTTAGGATACGGCACGTTCCCGTGGATTTCATTCGTCTTGGCGAGTACTTTCGGATTCTATGGAATGGTGAAGAAACGACGCCCTCTTGCTTCTACGGTCAGCCTAGGAATTGAAACGCTGGCGGTGGTCCCGGTGGCATTGCTCTTCCTAGGAAATCAAGTTGTCACCGACAATATTGCGTATAACATGTCGCCTGTCATTTGGATCGCCCTTCTTGGAACGGGCGTGGTCACGGCGTTACCTCTTCTCCTGTTTGGGTACGGGGCACAACATATCCCGTTCACGCTTGTCGGGTTTCTTCAATTTATCGCACCGACACTTAGCTTGATTATCGGGGTCGTCATGTACCATGAACCGTTCACGGCATACCATGTCTTTGCCTTCACCTGCATTTGGCTCGCTATTTTCTTCTTTAGTTGGAACAGTTGGGTCGTCGCTCGTAAACGTCGTCAGTTGATTTAGATTTGAAAGCTGTTACATCTCATCAAAACATGGTAATATGTTAGATGTCAGACTTATTTGTCAGAGGAGGAAATGAATCATGGAATTAGCCCGTTATATCGACCACACAGCTTTAAAGGCTGAAACAACAAAAGATCAAATTACAACACTTTGTGCAGAAGCGCTCGAATACAAATTCGCAAGCGTTTGTGTCAACCCGACATGGGTCAAATATGCAGCAGAACAACTCAAGTCAGATGATGATGTCAAAGTATGTACAGTCATCGGTTTCCCACTTGGTGCAAACACACCTGAGGTAAAAGCATTTGAAACAAAAGATGCGATTGCCAATGGAGCAGATGAAGTAGACATGGTCATCAACATCGCAGCACTCAAAGATGCTGACTACGATCTCGTAGAACGTGACATCCGTGCGGTTGTCGAAGCGGCAAACGGTACACTCGTCAAAGTCATCTTCGAAACATGCATGCTTACAAAAGAAGAAATCAAAAAAGCTGCCGAACTTTCAGTGAAAGCTGGAGCAGACTTCGTCAAAACATCGACTGGTTTCTCGACTGGTGGCGCGACAGTTGAAGACATTCGCCTCATGCGTGAGACGGTCGGACCTGACATCGGCGTAAAAGCTTCAGGTGGCGTCCGTGACTTCGAAGGTGCGAAAGCGATGATCGATGCTGGTGCGACACGTATCGGTGCTTCAGCAGGTATCGCGATTGTCACTGGTGGACGTTCAGACAGCGACTATTAATAAGTGGTTGACCACACGACTTAATTTCACTATAATATGATATGACGTGTGAAACACGTTTCCTTAGTCGTGTAATTCGGAGGGAGGGAAAACTAGTGGAAACTCGTGTCCGTAAAAACGAATCGCTTGAAGACGCTCTTCGTCGTTTCAAACGCGGTGTTTCGAAAGATGGCACACTTGCCGAAGTTCGTAAACGTCGTCACTACGAAAAGCCAAGCGTAAAACGTAAATTGAAATCAGAAGCTGCGCGTAAGCGTAAGAAATTCTGATTCCAGTTTCATTTGTAGAGAGGGTGTTGGCTCATGAGTCTTCAAGAACGCTTGACGGACGACATGAAGCAAGCCATGCGCGCGAAACAAAAGGATCGTCTTACGACAATCCGGATGGTCAAAGCGTCGCTCCAAAATGAGGCTATCAAACTAGGTCGTCAAGATCTTACCGAGGAAGAGGAACTCACGGTGCTCAACCGAGAGATGAAACAGCGCAGAGACTCCCTCCGAGAATTCGAAAGCGCTGGTCGTGAAGACCTTGCTTCCAAAGTAGCAGAAGAGATTGTCGTCCTAGAAGCCTATATGCCTGAACAACTTTCAGAAGATGAAGTGACCGCCATCGTCCAAGCAGCAATTGCTCAAACGAATGCAGCCGCTCCATCAGATATGGGTAAGGTGATGGGCGTCGTCATGCCGCAAGTCAAAGGCAAGGCAGACGGTGGTCTTGTGAACCGAATCGTCAAACAACAATTGACGAATTGATGAAAAAAGCAGTTACTTTTCGGGAAACCGAAAGTTTCTGCTTTTTTTGCGTATTCTGAAACCACATTCAATCTTGTTTCGTATACACTAGAGATAGGAGATAGCTTTGAATTTGGAAGGGGGTAGCAAGACGATGACATTTGGTCTCGGAGTGATTCTGACAGTCTTTTTTGTCGGAGTCGTCCTTCTTGGAATTGAAGTGTTCGTAGCAGGGTTTGGATTGTTCGGTTTGCTTGGGATCGGAGCCGTCGTTGCGAGTTTGATTATGGCTGGTGCGACGATCGGTCAACTGTGGCTATCGATTGGTCTCGCGGCAGCGGTGCTAACAGGTCTCGGCTTTTGGGCATACCGCCGCTTGAGTACGAATCGTCCGCTCATTTATAAAGGGTTGATTTTGACGGATTCGACATCGACTGAAAAAGGCTACTTGTCCCACGAAGATCGAAAACAACTTCTCGGCAAAGTGGGAGTCACCTTGACACCACTTCGCCCAGCAGGTACTGCCGAAATCGACGGAGAACGACTTGATGTCGTGACGGAAGGTGGCTATCTCGATCAGCAGACAAAAATTCAGGTTTATAAAGTGGATTCTGGACGGATTGTCGTTCGAAGCTTTGTAGAACCGAAGGAGGATGTAACAGAATGACACCAGAATTACTGACAACGTTACTCATTACAGGTGGAGGATTGATTGCACTTGCCGTATTCTTCACGTTCGTACCGGTCGGACTATGGATCAGTTCGTTTGCAGCGGGCGTCCACGTCTCGATCTTCACATTGATTGGAATGCGCCTTCGTCGCGTTATTCCCTCGAAAATCGTGAACCCGTTGATTAAAGCGGTTAAAGCAGGAATTGAATTAAACACGAACCAACTTGAAAGTCACTTCTTGGCTGGTGGTAACGTAGACCGCGTTGTGAACGCATTGATTGCGGCGCACCGTGCGAATATTGAATTGTCATTCGAACGGGCTGCTGCCATCGATTTGGCAGGACGTAACGTGCTCGAGGCTGTACAGATGTCAGTTAACCCGAAAGTCATTGAAACGCCATTTATTGCGGGTGTCGCGATGGATGGGATTGAAGTGAAGGCGAAAGCACGTATTACCGTACGTGCGAATATCGATCGTCTCGTCGGTGGTGCGGGGGAAGAAACGATTATCGCCCGTGTCGGTGAAGGGGTCGTGTCGACAATCGGTTCACAAAACAACCACAAGCACGTACTAGAGAATCCGGATATGATTTCACGGACTGTCCTCACAAAAGGTTTAGATTCAGGAACAGCGTTTGAGATTCTTTCGATCGATATTGCCGACATCGATATCGGTAAGAACATCGGCGCGGTCTTGCAGACGGACCAAGCAGAAGCAGATAAGAAAATCGCTCAAGCGAAGGCGGAAGAACGTCGCGCGATGGCGATTGCGCGCGAACAAGAAATGAAATCTTCAGTAGAAGAAATGCGTGCGAAAGTTGTCGGTGCCGAAGCGGAAGTCCCACTCGCGATGGCAGAAGCGTTACGAAACGGAAAGCTTGGTGTCATGGATTACGTGAACTACTTGAACGTTCAAGCGGATACAGAAATGCGAAAAGCGATTGGGGCACCTGTCGATTCTGAATCAGATAATGAGTGATTGATATGGATGGACTATGGGTACTCTTGTTAGCCGCCTTCGGAATTGCCTCGGCAGTGATGAAACGGCTCGAAAAATCATCGTCCTCTGGAGACCGTCCTCAAAGCAGTGAACTGAAACGCTATTTGGATTCGGTAGGGGACGTCATGAAAGAGATTGAAACGGCATTCGATGACTCGGAAAAAAAACCGGCACCACAAAAGGTGAGGCGTCGAGTCGCTCGAACGGTAGAAGAACGACCGGCTCCACGTGAACGTCAAGTCGAGATGCCGAAAGTGAGCGCGCAATTCGAACAAGCGGTTAAAATTCCACCGATTCAAAAGGAAAAGAAACCGAGACAACTGAACGTTTCACAAAAGCGAATGCGGGAAGCTGTCATTTGGAGTGAGGTATTACAACCTCCTATCTCGAAACGGAAGAAGTGAACGGAAGGCAGTGACGTCATGTTACTGCCTTTTGCGCGTGGAAATTACGCGGTCTTTCTTTCACGATAGGCGTGATAGTGCTAAAGTAAAAGAGGAATAACCGATTTTAATGAGGGGGCAATGCATCCATTGATTATGACTGATAAAATACCATTCGTCATGGAACATGCGAACGAAGCACAAGCTTTACTCGGACCGAAAGATGAAGTGTTCCAGGCGATTGAAACAGAATTGAAAGTGGCACTCATCCCAAGGGGTGAGGAGTTGATTATTCAAGCCGATACACTTGAGGCTCTTGAATTAACGAAACAAGTGATCATCACCTTGCAGACGTTAGTGAAAAAAGGTGCACGTCTAAATGAAAGTGATGCCATTAGCGTCATCCAGCACATTCAAGTCGGAAAGGGAGATGAACTGCTCGAACATTATGAACGAGTTGTTTTTACGACGAATAAGGGGAAACCGATTCGTGCCAAGACAGTAGGTCAAAGCCGGTATGTTCGTGCGATTGAACGACGTGATCTCGTCTTTGGTATCGGACCAGCCGGAACAGGAAAGACGTACCTAGCTGTCGTACTTGCGGCGCGTGCCTTAAAAGAAGGGCAAGTCAAACGGATCATCTTGACGCGTCCTGCCGTTGAAGCGGGAGAGAACCTTGGATTTTTACCGGGAGATTTAAAAGAGAAAGTGGACCCATATCTCCGCCCATTATACGACGCCCTATTTGATGTGTATGGCGTGGAACAGACGAACCGTTTGTTAGAACGGGGCACGATTGAAGTGGCTCCGCTCGCTTATATGCGTGGACGCACGTTAGAAGATGCGTTCGTCATCTTGGATGAGGCCCAGAATACAACAAAAGAACAGATGAAGATGTTTTTGACGCGACTCGGTTTTGGATCGAAAATGGTGGTCACAGGGGATTTGACCCAAGTCGATTTACCGAAAGGCAAGGCATCGGGGTTACAGGAAGCGTTACGCCTGTTAGAAGGCGTGGATGGTATTCATTTTGAACACTTCAGTGCGTCTGACGTCGTCCGTCATCCGCTCGTTAAGAAAATCATCAACGCCTATAGTACGGACCTCACTTAAATGTACGTGTGAGGTCACCAGATCGTGAAAGGGGGGGCACGAATGCAGCAAGCTAAAAACTGGACAGTCGCGACCATCTCGTTGATTTTCTTTCTCTTATTAGGCGCCATTCTATACTTTACCGTGCGCCCATCCATCATCAGTGTGGAACCGCTTGGGATTGCCGAACAGGATATTCGGTCTCCGATCACGGTTGAGGACCGTGTTGCGACCGAACGATTGAAACAAGAAGTGACAAATGGTGTCGGCAGTCAATTCTCCTTGAGAAAAGAATTTGCAGACCAACAAATCGCTAAAGTCGAGCAGTTGTTCGCAGCATTCGACCAAACGGATGAGGAGACTGAACTGGCAGATATTAAAAACCGTCTAAATTCTACAGAGGCGAACGGTGTATTAGCTGATGAAGAGTTGAATTCGTTGCTTGAAGCGAGTGAAGATACCCGACAAACGGTAGAAGATGTCACAGTCACTGCGTTACAACAAGTGATGGACGACCGGATTGAAACGAGTAATGAAGCGGTCGCTGCGGCTCGAGACCGAGCAGCAGCGATTATCGATCAATCGCCGCTCTCGTTTGAGTTCCGCGCCATTTCGAAAACGTTAAGCGATGAACTCATCGTACCGAACTATGTATTTGACTCTGAGGCGACCCGTCAAAAAGAACAAGAGGCCGTCGATGCTGTCGATCCTGTCATCATTCAAGAAGGACAGTTACTCGTCAGTCAAGGTGAGGTGGTGACTCGAGAGATATATCGGAAATTAGAGCTATCTGGAGCCATCGATCCGAATCGTTCCCTTGCACCATTATTCGGGTCATTCTTGCTCAGCGCATTGTTGACCGGTGGGTTTCTATTCATGCTCATCCGCTCGAAAATCAAAGACCTGTTACTGAGTCCGAAAATCTTAGTGACGGTCTATGGCTTGCTACTTTTACAACTCGGCATCTTTTTTGGTGTCGGATACATCGGTGTCGATTTTACGACATATGCCTATATTTTAGCGCCGACAGCGTTCGTCGTATTGCTTCTACGCATCTTGATCGATGAACGAGTTGCGCTCGCCTCGGCCTTCATTACGATGATTGCCGGGAGTGTCGTTGTCACATTCGGACAGAGCACGAATTTCATGACGCTCGTGTATGTGGCGACGGGTAGTTTTCTAGCTGTCTTTTTAGTTGAACCGAAAATTCAGCGGAAGCGACTATTCTTATCAGGGGTGTTGCTCGGTTTCGTCAACATCATCATGGTCATCGCGTTACTCTTACTTCGGAACGTGCAAGTTTCCTGGGAAATGGCGATGTATCTTTCTGGATTTGCCGTCATTAGCGCCTTGCTCTCCATTGTCTTGACGTTTGGCTTCCTGCCATTTTTGGAACCGTGGTTTGGCGTCTTGTCTTCTGGTCGACTTGTGGAATTGATGAGTCCGACGCATCCGCTGCTGCGGAAACTTTTAATGGAGGCACCTGGTACGTATCATCATAGTATGATGGTGGCGAACTTGGCAGAGTCCGCATGTGAGGCGATTGGCGCAGATGGTCTTCTCGCACGTGTCGCAAGCTATTATCACGATCTTGGGAAGACGGAGCGTCCCCTTCATTTCATTGAAAATCAACAAGGTGGCGGGAATCCTCATGATCGCTTGACGCCTGAAGAATCGGCAGACATTATTATGGCTCATCCTTATGACGGAGCGGATCTGTTGCGACGTTATAAGTTACCGAAAGAAATCATCGATATAGCAGAGCAGCATCACGGAACGTCTTTATTGAAATATTTCTACGTTAAAGCGAAGGAAGATCCTGATAAAGAGGTGTTAGAGTCTCGTTTCCGCTATCCAGGTCCAAAGCCACAATCGCGCGAGGCTGCCGTTGTCATGATCGTCGATTCAATCGAAGCGGCTGTCCGCTCGCAGAAACAACCGACGCCAGAAAAAATCCGAATGCTCGTTCGAACAATCATTCGCGACAAGTTGGCGGATGGGCAGTTCGAAGAATGTGAATTGACGACGAAAGAAATTTGGCGCGTCGGAGAGAGTGCGTGTGAGACGCTGACCGGCTTGTTCCACGAACGAATCGAATACCCAGAATTAAAGAAAGAGGGAGAATTACATGCAAATCATCTCGAACGATGAACATGAATTGTTAACTACATCTCAAATCGAGCTCGTCGAGTCGATTTTACAACATGCCGCCCAACTAGAAGAGGTGGAAGAGCCGAGCGAATTGTCGGTCACGTATTTAACAAATGCGGAAATCCATGAAGTGAACCGAGAATGGCGAGGCAAAGATGCCCCGACCGATGTCATCAGTTTCGCATTTGATGAGATGGGGGATGACGAGATGGATTTCATGCTCGATGAAGATGAGCCACATCTTCTCGGTGACCTCGTCATCTCGGTAGAACGATGCCGAGAACAGGCAGCTGACTATGGTCATTCGTTTGAGCGGGAGCTCGGCTTTTTAGCAATTCATGGATTCCTCCATCTACTTGGGTATGATCATATGACACCTGAGGAAGAAGCGGAGATGACGGCAAGGCAAGAAGAAGTGCTCACTCATTTTGAGTTGAAGCGAGGCAACGTGTGAGACCGTTCCGTGTGGCATGTGAGGGAATCCTCCATGCCGTTCGTTCGGAACGGAACATGCGACTCCATCTCCTGTCGGCTTTTCTCGTATTCGTCTTTTCAATCTGGTTACAGCCGACAAGACTCGAGATCGTCATCTTGTTCGGGTGGGTGATTGCCGTTATTAGCATGGAAATGATGAATACGGCAATCGAACGAACGGTTAATCTCGTGACAGAAGACGTCCATCCACTCGCGAAGCAAGCGAAAGATGTTGCCGCAGGAGCTGTTTTAGTCGCTTCACTTGGTGCTGCCGTAACGGCGCTCATAATATTCGGTCCACGTCTATGGAACATGCTATACTAATAGTTCTGAAATAGAGAAAGCAGGTGCATTATGTATCAAGAAGATTTTAAATCCGGATTCGTCTCGATTATCGGACGACCGAACGTCGGGAAATCGACATTCTTAAACCGTGTGATCGGACAAAAGATTGCCATCATGTCGGATAAACCACAAACGACACGAAATAAGGTGCAAGGTGTGTACACAACCGATGATTCCCAAATCATCTTCATCGATACACCAGGGATTCATAAACCGAAACACCGTCTTGGCGACTTCATGATGAAAGTGGCGACGAACGCATTACGCGAAGTTGATGCGATTCTCTTCATGGTGAACGTGACGGAACCGCGTGGAGCTGGCGACGACTTTATTATTGAGAAACTCAAAGGGCTCGACACACCGATTATTCTCGTCATGAACAAGATCGATTTAATCCATCCGGATGAACTTCCGAAAGTGATTGAACAATATACGAACGAATTGGATTTCGCGGCGTACGTCCCGATTTCGGCGCTACAAGGCAACAACGTCGAACCGCTCTTAGGTGAGATCAAGAAATTGTTGCCTGAAGGACCGATGTATTATCCGGCCGATCAAGTGACGGACCACCCGGAGCGTTTCATTATCTCAGAGATGATTCGTGAGAAAGTGTTGCATAAGACACGTGATGAAGTCCCTCATTCGATTGCTGTAGCCATCGAATCGATCAAGAAACGTGAGAACTCTGAGATGATTGATGTCGAAGCCGTGATCATGGTGGAGCGTGATTCGCAAAAAGGAATCATCATCGGAAAAAAAGGGGCTATGCTTCGTGAAATCGGAACAGACGCGCGCCATGATATCGAAGCGCTTCTCGGGACTAAAGTTTATTTGAACCTATGGGTAAAAGTGCAGAAAGACTGGCGTAACAAGATGGGTCAGCTTCGTGACCTCGGTTTCCGCGACGACGAGTATTGAGCCATGTTACAAAAAGTCACGGGAATCGTCGTTCGTACCGTTAATTATGGGGAATCGAATAAAGTCGTGACATTGTTTACAGAGGAACTTGGCAAAGTCGCGATCATGGCACGGGGTGCAAAGAAACCGGGTAGCCGGTTTCACGCCTCGAGTCAGCCGTTTGTGGAAGGTGTCTATATCTTTCCGTCTAGCCGAGGACTCGCTCAGTTAAAATCATCTGACGTCATGACGTCTTATCCTGAAATCCGAAAAGATGTCGAACGGATGGCATATGCGATGTATTGGTTAGAACTTGTTGATCGGTCTGTCGAGGATCGTGTCCAAAATCGTCCATTGTTTCGAATATTACGGGATGCCTTGCAGGCACTGAATGCGGGCATGGACGCAGATGTCATCACGCACTATGTTGAATTACGTATTTTGCATCTATTAGGCGTCGCCCCAGTCTTGACGGGATGCGTGCGCTGTGGAGATGTGACGGATCCCATGTACTTCTCTGTCGCGTCCGGTGGCTTTTTATGTGCGCGACATCCAGAAGAAGGTGTGATTCGGCTGTCCGAACGATTGGCGAAACTACTTTATTTGATGAGTAAGCACGAATTGTCAGAGTTTCGGAACGTTCCGCTATCGGATGAGTCCAGAGTCCTTTTGCGCCAGCTCTTTGATGCTTATATGGAATCGTATAGTGGACTACGATTGAAGACGAAGCGGGTGCTCGATCAAATGATTCGACTTCATCTGAATGAGGATTGACTTTTTATAGTGAATTCGATACGATGATGTACGATTAGACAAATGAAATAGCGTGCGCGATGAAGGAAAAAAGTAACTCTTCCTGTCATGAATGAAGCGAGTCCGGGGCGGTGTGAGCCGGGTATCATGAGAAGAGCGAATGGCGATTCCAGAGCGCCCACATCTTTTAAGAGTGGTCCCATTATTGGGGCAAGTAGGGTGGAACCGCGGGAATCAATCCCGTCCCTATGTGCTAGGCACATAGGGGCGTTTTTTGTCGTTTCAATACTATTGGAGGTGTCATTAATGAAGCACATGACAGTGCAAGAAATCATTCTCACGCTACAAAACTTTTGGGCGTCAAAAGGTTGTTTGACGATGCAGGCGTACGATGTGGAAAAAGGGGCCGGGACGATGAACCCGATGACATTCCTCAGAAGCCTTGGGCCAGAACCGTGGAACGTCTGTTATACCGAACCGTCACGCCGTCCAGCTGACGGTCGTTACGGAGAAAACCCGAACCGTCTTTACCAGCACCATCAGTTTCAGGTGATCATGAAGCCGTCACCAAACAACATTCAAGAGTTGTACTTGGAGAGTCTTGAATTGATTGGCATCAATCCGCTTGAGCATGACATCCGTTTCGTCGAAGATAACTGGGAAAACCCGACGTTCGGAGCAGCAGGTCTCGGTTGGGAAGTTTGGTTGAACGGAATGGAAATCACGCAGTTCACATACTTCCAACAAGTCGGTGGAATCGAGTGTGACCCGATTGCCGTGGAAATCACATACGGACTTGAACGCCTCGCGTCATACATTCAAGAAGTAGAAAGTGTATTCGATCTTGTCTGGACAGACGGATTCAAATACGGTGACATTTTCTATCAACCAGAATTTGAACATTCGAAATATACGTTCGAATTGTCTGACGTCGACATGTTATTTACGTTATTTGATACGTATGAGAAAGAAGCGAAGCGTGCGCTTGAAGAAAACCTTGTCTTCCCTGCATACGATTACATTCTAAAATGTTCGCACACGTTCAACTTGTTGGACGCAAAAGGCGCCATTTCTGTGACGGAACGTACCGGCTTCATCCAGCGTGTCCGGAACATGTCACGTGCGTGTGCCGCTAAATTTATTGAAGAACGGGAACGCCTTGGATTCCCACTTTTGAAACAAGAGAAAGCAGGTGACTTGAATGCGTGACCTTCTGTTAGAGATTGGATTAGAGGAACTGCCGGCTCAATATGTCTTGCGTTCAGAGAAACAGTTGGCGGAACGTGTTGACGCGTTCTTAAAAGAGGCGCGTGTTGATTTTGGCTCAATCGAAGTGTACTCGACACCACGTCGTTTGGCTGTCATCGTTCGTGATGTGGCTGAAACGCAACAGGATTTGGCAGAAACTCTTCGTGGACCTGCCAAAAAGATTGCACAAGATGCGGAAGGTAACTGGTCGAAGGCGGCACAAGGTTTTGCACGTGGCCGCGGATTGACAGTAGAAGATCTCTATTTCGCAGAAGAAAAAGGAGTCGAGTATGTCTTCGCGGAACGTCATGAAAAGGGACAAGAGACGCTCTCGCTATTGAACGGTCTTGAAGATGTGGTCCGTAGCTTGACGTTCCCGAAAAACATGAAATGGGGAACGAGCAGCCTACGGTATATGCGTCCGATTCGTTGGTTGATCGCACTCTTTGGTCAAGACATCATCGACTTCACAATCGAAGGCGTGAAAACGAATAACGTGACGCGTGGGCATCGTTTCCTCAGTAAAGGGGACGTGGTCATCTCATCACCTACCGAATATGTCCAGACATTAGAGTCTGCTTTTGTCATGGCGAACTACGAGATGCGTAAAGCTGAAATCGAACGTCAAATTCAAGAGCTTGCAACGAAACAAGGATGGACGATTCCACTCGACGCCGACTTGCTTGAGGAAGTGACAAACTTAGTCGAATGGCCGACCGCTCTCTTTGGGGAATTTGATGAAGCGTACCTTGACTTGCCTGAGGAAGTGTTGATCACAACGATGAAAGAGCATCAACGTTATTTCCCGGTCTATCTCGACGGAACATTGAAAAACTATTTTGTGACGGTACGAAACGGGAATGCCGAGCATCTTGAAAATGTGGCGCGCGGTAACGAGAAAGTCATCCGGGCCCGTCTTGCGGATGCCGTGTTCTTCTATGAGGAAGACAAAAAGACGAAAATCGATGATCAGCTCGGACGTCTCGATCGCGTCGTCTTCCATGAAAAATTGGGAACGACTGGTGCGAAAGCGCGTCGTGTGACGAAAATCGCTCAGGAACTTGCACCGTTGTTCGAGGCAGACCTTGAAAAAGTAAGCCGTGCCGGTGCCATTCATAAATTTGATCTCGTGAGCCAGATGGTATACGAGTTCACAGAACTTCAAGGAATCATGGGTGAGAAATATGCACTCCAACAAGGTGAAGACAAGGAAGTGGCAGCGGCAATCCGTGAGCATTACATGCCACGCTTTGCTGGGGACGCTTCTCCAGAGACGGCAACGGGTGCCGTTCTTGCCCTTGCCGACAAATTAGACTCGATTGCAGCATTCTTTGGCATCGGGATGATTCCGAGCGGTTCACAAGACCCGTTCGCGCTTCGTCGCCAGGCCCAAGGTGTCGTTCAGATTCTTGGAGATTGGAAGATTGATCTCTCAATCGACACGTTGCTTTCAAAAGTTGTCGAATTACAACTGGAAGCAGGACTCTATGAAGCCGATAAAGAACAAGTTAAGGCACAACTAGATGAGTTCTTCAAATTGCGCTTGAAATATCGCCTGCAAGAACAGCAGGTTCGTTATGATGTGATTGACGCCGTATTGACGACCTCATTGACGGTTGTGCGACTCGATGCTCGCGCAGACGCGATTCAAGAATTTGTATCGACGGATGCGAAGGCGTTGATTGAGCAATTGTCGCGTGTCGTTAACATTTCGAAAAAAGGTGAAGCGGGAGATGTCGATCCTTCCTTGTTTGAGAACGATCATGAGATTGCATTGCATGATGCGATTGAACAGACCGCTCCTGCAACAGCCGAAGCTGTCGAGATGGGAGATTACAAGAAAGCGCTCGACCTTCTACAACAACTCGAATCACCGATTATGATGTACTTCGAACATACAATGGTTATGAGTGATGACGAGGCGGTCCGCCAAAACCGTCTCCATGAAATGAACCGACTTGCAACGACGATTAAGCGTGTCGCAGATTTCAACGCGCTCGTACTCTAAACAAACTAGAGGGGGTTGGCTATGCAACTGAATGAACGCCAACAAAAAATCGTCGAGATCGTGAAGGAGAACGGGCCGATCACAGGGGAACAAATCGCACAAGAGCTCTCATTGACACGCGCGACCCTGCGGCCTGACCTCGCTATTTTGACGATGACAGGCATACTTGAAGCTAGACCTCGTGTCGGCTACACGTTCGTTGGCAAACGGAATTCGTCGATGCTACGAGAAAAGTTAGATTCGCTGACCGTAGGGGACTTCATGTCTTCTGCGAAAGTCGTAAGGGATGAGATGACGGTATATGATGCGATTGTCACGTTGTTCTTAGAAGATGTCGGCTCATTGTTCGTTGTCGGACGTGACCGGGAGTTAGTCGGAGTTTTATCTCGTAAAGACCTCCTTCGTGCGGCCATCGGAAATCAAGACTTAGACCAGTTACCCGTCAACGTCATCATGACCCGCATGCCGAACATTACAGTATGTGAGAAAACAGAAACGTTGATTCGAGCTGGGATGAAATTGATTGAGAAACAAATCGATGCCATGCCCGTCGTAGAAGAAAAAGATGGGAAATTGATTGTACTCGGCCGTATGACGAAGACCAATATGACGAAGGTGCTCATTGCGTTAGCGAACGATGAGTCGATCTGAGGAGGAAATCGAATTGACTACGAAACAACTCGTGTTCGTTGTAAGTGACTCGGTCGGAGAGACGTGCGAACTCGTCGTCCGCGCAGCGAGTATCCAATTCCACGAGAATGCGATCGAAACCCTTCGCATCCCGTTCGTCGAAGATGAGCAGACGATTATGGATGTCGTCACGCAAGCGAAAGCACAACAGGCCATCATTGCGTTCACGCTCGTTAATGAGGAACATCGCGCCCTTCTCATGCGGCTTGGTGAAGCTCATCAAGTGAAAACGGTTGATTTGCTCGGAGATTTGCTCGATGTATTATCTAGCCAATTGAAAGAAGCGCCACGTGAAAAGCCGGGACTCATCTATCGATTGGATGATGATTACTTCCGAAAAATCGAGGCGATGGAGTTTGCCGTCAAGTATGACGATGGTCGGGACCCACGTGGCCTGAAAAAAGCTGATATCGTGTTGGTCGGTGTTTCTCGAACGTCAAAGACGCCGCTATCTCAATATTTGGCACTGAAACGATACAAAGTCGCGAACGTGCCACTCGTTCCAGAATCGAGACCGCCTGAGGAATTGTTTGATTTGCCTGCTGAACGATGTGTCGGGTTGATCATCTCCCCGGAAAAGCTGATTTCAATCCGGATGGAACGTCTCAAATCGCTAGGTTTGAAGCCGGAAGCAGATTATGCGCAGCTAGAGCGAATCAATCGTGAACTCGAGTATGCGCGTGGTATTTATAAACGAATCGGTTGCGATGTCATCGATGTGACGAACAAAGCAGTTGAAGAAACGGCAGGGATCATCTTGCGTCATCTTGAACAGTCTAAAGATGATTGAATGAGTAAGTGTTTCAATTAGTAATCATTGCTTCAAGAGGGTATAATAGAGTATTGACAGTACAGTGAAACGGAACGTGATGAGCGTTCCGTTTCGTTGCGAGATTGGAAACAGGGAGTGGTCAACATGCCACGAATACCAGATGAAGTCATCGCAGAAGTGAAACAAGCGACCGATATCGTAGAATTGATTGGCGAACGTGTCGAATTAAAGAAACAAGGACACCGCCTTGTCGGATTATGTCCGTTTCATTCCGAAAACTCACCTTCTTTCTCCGTTTCACCTGAAAAAGGGATGTATCACTGTTTCGGTTGTGGTGCCGGCGGAAATGTATTTACGTTCGTGATGGAAACCGAGGGATTGTCGTTTCCTGAGACGGTCGAACGCTTGGCAACACGGGCGAATATTTCGGTAGACGGGATCCAAGGGGACGAGGAACTGACGCGAGAACAGGTATGGCGCAAACAGATGCGTGATGCGCATCGCCTTGTCGCTGACTTGTATCATGAAGTGTTGATGAAAACAGAAGCTGGAGAAGTGGGCTTAACGTATTTACGGGATCGTGATCTGGCTGAAGAGACGATTGCGCAATACAAGATCGGTTTTGCCCCAGACCAACGACGCTTTACTGTCGAGCTGTTGGAGCGGCGCGGGTTTGATTTAGAAGTAATGGTTGAGGCAGGTTTGATTTCAAAGTCGAAGTCCGGTGAATATTTTGACCGATTTGAAGGACGGGTCGTCTTTCCGATTGCGGATCGAGACGGCACCATCGTTGGCTTCAGTGGACGAGCGATTGATGACCGACAACCAAAATATGTGAATACGGCTGAGACGCCACTCTTCAATAAGAGCGAGTTATTGTTCGGCTTCTCTCAAGCCCGGGCGACGATGCGTAAGAAAAAGCGTGTCTTCCTCGTTGAAGGGAACGTTGACGTTTTACAAGTCGCGCAAGCGGGCACACAAGAAGTTGTGGCATCGCTCGGAACCGCGTTCTCTCCTCAACATGCGAGGGCACTATCTCGAATCGTGGATGAAGTCATTATCTGTTATGACGGAGACCACGCGGGACAAGAAGCGACACAAAAAGTCATTCGCCTCTTAGAAGCGTCTCCACTCGATGTACAAGTTTTGCCACTACCGGAAAAGACGGACCCAGATGATTATATCCGTCAGCATGGGGCAACTCACTGGCAACAGTTTATTGAAACTGAGCAGTTGAGTGTTCTCGATTTTATGAATCGCATGTACCGGCGAGGAAAAAACTTGAACCGAGAAGGAGAACGGATTCGCTTTATTGAATCTATGCTTGAAGAGATCGGGAAGACAAATGATTCGATTCGAAGAGATTTATATGTGAAGAAACTGTCGGATGAGTTTGAGATTCCGCTAGAGACGCTCCGTTCGAGAATTCCTCGTCCGACGTCAAGTGAATCAACTCCCACCCGTGCGATGGAACCTGTAGAGCCGGTACGGAAGCGTTCGAGTAAAACAGGTGAGCCTCGTTGGATGAAAGCCGAGAAGTACTTGTTGCGTGCGATGTTGACGGGACCGGAGCAGGTCCGTTTCGTACGCGACCGTTTAGGGCTTCGTTATCAAGATGAAACCCATCGTATGTTAGGGTCAGCATTGTATGAAATCGTATCCGATACGATGACACAGGATGAGTTTGATCAAATCACGCTTTCGTTCATGGAGCGTTATTGCGATCAACGCCCTGATTATGCGATGCGTTTTGCAGAGATCCGTCTGATGGCTGGACCGGATGAACTGTCTGAAGAGGTTTTAGACGAATACATTCGGGTGATAAACAGTTATGAGGAGCAACGTCAAATCGAGCGTGCAAAAAGGGAAATCGCTCAAGACGCCGAAAGTATTGTAGACCAGGCGTCCAAGCTACAAGAATTGATTGCCCGTAGTCGTCGTCTTCGAGAACGATGATCGTGGATGAAGTTTGGAAGGAGTTGAACTGCTAGATGGCAGAGAAGAAGAAAGAGGATTTATTTAACGCCATAGAGGAACTTGAAAAGTTAGGTAAGAAAAAAGGCGTCGTCTCAATGCAAGCAATCCAAGATCGCCTTAGTCACTTCGAGGTGGATTCGGATTTCATCGATAACTTCATCGAAGATTTAGAGGCTAAAGACATCCGTGTCACAGAAGATGCTGCTGACGCAGAAGAAACACCTGCGAAAAAAGAGGATGAAGAAGTCGATTTGAACGACTTATCAGTACCTCCTGGAATCAAAATCAACGACCCGGTTCGGATGTATTTGAAAGAAATCGGACGTGTCGACCTTCTCAGTGCGAAAGATGAGACGGAGCTCGCTAAACGAATCGAGCAAGGGGACGAAGAAGCGAAAAAACGTCTCGCAGAAGCGAACCTACGTCTCGTAGTGTCGATTGCGAAGCGTTATGTCGGTCGTGGGATGCTCTTCCTTGATTTGATTCAAGAAGGGAACATGGGACTCATTAAAGCGGTCGAAAAATTCGACTACATGAAAGGGTTCAAATTCTCGACGTATGCGACGTGGTGGATTCGCCAAGCCATCACACGTGCGATTGCTGACCAAGCCCGTACGATTCGTATTCCTGTACACATGGTGGAAACAATCAACAAATTGATTCGTGTCCAACGTCAATTGCTTCAAGACCTCGGTCGCGAACCTTCTCCGGAAGAGATTGCCAAAGAGATGGAACTCACACCTGAGAAAGTCCGTGAAATTCTAAAGATTGCCCAAGAACCTGTTTCTTTAGAGACACCGATTGGGGAAGAAGACGATTCACATCTCGGTGACTTCATCGAAGACCAAGATGCGATGGCTCCTCAAGATGCGGCAGCCTATGAATTGTTGAAAGAGCAATTAGAAGACGTGTTGGATACGTTGACAGACCGTGAAGAGAACGTCCTTCGCCTGCGTTTCGGACTAGACGATGGCCGCACACGCACACTCGAAGAAGTTGGTAAAGTATTCGGTGTCACACGTGAGCGGATTCGTCAAATCGAGGCGAAAGCCCTTCGTAAATTGCGTCACCCGAGCCGTTCCAAACGCTTGAAAGACTTCCTCGATTAATTTCATATTTGAATAAAGTGTGAAGTTTTAGAAGAAAGGAAGGAAAATGAGTGATTTTCCTTCCTTCTTTATTATTTTTTGAGTAAAATAGTGTTGGATAGAAATTTGGAATGAACATGAGGGGGAACTACAATGCGTAATCCATTGTTACCGTTTGCGGCAATCGCAATCGTCGCAATTATTGCCATGGTATCATTATCGTATTTTGGGGTGAATCAGGCGCAACAAGCGGCTGAAGGTCCAGCAGTCACTGAAATGAACCCAGAAGAGTTGTATGCTGCGAAGGGTTGCACAGGTTGCCACGGCGGAAACCTTGAAGGTGGCGTCGGTCCAGCACTTACTGGTGTCGGCGATCGTCTCTCACCAGAAGAAATCGCAAACATCATCGTCAACGGTCAAGGTGCGATGCCAGCAGGTCTTGCATCCGCTGAAGAAGCAGAAGTGCTTGCGAACTGGTTGATTGAACAATAAGAGGTGACGCACTCCGTGATGGGGTGCGTTTTTTTGTTGTCGAACTGTAGAGAATTCGATACGCTAGGGAAGAAGTAGAACAAAGGAGTTGTCTGTATGCAAGAACGTGTCATGTTAGACCGACGATTGAAGCAGGTCGTCGATTATATCCCAAAAGGAAGTGTGCTCGCCGATATCGGTTCGGATCATGCATATGTCCCATGCTATGCCTTTCAGCAAGGAATCATTTCAAAAGGAATCGCGGGTGAAGTGAACGTTGGACCGATGGAAGCTGCGAGAGCACAAGTCGATTTGATTGGGGCCAGTGATGCCATTGATGTACGCCTCGGCGATGGTCTTGCTGTCTTACAGCCCAATGAAGCGACGTGTATCTCGATCTGCGGGATGGGCGGCAGTTTGATTCGCTCGATTCTCGAAGCGGGTCAAGATAAGCTCGGTGCGGTCGAACGACTCGTCCTTCAACCGAACGTTGATGGGCAACACGTACGAAGCTGGCTGCTTGAACATGGATATGTCCTTGTCGAAGAGGCAATTGTAGAAGAAAATGATAAAGTCTACGAAATCCTAGTCGGAGAAAAAGGTAGTGAGACCATCTATAGCGACGCGTCGGACGAGCGGATGTGGCAGTTGTTATTCGGCCCATATCTTATTCAAGAGCGACCGGAACCATTTAAACTCAAATGGAGTCGTGAAGCCGATAAGCTCGATTATGTGCTTGGACAGATGGCAGCTGGCATTCAATCGGATGCCTTGATTCAAAAACAAGTGGAATTCAAACGGATGCGTGACAAAATGAGAGAGGTGAGTCAGTAATGGCGAACGGCAATCAAGTGATTCAATTGTTTGAAGAATTTGCACCGAAACATTTGGCGGTTGAAGGGGATAAAATCGGCTTACAGATTGGATCGCTCAACAAAGAAGTCAAACGGGTCATGGTCACGCTTGATGTGCTCGAATCGGTTGTGGATGAAGCGATTGAGAAACAGATTGATTTGATCATCGCGCATCATCCACCCATCTTTAGTCCGTTAGCTCAAGTCAATGACCGCTCCACGGCTGGGAAGATTACGATGAAATGTATTCAGCACGATATCGCGGTCTATGTCGCTCATACAAATTTAGACGTATGCAGCGGTGGTGTGAACGATTGGATGAGTGAGGCGATCGGTCTCCGCGATACGAAAGTACTCGTCCCGACCTATGAAGAGCCGGTCTATAAACTATCTGTATTCGTTCCATCCACGCATGCGCAAGACGTATCCCGTGCTCTAGGAAAAGCGGGTGCGGGACATATCGGTGACTATGCGGACTGTCAGTTCCGTGTATCCGGAACGGGACAATTCACTCCGCTCGCAGGGACAGATCCCTTCATCGGTCGCCCGCATGAAACGGAACAAGTTGACGAAGTGAAAATCGAAACGGTCGTTCGGGAGAGTCAGAAAAAGCGTGTACTAAAAGCAATGAAAGACGCCCATCCTTATGAGGAAGTGGCGTATGACCTCATGCGCGATGAAATCGAGGGTCATGTATTTGGGCTAGGGCGAATCGGTCGACTTGAACAGGCCATGACACTTGAACAGTTTGCCGAACACGTGAAAACAAGCTTTGGGGTTGAGGGCGTGCGAGTCGTCGGAGACCCGAGACGTTCGATTGAAAAAGTTGCCGTATTAGGTGGAGACGGGAATAAATATGTGTCTACTGCGCATTTCAAAGGTGCAGATGCATATGTGACGGGTGATTTATATTTCCACGTGGCTCATGATGCGATGGCCCTTGGGCTTGCAGTCGTAGACCCAGGGCATCATGTCGAGAGTATCATGAAACAAGGTGTAATCGATGTGCTCAGCAAAAAGTTTGAAAAAGCGAAAATTAATGTCGACTTGATTCAATCTGTTGCCAACACGAACCCGTTTCAATTCAAGTAAATCCTAAAAATCCCCCATCCTCTGAGAGAATGGGGGATTCCTTCACTTACGCAAAGCTTTCACTTTCGGTAAGATGCTCCGAAGTTCAAGAAATGGCGTTTTATCGTGCGTGCTTAAATCGTCTGGGTCATACTGCGACAAAAAGTCGATGACTTTTTTTGTGATCGGTGTAGGAGTAGAGGCGCCCGACGTCACAGCGACGGTCTCGACTCCCTCGAGCCAATTCAAGTCAAGTTCACTCAAGTCACCTATTCGATATGCATTCGTTCCGGCAATCTCTTTTGAAACTTGTGCTAAACGATTGGAGTTGTTAGATTTAGGATCTCCGACGACAATCAACAATTCGCAGTCTCCCGCTTGTTCAGCGACGGCTTCTTGACGAACTTGCGTCGCGTTACAGATTTCATTATGCACTTCCACGTGAGGATAACGGGCTTGAATCGTTTCAATTAATGCGGAAACGTCCCATTGACTCATCGTCGTCTGGTTCGTCACCAAAATTTTTCGTTCGAACAAGCGACTCGGCAACTGATCGATTTCATGTTCATATTGAATCAAATGAACATGGTCTGGTGCAACACCAATTGCACCCTCCGGTTCCGGATGCCCGTGTTTTCCGATATAGATGACATCATATCCTTCTGCCGTTTTCTCACGAATCAAATCGTGTGTGACTAAGACGTCAGGACAAGAGGCATCTACAATCGTCAATCCTTTCTCGATGGCACGTTTCCGGACGAGTGGTGAAATGCCGTGCGCCGTGAAGACGACCGTTCCTCGATCGATGGTTTCGAGCGCTTGCATGCGGTCTTCTCCATCAACGGTTTTGACACCGAGATCCTCAAACGCCTGCGTGACGTGACGGTTATGGACAATCATTCCAAGTATATGAATCGGGCGTGGCAAATCTGGATTTGCGACGGCCTCATTTGCGAGCTTCATGGCATCGACGACACCATAACAATATCCGCGTGGGCTAATTTTTTTAACTTTCATATGAAGACGAAGGCTCCTTTCGAAGTGCTTTCATACGTATTAGTCTAACATTGTTTCGAAAATACGAAAAGATTTGCGTGTATTCATGCTATAATTTTTAGGTTAGAGAGGAGGGACGCCGTGAATCGCATGAAACCATTGCGTGAACTAAGAAAATCGTACTTTTTCCAAATTACGTTCATCATCATCATTATTTTAGCACTTGTCATTTCATCACTTGCCTTCTCTGCTGACCGCGTCACGGTGTCTCGAGCAGAAGAATTGGCGAAAGAGCAATTTGATTACGCCATCGATGACAGTATTGAGAATGTGGAGTCCCGACTTGGGAAATTGTATGAGGATTTAGTTTACTTAGGCGCTTACGTTGGAAATGAGCCATGGATTGAAGAACGGATCCGAACAGGATATTTGAATCAACGCACGAGTTTTACGTCCATCTTTTATTATGATGTCAATCAAGACTCATTTAAATGGTACTCGGAGCGACAAGTCGCCTCTTCTGTCTTGAAACGCGATCCGAAGTTTACGGAAGTATTGACTGCAAGTGGAAAAGAACTATATATGAGTGACCCTGTGATGATCAGTGGGGATATGGGAACTTTCCTATACGTTCCGGTCATCGAAGAGAACCGACCAATCGGTATTTTTGGGGGAAGCATTAGTGTCTTGAACTCTGACTTGTATCGTCGTTCGTTGGAATCTGCGAATGATGACATGATTCTATACTTGTTAGATGAGCAAGGCGAAGTGTTGACGACTTCGTTCAACTTGGTCACAGATGCAGAGCGTCGGATATCGCGTGAAGTCATCGACGAAGCATTAGATCGAAGCGAACGGACAATCTTGAGTACGGATGAAGATACGGTAATGTTTGAACCGGATGCACGAGTCAGTGGATGGAGCATGCTCGCAAAACATCAAAATGACTCCGTCTATGAAACGGTCTACGACACGCGTTGGCAGTATTTGATGATTGCGCTCGTTACATTCTTCCTGAGCATTCTCGTTGGATTGTTGCTTTCCCGGACGTTAACGAATCCGCTTGTCGAGCTGGTCAATCAAATTAAACAACAACAATCGCTCGGAACGATCTCGTTGGAAAGAACCGGTTCGAAAGAAGTGGAGACGCTACTCGACACGTATAACGATTATGCACAACGGATGGAAACGTCACGACGTGAACAGTTGAGTCAGCAACAGTTGATTTTGCATCAAGAAAAATTAGCCTCACTCGGTCAATTGGCCGCGGGAATTGCCCATGAAATTCGAAATCCTCTAACTCCCGTCCACATCACGTTACAAATGGTGCGCGAGGGTCAAGGTAGCTCAGATATGGTGGATGTCGCCATCAAAGAACTGGAGCGGGCGAATGATTTGATTTCAACGATGTTGACGCTCGCCAAACCAGATCAGGCTGGTAAAAACGAAGATTGGATCAACATGTTAGACTTTGCGAAACGACTTGAATTTTTAATGGATGCCGAATGTTATAAACGACCTACGAAATGGGAATTACTTGTACCGAACGACATGCCGCCATTTTATGCATCCTTTGATATGCTCGTTCAAATCATCTACAACCTCTTCAAAAATGCGGTCGATGCCGTCGAATCAAAAGGGGCTGAAGGTAGTGTCGTCGTGACGGTCCTCTTTACGGAGCAGGAATATCGCTTCTTGATTGAGGATAACGGGATTGGCATGAGTGAGGAACAACTCAAGACAGTTGGTTCCGCCTTCAATACGACGAAGGAAAGTGGGAATGGTCTAGGGATCTATATGATTCAAGAGTACTTGAAGAGCGTTAACGGTGCGATGGAGATTGATAGTGTGATGAAAAAGGGGACCGCGATTTTAATCAAAATCCCAAGGAGACAACCGTCATGAAAGGACTAAAACATTATTGGCTTTGGTTACCGGTCGTGTGGGCCATGACGATCCTCCTCATCACCTCGATTCAACTCCCAGAGCAAAAAACGAATGAAAAAGAAGTCGGATTCGTGTTTGTCAGTGATAAACATGAGCATGCGAATAAACTACTGGACTCGTTCGTGCATACAGCAAACCAAAAAGGGTTCATCCCGATTCCGACCACGAGTGAAGACTCGCGTGTCCTTGAAAAAGAAAAACTAGATTCATTGATTGACCGGGGTGTCGAGGCCATCTTTTTGACGACTCTCGATGACACGTTCATTCAACCCTCATTAGAACGCGCAAAACGAAAAAACATTCCGATTATTGCGATTGACCGCATGATTGATCATCCGAGTGTGCTCACATCCGTCGTTTCCGACAATGTCGATATCGGTCGGATGGCGGCCGAACAAATTGCTGCCAAGTATAGTGAGCTCGAACGTCCGATTCGCGTGGTCGAAGTGAGGGGGACGCCGAAAGTTCGCTCCACGATGGACCGAAGTCTTGGTATTCGAGAGTACGAAAAGCAACATGGCGACGATTTTCAGATCATTGCATCCATCACCGGGAACTATGACACATTCCAAGCTGAAATCGAGATGTCACGTTGGTTAGAAGAAGAGATTCCGTTTGATGCAATCTTTTCACATAATGATGATAATACGTTTGGTGTCGTCCGGGCTTTAGAAAGTCATGGTTTGACGGACAAGACGATCGTGTCGGTCGACGGGATTTCAGATATCTATCCGCTCATTCAAAATGGGAAGGTCAATGCCACTGTCGTGCAGTCACCGAACGAGATGATGGAAGTCGGCTTCAAAGCACTCGAACAACATTTAAATGGAAAGAAAATTGCCAAACACTATTATTCATCGAGTTATTTATATGAAGGTGTGGCAAAAGATTGATTGACAAATCATTTGATTCCGCTATGCTAGGAAAAGTGGAAAGAAACAGGAGGTGTATCGATTGAACAGCTTCCAACAGTTCAAATTGCTACCGTTTATGGTTGATGCGTTAACAGAAAAGCGCATTACGAAACCGACCGATATACAAGCCCGGATTATTCCGGCTGCCTTGAATGGTCGAGATATTATTGGGAAATCACAGACAGGAACGGGTAAAACACTTGCGTTCTTGTTACCGATCGTTGAAGCGATCAACCCAGAAGATGCTTCAGTTCAAGCAATCGTCGTCGCACCGACACGCGAACTCGCTTGGCAGATTCATGAAGAATTGAAATCGATTCTTATTAAAAACCCAGAATACATCAAATCGAGTTTGATTGTCGGAGGGACAGACCGCGAACGTCAGATCGATAAGATGAAAAATCCGCCACAGTTAATCATCGGGACACCGGGACGAATCCTTGATCTCATGAAAGCACAGGCGTTATTCCCGCACAAAGTGACACACTTTGTCGTCGATGAAGCCGATCAAATGCTCGATATGGGATTCTTGCCCGAGGTCGACCGCATCGCACAGGCGCTTCCTGAAAAACTGCAAACGATGGTCTTCTCAGCGACGATTCCTGAGAACCTTGAACCGTTCTTGAAGAAGTACCTTCATGACCCACGCTTTGCAGAGGCGAGCCCAGAACATCGCGTCGCACCAAAAATCAAGCACCACGTGATTCCAGTACGTCACCGTGACCGTAAAGAATTGACTGTCGAAATTGCGAAAGCAATCAATCCATTCGTTTGTCTCGTGTTCACCAATACGAAACAAGAGGCAGATGAGTTGGAGACGTCGTTCCGCGAAGCAGGTCTAAACGTCGGTACGTTGCATGGTGACATGCAGGCACGTCGCCGCAAACAAGCCATCAAGGACATCAATGATGCGAAATATCAGTATGTGATTGCTACGGATTTAGCGGCTCGCGGTATCGATATTTCAGGAGTCTCTCACGTCATCAACCACGGGATTCCGAAAGACCTTGATTTCTATACGCACCGTGTCGGTCGTACGGGACGTGCGGGCGCATCAGGTGAGGCGTACACACTATATGAGGACCATGAGAATGGACCGATCAACAGACTTGAAGAACGTGGGTTCGAATTCACTCATGTGGACTTGCGCAACGGTTCGATTCAACCGATCAAGACACGTCGTCGTCGCCAAACAGACCGTAAGATGAAGGTCTCACACACGGCTCATAGTCGGATGGCCGGTGAAATCAAGAAGGCGAAGAAGAAAGTCAAGCCTGGCTATAAGAAGAAATTCAAGTATAAGTTGAAAGAGACGGCATCACGTGAGCATATGCAACAGCAACGCTCGGATCGCCGTGCAGCACGTAAGAAAAATAAACGATAATGTTTGGGAGAATCGACTTCTTGGAGTCGGTTCTTCTTTTTGTGTACACTAGAGAGAGAAGATGATGAAGGGAAGATGAGGATGTTAAAAATAGGTTCACACGTTTCGGTATCAGGTAAAAAGATGTTGTTAGCAGGGAGTGAAGAGGCTGTCTCTTACGGGGCGAATACGATGATGGTGTATACAGGTGCGCCCCAAAACACACGCCGTAAACCCATTGAAGATTTAAATATTGAGGCAGCACTCAAACATATGGCCGCACATGACATCGAAGAGATTGTTGTTCACGCTCCATATATCATCAATCTCGGGAATACGACGAAACCTGAGACGTTTGAATTGGCCGTCTCTTTCTTAACTCAGGAATTAAAGCGGGCAGAAGCACTCCAAGTGGCTCGCCACGTCGTTCTTCACCCGGGCGCTCATGTCGGAGCGGGAGAAGAAATCGGTCTCGCTCGAATCATCGAAGGCTTGAATGAAGTGTTGACGGGTGATGAAAATGTGAAGATTGCATTGGAGACGATGGCAGGGAAAGGAAGCGAACTTGGTAAGACGTTTGAAGAGCTTGCAACGATCATTGATGGCGTGACGCACAATGATCGACTCTCAGTTTGCTTTGATACGTGTCACGTCCACGATGCCGGATATGACTTAGTCGGTGATTTAGACGGCGTCATCGAACAATTCGATCGAATCGTCGGACTCGACCGTCTCGGAGTCATTCATGTAAATGATTCGAAGAACGTGCGCGGTGCGAAAAAAGACCGTCATGAAAACATTGGCTACGGAGAGATCGGGTTTGATACATTGAATCGTGTCATTCATCACGAGGCATTTGCGCATCTACCGAAAATCCTAGAGACGCCATATATCCCGATTAGCGAAAAAACGAAAGTCGCTCCATATAAACAAGAGATTGAAATGTTCCGTGTCAATCAATTTGATGCCGAATGGCGTGAACGATTCGCGCTCGCTCATCAATAAACGATGAACGTCCTACAAGTCGATCCAAAGCGATATGATGTCTGGAACGCATTCCCGACTTATTTTCTTGAACAAAGTCCGGTTTATGTAAACGGGTCCGTGACGACACCGACAGCATTTATCGAAGTGATCGGGCATGGCATCGTGGCGGAAGCAGAGGTTTTACTTGAAGAGATGATTGGGCGACCAGACGATCCGTATTGGCTAGGAGAGAAACAGGAAGTGGTACAACTGTATTCCTTAGTCGATCTGTTGCAACTACATTTTCATCATCCATTATTGCAAGTGGGGATGTATGAGGTAGATGAACCGTACGAATCGATTCGAAAAAAATGGAATGACGGCTATTATGTACCATCGTCTAAATGGACGAAAGAGTCATATGAGGCGCACTTGTTTCGAGAAAAACTCTTAGCACCAAAGTCTCATGTGACGACTTGTGCGAGCTGTCATGTAGACCTAGCTGAACGATTTGGGAAAGAGGCGTATCACTTGATTGAGTATCACTTGACAGAGGAACGTGGCATCTGGGTTTGTCCGACCTGTCATAAAGCCATTCATACACTAGACTAAATAATAAAAGATGCCCTTTTTTCGAGGGCATCTTTTATTAGAATGGCCAGTTCGCTACAGCAAATTGATAAACCTTCATTCCGAGGAACACCCCGAAAATCCCAACAACTCCTGGTAATACCGGTGGGGCAGGGAGTGGCAGTTTGAGGGCAGTGAAGATGGCACCACAAATCAAGCCGGCGAGTAATGATAGTAAAATCTCCTGCATAAATAATTCCTCCATCTCTAAATGAAAGCGCTTCATAATAACTGAATCGAATTTATTATACAACGAGTTTCTCTATTTGAGAAGTCTAACATCAGTCATCTGTCATTTTCTCATTCTCTGCCCGAAGGCGGAGAACTTCACGTTCCGCCCAATTTGACGGTTCTCGTTCGAATACGCTAGGTATATTGTTCCAGCGACCACCTGTGTACTGATGGATGATAATTTGGGATTGAATCTCTTCCTGGTTGCTCTCACGTTTCACATACACATAGCGGCCGTCAGAACGTTGTCTTCTTGCTTTCACATTATCGACGAGTTGAAGGGCCATCATATCTTTGATATACGTTTTATGTGATGCGTTCAAGATGGGGAAGAGTATCTCGATCCGTTTTTTCATATTTCGTGTCATCCAGTCCGCAGAGGAACAGTACAAGTCTTCTTTTCCGTTTTGGTAAAAATAAAAGATTCGGGAATGTTCGAGATATCGATCGATGATCGAGATAACTTTGATGTTTTCAGAGACCCCTTTAATTCCCGGCCGTAAGCAACAAATTCCTCGGACAATCAAATCGATTTTCACCCCCGCGGACGAAGCATCGTATAATTTTGTAATGATAGCCCGGTCCGTGATCGAGTTCATCTTTGCGACGATGCGACCGTTTCCATACTTTTCATGTAGCTTGATTTCATCATCGATTTTATTCAAAAAGAAGTCTTTCATGTCGTCAGGCGACGTTTCGAACTGATGCCAAGATGGTCGTTCTCCATAACCGGATAACCAGTTGAAAAAGTTCGTTGCATCTTCTGCGAGTTCTTCATTTGTTGTGAGAAGCCCAATGTCTGTGTACAGCTTGGCAGTCGAATCATTATAGTTACCTGTACCAAGATGAATGAATCGTTGCAACACACCACCTTCTAGAATGCGAACGACGAGGGTGATCTTTGAGTGTGTCTTCAGTTCTTTATAACCGTAGATGACGTGAGCTCCAGCCTTCTCAAGTTGCTTCGCCCATTGAATGTTTTTCTCTTCATCGAAACGTGCTTTTAGCTCGACGAGGACGGTGACTTGTTTTCCGCTCTCGGCTGCATCGGTTAATGCTTTGATAATGGGAGAGTCCCCGGAGACACGATAAAGTGTCTGCTTGATTGCCAAAACGTTCGGATCTTTAGCAGCTTGAACGATAAATCGAACGATCGGATCGAATGAATGATAGGGGTGATGTAGCAGGTAATCTTGTTTAGCGATACTTTGGAATAAATCTTTGCCCGATTCAAGACCTTCTGGGATAAATGGAATCAACGTTTCATTGATCATGTCATCATATTCCATCCCGATTTGATTGTAGATCCCAAACAGGAAGGTCAAATCGATTGGACCGTCGACAATAAATATATCTCGGTCATGTAAGTCAAGGACGTCCTGTAACATGAACAACAGTTCTTTTCGTAGCGATCGCTGCTGTACTTCGAGTCGGATGGCAACCCCGTATCGTCTCTTCTTCAATTCTTTCTCAATTTGTTTCAAGACGTCACGACTACCTTCTTCGTGAAACGGCATGTCTGCGTTCCGCGTAATTCGGAATGGCATCGTGGACTCGACGACAAATCCTTTGAAGAGTGAGTCGATGAATTGAATGATCAAATCCTCAAGTAAAATCAAATCGGTATGTTCTTCATCATCGGTAGGCAGTTCCAGATACCGCGGAAGAACGGATGGCACTTGAACGAGGGCGAGTCGTTTCTTTCCTTCGCCATTCGAGGCAATCTCAACGGCAATGTTCAGTGACTTTGATAAGAGCATGGGAAACGGACGATAGGCATCGACTGCAATAGGCGTCAGGACAGGGAATACATGCGTTCGAAAATACTCTTTCACGAAGTCTTGTTGAGTTTTGTTCAAATGTTTCGTCCGTAAGAAGCGGACGTGCTGATTCGATAACTGTTTTGTAATTTTTTTATATGTCGCATATTGTGTCTCGACGAGTTCTTGCGCTCGCATCGAAATGGACTTGATCTGCTGTTTTGGAGTGAGGCCCGTCTTATCTTCCGGACGGTTGAAACCGGCAAGGACCTCATCTTTCAATCCACCGACTCGTACCATATAAAATTCATCAAGGTTTGAACTGAAAATCGCCAAAAATTTCAATCGTTCCATCAATGGATTTCGTTCATCCATCGCCTCTTCGAGAACACGTTCGTTAAAGTCGAGCCAGCTGAGTTCACGGTTGTTAAAATGTTCATTCGTGTATTCGGACATGGTTACTCCTCCTCGCTCAAGACAATCTCAATCGATTGATCAATTGCGCGTTCTAAATGCTTTTTATGGCGGGTGCTCCGCTGCAACTCAAAACGTGCGGAACCATTCGTATCTAGCGTAAGTGTAAGGCCATCCTTTGTGCTAGCAACATGGACGTCTGTCACAATCTGACGTTCCGTCAAGTCGAGGGCATCGACGAGTTTCACAATCGATCCGAGTAGCTCCAAACTTTTCAATAACTTTTGATCAAACCATTTCGGGAAAGCTTCGATATGTTGTTCCAACACTCGTTTTGATTTGAAGGATGTGACGAGGGCAAGAGCGAGTCGGTCCTCGTTGTTCAATCCTTTGAAATCGTTTGTGGTGATCAAATGGAACGTGTGGTCACTCTTATTGTTATGGTCGATATATTCACCGACATAAGCAAGGCGACAGGCACCTTCAAGGAGACCTGGCTCAAATGGTTTCGGTTTAATCGCTTTTACTTCAATTAATCCGGTATACAACTGTCGAGCCAATCGGATGAGATGTTGATGACGAGTCGGGTTCACGTCATATTGTTTTTCAAAATGACGAAAACTTTCTTCTTTCACATCGGCAAAACGAATTTTATCATGCTCATGTAAATAGTTTTCATAGAATAGTCCTTCGCGGAGTCCATTGTTACTCATCGTGAACTCGGGCACTTTCAAATATTTAGCGAGTTCGCCGATTGCTGTCACGGCAGGCGCGATGATGTCGACCCGGTCTTTTGATAGCCCATCCAAACGCCCGAGTTGTTTACTCGACATTCCGACGAGTTCATCTATGACGTCCTCCAATTGTTCAGCAGAAATCGTATACTGATGGATTCCTTCAAGCGGGAAGTTCGATATGGTCTGTTCGACCCGGACTAAGTTACGAGCCGTCCCGCCGACACCGACAAGAGGGACACCGTGTGGTTCGAGCCATTCAATTTCCTTGAATGCCTTCTTTAAGTATGCGGTCAACGCTTTCCGCTCGTCTTTCGTCATCGTCTCATCTTTCATGAATTCTTTCGTTAACGTCACGGCACCGAAAGGAAAACTATGATAGAAGACGAGTTCGCGGTTCTGAAAATATGTGACTTCCATTGATCCCCCACCAATATCGACGGAATATCCATCTTCCACATAGGTAGAGTTGACGATGGCCGAATATCCGTAAAAGGCTTCTTCGTAATCGCTCAATAGGCGGATGGTCATCCCTGTAGATTGTTTGACGTTCTGCAAAATCTCATCTGAATTATTCGCATTTCGAATGGCTGCCGTCGCCACAGGGAGTATATCGGTTACGTGATGATGGTCGTTCAACTCTTTAAAGTGACGTAACGTATCGATGAGCGAAGCGATTCCTTCTTCAGTCATTTCATTCGCATCACTAATATGGCTGGACAATCGCGCGACTTCTTTCACATTTAACCGTTCGAAGTATTGTCCTTCCTCGTTCACTTCGAAGATGACGTTGCGAATCGAGTTGGATCCGATATCAATAACTGCCAGTTTCTTTTCCATAAAACCATCCCCTTCATAATACTAGTGTAATCGACAAGGTTTTGAACGAACATACGATTTACGTTAATTTTAACAAAATCAGGCGAGAATTCTCCCTCCTCTAAGCGTCTCGGGGCGTAGCCCAGCGTAGGCGGGAGATGAATCGCCCGGTCCAAAAGTCTTATATCCCTATGACAGATGTTACGAACAAAAGTTCGTGATTCCGTTAGATTCTCCCTCCCTCTCCGCGGGTATCGGATGAGGAAGACATATCACGATCTGCTGGAGGGAGGAGGGACGGACATGCTGAAAGGCTACAAATATAGGCTTCACCCGACGCCTGCACAGGCCGAGTTCCTCATCAAGACGATCGGCTGCGCCCGGTTCATCTACAACAAGCTGCTCGAGGACCGCATCGCCATCCGCGAGGAGGCGAAAGCGGGGATCGTGACGAGACGGAAACCGGCGACACCCGCATCCTACAAGCCCTTGTTCCCGTTCCTCGCCGAGTCGGACAGCCTCGCGCTCGCGAACGCGAAGCTGAACCTCGACACCGCGTTCGCGAAGTTCTTCGCCGGGACGGGCAAGTTCTTCATCTCCCTCCTTGTCAAACAGGACGATGAACCATGGATCCCAGCCGAGAACAAGGTCGGGATCGATCTCGGTTTGGAACACTTCGCCGTCATGACGAACGATGCGATGGTCTCGGAGAAGATCGAAAACCCACGTTTCCTTCGTAAGTCCGAAGAAAAAGTCAAGAAGGCACAGCGCGCGCTGTCACGCAAGAAGATCGGGAGTAAGAATCGTGAAAAAGCAAAATTACTTCTGGCAAAGAAACACGAAAAGATCGCCAACCAACGGAAGGACTTCCTTCACAAACTGTCGAGACGGATCGTTGACGAGAACCAAGTCATCGTCGTGGAGACATTGAAGTCGAAGGACATGATGAAGAACCACAAGGTAGCGAAGTCCATCGGGGATGTCAGTTGGTACGAGTTCGTCCGACAGCTAGAATACAAATGCAAGTTCTACGGACGGACGCTCATCAAGGCAGACCCATGGTACGCATCGACGCAGATCTGTTCCACTTGCGGAGTAAAAGGCGAGAAGAAAAAATTAGATGTCCGCGAATGGACGTGTGCTTGTGGCGCGCAACATGATCGAGATATCAATGCGAGCATCAACCTATTGATGTTGGCCGACTAACAACTATTCAGGGCAGGGACTGCCCGACGAGCTTGGTAAATAATCGTGGCTAATAAAAGTACGATCTTCCCAAGAAGCTCCCACTTCAAGGTGTGAAGCAAATAAGTGGCGAGTAGTTCACCATTTGGCTAGGTGAAACCGGTCTTACTTGAAGGTATGCGTGATATTCTGTATAATACAAACGCCTAGAAAGTAGAAATGATTACGATTTAACATATGAGAGAAGGGATTAGATGACTACATCTGTCGTCAAATTAAACGAGGTGTCTTACTTCTATGATGGGACACCAGCCTTACAAAACGTATCGATTGATATTCGACAAGGGGACTTTGTCGCAATCGTTGGAGAAAACGGTTCTGGGAAGTCGACTTTGATTCGAACCATTCTTGGATTACTGAACCCGCAACAAGGGTCAGTCGAATTGTTCGGCAAGCCCATTTCGCAGTTTAAAGACAAGTCTCGTATCAGTTACGTTTCCCAAAAAGCGGCTTCCTTTAACTCGGGATTCCCGGTTACCGTCGAAGAAGTTGTTGCGATGGGCAGATACGGACGTCTCGGTTTATTCAAACGTTTAAAAATGGAAGATCAGGCAGCGATTCAAAATGCGTTACAAACGGTCAACATGTGGCAGTTTCGTCATCGGAAAATTGGAGATCTGTCCGGTGGACAACAACAGCGTGTCTTTATCGCTCGAGCGATGGTCAACCAACCTGATCTATTGATTCTCGATGAGCCGACCGTCGGTGTGGACCAAAAACACTTACAAGATTTTTATGAAGTCTTGCATATGCTTCGTGAACATACGACTTGTACGTTCGTCCTCGTCACCCACGATTTAAACGTGGTGACCGATCTTGTCACGAAAGTCGTCCATCTCGACCGCGGACGATTAGCATGCAATTGTGGACTGAGAGAATATAGCGAGCTCGGAGAACTCGCATCGTCCATCAAACCTTATCCTGTCAAAGTTCTTGTTCACGAGGGAACGACATGATCACAGATCTTTGGACATATAGTTTTTTACGTTATGCGTTCATTGCAGCACTTGTGATCGGGTTTACCGCACCGCTCATCGGTTCATTCATTGTAGTGAGACGGATGAGCTTGATTGCCGATGCATTGTCACACATGACGCTTGCCGGAATTTCGTTCAGTTTATTTCTCGGACAATATATCGCTCTATTCGCTGACCTGAACCCCCTGTATATGGGAACGCTGATCTCTGTATTGGCTGCGTTAGGACTCAATTGGCTTCGAGGTAAATATGTGCACTTCCAGGAACTATCCATTCCGATTATGATGTCCGCAGGAATGGGACTTAGTGCCATCTTTATCTCGCTATCACGAGGATTCTCGGTCGACTTGTCCACACTCTTGTTTGGATCGATTTCAGCTGTGAGTCAATCTGACATCACATTGATCGTCAGTGTGGCCGTCTTGACGCTCTTTGTGATTCTTATTTTCTATAAGCAGTTGCTGTTCTTGTCATTTGATGAAGAACAGGCAAAAGTGTCAGGATTACCGAGTACGATGCTTCACCTTTTATTCATGTTCATCGTAGCGCTTGTGATTGCCGTCAGCATGCGAATTGTTGGAACACTTCTCGTATCTAGTTTGATTACGTTACCCGTCGCAGCGGCGCTACGCTTTACTTCGAGTTTCAAACAGACCATTATGTGGTCCATCATCTTCGGAGAGGTCGCGACAATCGGTGGGCTTGTCCTTGCGTATGATCTCGATCTCGCTCCGGGCGGTGTTATCGTATTGATAGCAGTCGGTATTTTAGCAGCCGTCATGGCGCTCGAGAAAGTCATGAGTTTTAAGAAAAAGGAGGTACAACATGAATGAGGCTGAACAATTGAATCGTCTTCGTGCATCTTCTTTAAAAGTGACGCCGAAACGTCTTGAAATGTATGCTTATCTCTCTGAAGAAGACCGATATATCAGTGCGAAGGAAGTACTCGAGTACATGCGAGACAAACATCCGACGATGAGTTTTGATACGGTGTATCGAAATTTGAAGTCGTTTGCGGAGGAAGGATTACTTGAAGCGACGGAACTCGATGGTGAGAAATCCTTTCGAGTCACCTGCAGTGCGGCACATCACCATCATCATTTGATTTGTCGGAGCTGTGGAAAGACGAAACTGCTCGATTTATGTCCGATGCGCTTCGTAGAGGCGCTCGACCCTGAATTTGAAGTGGTCGATCATAAATTTGAGATATATGGGTATTGTAAAGAATGTAAGCAAAAGGGATTGATTTGATTCAATCCCTTTTTTGTATCGAAGGGGGAGGTTAGATGATCTATACAGCTGCTGAGATTAAGCAGATCGATCGCACAGCGATTCAAAATGGGATGCCCGAAGAGGTGTTGATGGAGCGAGCGGCCTCGGCGATTGTGCCTCACATTCGAATCGATTCGCAGTCTACCATTTTGGTGATTTGTGGCACAGGCAACAACGGTGGGGACGGTTGGGTCGTCGCTCGAGAGCTTGCTATGAAAGGGCATGAGGTCAGCGTGTGGTCACCGTTAGGGAAAAGTCAAACGGAGGCGGCTGCAATCCATGCTTCCTATGCATCTTCATTCCTTCGCCTTGTGGAACGGCCAATCCAAACAGATATCATCATTGATGCCTTGTTTGGCGTTGGGTTGTCCGGTCCCGTGACTGGTCAAGCGCGGGAAGTGATTGAATGGGTGAATCGTCAATCGACGCCTGTCATTTCGATTGATGTACCATCAGGCATACCGAGTGATCATGCTCGAGACTTTTATGATATAGCGATACGGGCGACGTATACGTATTCGTTACACGGTTTCAAACGTTCGACATTCTTAAATCGGACTGCTCCATTCTATGGCAAAGTGGAACGGATTGATATCGGACTCCGACATACATCCGATTGGAAGGTGTTGACCGAAACTGATTTCGATCGATCTCTTTTGGAGCGCGACCATTTCAGTCATAAGACGACATATGGACACGGGATGCTTATCGGGGGGAGTCGTCATTTTCTCGGTGCGCCATTCTTGGGTGGTCGTGCTGCAACTCGTTCTGGTATCGGCTTATTACGTCTCTCCATTCCACGTGAAGCGATCCCGCTTATCTCAACACTGCCTGAAGCGATGTATCAGCAACACACCGATGTGGTGGAACAACCGTACGATGCACTTGCCATCGGTCCCGGTATGGTCGAAGGGGAAGCGTTGAATCTCATTTGGCAATACGCAAAACAGCAGTCTTGTCCTGTCATCTTGGACGCTGGGGCACTATCGACGAAACGATTGGAAACCCGGGGGCCGCTTACGCTGACACCGCATCCAGGTGAATTTTCAAGATTGACCGGAAAATCGGTTGAAGAGATCGAGGCAGATCGGTTTTCCATCGCTTGTGAGTTCGCGAAGCAACACCGAGTCCATTTGATTTTAAAAGGAACGTATACGATCATCGTTACACCTGACGGAACAGGTGCCGTCAATACCGTTGAAGCATCGGCGTTAGCGAAAGGTGGAAGTGGGGACGTGTTGACCGGAATCCTACTTGCGCTATGGGCTAGAAGAAAAAAGCCTTCGGCACCGAACGAGCAAGCGGTGCTATGGCATGCGCTCGCTGCCAAGTCGATTAGCCAGAGTATACACCCCGCAAGTGCACTCGCAAGCGATATAATCGAAGAGCTCGGACGAATTTAAAAGGCAAGCCCGATTGTGTCGGGCTTGCCTTTTAACGTTGCTGTAGAACGATTTGTTTCTCCAATTGCGCGACATGGTGATGCGCCTCACGCCATGTCGAAATGCGAGTTACGCCTTCAGGTAACGTCTTACGATTATAGGGTGCGTCGAATAGGAGTACTGGAATTGACGTTTCTTCATGAATCGAGATGGCATTCTCATACCGGTCTTCCATAAACAGTTCGAGTGACAAGTCTTTGACGACATTGATTTTATCGTGAGAACCGGTCATGACCAACGAATCAAGCGGCAAACGATGCTGTTTGATCCATTCTTCGGTAACCGGTCGAACCGCCTCACTTCGGGCGGTGACGTAATGCAGGTGATGTTGCTGCTTTAATTCCCATAACACATCCAACACATCAGAGTGCGGAAGTGAACGACGGTAAATCGCTTCTTCATGCCCCTCTTCAATCATAAACTTCCAAAATTCATGTTGCTCCATCGTCGTATACGTGTGCAACTCGTACTCGGTCGCACGATGATAGTCAATCGAATAGCCGAGTGATTCATTCATATATAAAAAACAACTTTTAGGATCTGTAACGGTTCCATCCAAATCAATGCCGATTCGCATCTCATCACTCCTCCTCACATGCCCTCTATTCTATCAAAAACCCGTACGGTTGCAACCGTACGGGCATGAGATTCATTAATTTGATTGGTTTGCGAGTTCTTGTTCTTCGCGCTCACGTTCAGCCATTTTTTCAGCAGCGATCGCATCGATTTCTTTTTTCAATTCTTCGACCATCGTCGCCTCAGGCACTTTACGGATGATCTTTCCGTGACGGAAGAGAAGTCCTTCGTTACGTGCGCCTGCGATTCCAATGTCCGCTTCACGAGCCTCACCAGGACCGTTTACCGCACATCCGAGAACGGCAACTTTAATGTTGACGTTGATGTTTTGGATGTATTCTTCTACCTCTTTTGCAATCGAAATCAAATCGATTTCAATTCGTCCACATGTTGGACAAGAGATCAAAGTCGCGGCATTTGCTGCAAGTCCAAATGACTTGAGCACTTCTTTCGCAACTTTTACTTCCTCAACCGGGTCGTCTGAAAGTGAAACTCGAACTGTTGAACCGATTCCAAGAGAGAGAATTGCACCGAGTCCTGCAGCCGATTTAAGTGAACCGGAGAAGAGTGGACCTGACTCTGTGATGCCGACGTGAAGAGGATAATCAAACGTCTTCGCAGCGAGTGTGTAGGCTTCGAGTGCAAGGTTTACGTCTGAAGCTTTGAGCGAGATGATCGTGTTATAGAAGCCGAGATCCTCGAGAATCTTCACGTGGTGCATCGCACTCTCGACCATACCTTGCGCGGTCGGATATCCATACTTTTCAAGGAATTGTTTTTCTAATGAGCCGGCGTTAACACCGATTCGAATTGGAATCCCTTTTGCTTTCGCCGCATTGACGACGGCCTCTACTTTCTCACGACGACCGATGTTACCCGGGTTAATCCGGATTTTATCGACGCCACTTTCAATGGCTTTTAAAGCAAGCTTGTAGTCGAAGTGGATGTCGACGACGAGCGGGATATTGATGCGGCTCTTAATTTCTGCAAGTGCGTCAGCTGCACGTTCGTCTGGACAAGCCACGCGAACGACTTGGCAACCAGCTTCCTCAAGACGCTTGATTTCGGCGACTGTCGCCTCGACGTCATGCGTTTTCGTAGTGGTCATAGATTGAATAATGACTTCGTTCGATCCTCCGATAATCAAGTTACCGACGCGGACCGGACGTGTTAATGAACGATGCAAAATTTCTGACATATACGTAATCTCCTTCTTTTGGAAAGAATCCAATCGATTTAAGATGATAGGGTTTCTTCATTATCATAACGAAAAGAATGTGAAAAAGCATCTAGGATGCGTGACGGATGTGTGCTCTTTACAAACTCTAACGCTATCTTAACATCTACTTCATAATTTTCCACCGTCTCAAGACCGATATATAGGCGAGATTAGAAAAAGAGGTGGCTTAACGTGAAGATGAATTTCAAGCGCAATCAAATGAAGGGTACGGGACGAAACGCTCGACTAAATCGTCATTTTAAAATAGGGCACCGCCTCCAATGGACGCTCATGCCAATCATATTACTTGTCTTTATCGTGACGTTTAGCTGGTTCGCCCTAAAGTCTGAACAACTATTGTCCGCAGAAATCGAGCAGCGCCTTATGCGAGAAGTTACGGTCATGCGAGAATCGGTGAAGACGTCGTACAGTGCATATGTAGCAAACGAGAAGCAACTCAACCGGTCATTAAAATCTACTTATATGCAACAAGCTTCTATTCTATCGGGAGATGATTTTGAAGCAGCGCAATTTTTAGTACGTGGAGAGTCTGTTGAGCAATTGAGTGGGTCAAAAGGAATGAAAACAGAGCAGATTGTAGGGAAAGTTTCACAAACGACAACATCTGAAGTAGAAGAGACAGATGGTTTACTAATGGCATCGGTCTCGATCCCTGAGCTAAAAGCAGATTACGTTCTCGTTGTCACGAAAAAATCTGCGCTTGGTCCAATGACTGAACTGCGAAAATATATCACGTTCATTTTATTCATTGCGATGATTGGGATGGCCATCCTCTTTTCGCGATTGATTCATCGTGAAGTCAAACCGTTGAGTGTATTGGCCCATTCATTGCGCCGTGCCGTTGAAACGCGTCGTTTCGATGACGTGGCACTTGGAGCGAAATCCAAAGAAATCCATATACTCGAAACCGAGTTCAACACGTTCATTCAATTATGGAATCAGTCCATGGATATGATGGGGAAGACAGCGAGTGCATTTCATCAAAGTCTTCCAATCTTCCAACAAGAACTGATGAACAGCCATCATCAGGTTGAACAATTCCGTGAAGTTGCGGTTACGGTAGAACATACGAGTCATTCATATCAGTCGGTGACAAGCGATTCTACATTCAAAATGAGAGAAGTGACACAACAAATAGAAATGCTGGAACATCAAATTTCGAGTGTGGACGACCGTGGCAATCGACTGAAATCCATATTACATGAAGAACTTGAAACGTTCTATTCTGTGAAAGAGGCGAGTGATTATGTTGAGCAACAAGTGGAGAGTATTCAACAAAAGCTTGAAGAGAGTGAGTCGAACTCTTCAAAAGCGGATGAGGCGCTAAAGAGTATCCTATCGGTGTCGACAGCTACGAAGATGTTGTCGCTTAACGCATCGATTGAGGCAGCCCGCGCAGGAGAACATGGTAAAGGATTTGCTGTTGTTGCCAATGAAGTTGGGAAGTTAGCAAAAATGACGAATGAAGCGACACTCCTCGCGGTAGATGCAATCGAAGCATTGAACGAAGAACGAAAGGACCTGTTGTTTGAAGTCAATGACTTTATCAAAGAAGTGCATCTATTAAAAGATGCTGTTTATCGAGTAGAGATTGGAATCGGAACAATCGACCATGAAATCAAAGTTCAGTTAGATGAGTTTCAGTCCATCTCGGATCAAACGTCACATACGGGGAGACAGCTCTTGCAATTAATCGAATCGAATGAGCGGTTGCGAGAAATCAGTTCGTTACTCGAACGAAAGTTATTCGAGCTGAACGACGGTGTCGAACGATGGTCCAATGTGCAGTCTGCCTTACAGTCTGCAGGTACTGACTTGAGTGACCAAAGTGAAGCATTGAATCAGACGCTCGAGGAACTTTCTCCGGCATAAAAATAACGACAAGCGTTTACGAAGACGCTTGTCGTTATTTTTTTTTTGGCACTTTCGTTAAAGGGTAGGTGATATATCCGAGTCCAATGATGAAACCAATCCATATAAGAGACGGGTTCATGTGGTACAACACCACTAATATAACGGTAGGGACGAATGTCATCGCCACGGCATATGGCCAAGCTTGACGGTAGGCCCACATGTTTTTCGAGTAGACTTTTGTAACCAACTGAACGTATAAAGCCATGATGGCGACCCAAAGTAAATAGAAAAAGAAAATGGCGAATCCGTGTAAGAATAGCCACATCGGAACGAAAAAATCAGGACGAATCACAATAAAGTCCAAGACAGTGATCAGAAGCGTCAACACGAGAGTGGCTCCCATATAGGCATGGAGCGGGGCTAAACGAAGACGCAATACTTGCTTAGATGGGAAAAGACTTGTTCGAAGGAACTTCAAAATAGTGGACAACATACTAAAAACTCCAATCTGTTATATTACAGAAGTCAATAAGATGCATGAAATGGTACAGTGTTTTAATAAAACTTTTACATTAAACGTGTTTACATGATACTACCGATGAAGGCATAATGAGTAGGGCATTAAAAACCAAGCAAATCCAACCAATTCTTAATTAAAAGGAGTACAAAAATCGTGGAATACAATTTGCAAGAAATGTTATTCATGTTTTTTGGAGGTCTAGGGATCTTCCTCTTCGGGATCAAATCGATGGGAGACGGACTCCAAAAGTCTGCAGGGAATCGCCTGCGAGACATCCTTGATAAGTATACAACGAATCCATTCCTTGGGGTACTCGCCGGGATTATCGTTACTGTATTGATTCAATCATCTTCAGGTACAACCGTCATTACGGTCGGACTTGTTAGCGCCGGGTTCATGACACTCCGTCAAGCAATCGGGGTCATCATGGGGGCGAACATCGGGACGACGGTGACGGCGTTCATCATCGGATTCGATGTTGGTGCATATGCGCTTCCAATCATTGCAATCGGTGCAGTATTGTTGTTCTTCTTTAAAAAAGAAAAATTACAACACCTTGGTCAAATTTTCTTTGGCTTCGGGATGTTGTTCTATGGACTTGAATTAATGGGAAGTGGGATGAAACCACTTCGTTCAAGTGAATATTTCATCGACTTGACGCAATCAATGAGTGACAACCCGTTCCTCGGTGTCATCGTTGGTACAGTATTTACCGTGATTGTTCAATCATCGTCTGCGACGATCGGAATCTTGCAAGAGCTATATGCTGGTGGTTCCATCGATTTAGGTGCTGCTTTACCGGTATTGTTCGGAGATAACATCGGAACAACGATCACAGCGATTTTGGCATCGATTGGTGCATCAGTTGCCGCACGTCGTGCAGCAGCGGCACACGTCATCTTTAACTTGATCGGTACGACAATCTTTATGATCTTGTTAGTTCCGTTCACAAACTATATCTATTGGATCACAGAACTCTTGGCGATTGAAGATAAGATGCAAATCGCATTCGCACACGGTACGTTTAACGTCGTCAACACTTTCATCCAGTTCTGGTTCATCGGAACGATTGCTTGGATCGTGACGAAGTTGGTTCCTGGTGAAGACTCAATCGTCGATACGAAAGCACAACATTTAGACCCGATCTTCATTCAACAGTCACCATCGATTGCAGTCGAGCAAGCGAAATACGAAGTCATCCGCATGGGAGATTTCGCAAAACTCGGTCTCGATGAAGCACGCAACTATTTGACGACTGGCGACAAGAAGCACGCTGAAAAGTCGGCACATATCGAAGAAGCATTGAACTCGTTGAATGCGAAAATTACAGATTACCTCGTGAAATTGGCTGCCGTTGATTTGACAGAACAAGAATCACAAGAACACAAAACACTCATGCATGCCATCAACGATATCGAGCGAATCGGTGATCACGTTGAGAACATCATCGAGTTGATTGATTATAAGACAGCTACGAAAGTGACGCTTTCGACAGATGCACAAAAAGAATTGACTGAAATGTACGACCTCACACGTGCGACGTTAGAGAAATCTCTTCAGACGTTGGGGAGCGGTGACATGATTGAAGCACGTAAAGTCATTGAAATGGAAGCGAAACTCGACATGCTCGAGCGTCAATTCCGTAAGAACCACGTCGTTCGTTTGAACACAGGTGCTTGCGATGGACAAGCAGGTATGTTCTTCGTCGATATGCTCTCGAACTTGGAGCGAATCGGTGACCATGCTATGAACATCACGGAAATCACACTTGAAGATGCAAACGAAGTAACCGTATAAATCAGAAGCACTCCAAATGAAATTTGGGGTGCTTTTTCTTATTCGGCAAGGAATACTCCTTGACACTCCAAGACATATTCAGTATATTATTACTGTATAACAACATGGCGGTGTAGCTCAGCTGGCTAGAGCGTACGGTTCATACCCGTGAGGTCGTGGGTTCGACTCCCTCCGCCGCTATTTATAAGGACCCTTAGCTCAGCTGGTTAGAGCAGACGGCTCATAACCGTCCGGTCGTAGGTTCAAGTCCTACAGGGTCCATTCGTAAGCGACGTCACAATGTGAACGTCGCTTTTTTGTTTTCAATCTAAAATTGCTGGGTAAATACTCGTTAGCATTTTGTTTTTTGAAAAATATGAAACGAGGCGGACAAAATGGAACGAAACCACACCATGATGCAATTTTTTGAATGGCATGTCGAGGCAGATCAAAAGCATTGGAAGCGACTAAAAGAGAGAGCAGCCGACTTAAATAAAGCAGGAATAACTGCACTTTGGCTACCACCTGTCACAAAAGGGCAAAGTGATCAAGATACCGGTTATGGAATCTATGACTTATATGATTTGGGTGAGTTCGATCAAAAAGGATCGATTGCCACGAAATACGGTACGAAAAAAGAACTACTTGAAGCGACAGCCTATTGCCAACAAGAACTCGGGATGCAGATTTATATGGATGTCGTCATGAACCATAAAGCCGGGGCGGATGCGACCGAGAAGTTTGAAGTGTTAGAAGTAGATCCCGACGACCGTACGAAAGTCCTTTCAGATGAAGCGTTCGAAATCGAGGGATGGACAAAATTTGATTACGAAGCTCGTGATGGGAAATACTCTTCATTCAAATGGGACTTCACGCACTTTAACGGAACGGATTATGATGCGGCGACTGATCGTTCCGGTATTTTCTTTATTGTCGGAGAAAACAAAAGATGGAATGATAACGTCGACGATGAATTCGGTGTCTATGACTATTTAATGTTTGCGAACATCGATTACCACCATCCCGATGTGCGTGAAGAAGTGTTGAATTGGGGGAAATGGTTCATCGAGGAGACGAAATGTGATGGATTCCGTCTTGACGCCATTAAACACATCAACTATGACTTTGTAAAAGAGTTCAGTCAGACGATGCGGGAAGAGAAAGGTGACCAATTCTATTTTGTCGGCGAGTTTTGGAAATCTGACCTTGATGCCTGTCGTGAATTTCTCGATAATATCGATTACCATGTCGATTTATTCGATGTCCCGCTCCATTACAAATTACATCAAGCCTCGGAGGAAGGGGCCGCGTTTGACATGCGAACCATTTTTGATGATACGCTCGTTCAGTCACACCCGCTTCATTCCGTGACGTTCGTAGATAATCACGATTCACAACCCGAGGAGGCGCTTGAGTCATGGGTGAAAGATTGGTTCAAGCAAATCGCCTATGGTCTTGTCTTACTTCGTAAAGATGGTTATCCATGTGTCTTCTATGGCGATTACTACGGTATAGACGGTCCTCACCCGACTGATGGGATGAAGCTCGCCATTGATACGCTTCTATATGCGCGCCGAGAGAAAGCGTACGGGGAGCAGGATGATTACTTTGATGATGCAAACGTCATCGGGTGGGTACGAAAAGGTGTGGAGGAAATCGAACGTTCCGGATGTGCCGTCCTCATTTCAACTTCTGATGAATCTGAAAAGAGAATGTTTGTCGGGGAAGAACGTGCCGGTGAAACATGGGTCGATTTAACGAATACGTTGGATGATCGAATTGAGATTGATGAAGAAGGATTTGGGGTATTTAAAGTGTCGGCGGGGTCGATTTCAGTTTGGGCATTGCCAGAAGAAGATGTCGAATAAAGCATTACAATTGAGTCGACCGTCACATATCTGTTACATTTAAGACGAACGTTGTTCAAAACACTTTTAAGGGGGATTTTAGTAATGGCTAAATTTGAATTACCACAACTTGATTACGCATATGATGCACTCGAACCACACATTGATGCACGCACGATGGAAATCCACCACACGAAACACCACAACACTTACGTCACAAACGTAAACAATGCACTCGAAGGAAAAGATGTGGAGTACTCTTCACTCGAAGACTTGCTTCAAAAAATCGATTCGCTTCCTGCTGACATTCAAACAGCTGTCCGCAACAACGGTGGCGGTCATTGGAACCACTCGTTCTTCTGGAAGCTCTTGAAGAAAAATGAGAACGGCACACCGTCTGGCGATCTCGCTGCGGCAATCGATGAGTCTTTCGGTAGCTTTGATGCGTTCAAAGACGAATTCACGAAAGCTGCAACGACTCGTTTCGGTTCAGGATGGGCTTGGCTCGTCGTGAAGAACGGGAAACTCGAAGTCACGTCTACACCAAACCAAGACTCACCAATCATGGAAGGTGTTACGCCAATCCTCGGTCTTGATGTATGGGAACATGCTTACTACTTGAACTACCAAAACCGTCGTCCTGACTATATCAACGCATTCTTCCATGTCATCGATTGGGATTATGTGGCGAAATTATACGCTGACGCAAAATAAGCTGGTCTTACCCGGGGTTCTTATACGAATCTCGGGTTTTTTTGTGGTTTTCATTAATTTGTAAACAAATTATGATATAGTGAAAATCGGACAAAACGACAGGGATTCCTGTCCTCTATAATATAGAAGGAAATGAACGTGGAGGGAGTAAACGGACTTGGCAAAAAATCGGGTAAAAGTGCCGAAAAAACGGCGAAACCACTTACCGTTACGCTTAAATTTACTATTTTTCATCGTCTTCATTCTATTTGCGACCCTCATTTTTCGATTGGGTGTCGTACAAATCGTGAATGGTGAACTGATTGCTCGGGAAGTACAGAAAACGGAGTCGAGTAAAATTAAATATGAAGTGCCGCGAGGTAAAATCTACGACCGGAACGGTCAAGTGCTGGCGGATACGATTTCAAACTACTCGGTCATGTATCGCCGCTCTCAAGTGACAAAGACGGATGAACGTTTAGACGTAGCGAAAAAATTGGCGGAAATCGTCGACATTCCAAAAGAAGACCGTAAAATGACGGAGCGAGACCGAAAGGATTACTGGATTGCAACGAATCCGGAATTGGCGCAAGAACGGACTCAAGGGTTATTGGAAGAATTATCGGAAGAGGAGCGGGCCGCATTGTCTAACCAAGACGTGGACCGGCTTTTGCTCGATTCAATCACCGAAGAAGAGATCACTTTTGATGATGCGACAGAAGAAATCATCGCCATTAAACACAATATGGAGAGTGGCTATGCACTCGACCCACAGGTCATCAAAATCGGTGCAAGCCCGAAAGAGATGGCGGTCATCGAAGAGAACTTAGAGCAGTTGCCTGGAGTGAGTGTCGAACCTTACTATCAACGGGATTATCCGTATGATGAGACGTTCAAGAGTTTCCTAGGAAGTTATCGTCAAATTCCGGCGGAACAACGTGCATCTTATCAGGCGAAGGGTTACGGGTTGAACGACCGGGTTGGTACCTCCTACTTGGAACAACAGTATGAAGACGTCCTTCGGGGAACGCCGGCCTATGATGTGTTCACGACGTATAAAGGGGAGCCGGTCGGTGAACCGACACGAGTGAGTGGGAATCCAGGGAAAGACATCGTCTTATCGACCGACATCGAGTTCCAAAAAGAAATCGATGAGATCTTGAAAAAGGCGATTCGCGCAGGGCGCTCTGGAAGTCCTCATTTCGACCGGGCATTCGCTGTCGTCATGAATCCACAAACGGGTGAATTGCTCGCCTTATCTGGACAAGAACTCGATTTGGAAACGAACGAATTCAAGGATGTATCGACCGGAACGGTTCTTCGCGCCAGCCAAATCGGATCAACCATCAAAGGGGCGACGGTCGCCTATGGATTCGAAGAAGGCGTCGTGAAACCGGGAGAGTATATTTATGATGCTCCGATTCGGATTGGTTCGTCAGTGAAAGCTTCCTACCGGAATATGGGGAACATCAACGACTTAGATGCACTCGCGATGTCATCGAATATCTATATGTTCCAAATTGCTTTGCGTCTGGCTGATTATTACTCGACAGGTCAAATTGTCGGGGAAAATGTCACGCAGGCGTTCGAAACGATGGAACACTACTATAAACAATTCGGTCTCGGAATCGAAACAGGGATCGACTTGCCGTTTGAGTCGACCGGATTCCGTAGCATCCCGGACCGCGTCACGCTTCTGATGGATATGTCGATCGGACAGTATATTTCTTATACTCCGATTCAATTGGCGCAATATACGTCAGCATTGGCGAACGGTGGCTATCGTGTACAACCACACTTGCTGAAAGAAATCATTGAGCCGGGTTCGCTTGATGAGAACAATAAGCAAGTCGTGAGCACGTTCCAACCGAATGCGTTGAATAAAGTCGATATCCAGGATGAATACATTCAACGTGTCCGTGAAGGATATCGTCAAGGGGTTGAATCTGCGTCCGGTTCGTCTCGCATTTTACAGCAGACCGGTATGACGGCTGCAGGTAAAACCGGAACTGCTCAAGCAATCGCGGAAGGGGCAGACGGTCAGGCGAAACGAAATGCGAACGGAGAACCGATTAAGACATTGAACTCAAACCATGTCGGTTGGGCACCGTTCGATGATCCGGAAATCGCTTGGGCGATCATCATGCCTGGACTTGAGGCGGAAGGAATCAATACGCGTGTCGCGCACGACATCATGAAAGCTTACTTTAATCTAGAAGACGTCAATGCAATGCTTCAGTAAAAGAAGTCACTTCGGTGACTTCTTTTTTTGTCTTTACAATTCTTTTACGTTCCGTTTATTTCTCGTTAATAGAAGTTCATTAGGATATTAATTGTAGGACAGAACAACAAATCCACAACAAAAATCAAAGCAAACTCAAGGAGGACGTCACAAATGTCTTGGATGAAAAAATCAGCTTTACTCGCTTCAATCACTTCAGTCGCACTCGTAGGTGCTGCTTGTGGGAACAATGAAGAAGGTGGCGCTGCTGAAGGCGGCGATGCGCTCTCAGGAAAAGTCGTCATGGATGGATCATCAACTGTATTCCCAATCATGGAAGCAGTCGCAGAAGAATTTTCAGCTGAACAACCAGAAGTTGAAGTGACAGTCGGTGTCTCTGGTACGGGTGGTGGCTTCAAACGTTTCGTGACGGGAGAGACAGACTTCTCGAACGCATCACGTGAAATCAAAGAAGAAGAAGCAGCCGAAGCTGAGAAAAACGGTGTGGAATTCACGCAACTCTCGGTTGCACTTGATGGACTTTCGCTTGTTGTTAACCCAGCGAACGATTGGGCACAAGATATCACGATTGAAGAATTGAATAAGATGTGGACGGACACAAGCGTAAAAACATGGAAAGACGTTCGCTCTGACTGGCCAGATGAGGAGATTTCATTCTTCGCACCAGGTAAAGACTCAGGTACATTTGACTTCTTCAATGAAGCCGTCCTTGACGATACGGACATTCGTGAAGACGCACAATTGTCTGAGGATGACAACGTCCTCGTCACGGGTGTAGCTGGAACAGAAGGTGCAATCGGATTCTTCGGATATGCATACTACATCGAAAACCAAGACACGCTTCGTGCCATGGCAGTCGAGGGTGTAGAGCCAACTCCAGAAACAATCAATGACCTTTCTTATCCACTCTCACGTGAAATCTACACGTACGTCAACAACGCTTCGTTGAAAGACAAAGAGCAAGTTGCGGAATTCGCACGCTTCATGAATGAGAACGCTGCTGCGCTTTCTGAAGAAGTAGGATATGTCGGTATGGAACAAGCGCGTTACGACGAAAACATGAAGATGATCGACGAAATCGCTGGAGAATAAGATGATAGGTGGCAGAAGGTGAGACACGGTCTCGCCTTCTCGCCATGCTTTCTAGTATGAAGAGGTAGGGAGCGATACACGAGATGAATGAACCGAACAATAAGCTTTCGATTCGAGAGATGATTCAACAAAATAAACAAAAGAAATATAGTACGACGAACGTGTTTGATAAAATCATGCCGTTCTTATTATTCTTGAGCGCATTCGTATCGGTCGTCACGACCATTGGTATTGCGTTCACACTAGGCTTTGAGCTATTCAAGTTCTTTGAACGAGTCCCTGTCGCAGAATTTTTAGGATCGACAGAATGGTACCCGCTTAGTGCAGATCAGCGCTTCGGGGTATGGGCCCTTGTCATGGGAACACTCCAAATTACTGTGATTGCGATGATTGTAGCCGTCCCACTCGGTTTGGCGTCTGCGATTTATTTAAGTGAATACGCCTCTGAACGGGCACGACGTGTATTGAAACCAATTCTAGAAGTGTTGGCCGGTGTGCCGACCATCGTATTCGGTTTCTTCGCCTTGTCATTCATTACACCGATTCTGCAAGCACTCATCCCAGGACTTCAAATTTACAATGCACTAAGCCCAGGGATTGTCGTCGGGATTATGATTATCCCGATGATTGCCTCGATTTCTGAGGATGCAATGAGTGCTGTTCCGAAGAAAATTCGGGACGGTGCACTCGGTTTAGGTGCGACACGTCTTGAGGTGGCAACGAAAGTTGTCATGCCTGCTGCGACGTCTGGAATCATCGCCTCTATCGTTCTCGGAATGAGCCGTGCGATTGGGGAGACGATGATTGTAACCATCGCTGGTGGTTCACAGCCGAACTTCGAGTTCAACCCGCTCAATGCGATTCAGACGATGACAGCGTATATCGTTCAAATCGCCAAAGGTGATGCAGGTTACGGCACAATCGAATATTACAGTATCTATGCGGTCGGTGCGTTGTTGTTCGTCTTTACCCTATTGATGAACTTATTCGCAAACTGGGTGACGCGCCGCTTCAGAGAGGAGTACTAATATGGCTTTACCGAACAGTGAGTTCAAGAATACGAAGAACTTGATGAATCGTGAGACCGTGTCTCAACGAATTAAACGACGTTTACAATTGAATGAAATATTTAAGTACATCTTTTTGGCGGGACTTGTCTTTGCGCTCGTTGTCTTATCGACGTTGATTTATGACATCGTGTCAAAGGGCGCAGGATGGGTCGATCTCGATTTCTTGCGCAACTTCCCGTCGCGCCGTCCTGAACAGGCTGGATTATATCCTGCGTTGATTGGGTCGTTATGGCTCATGCTATTGATCGTACCGATGGTGTTTGTCATCGGTGTTGGAGCGGCAATTTACTTGGAAGAATACGCTCCGAAAAATCGCATGACTTCGTTTATTGAAGTCAACATTTCGAACTTGGCAGGCGTTCCGTCAATCGTATTCGGATTACTTGGATTGACGATTTTCGTTCGAGTCATGGAATTAGGGAACTCGGTTATGGCTGGCGCCTTGACGCTCGGTCTCATGAGTTTGCCGATTGTCATCGTGGCCTCACAGGAAGCGCTACGAGCAGTCAAAATGGAATTACGACACGCTTCGCTAGCACTCGGGGCATCTAAGTGGCAGACGACATTTAACGTCGTGTTACCTTCGGCGTTACCAGGAATCATCACGGGAATTATCCTAGCGGTTTCCCGGGCGATTGGTGAAACGGCTCCACTCATCATGGTCGGAGCGGCAACATTCATTTCAACAACACCGAGTAACATTTTCTCTGACTTCACGGCCCTCCCGATTCAGATTTACAACTGGACGAGCCGACCACAAGCAGAGTTCCAAAACTTAGCGGCAGCAGGGATCATCGTACTTATGACGATGCTCATCGCGATGAACTCGGTTGCAATCTATATTCGAAACAAATATACAAATCGACACTAAGTCTTTTTTGCAGATGAATGAGGAGGAAGCTCGAGATGATGAAACAACAAGAGCTCAACAAAGGAGATCAAAACGTGAACACAACTACGACAGAACCGACAACGACTGAGATGAAAAAAGATAGCGCCTATGTCGTCAACAATTTGAACTTGTGGTACGGAGAAGACCAGGCTTTGATTGACGTCAACCTCGATATTAAAAAGAATGAAGTCACGGCGATCATCGGACCATCTGGGTGCGGAAAATCAACGTTCATCAAGACGTTAAATCGGATGGTCGAACTCGTGCCATCGGTTCGGACGAACGGTGAAATTTTATACCATGGTCGTAACATCTTCGATCGCGGATACAAGGTGGAAGATTTGCGTACCTCGGTCGGGATGGTATTCCAACAACCGAACCCATTCCCAAAATCGGTCTATGACAATGTAGCATATGGACCGCGGACGCACGGAATCAAAAATAAAAAAGTACTCGATGAAATTGTCGAGCGTTCATTACGTGGTGCGGCAATCTGGGATGAAGTAAAAGATCGATTGAATGAGAATGCGTACGGACTTTCAGGTGGACAACAACAACGTCTCTGTATCGCGCGTACGTTAGCGATTGAACCGGATGTCATCTTAATGGACGAACCGACGTCTGCCCTTGACCCGATCTCTACACTAAAAGTGGAAGAATTGGTACAAGAGTTGAAAGAACAGTATTCAATCATCATCGTGACACATAACATGCAACAAGCTGCCCGTGTTTCGGATAAAACAGCATTCTTTTTAAATGGAGAAGTTGTCGAGTTCGATGTTACAGATAAGATTTTCTCGAATCCATCTGACAAACGGACGGAAGACTATATTTCTGGCCGTTTCGGTTAAGGAGGAGACTGGATTGATGGCACAAAACCGCACATTTTTTGATACGAAGTTAACTGAATTAGAAGATAAAGTTGTTCGATTGGCAAACTTGACGATGCGTCAAACGGCGACGGCAATCGAAGTGTTAGAAAAACACGATCTTGAATTGGCTAAAACGGTGATTGAGAACGACAACGAGTTAGATGAGTTGGAGTTGACAATCAACGATGAAGCGATCCTGTTGATTGCAAAACAGCAGCCAGTCGCGACTGACTTGCGACGTCTGATTGTGACGATGAAATCAGCGACAGATCTTGAACGCATTGCGGACTATGCGACAAATATCGCAAAAGCGGTGACACGAATCGAGCACGTTCCCTATGTTCTCGACATTCAACCACTCAAGAAGATGGCTGAGCAGTTGATTGACATGCTTGAACTAGCGACACGTGCCTATCGCAAAGGTGAAGTGAGCCGTGTACGTGAACTCAATGAGATGGACCGCGTGATTGATGACATCAACCTAACGGTGATTAAACAATATATCGGTTCTCTCCCGGCCATGACGGTTGGGACGAACGATGTATACGAATTCTCGAACATCGCTCGATACCTCGAACGGATGGGCGATCATGTGACGAACTTCGGAGAACATTTAATTTTTCTCGAAAAAGGGAAACATTATGATTTGAATCAATAAGATTAGTGGTAAAGAACAACAGTGCTGTTGTTCTTTATTTTTTTGGGCAGGAATACAAACTCAAGGAGCGAATAATAGTCTACATGGATTTTTACATGAAGGGAGCCATATAGAGATGGAAGAGAAAATCGTGTCCTTGAAACAACAAGGTCTTACGTTAAAACAGATTGCGGCAGAATTAGACGTCCCGATTGGCAAAGTCCAATACGCATGGCGGAAATGGAGAAATCAGCAACAGGAAGTGGAGGCGGTTGCCCCTGTGAAACAAAAGCGTGAAACGAAGAAAGCGAAGACGTCGGTGACGACCTCACGCAAACAAGTGGCATCAGCGAAAGAGACGGCCAACGTGTCGACTTCTCCACTTCTTGAAAAGGGTCCGGATGGATACTGGAAGCTACCCGATCGGTACAACGTGGACTTTATGCATGCGGTCGTACAGTCTCCAAACTCAGTGTATGTATGCTGGGAAGTATCTGATCTCGTGAAAGAAACGTTAGCGCTTCAATTTATGCGACGCTGGGAAGAATTGCCGAAGGCGTTTCGCATCCTTGATGTTACGTTACTTGATTACAATAGCGGTCACGCAAACCGCTCCTATACATTCGATCTTCCTGAAATGACGAACAGCTGGTTCGTTCGCCCTCTCGACCCGAATACGACATATGTGTTTGAATTTGGGATTCGGACGATGGAAGGGGAGTTTCTCCCAATCGTCGCATCAAATCCGCTTGATACGCCGCGGGCAGAACCAGTAGGAGTCGGACGATTCGCAGAACCGGTCCGACGTTGGCAATACGGGGAAGTTGATTCTCCAGAACTACTTGATACGTTACCAAAATATGCAGCATACCGACTCGTGCGTTAAGGAGGACTTTTTATTATGAAACCTGGGTACTTTTCACTCGTCCTTCATGCTCATTTACCGTACGTTAGGCATGAAGAGAAACACCGTTTAGAAGAAAGATGGGTTTACGAGGCCATCTCTGAGACATATCTTCCGATTCTATGGCAAGTCGATCGCTTGAAGCGTCCCTTGCATTGGACGGTTAGTATTTCCCCACCTGTCGTTGAAATGCTTGCCGATCCTCTCATTCAGGATCGCTATGTGGAGCACTTAGACGATATGCTCGAATTGATTGCCCTCGAATTGTCTGAGGACCGAACAGATGAAGAAACAGCGACGTTACATTTTTATCGTCAACGATACCACGATTTAAAAAATACGTTCCTTCATTGGAATAAAAATTTGAATGAGGCGTTCCGTACATATCGTGAGGCAGGTTATATTGACATGGTGACATGTACGGCAACCCATGGCTTTAATCCACATCTCTTCACGGAACAGGCGGCGCGCGCTGAGATTCGCACAGGTTTGAACTGTTTCGAACGTCATTATGGGTTCCGTCCAACAGGCATCTGGTTACCAGAGTGTGCTTATACACCAGGAGTTGATCGGATTCTTTATGAAGAAGGAATTCGCTACACATTTGTCGATGAACATGCTCTTCTCGACGCAGATCCGACGCCAGAGAAAGGAATTGGAGCCCCTGTTTATTCACCACATGGCGTCGCGTTGTTCCCTCGGGATCAAATCATTTCAGGTAAAATTTGGAGTTCGATGATCGGATATCCAGGCCATCCGGATTATCGTGAGTTTTACCGCGATTTGGCATACGATCGGGACTGGGACTATATCCAGTCCTTCATGCATCCGGAAGGAATTCGTTTTGATACGGGTTTAAAAATGCACCGGATTACGGGTGATACGGATCAAAAGGATTTCTACGTGCGCGAATGGGCGGAACATCAAATTGAAAACCATGCGACCGATTTTGCCAAAACGTTAGAATCACATCTTGAAGCGCACGGTGCTCAGACATTCCCACCATTTTTAGTCACGGCTCCGTTCGATGCGGAGTTGTTCGGTCACTGGTGGTTTGAGGGGCCAGAGTTTCTTGGGAAAGTAGCAGAGAGACTTGCTGAATTTGGAATTGAAACCATCACGCCAGCGCTCTTCCTTGAACGTCACTTTAAAGATTTACAGACGGTCCACGTGTCGATGAATACATGGGGGCGTAAAGGTTATGGTGAAGTTTGGATTAACGAAAGAAATGAGTGGATGCTTCGTCATTTGCACATGATGGAGATGCAACTCGTAAAAGATGTGGCCGACTATCGTAATCAATCGGAAGCGACGAATCGCGCCTTGAAACAATTAATCCGTCATTACGTATTGGCTGTGTCGAGTGACTGGGCGTTCATCTTGGATGGGCAAACGACGGCGCAATATGCCGCCGAACGGTTCCGTGAACACACACGACTCTTTGCAGAACTTGAAACGGCACTCTATCAGGATGGAGTATCGGAACAGTTGCTACATGATCATTATGCTGCATATCCATTCCTTCAAGACGAAGACATCGATATTGATTCGTTCTTATCTCCTCACGATTACTATGTGACAATCGAGCGCGAAGATGAAAAATCAGCTATTTTAGTACTCACGCCTGAATATCACGGTCATATCGTAGGGGGACTCGGAAGACGGGTCGTCGATGAAATCGAGGCGAGAGCGGACGATGGCGAAGTCGTCTATGTATTAACGCCATATCATGACGAGTTGCCTGAGTATGAACGTCAAGGAAACATACATGTGTATCGTGTTCGCCCAACTAGCCCATTTTTAGAGCATGTTATGAACCAGGTGGCTACACAAAATATCGCCTATGTAAAACTAGTACATGAACTTTCGAAACGTGTTTCCTTCAAAGTGATTCATCACTTCGATTGGATGACAATTCCTGCTGCAAGAGAACTTGCGCAATCCCTTGCGATTCCGTTATACTCAACTATGTTGTCCTTTGAAGCGACTCGCAATCCGCATGGTCACGGTGGTTTGTTCGATGCAATCCATCGAATCGAAAACAGCGTGTTTTCTGCATCAGAACGCGTTTATGTCGGTGAAGAGATCTCGATTCACGACCTGAAACAATGGTATAAGGTGAGCGAGAACGTCAACACATGCCTACCTATAGAGACTTCTCCATATGGACAGGAATCAATGAAAAAGAACGTGAAATAACCTTGCTTTTTCACAAGAAACTTGGTAGGATAATTGAGTATGCTTAGACTGTAAAGCAAAAGCACTTGATACAACATCATTAAGATGGGAGTGAAAGAAATGCGCGTTAAAATTACATTAGCTTGCACAGAAACAGGCGATCGCACGTACATCACGAAGAAAAACAAACGTAACAACCCTGAGCGCCTCGAGTTGCGCAAATACAACCCACGTCTCCGTCGTCACACGCTTTACCGCGAAGTGAAGTAATGAGGGACCGGCCGTCACATATGTGGCGGCTTTTTTTGTAAGGAGGAATACGTTGTGGAAGAGAAAACAGCGCTCCGGCGCACGATTCATCAATACATCAAACAAATGGCGGATCGACATCATGCGGACGAAGTCATTCACCAATCATTATTTGCCTCGGACTTATGGATTGAAAGTCAAACAATCGCGCTAACGTTGTCACTCCCTCTAGAAATTGATACGTCCCCGATTATTCATATGGCCTTTAAAGAAGGAAAAACGGTCTGCGTCCCGAAAGTAACGGAGCGGGGACTTACGTTTCACATCATTCATTCATTTGATGATTTGGAAGAGGGAGTCATGAATATTTTAGAGCCGACCACTCCAGCGACTACGCAAGTGATCGACCTTTGTCTTGTTCCGGGGCGTGTTTTCGATCGAACCGGTTATCGCATCGGTTGGGGTGGGGGCTATTATGATCGCTATTTAAAAACCTATAAAGGTAGAACACTTGCTTTGGCATATACCGTTCAGATTGTCGATCAAGTACCAACTGAGCCGCACGACCTACCCGTTCAATGGATCGTGACAGAGAAGGAGATGATTCAGTGTTCGCCATATTCGCTGTAACTTGTTTCGTCGCCTATCTCGGTTATCGGTTACGCTCGTTGACTCGTTCTGGGGCACTGTTGACGATAGTGACCGGTACGGCGATTGGATTCTCCTTCGGATGGTTCGGTCTATACTTGCTTGGGGTGTTTTTTTCGACTTCTTCTCTCGCTTCGAAATATCGCTCTCGCGATAAAGAAGGGGTAGATGAGATTGTCGAGAAGACGGGGGCTCGTGATGCCATGCAAGTGTTGGCTAACGGTGGGGTCGGGATTTTATGTGCACTCGGTTATCAGTTTACAAATGATCCGGTCTACCTCTATATGTATGTCGTGTCCATCGCGGCAGCGACGAGCGATACGTGGGGATCTGAATTTGGTGTCCTCTCGAAGCGGAAACCTCGGTTCATGTTTACCTTTAAGCGAGTCGAACCGGGAACGAGTGGGGCCGTCTCGACATTCGGTACCGTCATGTCGATGTTTGGTGCATTGTTGATTGTCATATCCTCTCTTGTTTTCATTGACTTAAGCATCACGCTTCTTCTTTTATTATGGGTGATTGGATTAACTGGTAGTATGATTGATACGCTACTTGGTGCGACCGTCCAACGAACGTTTCGTTGTGCTGTTTGTGGAAAGTTGACCGAGCAAAAAATACATCATGACGTGCCGACGAGTTACGTGTCGGGATGGCGTTTTCTCGGAAATGATGCGGTTAATTTTCTTTCGGTTTGTGGGGCAACGATGATTTGTTTTTTTGTGTTTGGATGAGGGTAGTACAGAAAATGAAGGTGTTCCAAATGAATGTGAATATTGTCACAATATCGCCAAAGTGAAAACGGTTTCCGCTGTAGTTAGAGTTTGTGAATGATGTTACAATCTATTTGTAACAGAGATAACAAAAACATGAAACAGATTGTTTGAAGGGTGGAGAATCATTATGGAAACATTAAATCATGCTAAAGTAACACGAGTCGCACTTGTAGGGGCAGGGGCAGTAGGTGCGAGTTTTGCTTACCAGTTGACGACAGCTAGTCTATGTGAAGAACTTGTCATCATCGATATTAATAAAGCCAAGGCAGAAGGAGAAGCGATGGACTTGAACCATGGGGTTTCATTCGCTTCATCACCAATGCGCGTCTGGGCAGGGGACTATTCGGATTGTGGCGTCGCTGACATCGTAGTCATCACGGCTGGCGCACCACAGCGTCCAGGTGAAACACGTCTTGATCTCGTTGAAAAAAATGCGAAGATTATGAAATCTATGATTTCAGACATCATGGACTCTGGTTTTGACGGAATTATCATTATTGCTTCAAACCCGGTCGACATCATGACACATCTCGCATGGAAATATTCTGGTCTTCCGAAACATCGTGTCTTTGGTTCAGGAACAGTGCTTGATACGTCTCGCTTGCGTTACATGCTCGGAGACTATTTCAACGTCGACCCGCGTAACTGTCACGCCTACATTATGGGTGAGCATGGTGATACTGAGTTTGCTGCCTGGAGCAACGCTCGTATATATGGAAAATCGGTCGAGCAACTACTTGAAGAGCATGATGAGTATAGTTGGGAAGACCTTGAAGACATTTATGTCAACGTTCGTGACGCAGCATATCATATCATTGAACGTAAAGGTGCGACGTACTATGCGATTGGACTCGGTCTCCTTCGGTTGGTCAAGGCTGTCCTTCGTAACGAGAATACGTTGTTGACAGTCGGTGCCCATCTTGATGGTGAGTATGGATTGCACGATATCCATATCGGTGTACCAGCGATTATCAACCGTCAAGGCGTTCGTGAAGTCGTTGAGATTGAGTTGTCACAAGAAGAGCATGAGAAAATGCAACATTCTGCGAACGTACTCATGAAAACGATGGAACCTGTCTTGTAATCTCCATCCTTTTGAAACCCGTAGCCATATGGTTACGGGTTTTTGTACATATAGAACGAATCATCGTTTGGTCGTCTGTCGTCTCGTGATTTACAATAGAATTGAGAGAGAGGAGGGGTTTCGTTGGCGACAACTTGTTTTTGGGAAGATATATATCGAAAGGTCGAAAACGGTGGGCGAATTGAAGGCATACTCGAACCCTCCCGTGCGGTCATCTTGTTCGATACGAAAGCAGGTGATCGGTATGATTTGTTCATTCAGACTGAAAAAGCATGGGCGAATCATGTTGGGACGGATATAGACGCGATTTTGAACGCATTTCGCTTATCTCGTATCGGGCGGAAGCGATTGACCATTCATGTCTATGGCGAGCGTCTTGTGGATGAAGAGCGTGTGGACTCGTTGACGTTCCAAATCCCTGCGAAAGTGACATTGTCTCGTTCGATTTGGACACCGACTATGGAAGAGGACCGGTTCCGAATGCTAGCGGTCTCCCTCGACCGAAAAAAGAAAGCGGAGCTGAAGAAACGATTTTCCTTTGGGAAACCACAAGTGGTGTATGGGCTACTGTTCATCACTTTTTTAGTCATGTGGTTAGCAGAATCGGTCGGTTCGACTCTTGATCCAAACACGTTAATCGCATTCGGGGCCAAAGTGAACCCGTTGATTGAACAAGGGGAATGGTGGCGTTTGATTACACCGATGTTCCTGCATATTGGTTGGTTCCACTTTGCGATTAATATGTTTGCACTCTGGTCGCTCGGTCCGCTCGTTGAACGGATGTATGGCTCCATACGATTTTTAATCATCTATCTGCTAAGTGGAATATTAGCGACATCCGCATCGTTTGCATTCAGCGAATCGATATCAGCAGGCGCTTCAGGAGCGCTATTTGGTTTGGTCGGTGCGCTCTTATATTTTGGGTTACGTGATCGTTCTCTCTTCATGAAGACGCTCGGACCTCCGCTCTTTATTATGTTAGGATTAAATGTAGGACTTGCCTTTGTATTAGGTGCAGGTCTTGATCATTTCGCACATGCGGGTGGTCTGATTGGTGGTTTTGTCGTTTCTGGAGTCGTCGGGCTGCCGGATGAGAAGAACCGCGTACAACGAATCTTATATTCCGTACTCACCATCTCGCTGTTTGGACTATTCGTCGGGTACGGATTTTGGTAAGGGGAGAATTCAATGATTGAAACATTAAAAACACTCGTTAACATCCCGAGTCCTTCCGGTATGACGGAAGAGGCCATCCGTTTCGCTGAGCAAGAATTGAATGCACTGGGTGTCAAGACGTCACGTCTACATAAAGGGGCACTACTGGCCACGTTTTCAGGTCGCTCTGGCAAGGCACGTCTGTTGACGGCACACGTGGACACTCTTGGTGCGATGGTCAAAGACATCTTACCGAGCGGGCGTCTCCGTTTGACTCAAGTAGGAGGATATGCATGGACGGCGATTGAAGGAGAGAACTGCCTCGTCCACCGAGAAGAAGGAGAGGCGATTGAAGGCACAATCTTGATTCATCAGTCGAGTGTTCACGTCTATAAAGACACGAACTCAGCGGAGCGATCTGCATCAAACATCGAAGTCCGATTGGATGCAAAAGTACATTCTCGTGAAGACGTGACAGAACTAGGGATTGAAATCGGAGACTTCGTTTCATTCGATCCTCGCTTTCGAGTGACATCTTCAGGATACGTGAAATCACGTCACTTGGATGATAAGGCTTCTGTCGCCATTCTATTGGACCTTGCGAAAGACTTGGTCCGTTATGACTTACCGCATACCGTTCATTTCTTGATTTCGAATTATGAAGAGGTCGGATTTGGAGGAAACGCGGGTATCCCGGAAGACGTCGTAGAATACATTGCCGTTGATATGGGCGCGCTTGGGGATGGACAGCATTCGGATGAGTATACAGTCTCGATTTGTGCCAAGGATTCGTCCGGACCGTATGATATCGGATTACGACGGAAGTTCACGTCGTTGTGTAAAACTCATGAGATCGCATATAAGGTAGATATTTACCCGTATTATGGTTCAGATGCTTCGGCAGCGATTCGAGCAGGGTATGATGTGCGACATGCTTTGGTTGGGCCAGGAATCGAATCGAGCCATAGTTATGAGCGAACGCATGTGTCATCAATGGAAGCAACACGAGAATTGTTAAATCGTTATGTACAATCGACGATGGAGGAAGAAGCATGAAAAACTTTTATGATGTCCAACAGTTTTTAAAATCGTTCGGTACCATTATTTATATCGGAGAACGGGATGCTGAAATCTCACTCATGATGATGGAACTCGACGAATTGTATGAAGGGGGCATCATCGAACAACGTGTGTATGATACGGCCAAAATCATTTTGACCCACGAATTAAAAAATTCAACAGATTGACAGAAATCCCCTTAGTGCAAAGGGTTGCACTAAGGGGATAATAGTGTACACTATTCAATGAAAGCGATTTAGTTGAGATGAGGAGTGAACGGTATGAAATGGTTATTAGGTATCGACATCGGTGGTACGACGGTGAAGATGGCTGTTTTAGACATGAACGGCATCATTTCGGATAAGTGGGAAGTCAAAACGGATATTCGAGAGAATGGTGTACATATTCCAAAAGACATCGCAGCTTCTTTTGAAACATACTTACAAACATCAGGTAAGAAGAAAGAAGACTTTGCGGGTGCGGGAATCGGGGCACCAGGCTTCGTCAACTTCTCAGAAGGAGTTGTCGAATATTCTCCGAACATCGGGTGGAAAGATTTTGCTCTCGTGAGTGAGTTCGAAAAAGCAGTCGGTCTTCCGGCCGTGCTCGAAAATGATGCGAACGCCGCGGCCCTTGGTGAGATGTGGAAGGGCGCGGGCGAAGGGGCTTCAGAATTATTGGCGATCACGCTCGGTACAGGTGTCGGTGGTGGCGTGATCACGAACGGGAATATCGTTCATGGGACGGCAGGAATGGCTGGAGAAATCGGGCATATTACCGTGGAACGAGACGAGTCGAAAGCTGTGAAGTGTGGTTGTGGGCGCCTCGGGTGTATCGAGACGATTGCTTCGGCGACCGGCATCTCACGTCTGGCATTACAGAAGCGTAAGAATCAAGATACTTCATTAAACGAGTTGAAAGAAGTGACAGCACGTGACGTGTTTGAAGCATATAAAGCCGGTGACTCAATCGCCACAGAAGTCATTGAAGAGATGACTGAATACCTCGGCTTGACCATCTCGAACATCGCGAACACGCTCAACCCGAAAATGATTGTCATCGGTGGAGGTGTCTCAAAAGCTGGCGACGCGTTATTGGATCCGCTTGATGCACAGTTCAAACGGTTTGCGCTCGAGCGCGTTTACGAGTCGACAACATTCAAAATCGCTGAACTTGAAAACGATGCCGGTGTGATTGGATGTGCGTGGCTGGCACGGAAACACTTCCTTCCGACACGGGTATGAAACGGACGCGTCTGCACATTGCAGGCGTGTTTTTTTGTGGGAAAGGGTATGGGATATTGTAAAATTTGTAACGTCACAGTTGATTTTTTATTAAAAAAGGGGTAAGATTTGGACTTGATACTGGACGTGTACTATTCAATCCGAATTGTACAATGAATGAACAAATATAAAAAAGAATGGCAACTAAAACATGCCGAAAACTGAAAAGAGGAGGAGACCGTCAGATGAATTCATCTCAACGCTTTTCGAAGCTATCGACGAGACTGAACGACACGGTCCGCGCTTCGTTTCAAGAATATCGTCTATTTTGGATTTTTACGTTATTGCTTTGGACGAAGACGTATATCGTCTATCAATTTTTCTTCAACATTCCGATTGAAAACACCGCACAAGCTTTTATCTTACTGATTAGCCCGATCAGTTCGACACTATTCTTGTTTGCCTTCCATTTCTTCTTTAAAGGAAACAAACAAAAATGGGTGCTCTACACGCTCTACGCGATTGCATCGTTTATCTTGTTTGCGGACGCCGTGTATTATCGGGAATTCACGGACTATTTGACAATGCCTGTCATCATGCAACCATCGAACATGGAGACGTTATCGACATCATTCACTTCGCTTCTTGAATGGAAAGATTTAATCATCCTTGGTGATGTGTTTATCCTTCCGTTTATCTTATGGCGAATGAACTTGAAAGAGAATACGGCTTCACATCGACGTGCGCTCGTCACGTTCGTTGTAGCGGTCTCTGTCTTCTTGTTCAACCTTTCGTTGGCCGAAACGGAACGACCTGAATTATTGACTCGTTCATTTGACCGTGAACTGTTAGTGAAAAACATCGGAACATTTAACTTCCATGTGTATGATGCGATGCTTCAGACAAAAACATCGGCTCAAAAAGCGATGGCGGATGAATCAGAGCTCGCAACGATTGAGCAGTTCACCCGTCAAAACTATGCGGCACCGAATCCGGATTTATTCGGAAAATATAAAGGGAAAAATGTCATCGTGGTTTCATTCGAATCGGCGCAGAATTTCACTCACAATATGAAGGCGCCGAATGGAGAGTACATCACGCCGAACTTGAACAAGCTGATTGAAGAGTCTCACTACTGGCCGAACTACTACCATACGGTCGGTCAAGGGAAGACTTCTGATGCTGAGTTCGCACTCGATAACTCACTATATGGACTCCCGCGTGGTGCTGTATACTTTACGAACGCCGATAACGAATATCAAGCGCTCCCTGAGTTGGTCAAGGACGAAAATTATTACTCAGCCGTGTTCCATGCGAATAACAAATCGTTCTGGAACCGCGATCAAATGTACAAAAATATTGGGGTCGATCAATTCTTTGATGAAAAGAGTTATGACCTCGGGAATCCTGAAGATATGACAGAATGGGGTCTCTTAGATGATAGCTTCTTCGAGCAATCCATTCCAATGCTTCAAGAATTGCCTGAACCATACTACGCGAAGTTCATCACATTGACGAACCACTTCCCGTACACGATGCCAAGTGAAGACTATGAGCTTGTACCAAAATTTGAGACGAGCTCAACTACGTTGAACAACTTCCCGCAAGCACTAGCTTATCAGGATTACGCACTCGGTCTCTTCATCGACCAGTTGAAAGAGAATGGAATGTGGGAAGATACAATCTTTGTCGTCTACGGTGACCATTATGGTATTTCGACGAACCACAACAGTGCGATGGCAGAGCTACTTGGGAAAGATGAGTTGACACCATTCGACGTGGCGAAATTGCAACAAGTTCCGTTTGCCATTCACTTGCCTGACCAGAAAGAAGGGGAAGTTCATGAAACGATCGGTAGTCATGTAGACATGAAGCCGACCATCCTGCACTTACTCGGAATCGACACGTCAGATACGATTGGATTCGGAAACGACTTATTCTCTGAAAATCGAAACAGCCGCGCGATTTTCCGCGACGGAACGGTCGTGACGGATGAATATGTTTGGACACAGTCGACATGTTATAACGCGACTTCTGGTGAAGTAGTCGAAGATACGTCGTTATGTGGTCCGATGACGGAAGAAGCGGAAAAAATCTTGCAAATGAACGATGATTTGATTTACTCCGACTTACTCCGTTTCAAAGAACAAACTGAAGAATAATGAGTACGGACCAAGTCACATAGTGATTTGGTCCGTTTTAATGTAACAGAGGGAATGAACGTAAAAAAAGGCATAAAAAAAGCGACCGAAGTCGCTTGATGATTGCATATGCGAATCATTAACCTGGAATTCCACCGTAGATCAACGTGGCGACACCAAAGAATCCGAATACGAGTACAGTTAAACCTGCAAAAACGAGCGGAAAGAATTGGCGTTTTTGGAATGAACGAAGCATTCCCCAAATAGCCACAATTGCGACGATGACGGAAATCCATCCGAACGGTTCATACAAATGCATGACGAGTTCCCCCTTTAATTATACGTCATGAAATTCATAAAAATTTCACTGAAATATCATTATTATTTTATCCGATTATAGAGTCGCTGTCGAGCAAAGGTTGACATCGAAACAATTTTGCCACAATATTGTTTTGAATAAGAAGGGGATGAATCCTATGCAAATCAAAAAGATTACGTCTGGCTTGGCACAAGAGAACGGCTATGTGATTGAAAAAGACGGCACTGTCGTCGTCATTGACCCCGGAACGGATGACCCGAGGTTCTTCGATGCAATCGAACGTTTCGGTACACTTTCAGCAATCTTGTTGACTCATGCACATTTCGATCATATCGGAGGAATCGATGCGCTGCGTGAACGTTACCAGGTGCCAGTCTATGTACACCGCTTAGAAGCGGATTGGCTGACAGATGGAGAAAAGAATGGCGCTTCTGCGTTCAACTTGCCGATACCATCGATGAAACCGGCAGAAAAAATCTACGAAGGTGATGTATTAGAAATTGGGAACATCGTATTTCGAATCTATCATACGCCGGGTCATTCCCCAGGGAGTGTCGTATTGTATATGGATGATGAAAGAATCGCCTTTTGTGGTGACTTGATCTTTAAGCAATCCGTCGGACGGACAGACCTGTTCGGTGGAGACCAGTCGACATTAATGGGGTCCATCGATCGGATGAAGCAGCTCCTTTCCGATGAGACGACGTTATACTCGGGGCACGGTCCTATGACGACGCTAGAAGAAGAAAAGCGGACAAATCCGTTCTTCACATAAAAAAAGATTGTCTCCGGCGAGACAATCTTTTTTTACATTTGGAAGTTGCTCCAATACGTAAAGACAACGAAGAAAATTGTCAAATACGCGCCGAAGACATATACATACGTTTTTTCAGTTAGTTTTAAGTAACCAAGAGCGACGAAGAAAATCGTTTGTGCTAAGAAGACAAGTCCCATAACGATAAAGTCGCCAGTATGTTCACTACTACTTTGGTCGCCGCCTAGTGCGCCTACGAAAGCAAGTGCCGCTACTAGTCCAGTCCAAAAGCCTAGGACACGAAACATTCTTGCCATGTTAATCCCCCCATACGTGCATTATTCCATTCTCATTCACTATTTTACCAACACATTCGAAAAAATGCTATGGAAACGTGATAATTGAGCAAAATAATCGTGAAAAATATGTGAAATCATTTCGGTAAATAAAGTTGTACAAAATTTATAAAAAAGTTGCACAAAACATGTACAAACGGGGTATAGAGATGTATAATCAACTTATACAAAATGAGCGAAGTGAAAGTTGAATGAGGGAGGAACATAAAAATGGCATCAGAACTAATGTTTTACACGTATCCAAGCTGTACTTCTTGTCGGAAGACGAAAGCGTTTTTACAAGAACAAGAACTTCAAGTGAGTGAGCGTCACATTTTCAGAGATGCACCAACAGTTGACGAATTGTTGCAGCTCCTTGCTATTAGTGAGGAAGGAGTCGACTCTCTCCTTGCGACGCGAAGCCAGGCCTTCAAGCAACTCGATGTTGACGTGGAGGATTTGAAATTAAGTGAGCTTCTTAAGTTGATGAGCGAAAATCCAAAGCTTTTGAAGCGTCCGATCTTAACTGATGGAAAAGAAGTGATTGTCGGATATGACAAGGTTTCAATCGAAACATATGCTCGTCGCCACAACACTGCAGCGGTTCAAGTTTCATAAAACAAGTCCACTTTCAACATAGTGGGCTTTTTTTTATGCTTGTCTCGAGGTGAACGAGATGAAGGAACTCATTGAAGATTTACTAGATGGAGCACGTCAAATCGGTGCGAGTGATCTTCATTTTATACCCGATGCAAACCAAGTAAAGGTTCAAGTTCGCTCTGCTAGTAAGCTTGCTGCACTTCAATCGATGGATGTCGAGCTGTATGATCGACTTACACTTCATATGCGATATTGGTGTTCACTACCTGAATCTAATCAACGTATTCCACAATCAGGTGTCTATGAATTGAATCAGGATGTCATCCGGGTGACCTTTCTCCCGTCGTTCGCCCAGACGTCAATGTCTTGGCGCATTCCCCATGACACGTTTGAACTCCAGCATCTGTTACGATCACACGATGTAGAACGATTTCAGAAAGTGGTGGCATCACATCATGGTCTTTTCTTTATAGGGGGTTCTACCGGAGCGGGCAAGACGACGGTACTGTATGCCCTTTTAAATCAGCTGAAGCATGAGCGGATTGTGACGATTGAAAACCCTCCTGAACAAATGGTCGATGGTGTCATTCAGTTGGAAGTGAATGCTAAAGCTGGGCTTAGCCATCGACACTTGTTGAAAGAGACGCTTCGTGCCGACCCGGATATTATCGTGATTGGTGAGGTGCGGACAGATGAAGAATTGATGGTCGCATACGATGCCGCGCTCAGTGGTCATTTGACGATTACAACCTTTCATACCGCATCGATTCAAGATGGAGAAAAGCGGCTGACACAACTTCTTGGTATGGCGACCGTGGAAAGACATTGGTGTGTACTGACTCGAAATCAGGAGGTGACTTGCGAATGGTCAACGTTCCGATAATCCCATCGATTCGAATGATTCATCGTTTTCTTCGTCTACAATCACGAGGTGTGTCATTGAAGGTGACCATGGAGACGCTTGAACTTCATGAGAAGGGAAAAATGAAAGACTGTATTCGAGAGATGAGGGTACGTCTAGAAGCGGGCGTGAGTTTGTCTGAAGTATTTTCCATCTTGATCACGAATCGGCAAATGCAAGAGATTTTACATACGGCGGATCGCAACGGACGATTCATGGATGGATTGTCGCAAGTTGCAATGGTACTCGAGATGCGACAACGATTAAAGCAGGAGTTGCGGAGGCTAATTCGCTATCCGTTGATTATCTTTTTCATCCTACTTGCATTAGGCATGATTTATGCCTTATACATTTTCCCAAAATTAATGGGGATGGTTGATGTCTCGTCGCATGACGGCATAGAGTCGATTCTATTGTCGAATTGGTTCTTTCCTATGTTGTTTTCTATATTCGTGGTAATCGCGGTTCTCATATATGGATTTCATCGTCGAGGAGGAGAGCTCCCTTTTTACGTATGGAGACGTGGGAAAACACTCTATATGACCTATGTATTTGTCAGTGAATTATCCTTGCTCCAACATACTGAAACAAATATTAGGCAGATTATGAGTCGGCTAGCTGAGGAAGAGGGGGAAATGGCAGAGATGGCCAAGCGAATTCACCATCGCATGTCTGAAGGTGAAGGAATTGAAGCGGCGACAAGGTGTGAACCGTTTATCGATCATGAGGTTGTGAGTCTATTAGGTGTGGGTTCGATGAGTGGGGAACTTGGTAAATTGATGTCTCTTCATCGAGATCTAGTATTCGAAGAGATGGAGCAATATAGTCGGGGTTTGATTGAGAAAATTGAACCGTCTTTATACGGCATCCTCAGTGTCATGGTTGGTGTTCTTTTTTACACACTCTATTTACCGGTCAAACTCATTATGGCTCAATTGTGAAAGGAGAAAGATGAAATGAAGGAAGAGCGTGGGTTCACATTAGTTGAGATGGCGGCAGTATTACTCATTATATCAGTTCTTCTCTTGTTACTTGTCCCTTCTTTGTCGGACGGGAAATCTCGTGCTGATCAAGTGAGTTGCGAAGGTAGTGTTCGAATCGTTGAATCTGAAATCAATTTGCATTATGCGGAACATAAAGCCTATCCTGAAACGTTAGAAGTGATTAAGCGTGCGTCGGCTGCAGACCCACTCGTTTATAGTTGTCAATCCTCCGCCTATACGTATTCACCGACTGACGGCTCCTTAAAAAAACAATGAAAGGCTACACCTTGGTCGAAATGACTTGGGTACTTGTCGTGCTGTCGTTCTTACTATTGATCAGTGCACCGAGTACGAGACCGTTCGAACGAATGGAGCTCTACAATTTTACGGACTCATTGGTAGCAAATATTCAAGAAGCTGGGCAATTTCCCTATATTTCAGAAGAGGGAGATTGTGTACCACGATTGATTTGGATTTCGAAACAACAAACTTATCTGATTGTGTGTGGGCGAGAGGTAGTCAGGGAGGTTGATGTTCCTGATGGTGTGGATGTATATCTTCCGACGTACAACACTTTGACCTTTTCACAAGCGACAGCTTCTTATGCGGGACAGTGGAAATTCGTCAGTGGAAAGACATCGGTGACGCTCAAATTTCGAATCGGGACTTATGAACCGGAGGTGATTATTCGTGAAAGTGGATGAATCGGGTTTCTCATTATGGGAGCTAAGTGTCAGTCTTGCGGTGGTCATGGGGTGGATTTTCATTCTGACATCATTTGTCATGCAGGGGAACGAACGAATCCAACGGTTGAGTGATACGCTGTTCATCTATGAACGATTACAAGGAGAGGTTCTGCTTGAAGCCACTGAACCGACAGGGCGTGAGCAAGTGTGTGAGAAAGGATTTTGTCTGCCGACATTATGAAAAAGGCTTTACGATGATTGAAATGACGTTCGTTTTGCTGATCCTTCCCATGTTTCTTTTTCTTTTAGTGGAACTGCTCACGCTCGGTCAACATCTTTATGAACAGCCTAAATGGAATCATCATACGACACCTCAACTGATTGTGCGCCGTCTGATGGATAGCGAGAACTGTCGTGTTGACGAAGGGCGGTTACGGGGTGATTTCGTCAAATCGGATGAGGAGCGATGGTCATGGACGATCAAACAAGTAAATGGCAATTTGGTTATGGTCGGAGATGGAGGAGGAAACTTACTCTTTTTAAGAGGAATCGACCAGTATCATGTCGAAACGGTCGGAAAGGGATTTCGAATCTCATGGAAAGATTCATCGTTCAGAAGAGAGCGGCATGTCATGTGCATGAAGCAGGCTTCTTTCTCGTCATCACCTTGACCATTGTTGTTTGGTTACTCGGCGCCGCGTTATTTTGGTATACTGATGTGGAACGAACGACGAGGCGACTGTCAGAGGAAATCTTAGCGATTCGTTTTGAATCGCATTTGTTACTGGCGAAGGAGCGTTGCGCTGAACGACCGTTAACGTTGCATAAACCGACGGGAACTCTGACGTGTCGTCCGATTGCACCTAATCGTTCTGAAGTGGACATTGTGTTAACATCCGGCGAACGGCATAAAGAGGTGATGGTTTATGAATGATAACCCGTTTTATATCGTGGGGTTTATGGGTACAGGTAAATCTACCTTATTCTCGTTTCTAAAAGAATATGGGGAGGTCATCGATCTTGATTTAGTCATTGAGTCCATGACTGGAATGGATATCGCTACATATTTTGACCGTTTTGGTGAGTCTGCGTTTCGTGATGTTGAATCAACAGTACTGCAACAAGTCACTGCTGACTATATCCTGACAGGTGGCGGAGTGGTGGAGCGCTCTGAAAATATACGTTGGATGCGAGAACGTGGTACGATGATCCATTTAAATCTTCCGTTCGACATGTGTTGGGAACGAATCAAAGATTCTGCACGACCACTTGTTAAAAAAGGACGGGAGGATGTTCAGACGTTGTTTCAACGACGCGATCGATTATATCGAACAGCGAGTGTATCCATCGATGCATCTCAACCGCCTGAAGACATCGCCAAGCAAATCATCCGTATAAAGGGGGAAAAAGTATGATCTGGATTAATTTCGCCATCATCGTATTTTCATTAATCGGACTTGGGATATACGGTTATCTCTTGTTCAAAAACAAGATGAAACCAGAATTTGGTCGTTTGAATCGTCTGACGGAACGTTTTAAAATTCGGGCAGACGTGATTGGTCAACAGGTCAATGAAATCAAGGGACACGTAGATGCGGTCAATCGATCTGTTACTCAAATAAAAGAGTTTGGGATCAATGCGAAGAATGAATCGATTGAATTAAAGCAAGCTGCCGTTGAGCTAACCCATGAAATCAAACGGACAGCTGGAATTGAACGTTCTGACGTTTCCACCGAGTCGAAAATATGAAATAATGAGGATGAAAACGTTTTCGTTTTTCATCCTTTTTCTTTTTCACCTTTTTACCTATGCAGAAGGAATAAAAATTGTTAAAGTGGAATGGAAAACGAAAGATTTCAAAAACAAAAGCATTTTATGTTCGGGATTGGGGGATATTATGGAAAAGGTTACTTTGAAACGTACGCCTTTGTTCGAATTAATCGAACCGAAGGCGAAGATGGTTGATTTTGCGGGATTTGAAATGCCGATTATGTTCTCTTCGATTAAAGAAGAGCATTTGGCTGTACGTCAAAACGTGGGGATGTTTGATGTATCTCACATGGGAGAAATTCGAATCGAAGGGCCGGACGCGCTTGAGCAAGTTCAAAACTTGGTGACGAATGATATCTCGAAGATTAAAGTTGGTCAAGCCCAGTATAATCTTCTCTGTCTAAAAGACGGCGGTGTGGTGGACGATTTGCTTGTCTATCGATTGGATGAAGACGCTTATTGGCTCGTCGTCAATGCTTCAAATATTGAAAAGGATGAAGCGCACATTCGTCGACACGTTAAGGGAGACGTGGTTGTGACAAATGAATCTGATGAGTATGGTCAGATTGCGATTCAAGGACCGAATGCACAATCTGTTCTTCAAAGCATCACAAATGTTGCACTCGACGAAATCGGGTTCTTCAAATTCATGAACGGTGACGTGGCGGGTGTGCCATCGATCATTTCTAGAAGTGGGTATACTGGGGAAGATGGCTTCGAGATTTATGCTCGAGCAGAAGCAATTTCTGCCATCTGGGAAGCGCTTGAAGCCGAGGGTGTTACCCCATGTGGGCTGGGCGCACGCGATACATTACGTTTCGAAGCGTGCTTGCCGCTTTACGGTCATGAGTTGGATGAGTCGATCACACCATTCGAAGCGAATCTCAACTTTGCCGTCAAGCTAGATACTGACTTTGTTGGTAAGGAAGCACTCGTCACTCAAAAAGAGAACATTCCGAATCGATTGATTGGATTGAGATTGTTAGGTCGTGGGATTGCCCGTCAAGGGGCGCAAGTCGAATTGGATGGGAATGTAATCGGCGTTGTCACGACCGGTACGATGCCTCCGACTGTAAATGAATCAATCGCATGGGCACGAGTCGATGCACGTTACAAAGATGAAGAGCGTTTTGTCATCGACATCCGTGGCAAAAAGATTGAAGCCGAACGCGTACCGACACCTTTCTATAAACGAACGAAATGATACAGGGGGATTCAGAATGAACAGAATGGAATTTCGTTATTTACCGATGACCGAACAAGATGAACGAGACATGTTAGAGACAATCGGCGTCGATTCAATCGAAGCGCTTCTTTCAGATATTCCAGAAACACTTCGCGAACAAGCATCATTAGCGGCAATCGGGGCTCCGCTTCCGGAAGTCGATCTCGTTCGTCATATGACGAAGTTAGCTGATAAAAACAAACATACGAAATCATACCCGAGCTTCCTTGGAGCAGGGATGTATGACCATCTTTCGCCGAGTGTGATGAACCACATGCTTTTGCGTTCTGAATTCTATACGGCGTATACGCCATATCAACCTGAGATTTCACAAGGTGAACTTCAGGCGATGTTCGAATTCCAAACAATGATTTGTGAATTGACAGGAATGGACGTCGCGAACTCTTCGATGTACGACGGGATCACGGCTCTCGCTGAGGCGACTTACCTAGCGAGCGCGCAGACGAAGAAAAAACGTGTCGTCGTCTCCAGTGCAGTGCATCCTGAAGCAAAGGATGTAATCCGTACGTATGCTGACGGACCAGGTCTATCCGTTGATTACACAGATGTGGAGAACGGGGTGACGGATGTATCTGACCTCGATTTGACGGATGCATCGTGTCTTGTCGTACAATATCCAAACTTCTACGGTCGTATTGAAGACTTAGAAAAATTAGCAGAATTGGCTCATGAAGCCGGCGCGCTATTCGTCGTTTCGAGCAACCCGCTCGCCCTCGGGATTCTTGAGTCACCAGGAGCACTCGGTGCGGACATCACGGTCGGAGATGCACAGCCATTCGGTATTCCGCAAAGTTTTGGTGGACCGTCATGTGGATACTTCGCGGTCAAAAAATCTTTGATGCGTAAACTACCGGGCCGACTAGTCGGTCAAACGGTCGATGAGGACGGCAAACGCGGATTCGTGTTGACGCTTCAGGCGCGGGAACAGCACATTCGCCGTGATAAAGCGACATCCAATATCTGTTCAAACCAAGCACTTAATGCATTGGCTGCTTCAATCACGATGTCCGCTCTAGGGAAATACGGAATTCGTGATATGGCTGTTCGGAATATTCAAACCGCTCATTATATGAAAGAAGCGTTAAAAGCTGCAGGATTCAACATCGTGGACGAAGGACCAATGTTCAATGAGTTCGTCGTGGATTTTGGACGTGATGCAGAAGAAGTATCGCGCCATCTACTCGAGCGCGGCATGATCGGTGGTCTACCGCTTGGTACGTATGAAGGGGAGCGTCAGACACAAATGTTGGTTTGCGCGACGGAATTGCGCACGAAAGAAGAGATTGATCAGTTTGTCGAAGTGGTTGGGGGGATGAAATAATGCAACACGAGCAAACGCTAATTTTTGAAGTATCACGTGAAGGACGAACTGGATATAATTTGCCGACACCGACTGTCCCGGAGGTTGACCTTGAGACGTTGTTACCGGCTACGATGATTCGGAAAGAGGCGGCGGAACTTCCAGAAGTGTCTGAACTTGATGTCGTTCGCCATTACACGTCTCTGTCTACTCGAAACCATGGGGTCGATTCAGGCTTCTATCCGCTCGGTTCGTGTACGATGAAATATAATCCGAAAGTGAACGAAGATATGGCTCGTCTTCCTGGATTTGCACATATTCACCCGTTGCAACCGGTTGAGACGATTCAAGGTGCGCTCGAACTCATGGTGGACTTACAGGAGCAACTCGCTGAAATCACGGGGATGGACGAAGTCACACTCCAACCAGCGGCAGGTGCCCATGGGGAATGGACGGGGCTTATGTTGATTAAAGCGTTCCATGAGCGTAATGGGGATACGGCTCGTACGAAAGTACTCGTACCAGATTCGGCGCACGGGACAAACCCGGCGTCCGCAGTCGTTGCTGGATTCGAGACGGTGACCGTCAAGTCGGATGAGCGCGGTCTCGTCGATTTGGATGATTTGAAGTCAAAAGTTGGAGCGGATACGGCTGCTCTCATGCTGACAAACCCGAATACGCTTGGACTATTTGAAGCGGATATCCTTGAAATCTCAAAAGTCGTTCATGAAGCTGGCGGGAAGCTGTATTATGATGGCGCGAACTCAAACGCGATTCTTGGAATCGCACGTCCTGGGGACATGGGCTTTGACGTCGTCCACTTGAACTTGCATAAGACGTTCACAGGGCCTCACGGCGGTGGAGGTCCAGGCTCAGGTCCAGTCGGGGTGAAGCGTGACTTGATTCCATTCTTACCGACTCCAATTGTGACGAAAACAGATGATGGATATGGTCTCGATTACGACCGACCACATTCAATCGGGCGAATCAAACCATTCTATGGAAACTTCGGGATCAACGTTCGAGCGTACAGCTATATCAAGACAATGGGCGCAGAAGGATTGACGCGGGTATCCCGTGAAGCGGTCCTCAACGCCAACTATATGTTTGCGCGACTAAAAGATGCGTTCGACGTGCCATATGATACGTATTGCAAACACGAATTTGTCTTGTCAGGGAAGCGTCAAAAAGCCCTTGGTGTTCGTACACTCGATATCGCTAAACGCCTTCTTGACTTCGGTTACCACCCACCGACAATCTATTTCCCATTAAATGTCGAGGAATGTATCATGGTGGAACCGACAGAGACAGAATCAAAAGAAACACTCGATGCGTTCTGTGATGCGATGCTCCAAATTGCCAGAGAGGCGGAAGAGAATCCGGAAATCGTTCAGACTGCTCCTCATACGACGGTCGTTAAACGGATGGACGAGACACTCGCTGCCCGTAAACCGGTCTTGAAATATGAGCGTCGTGAGGCGTCATCTGTAAAATAAAGAAAGGGCGAGTCGATGATTGTATCGACCCGCCCGTTTTTTTATGCTTTTTTAATCTTGCCCTTCCAGTTCTTGAAGCCGCCTTCGAGCATGTAGATATTGTTGTATCCGTTCTTCATCAGGAGTTTAGCCGCCTGGTTTGAACGTGAACTACCTTGACAGTAAATTAAAATCGGTTGATCTTTACGCAGTTCTTTCATGCGTAGTTTCATTTGGCCGACCGGGATATTCCGGGCACCAACGATATGTCCACCTTTGTATTCGTTCGGTTCACGCACGTCAATCAACTGACCTTTACGGAGTGAGGCACGGAATTCTTCTTGTTTCATTTTTTTCAACCCGCGAGCTGGCATGAAACGCCATACGATGTAGGCGATCAAGGCAACCCATAGGAGGATGACGAGGATTGTTTCGAGTCCCATAGATGTTCTTCCCTTCTCTTTCAAAGTTACCATATCTCATTATAATGAAATTAAGGTCATGAGACAATGATTGACTCAATCAATCGGGGCTTTCCCTTTCGATTTCATTCTAATTAGGATAAAATAAGGAATGGAAACCGGAACATTAGGGGAGGTCGTGCCCATGCCGACGCCGAGTATGGAAGATTATTTAGAACGTATTTATTTATTGATGTCAGAGAAAGGCTATGCGCGTGTATCTGATATTGCGGAACATTTAGGGGTCCATCCCTCCTCTGTCACCAAAATGGTTCAAAAGTTGGACCGTGAAGAATATCTTGTGTATGAAAAGTATCGTGGTCTCATGCTTACAAAAAAGGGTCAAAAAGTAGGGAAGCGATTGGTCGAGCGTCATGCGATGCTCGAGTCTTTTTTACGTCTAATCGGAGTAGATGAAGCAGATGTGTACGAGGATGTCGAGGGTATCGAACACCATCTCAGTTCGAACACGCTCGACTGCATGACACAGTTTGTGGAATTTTTTGAAGATAAGCCTGAACTCATGAATCAATTTAGAGAATTTCGGGAACAAGAACGAGCTTCAGAAGAATAATATGTGAAAAGCATCAATCTAACTCGATTGATGCTTTTTATTTTGCTCAATATCGCTAAAATACGAACGAAACATTCATATTTATCTTAGAATGTATATTTTTTAGTCGTCATTATGTTAAGATGAATCGTGGATTGAATAGATAGGGGGTGACGGCGAACATTCGCCGGATAAATGGAGATTCAAATTAAAGGAAAACTGTTTGATGAACAGCAGATTCAAAAACGTGTGAAAGAATTGGCTGAAGAGATTGAGAACGATGCAGAGGGGATACCGATTGTGATCGTCGCCGTATTAAAAGGCTCGATGGTCTTTGCGGCAGACTTGATGCGATACATGAAAGGGAGCGTTCAGCTCGATACGGTCGCGACGTCTTCTTATGGGAAAAAGTCGGTCTCGAGTGGGAGTGTGCAGCTTCGAAAGGACTTGGATTTAGATGTGGAAGGAAAGTATGTTGTCATTATCGAGGACATCATCGACACGGGACAGACGTTGAAATTCTTATGTAAACATATGGAGCTCCATCAACCGAAACAGTTGAAAATTTGTACGCTTCTGGACAAGCCGGCGCGTCGACTCGTTCAGTTGGACGCAGACTATGTCGGATTCGAGATTCCTGATGAGTTCGTCATCGGGTATGGGATCGATTACGCGGAACAATATCGGAATCTGCCATATATCGGATATGTAGAAACAACATAAAAAGGAGCGCCGTGGCGCTCCTTTTACATGTTTGCTTTCTTTTTCTTCTTCCCTTTTTTTCCTTCAATCACTGTTAGGTGTGGAGGATTGCTACGATGTACGGTTGAACGTTTAGATAACTTGGTGACGTTCGAACCAGGTTTCTTCCCTTTCCGGTTTTTAGCGGAAGCGGAAGGTTTGACTTGAGGACCGCGACTTCCCTGCATTCGTTTTTTTGAGGCTTGCGCGGTTTTACGATAGCGTGCATCTTCTGCAGACATACGTGGTGCCATGAAGACGCGATAGATCACATAAAAGACTAACCCGAATATCCCGATGAACAACAATTGTCTAAACAGGCGACCTGGATCGGTGGCAAGCATATGCCCGACCCCGATGAAGCCAAGGATAAACACGATTGTTGCAGCGATCGAACCGACTCTTTGTCTGATCATGGTGCTTCCTCCTCTTATCCCTCTCTATGAATGACCGATTCTCCTAACTCTTTTCGTTCCCATGTTTCAAATGCTTCAATCGCGACTTGAATCTGCTCATCATTTGGTTCTCGTGTCGTCAATAATTGGAGCGACAGGCCCGGTTTGCCAAGGAATGACAGAAAGCGATGGTCGCGGAAACGGTTGGTAAACTGCAGGACTTCAAATGAGATTCCGATGACGACCGGCAATAGCGCGATTCGGCTGACGAGTCGCAACCAGAGCGGGTCAATTGGCACAATCATGTAAACGCCGATCCCGACGAAGACGGTGAATAAAATGAAGCTTGAGCCACAGCGATAATGCAATCGCGAGCTTTGGCGTACTTGTTCAACCGTGACCGGACGCCCGGATTCATAGCAATTGATGACTTTATGCTCAGCGCCGTGATATTGGAAGACACGCTTAATGAGTGGCGTCAATGATATCAAGTAAAGGTAGCTGAGTAACAATACTAATTTTATTCCCCCTTCAAGGAGGTTTTGAATCACATGTCCGGAAAATAAAGGTACGTCTTGAAACATGGCCGCGAGAAGTGCTGGCGTCACATTGAAAATCAATTTACCAAAAACGTACGAGATGACACCGACGATTGCGATGAAGGCAATCATCCATATGCTCTGTTTTTGGTCTTCGTTCGTGTTCGTATCTTCACTTGGATCGACATCATATCGATCGCTCGCAAAGTTCATATGTGCAGAACCGTTCTTTAACGATTCATACAGCGCGACAATCCCTCTCAAGAAAGGTACTTTTTTTAAAGATTGGACCCAAGGGACAAGAATGCGTGCTTGCTCGAATGTTTCAATCGAGCCATCTTTTCGCCGGATGGCAGATGCGCTTTCAGAGCGGCCTTGAAACATGACGCCTTCCACGAGCGCCTGTCCCCCGACTGGGATGGTTGGTTTGGAATTCATTCACTTTCCTCGATTCTTCAAATGTTGTACTTGAATTATACCGTGATTTGTAAAAAAAGCGAAAGGGCAGAAGGCTCGATTCACGTTCTTTCGATAAATTTGTTACAATAGATGAGACTTGACGAACGAGGGGGGAAGAAGGTTGCGGATTTTAGTTTTAAATGGACCGAATTTAAATCTACTGGGTCGTCGTGAACCGGATGTATATGGCGAGGTGTCGTTGAAAGGTTTGGCGGCAGAACTGATGCTGCGCGCTCCAGAAGACGTCGAACTCACCTTTAAACAATCGAATCATGAGGGAGATTTAATTGATGCGCTACATGACGCTTTTGATTATGAGGGTGTCATATTGAATGCAGGTGCCTATACGCATACATCAATCGCGATCCGGGATGCCATATCCGCTATCGCTGCCCCAGTCGTTGAAGTACATATCTCGAACGTGCATGCACGCGAGGCTTTTCGGCATGAGTCGAAACTTGCTGCCGTCTGTATCGGTGTCATTACCGGTTTTGGACTCACGAGCTATACGTTAGCGCTGCATGCACTAATCGAACATTGGAGGAATCGACATGATTGAACGCGTAAACAAACTGCAAGCACAGTTAGGAAAAAACGAGATTGATGCATTACTCGTCACAAAACGTGAGAATATCCGCTACTTATCTGGTTTCACCGGGTCGAGCGGTGTCATAGTCATCACGTCGAATTCGGCAAGTTTCATCACGGACTTCCGTTACACGGAACAAGCGAACGATCAAGTAAAAGGGTACGACATCATTGAGCTTGATACATCACTCATCAAGTCGGTAGCAGATGTCGTGTCCCGTGAATCCATCAAGCGCCTTGGCATCGAGCAGGATGCGATGACAGTGGGGCAATATCGTGCCTATGAAAAAGATGTCGACGCTCAACTTATTGAAACGTCTGGAATCGTAGAAAAACTGCGCTTGATTAAGGATGAATCAGAGATTAAGATTATGAAGGAAGCTGCGGCAATCGCTGATGCGGCGTACGCCCATATCCAGACGTTCATTCGTCCTGGTCGTACCGAGAGAGAAGTCGCGAACGAACTCGAAATGTTCATGCGTTCAAAAGGTGCTGACTCGTCATCGTTCGACATGATTGTCGCCTCGGGTCTCCGTTCGGCGCTACCACACGGTGTGGCAAGTGATAAAGTCATCGAATCTGGAGAATTGGTTACGCTTGATTTCGGTGCTTACTATAAAGGGTACTGCTCAGATATCACGCGTACGCTTGCAATCGGTCCGATTTCGGATGAGTTGCGTCAAATCTACGATACGGTACTTCGTGCCCAACTTGCTGGTGTAGAAGGCACACGTGCCGGAATCACTGGCATTGAAGCGGATGCATTGACACGCGATATTATTAAAGAAGCTGGATATGGCGAGTACTTCGGCCACTCGACAGGACATGGTCTTGGAATGGAAGTGCATGAGGCCCCAGGATTATCGTTCCGTTCGGAAACGGTGCTCGAACCTGGTATGGTCGTAACGATCGAGCCGGGTATTTACATCAACGGTGTCGGTGGTTGCCGGATTGAAGACGATGTCGTCATCACAGAAGACGGATGCTACCGTCTGACACAGTCGCCAAAAGAGTTAATTACGATCGAGGCATAAGCTTCATCTGAATTTAGGAGGAAATCAATATGGTATCAGTTAACGATTTAAAAACAGGATTGACGGTCAAAACGTCTGACGGTTCGATTTGGCAAGTCATCGAGTTCCAACACGTAAAACCGGGTAAAGGAGCGGCATTCGTTCGTACGAAAATGCGTAACTTGCGTAACGGTGCAATCCAAGAAACGACGTTCCGTGGTGGAGAAAAAATCGAACGCGCACACATCGAGCGTAAACGCATGCAATATCTTTATCCAATGGGCGACACGTATGTCTTCATGGACAATGAATCATACGAGCAACTTGAATTGACAAGCGCTCAAGTCAAATCAGCACTTCCATATTTGCTTGAGAACATGGAAGTCAGCATCGCGGACTACGAAGGGGAGATTCTTGGAATCGAGCTTCCAACGAGCGTTGTCTTGACAATCGTCGAAGCAGACCCAGGCGTAAAAGGTGACACGGCATCGAACGTGAAGAAAAACGCGACAGTGGAAACAGGACATGTCATTCAAGTGCCACTTTTCATCGAACCAGGTGAAAAAGTGACAGTCGATACACGTACTGGAGAGTTCATGGGTCGTTATAACGGTTAATCCTTACGAGTGCTCATTCGAATGAATGGGTGCTCTTTTTTTTCTCGTTGCATTCATTGGTCTGACCAGTTATAGTGAAGGAGAGATTAGTACCAGGTATAAACAGGGGGTAAGAAAGATGCAAATCGATCAAATTAAAGAGCTTATTCAATTATTGGACCAATCATCAGTCCATGAAATGGAGCTTGAAACATCTGATTTCAAACTGTCATTAAAGAAAGAAGCGCAACAAACAGTGAGCGCGCCTATCATGCAGACACAAGCATTCGCACCGCCTGCGCCTGCTCCTCAAGTAAATGAACAAACAGAAGAACCGACGCAAGAAAAGGCGTCTTATCGTACTATCACCTCTCCGATGGTTGGAACGTTCTATTCACGTCCGGCCCCGGATAAAGAAGCGTTCGTGAACGTCGGCGATCGTGTCGAGTCAGGACAAATCGTTTGTATTCTAGAGGCGATGAAACTGTTTAACGATGTCGAAGCGGAAATCAGTGGCGAAATCGTAGAGGTGTTAGTCGCCGATGGCGATCTCGTCGAATTCGGTCAACCGCTCTTCAGCGTGAAGTGAGGTCGTTATGAAATTATTAATTGCTAACCGCGGGGAAATCGCGGTTCGAATCATACGTGCAGCAAAAGAATTGAATATTCCGACGGTCGCTGTCTTCTCTGAGGCAGATCGTGAAGCGTTACATGTTCATCTGGCTGACGAGGCTTATTGCATCGGTCCGAATCCATCGAAGGACTCCTATTTGAATATCCCAAATATTTTATCAGTCGCCTGCGCCGTGGATGCGACGATGGTACATCCGGGTTACGGCTTTTTGGCTGAAAATGCCGAGTTCGCTGAGATGTGCGAGGCGTGTGGAATTCAATTTGTCGGCCCAAGCAGCTATGCGATTCGCAAAATGGGAATCAAGGATGAAGCCAAACGAACGATGATCGAGTCAGGGGTTCCTGTCGTTCCAGGTTCAAGTGGTGTCGTCACAGACGAAGAAGCGATGGAACTCGCGCGTGAGATGGGCTATCCGGTCATCATCAAGGCGACAGCCGGCGGTGGAGGACGTGGCATTCGCGTCGCTCGAGACGAGGACGAACTCGTTTCAGGATTGGTCGCGACACGTAAAGAAGCGAAGCAGGCGTTCGGGAATGGTGACGTGTATCTCGAAAAGTTCATCGAGTCGTTCCGTCACGTCGAAGTGCAGGTTCTAGCCGACCAATTCGGTAACGTCATTCACTTAGGTGAACGTGATTGTACAATCCAACGTCGCATGCAAAAACTAGTTGAAGAGGCGCCATCACCTGCGATTGATGAAACGACACGTCAATTGATGGGGGATGCGGCCGTCAAAGCGGCAAAAGCCATTCAGTACTCGGGAGCGGGAACAATCGAGTTCATTTACGTTCCAGAATCAAACGAGTTTTATTTCATGGAGATGAATACCCGGATCCAAGTCGAGCATCCCGTCACCGAGATGATCACAGGATTCGATCTCGTTCAAGCGCAGCTTGAAGTGGCGCTCGGACATCCGCTTGCCATCTCACAAGAGGACATTACGTTCTCAGGACATTCCATCGAATGTCGAATCAACGCGGAGGACCCATTTATGGACTTCCGTCCGATGGCAGGGAAGATTGACCAATATATCGTTCCAGGCGGTATGGGTGTCCGTGTCGATAGTGGACTCTATGCAGGAGCGATGATCCCGCCGTTCTATGACTCGATGGTAGCGAAGTTGATTGTTCATGCACCAACGCGTGATGAGGCCATTCTGAAAATGTTGCGTGCTTTGGATGAGTTTACGGTTTCGGGAATTAAAACGACGATTCCGTTTCATCAACAAGTCATGGCACATGAGCAGTTCCGCATCGGTACGTTCGATACGAAATTCGTTGAAAAAGAAATGTCATTGGCAAAATAACATGAACCAGGAAGCCCGAACATTATTTCGGTTTCCTGGTTTTTTGTACTGAATTTATGAGTGCTTTATGCTAAACTATCACAATGAAAGCATGTAAAAGGAGAGTAACTGAATGAAACGTCATGAAGCACGAGAGAAAGCGATTCAAACGCTTTTTCAAATCGAAGTATCTAAATTAGAGGTGGACGAAGCAATCGAGTTCGCATTGGATGGAGAAGAGTCTGATCCGTTTTACGAACAACTCGTCACAGGGACGCTAGAACATATTGAAGATATCGATGCGTTACTAGTTGAAAACTTGAAAAACTGGCGGTTAGATCGCCTCGGAAACGTCGAGCGTACGATTCTTCGAATGGCAACGTTCGAATTGTTATACGTCGAGACGATTCCAGAAAACGTCACCATCAACGAAGCGGTCGAACTCGCGAAATTGTTCGCGGACGAAGAAGCCGGCAAACTCGTGAATGGCGTACTCGGTAACATCATTAAAGAAGACTAAAAAAATAGAGATAAGACACCAGACCAACTACAGAAAAACCTAAAGACAACGGGGGATGAGAGAGATGGCAGTAGTGATCGACGGGAAACAAGTGGCAGCATCATATCGAGAAACGTTAAAAGAACGTGTGGCAGCACTTCGCGCACGTGGCATCGTACCGAAACTGAAAGTCGTGTTGATTGGGGATGACCCAGCAAGTCATAGCTATGTACGCGGGAAGGAACGGGCGGCAGAAGAAATCGGAATCGATTCACAAGTCCTCCGTTTTGATGAGACGATTAGCGAGAAGGAATTGCTTGACTTGATTGACTTGATGAATGCGGATGAAGAAGTTCACGGGATTCTCGTGCAACTCCCTCTGCCGAAACACATCGACGAAACACGAGTCATCATGCGCATCTCTCCAGAAAAGGACGTCGATGGCTTTCATCCTGAGAATGTTGGGAAGATGATGCTCGGACTTGATACGCTACTCCCGTGCACGCCGCACGGCATCTTGCATCTCGCAAAAACACAGACCGAGATCGCCGGAAAGCACGTTGTCGTCGTCGGTCGTAGTCAGATTGTCGGTAAACCGGTAGGCATGTTGTTCTTGAATGAATCAGCAACGGTCACATATTGTCATTCAAAAACAGCTGACCTCGGTGAGATGACACGACAAGCGGACATTTTGATTGTCGCGGTCGGACGCGCTGGTTTAGTCACAGCAGACATGGTCAAACCAGGCGCGCTTGTCATCGATGTCGGAGTCAATCGGGTCGAAGGTCGTCTAGTCGGTGACGTGGACTATGAAGCTGTTAAGGAGAAGGCGAGTGCCATCACCCCTGTTCCGGGTGGTGTCGGTCCGATGACCATCACGATGCTCATGCATAATACGGTCGAGGTTGCATCACGTGGCTAATCCACTTCCGGTTTCTGAAGTTGTTCGATATGTGAAGCGACAACTTGATGATGATGTATTGCTTCGACAAGTCGCGGTCATCGGTGAAATCTCAAATTTCAAACGTTATTCATCCGGTCATTGTTATTTCACGTTGAAAGATGACGCGTCTCGGATGAAAGCTGTCATGTTTTCTCGCGATGCCAAACAACTTCAATTCGAACCGAAAGATGGAATGAAAGTCATCGCCGTCTCAAAGGTGACGATGTATGAGGCTACGGGAGATGTCCAACTATATGTCGAATTGATGCGACAAGACGGAATCGGTCTATTGTTTGAGCGATATGAGGCGAGAAAGCGTGAATTAGAGGAGATGGGATGGTTCGACGAGGAGCGGAAGCACCCGCTCCCGACGTTTCCAGAGCGCGTTGGAATCGTGACGTCTCCAAAAGGTGCGGCGCTACACGATATCGCAACCACACTTCGACGTCGTGCACCACATGTGGCGATTACGTTGGCCCCTGTTGCTGTACAGGGCGAAATGGCGGCTCCACAAGTTGCTTCTGCCATTCGCTGGATGAACGAACGCACCGATTGTGATGTACTCATTGTCGGTCGCGGTGGTGGTTCTATCGAGGAGCTTTGGGCATTTAATGAAGATGTTGTGGTGGAGGCAATCTATGCGTCCACGATTCCCATCATTTCTGCTGTCGGTCACGAGACAGACTTTACGCTTTCGGATTTCGTTGCCGATGTTCGGGCTGCGACTCCGACAGCGGCGGCTGAACTCGCTACCGCGATGATTGATGCGCAGCGAAAAGATGTAGAACGTTTGGATAACCATCTGCACAAAGCCGTCAGAGACCAATTGGATGATTCGCGAACCCGTGTGGAACGGATGATCAATAGCTATGGATTAAAATCACCGAGGTACACGATATCTCAGAAACGGGAACGATTCGCCCAGTCGGAAATCCGTCTCGAGCAAGGGATGAGGCGACATCTCACCCAAGCCACTCATCAGCTCCGTCAGTTGTCACAGCAGCTAGATGTAAAACGATTTTCAAAAACGTTGTCCAAGCAAGGGGAAGAAGTCAATCATATGGTCGAGCGACTCCGTCGAACGAAGCCATTAGAACAAGCAACGCTTCAATTTGCACAACAGGTTGGACGATTGCATGCAGTCAGTCCACTCGCCGTCTTGTCACGTGGATATACGTTCATCGAACAAGATGGGATCTATGTGCAGAACGTGAAACAATTACGCGATGGTGATGTCTCGATTCGTTTTCGGGATGGTCATGCAATCGCTGAGGTGAAGGAGAGGATTGTCGGTGACGAAGAAAGAACAGACATTTGAGGCGGCGCTCGAGCGCCTCGAACAGATCGTCGCGCAACTCGAGAGCGGTGATGTCCCATTAGAGGAAGCGATGACCCTATATGAGGAAGGTGTCCGCTTGTCTGCATTGTGCCAGACAAAACTCTCTGCCGCCGAGAAAAAAATGGATGAAATTTTAGAACTTGATGGGACGCTTCGTGAAAAAGGAGGATCCGCATGAACCGTACCGATGACTTGAACAAGTGGAAACGGACCGTCGAACTGGCGATGCAGGAACTCATTGAGTCGAGTGAGATGCCGAAACGATTACGAGACGCAATGACGTATTCTTTAGAGGCTGGCGGGAAACGCATTCGTCCTGCTCTCGTCTATGCCGTCCTTGAAACGTATAGCATGTCACTCGAGCGAGGACGAGAGGTGGCGGCGAGTTTAGAGATGGTTCATACATACTCACTCATCCATGATGATTTGCCGGCCATGGATGATGACGATCTTCGTCGTGGACGACCGACCAATCATCGTCAGTTTGATGAAGCGACCGCTATTTTGGCTGGGGACGCCTTATTGACGGACGCATTCCGTATTCTCACACAGATGCCACTCCCTGCGCTAGATGTCGTCGAGATTATTCGTATTTTCGGATTGGCGGCCGGTAGCTCAGGTATGGTCGGTGGGCAGTTGGATGATATGCTGGCTGAAAAGCGGAACGACGTCACACTTGAAGATCTCCAATCCATTCATGAACGGAAGACAGGTGCGCTACTCGTCTATGCACTTGAAGCCGGTGCGATTTTGGCAGGGGCATCGGTGGAAGATCGGATGCACCTCAAACAGTTCGGACGTCATCTTGGCATCGCTTTTCAGATTCAAGACGATATCCTCGATGTCGTCGGAGATGAACAAGCAATCGGAAAACGCGTCGGCTCAGATGAATTGAATGACAAGACGACTTATCCGAAGCTTCTCGGCTTAGAGGGAGCGAAGCAAGCTCTTGAGCAAGAAGTGGGAGCGGCACACGCTGCAATTGAATCACTTTCAGTTCCAGCGCCGTTGCTTCTTGAGATGCTATCATTTGTAGTGAAACGAAATCATTGACCTCGGTGACACGATGAGCACATCGTGTCACCTTTGTTTTGGGGAATGTGTGGCATATGCCGTCACATTCTTGTAAAATGTAAGGTACGAATCAGTAAAATGTGAGGAGAAAGGATGGTCATTATGGACTTGACATCCATTCAAGACCCGTCGTTCCTGAAACGGATGTCTGTATCAGAGCTCGAATCGCTCGGTTCAGACATTAGACGATTCTTGATTGAAAAATTGGCAGTGACGGGAGGGCATTTGGCGCCAAACTTGGGAGTTGTAGAGTTGACGCTTGCCTTGCACCGTGTATTTGACAGTCCGAAAGACCAACTCGTATGGGACGTCGGTCATCAAGCATACGTTCATAAAATTTTGACAGGACGTACGAACCAGTTTGATACTCTCCGACAATACAATGGGTTATGTGGTTTCCCGAAACGTTGTGAGAGCGAGCATGATGTGTGGGAAACAGGGCACAGTTCGACTTCCCTCTCTGCAGCCATGGGGATTGCGATTGCGAATGAATTGAAAGGGCGCGCCAACGATCGTGCCATCGCCATCATCGGGGACGGTGCTTTGACTGGGGGGATGGCACTTGAAGCCCTCAATCACATCGGTGCCGAGAAACAGAACGTGATTGTCATTCTAAATGATAACGAGATGTCGATTGCGCCGAACGTAGGAGCGATGCATAATATGCTTGGTCGTATCCGGGCATCGCGCAAGTTGAAGCATGCTCGAGAAGAAATGGAGTCACTCATCAAACACATCCCGCTCGTCGGGAGTTCACTTGAACGGAGCGGGGAACGGGTGAAGGACCTCTTAAAATCTGCTCTCATTCCGGGAACGTTCTTTGAAGAACTTGGCTTCACTTACTTTGGACCGACAGATGGGCATGATTTGAAAGACTTGCTCGAAACGCTTGAGTACGCGAAGAAAATCGACGGTCCGGTTCTCGTCCACGTCATTACGAAAAAAGGGAAGGGATATCGTCCGGCTGAATTGGACGGTGTCGGAACATGGCACGGTCTTGGACCTTATAAAATTGAATCCGGTGAAGTCATCAAAGGCAAACCGAAAGGACCAAGCTATTCGAAAGTCGTCGCGGAGACGATCACGAAAGTGGCTGAGTCAGACGAACGGGTGACGTTGATCACACCAGCGATGAGTGTCGGTTCGAAACTCGATTGCTTTACGAAGAAATTCCCGGAGCGTATGTTTGATGTCGGAATTGCCGAGCAACATGCGGTCACCCTCGCTGGGGGACAGGCGACGCAAGGGTTGAAACCGGTCGTCTCGATTTATTCGACCTTCTTCCAACGCGCGTATGATCAACTAGTCCATGACATTTGTCGTCAAAACTTGAACGTCGTGTTCACGATTGACCGATCTGGACTTGTCGGAGCGGATGGAGAGACGCACCAAGGTGTGTTCGATATCGCCTTCATGCGTCACGTGCCAAACATTCGAATTTTGATGGCGAAAGATGAAGAAGAATTACAACAACTCGTCTATTCTGCACTCCGTTACGATGGTGGACCGATTGCGATTCGTTTCCCGCGTGGTGAAGGGATCGGTGTTCCGATGAGTGAGACGCTTCAAGAAATTTCACTCGATGATTGGGAAGTCGAGGCAGAAGGGACAGATGTCGCTATCTTGACGTTCGGTCCCCAAGTGCAAGACGCCCTCGAAGTCCGAGCACTATTAGAAGGTAAGCTCAGTGTGCGCGTCATTAACTGTCGTAGCATCAAGCCGCTCGATGATGCGATGCTGACTTCACTTTATGCAGAGGGGATTCCGCTCGTGACATTAGAAGAGGCTGCTCTCGCCGGTGGCTTTGGAAGTAGCGTGCTTGAACACGCGAATGAAGCCGGAGCGTTTCCACGGATTCAACGTCTCGGTATTCCGGATCGATATATCGAGCATGGCGGTGTCAACCAGCTCCTAGAAGAGATTGGACTGCGACCTGCCCAAATGGCGGAATCGATTGAACGGTTCGTCATGGAGACAAATCGACAGAATGTGTGAGGGATTATGGAAAAAAGAAAGAAAACTAGATTAGATGTATTGCTCGTCGAACGTGGACTTGCTGAAACACGGGAAAAGGCAAAACGGTCGGTCATGGCCGGTCTCGTCTATAGTGGGACAGAACGTCTAGACAAGGCGGGCGATAAAGTGTTTGATGATATCCCTCTCGAAGTGAAGGGTCAAGTTCTTCCTTATGTTGGACGTGGCGGCTTGAAACTCGAGAAAGCGCTCGACGTCTTCCCGCTTGATGTCTTTGGACGAGTCGGAATCGACATCGGCTCATCGACGGGTGGGTTCACGGACTGTGCGCTTCAAAACGGCGCGACTCAAATGTACGCGGTCGATGTCGGCTATAATCAGCTTGCCTGGAAACTACGGAGCGATGACCGCGTCGTCGTCATGGAGCGGATGAACTTCCGCCACGCGACGGCCGATCAGTTCCCGATTAAACCAGATTTCGCAACGATTGACGTCTCTTTTATCTCGCTTCGTCTGATGGTGCCACCGTTGAAACAAATTTTGAAGCAAGACGGTGTCGTCATGGCGCTCGTCAAACCTCAATTTGAAGCAGGGAAGGCCGATGTCGGGAAAAAAGGAATTGTTCGGGACCGTAACGTCCATGAACGAGTCGCAAGCGATATGGTCCGATACTTCGCATCGGAAGGCTTCTTTGTCGAAGCTTTGGATTACTCTCCGATCACTGGAGGGGATGGGAACATCGAGTTTCTTCTCTTCGCTCGGTACACAGGAGTAGGTGGCGTCTCGCCATCGCTACAAGTCGAAGAGGTCGTAAACGCGGCCCATGCCAAACTTAAGGGATAAAATGATGCTACAGACCTCGTCGTCTGTAGCTTTTTCCTTTACTCGTCTACTAGATGGGGAATGGTGGAAATCCCACCTGGAATGCTAGACCTTTTTTCGACAATACTTTAGAATGATAATGTGTATGTGAAACGAAAAATGAGGTGTCAGCGCTTATGAACAAAGGACAGCGATTGATTAAAATTCGAGACATCGTGACGAATCGAGAAATCGAGACGCAAGATGAGTTAGTGGATGAGCTACGTCGCTCGGGGTATCCGGTCACACAGGCAACCGTGTCTCGGGATATTAAAGAGTTACATCTGGTCAAAGTCCCATTGAACGATGGACGGTATAAATATAGCTTGCCTGCGGATCAACGTTTTAATCCATACGGTAAAATGAAGCGAATCCTTAGTGACAGTTTCGTCTCGGTCGATTCTGCTCAAAATTTGGTCGTCATGAAAGTGCTTCCGGGGAATGCTGATGCAATCGGTGTCTTGATCGATCATTTATCTTGGGATGAATTGATTGGAACGGTGTGTGGAGATGATACGATTTTAATGATTGCACGTGATGAAGAGAAAGCGAAGCAAATCATCGATCGACTACTCGGAATGTTATGAGGTGAACGTACGTATGTTAGCAGAACTATCAATCAAACAGTTTGCGATTATTGACGAATTAAACATTCCGTTTAATCGAGGTATGACTGTGCTCACGGGTGAGACAGGTGCCGGTAAATCGATCTTGTTGGATGCGATTGGATTGCTTGTTGGAGGACGTGGCTCAAGTGAGTTCGTGCGATATGGTCAAGATAAAGCTGAAATCGAAGGTCTGTTCATGATTGAACCGGATCACCCGGTCATCGAAGCGGCCGAACAATATGGCATCGATGTTGAAGATGGGACAGTCATCTTACGTCGAGACCTACATAGTAGCGGGAAGAGCGTCTGCCGTGTGAACGGGAAAATGATGCCGCTCTCGACGTTACGGGAGTTCGGACGGCTCCTGGTCGATATTCACGGTCAACATGAACATCAACATTTAATGGATGCGGAATTTCACCTTGGCATATTAGACCATTTCGCCGAAAAAGAAATCAGTCCGTTAGTCGAGGAATATCAAACGGCATTTGCGGCTTGGAAACAAGTCGCCGATGAATTGAAGCGTCTTAGTCAAAGTGAGCAGGAGCTTGCTCAACGAATGGATCTTTTGTCGTTTCAAACGAAAGAAATCGAAGCGGCTGAATTAAAAGTTGGGGAAGAACAGGCGTTGACAGAAGAACGGGATGAATTGGCCAACTTTGAACGCATTCATCAACACATTCGTCTCTCGTATGAGGCGGTTGCCGAGGAGTCAAATGGACTCGATCAAATCGGAGTGGCGATGCGCGAGATGGAAGAGGCGTCACAGCTCTCTTCGTCTTTGACATCTGTATCGGAAACTATCTCTAACGCTTATTATTTGTTGGAGGATGCAAAGTTTCAACTCCGGGACCAGTTAGATTCGCTCGAATTTGACCCGATTCGATTGGATGAGATTGAGTCACGATTGGCTCTTTTCCAGCAATTGAAACGAAAGTATGGGACGACCATCGAAGAAGTCATCACCTATGGCGAACAAGTGTCGGATGAATTGAAGTCGATGACGAACCGGGAAGAGCATTTACAGACGCTCTCAGATGAACTCATTCGATTAGAGCAGATTGCAAGAGATGCTGGTATGAGACTCTCTTCAGCGCGTAAGGTGGCTGCGGAGTCGCTTCAGCATGCGATTCATCGAGAACTGAAAGAACTATATATGGAAAAAACAGCGTTCGAGGTCCGTTTCAAAACCACATCGCTTAAACAAGATGGTTTAGATGACGTGGAGTTTTACATGATGACGAACGTTGGAGAACCGTTCAAACCGCTCGCAAAAGTCGCTTCAGGAGGTGAGCTTTCCCGTGTCATGCTCGCACTCAAATCCATCTTTTCAAGAACGGTCGGCGTGGCCTCCATTATTTTTGACGAGGTCGACACAGGAGTCTCTGGACGTGTCGCGCAGGCGATGGGTGAAAAGATCTTCCGACTTTCTGTCGGCTCTCAAGTCCTCTGTATCACGCACTTGGCACAAGTTGCTGCGATGGCAGACCAACATCTTTACATTACTAAAACCGAAACGAATGAACGGACGAAAACAAATGTGACGTCCCTCGACCGTGAAAGTCGAATCGACGAATTGGGTCGCATGATTGCTGGCGCTCAAATGACAGACTTGACGAAGCAACACGTCGAAGAATTACTTGAGATGTCACAACAAGTAAAACAGAAGTTCATCAAAGGAGTGTCATAAGTGATTACATTATGTATTGCGGACGACAATCGAGAAATCGTCGATTTGTTGAGCCGACAACTAGAATCTGAGCCTGATCTTCGTGTCGTAGGTACGGCACACGATGGAGAAACATGCTTGGATGTCGTCAAGACACACCAACCGGATGTACTCTTACTCGATATTATCATGCCGCATTTGGATGGAATCGGAGTATTGCAACGCCTAAATGAAGAATTAGGTGATGACAAACCGGAAGTGATCATGTTGAGCGCGTTTGGAAAAGATGAAGTGACGAAACAGGCCGTGCAACTCGGGGCCTCTTATTTTCTCGTCAAACCGTTCAATATTCAACAGTTATTAACGAAAATTCGTGAATTGTCAGAAGGAACAAATCGAGAATTCGACGGAATGACGCCAGAAGAAATTGAAATCTCACTCCTGCTTCAGCAACTCGGAATCTCTCCGCGAATCAAAGGGTTCAAGTATATCCGTCAAGCTGTCATTTACGTGCGAGAACGGCAAGATTTGCTCGGTCTCATCACGAAAGAATTATATCCGATGGTCGCAAAAGAGCATGAGACGACATCTTCTCGTGTAGAACGAGCAATGCGTCATGCAATCAAGACGGCATGGGAGAACGGCATGCGCGATCATGAGATGTTCGAAGGGCGACCGGAGCGTGAGCGAAGCCCGAAAAACTCGGAGTTTATCTCGTACTTCGTCACGTATGTATCGTTTAAGAATAATTGAATCATTTCATGAGGACTAAGTCGTGATGGGACTTAGTCTTTTTTGATGAAACAATTACTTTCAGATTTATTTACTTTATGAAAGAAAGCGCTTGCAAAATGGTGGGCCTTTGTTATAATAAAGATGTACCAAGTTACTTGGACAAGCGTCAGATGAACGCTTTTCAAACTTGTTCCGGAGCAACGTTTGAAGAAACCAAATCATCTCGGTTCGCTATCCGATTATAGCTCAGAGGTGGGAACGACACCTCAAGTCGTTAATGTCCCGACGTGAGGTCGCGACAGTCGCTCATTCGCGAGGCGATTCTATCATCAACTCGAAGCTAGGGGTTGATATAGGAAAAAACAATCGTTCAGTTAACCAAAAGGAGTGTTGTCAACCGTTGAACAGTTTATGGCAAGCGTTCGACTTCACGATGGATGGTTCGACATGACCCGATAAGTAAATCAGTTAGTAACTCGAATGGTAAGATTCCGTTCACGCAAGACGGCAGTTACTAAAGTTCTTTCATACTTCTTCATTAAGAAGACGTTGGATTTCATGTCAAAGTAAGTAACGTAGTTTGAAAGGAGATCATCCGTAGTGATCACAATTCAATATGAATAAAAGGTTCCGCACTTGAAATGAAGTCAAGTTAGGGAACCTTTTTTTTGTGTGCTTATGAGTCGAGGCGTTGTACTTTTCCTGTTTTTTTGTCGCGGTTAAAAATATAGCCGGCTACAAATCCGATCCCGCCCATGGCGAGCAGAAGCCCAAAGGTCCCCTGCAACATGGAGGCGGCAGCGAGTGAATCGAACCATGAAAACGGTGCGCTCGTCTTCAAAAAGAAGCTATCACGTAGCAATTTGATTCCGTAAACACCTAATAACCCAGGGACGATTAAGATTAGAAGCGCGATAAAACGCATGCAATCTCCTCCTTTACCATACATTATTTTAACAGAAATCGATCTGTTCGACACGGTCTATTTTTGGGCAGCTTGCGAATCAGGTGCGGATTCAGTAGCATGAAATAGAGAAGAATGATGATGGGGGAATATGTATGAATAAACGATTGATGATTGTGGGGGCAGGAAAAGGGGGGACCGAAGTCCTTCATATGCTGATGGATTCGCCGCTTGCGACGATTGTAGCGGTCGTAGATTCTGATGCATCTGCTGAAGGAATAGCCCTTGCTAAAAGTTATGGCATATCTGTGGCGGACGATTGGAAACAGTATGCGGATGCGACACTAGATTTTGTCATCGAAACGACGGGGAAACATCAAACGTTTGAACAATTAAAGGATCATTTCAAAGATGCGGTCGTCTTACCAGGGGAATTTATTCGGATTGTGGTTGAAAGATTGAAACAGAATCAACAAATGCTCGAGGCCATCATTGAATGTACGAGTGAGGCCATATCGGTCGCAGATCATCACGGTAACACGATTTTGATCAATCCGTCTTATACACGGTTGACCGGATTCAAAAAAGAAGATGTGGTCGACAAACCAGCGACGGCAGATATCGGAATGCAGGAAAGCGTCCATTTGAAAGTACTATCGACCGGGCAAGGCGTTCGAGACATTCGGATGCAAATTGGGGCGACGAGACGAGATATTCTTGTGAATGCAGAACCGATCATCGTCGAAGGTAAGTTGCGAGGCTCGGTTGGGGTCATCCGTGACGTATCTCAGATTCGTGCCCTACGTGATGAATTGCAGGAGGCAAAAACACGCATCCGGAATCTAGAAGCCAAATATCAGTTTGCCGATATCATTGCTACGAGTGACGCCATGCGATTTGTCATCGAGCAGGCGAAACTTGCCGCTGTGACCCCAGTGACGGTATTGATTCGTGGAGAATCGGGAACAGGAAAAGAACTGTTCGCCCATGCCATTCACGGGGAATCTCCTCGAAAGTATAAAAAGTTCATTCGCGTGAACTGTGCGGCGATTTCACCTACCCTTCTTGAAAGTGAGCTATTCGGTTATGAAGATGGAGCCTTCAGTGGAGCTAAACGAGGCGGGAAAACCGGATATTTCGAAGAAGCGGATGGCGGATCACTCTTTCTAGACGAAATCGGAGAGCTCCCTCTTGATGTCCAAGTGAAGCTTTTACGTGTCCTCCAGGAAAATGAAATTGTCCGTGTCGGAGGGACGACGGCAATCCCAATCGATGTCCGAATCATTGCCGCAACGAATGCCGATCTCGAACAAAAAGTAGCAGACGGAACATTCCGGGAAGATTTGTATTACCGAATCAATCGGATGCCGATCCATATCCCACCATTACGTGAGCGACTGAATGAACTCGAGGCACTATGTGAACGGATGATCCGGAAACTGAATCAAGAATACGGTCGGAGTGTACGCGGCGTTGACGAAGATGCTTTAACATTACTGAAGAGCCAGCATTGGAAAGGGAATGTGCGAGAACTGGAGAATGTGATCGGTCGTGCGATGATTTATATGGCAAGCTCCGAACAGTGGATTGCCCCACATCATTTGCAGTTATCCAATCGTTCCACGAGTCAAAAAGTGGTCGAATCTGGAACGTTTCACGAGGCCGTTGCAAAATATGAACGCGATTTGATTGAACGAGCAATTGAAGAGGCAAGTGGCAACAAATCAGAAGCAGCCCGCCGATTGAAGATTTCGATTCGAACATTATACAACAAGCTTGACACCATGCAATAATTTGCAGGAAAATTTATGCACGGTAAGCATTAATTTGCATGGTTATCCGCATTATAAAGCGCTTACAATTTAGGAAACAAACTTGCTTATGATATAGTGTAGAGAGCAAGGGGGGACAATGATGAATTTTGAACGGATGCTGGCGAACGCAAAAGAGTTAGAAGGCTGTACCGTGTCCATTGCGGGGGCAGCGGACGAAGAAGTCATCCGGGCCGTAAAACTCGCTACGGATCATGGGTTGTCACGCTTCATTTTGTTCGGTGAAGCTCGAGAGATCCGAAAGTTATGTGAACAGCATGGAATCGATGAGTCAGCCGTCGATATTTTACATGCGAAAGGTGACGTTGAGATTGCGCGACGTGCCACATTAGCTGTGAAAAATAAAGAGGCGGACGTCCTCATGAAGGGGATGGTGTCGACATCGACATTTATGAAAGCCGTCCTTAATCGTGAAGCTGGACTCCGTACGAAGCGGACGCTCAGCCACATCGCACTATTCCAAATTCCGAATCGTGAAAAGTTGATTGGAGTGACGGATGCGGCGATTCATATCGCACCAACACTCGAAGAGAAGGTCGAAATTATTCACAATGCGGTAGAAGCGATGCATGACATCGGTTACGAATCGCCGAAAGTCGCAGCCATTGGAGCAGTCGAGGTAGTCAATCCACAAATGAATGCGACTCTCGATGCGGCACTACTTAGCCAAATGAATCGACGTGGACAAATCAAGGGCTGTGTCGTAGATGGACCGCTCGCGCTCGACAACGCTGTCGACATGGTTGCAGCAAAGCAAAAAGGAATCAACAGTGAAGTTGCCGGTCAAGCCGATTTATTAGTCGTACCTTACATAGAGGTCGGCAACGTCCTTTATAAATCAATCATGTATTTCGCAGAGGCGAGCGTAGCGGCGATTGTCGTCGGCGCATCTGCCCCTGTTGTATTGACAAGTCGTGCCGATACTGCCGAAGCGAAGCTATATTCCCTCGCATTCGCTTTGTTACATGCTAAACATTAATCGTACTTAACAGGAGGAATTAATCATGATGGAAACAAACACAGAGCCACGCTTCCGTATTTTTGATGTCTTACAATCTGAGGACTATGAGCAAATCGTATTTTGCCAAGACCAAGCGTCTGGACTAAAGGCGATCATCGCCATCCATGACACGACGCTCGGGCCAGCTCTCGGTGGACTCCGTATGTGGAACTATGAATCAGAACAAGAGGCACTCACGGATGTGTTGCGTCTCGCAAAAGGAATGACATATAAAAATGCTGCAGCGGGTCTCAACCTTGGGGGCGGGAAGGCCGTCATCATCGGAAATGCGAAGACAGATAAATCAGAGGCGCTCTTCCGTGCATTCGGACGATATGTTCAATCTCTTAGTGGTCGTTACATCACGGCTGAAGATGTAAATACAACAGTTGCCGACATGGACTTCATTCACATGGAAACGGATTACGTCACAGGCGTCAGTCCTGCATTCGGTTCAAGTGGTAACCCTTCACCGGTCACGGCATATGGTGTGTATCGTGGAATGAAAGCTGCTGCGAAATGGAAATTCGGGACTGAGTCGCTCGCAGGGAAAACCGTCGCTGTTCAAGGTGTTGGAAACGTTGCCTACAACTTGTGCCGTCACCTCCATGAAGAGGGTGCTCATTTGATTGTGACCGACATTAATGAGGAAGCACTCAAACGTGCAGAAGCAGACTTTGGTGCGACGGTCGTCAAACCAGATGAGATTTATGCGGTCGAATGTGATATTTTTGCACCATGTGCTCTCGGTGCCGTCATCAACGACAAAACGATTCCACAATTGAAAGCACAAATCGTCGCAGGCGCTGCCAATAACCAATTAGCAGAAGATCGTCACGGAGACGTGCTCGACGAGAACGGAATCCTTTATGCACCAGACTTCGTCATCAATGCAGGTGGTGTCATCAACGTCGCGGACGAACTTGAAGGCTACAACCGTGAACGGGCAATGAAGAAAGTCGAACTCATTTATGACAACATGATGCGCGTCTTTGAAATCGCAGAACGTGATGGTGTACCAACGCATGTAGCGGCCGATAAGATGGCGGAAGAGCGGATTCACATGATGTCGCGTTCACGCAGCCAGTTCCTTAAAGTTGAAAAAAGCATTCTAGGGAGACGCTAAGATGACAAAACGGCTAATTCTTGCAATCAACCCAGGGTCGACCTCGACGAAAGTTGGATTGTTTGATGGGAAGGAAGAAGTGATGACACGTACGGTCCGACATTCAATCGATGTGACGGGTCTCACACTTCCAGAGCAGTTGCCTCATCGTGAGCAAGAAGTACGCGCCTTGTTAGAAGAGACGGGCATCGCGGTCAATGATTTGACCGCGATCGTCGGTCGTGGTGGCTTGCTTGCACCGATGACGTCTGGAACGTATACGGTCAATGAACTCATGCGTGAAGATTTGACGAGCGGACGTTTTGGGATGCATGCATCGAATCTCGGTGGTCTGATCGCTTCGAAAATCGGGGGAGCTGAAGGGATTCCTAGTTTCATTGTGGATCCGGTCGTCGTCGATGAGATGGGCGAATTGGCCCGAAAGACAGGCATGCCGGAAATCAATCGTCGTAGCATTTTCCATGCCCTCAATCAAAAGGCTGTCGCGAAACGATTCGCGGCCGAAAATGGAAGCGATTACAATGAGTTGAATCTTATCGTTGCGCATCTTGGTGGAGGAATCACGGTCGGTGCCCATACGGCAGGTCGAGTCATCGACGTGAATAATGGTCTCGACGGAGATGGACCGCTCGCGCCGGAGCGTGCTGGCTCGATTCCTGTTGGACAGGTAGTAGAACTATGTTATAGTACCAGGTATAAAGAATCGGAAATGAAAAAGAAAATTGTCGGTCAAGGTGGTCTGTTTGCTCATCTCGGTACATTCGATGCCATTGAAATCGAGCAACGGGTTGAATCAGGTGATGACGAGGCGAGACTGTTGTATGAGACGATGGCTTATCGTGTCGCTCAAGAGATTTCAAAACACGGCGCGACATTATGTGGTCGTGTGGATGCCATCTTACTGACGGGCGGAATCGCATATTCCGAGTGGCTGACTGAAAAAATCAAGGAGCGTGTCACTTATCTCGCGCCGGTACACGTGTATCCGGGTGAAGATGAGCTTAAAGCGTTGGCTGAAGGTGCACTTCGCGTCATCGAGAACGAAGAGACCGCACGAGTTTATGAGGGGGATACACATGGCACGAGAATTTGATGTTGTCGTCATCGGTGGAGGACCAGGAGGATATGTGGCTGCAATCAAGGCGGCCCAGGCAGGAAAATCTGTCGCAATCGTCGAGGCGAGAAAGTTAGGTGGCACCTGCTTACATAGAGGATGCATCCCGACGAAGGCGCTTTTAAAAGCTGCACATGTTTATCAAACAGCGAAGCAAAGTGCGACATATGGCGTTGAGACGGGAGATGTGACGTTCAATATGGAACGCGCTCAAACGTATAAGCGTGATCTTGTGGCTGGACTAGAAAAGGGAATCGAACATTTGATGAAACAAGGGAAAATCGAAGTGTTCCGCGGAAAGGCCTCTATTCTTGGACCAAGTATCTTCTCACCACAACCAGGGACTGTATCCGTTGAGGATGAAAGCGGTGAATCAGAACTGATTTTGCCGAATCAACTGATTATCGCAACAGGGTCGATTCCTCGTGAACTTCCTGGATTGCCGTTCGATCACAAACGGATTTTGAATTCGGACGACCTCCTCATTTTTGAAACGCTACCTGAATCGATTGCGATTGTCGGTGGAGGGGTCATTGGAGTCGAATGGGCGTCCATGCTCGTCGACCTTGATGTGAACGTGACATTGATCGAAGTAGGCGATCGATTACTCCCACTCGAGGACAAAGCAGTCTCGCGTGAAGTGGAGCGTCTTTTGAAAAAGCGCGGAGTCCGCGTGAAGAAGAGCGTGACGGTCGACGCTGAACGTACATCGATTCACGACGATGCGGTGGAGCTCGCTGTAGGTGAGGAGATGTTGAGCGTGGACTGTGTCCTCGTCTCAGTGGGGCGTGTCGCCAATACGGAAGACTTAGGTCTTCAAAACACGTCAATCGTCGTAGAGAACGGTATCATTCAAGTCGATAGCCAGTATCGGACGAAGGAACGTCATATCTTCGCAATTGGAGACTGTATCGGGAAGTTGCAACTCGCCCACGTCGCTTCTGAAGAAGGTGTGAAGGCAGTCGAGACGATTCTCGGTCTTGAGCCGACACCGCTCGATTACGCGCTCATTCCACGCTGTGTATACAGTGTCCCTGAAGTCGCTTCGGTCGGTTTGACAGAAGAAGCGGCAAAAGAGGCTGGACATGACGTCAAGACAGGAACGTACCGTTTCAATGGGCTCGGGAAAGCAAGAATTGAAGGGCAAGCCGACGGATTCGTCAAACTCGTCTCAGATCAAGAGACAGATGACCTTCTCGGTGTTCATATCGTCGGACCGAAAGCGACCGAACTCATCACAGAAGGTGGCCTCGCGCTCGTCTTAAATGCGACGGCTTGGGAGATGGGACAACTTGTACACCCGCATCCTGCACTGAGCGAAGCCTTCCAAGAAGCGGCTCTCGCCGTCGATGGATTACCGATTCACGCCTAAGGAGGAACAAGGATGGAACAAATGACTGTAAACTCATATGAAGAGCTTGGTTTAACAAAACAAGATTTATTGGCGATGTACGAAACGATGGTTCGTGCACGTAAAATTGATGAACGGATGTGGAAGTTGAACCGCGCCGGGAAAATCCCATTCGTCGTCTCATGTCAAGGACAAGAAGCGGCGCAAGTTGGTGCGGCGTTCGCCCTCGAGAAAGGGATTGATTATGTCCTACCTTACTATCGTGATGTGGCGGTCGTCCTTCACTTCGGTCAAACATCAAGAGATTTAATGTTATCGGCATTCGCGAAAGCGGAAGATCCAAACTCAGGTGGTCGTCAGATGCCTGGTCACTTCGGCTCGAAAGAGCATCGTATCGTAACGGGTTCGTCTCCGGTCACGACACAAGTCCCCCATGCAGTCGGAATTGCACTTGCGGCGAAGATGAAAAAGGAAGAGCTCGTTACATTCGTCTCGTTCGGGGAAGGGTCCTCTAACCAAGGAGATTTTCATGAAGGCGCAAACTTTGCAGGTGTCCATAAGTTGCCGGTCATCTTGTTCTGTGAGAACAACAAATATGCAATCTCGGTTCCACTTACAAAACAGTTGGCATGCGAGCGCGTGTCAGATCGAGCGAAAGGATATGGCATGCCAGGTGTGACAGTCGACGGGACAGACCCGATTGCTGTCTATGCGGTCGTGAAGGAAGCGCGTGAACGTGCACTTCGCGGAGAAGGACCGACGCTAATCGAAGCAGAAGTTGAACGTCTCGTGCCACACTCATCAGATGATGATGACAAAGCATACCGTTCAGCAGAAGAATTGGCAGGGTTAAAAGAGCGGGATGGCATTCAATTGTTCCGTCAACGACTTGTGAACGACGGAATCGCAACGGCGGATACACTTGCTGAAATCGATGCACAAATCGATGCTGAAGTGAATGAAGCGACGACATATGCGGACAAAGCACCGTATGCATCGCCTGAATCTGCACTGGATTACGTCTATGAGGAGGAAAAATGATGAAAACGTTTATCGAAGCGATCAATGAAGCGATTCATGAGGAAATGGAGCGCGACGAAAACGTCTTCGTCGTCGGGGAAGACGTCGGCGTTCGTGGTGGTGTATTCCGTGCCACACAAGGGTTGATTGAAAAATATGGAGAGGATCGTGTCATCGACGCACCGCTCGCTGAGAGTGCGATTGCCGGAGTCGGAGTCGGGGCTGCCATGTACGGCATGCGACCGATCGCAGAAATGCAATTCGCAGACTTTATCATGCCAGCAGTGAACCAAATCGTTTCAGAAGCGGCAAAAATTCGATACCGTTCAAACAACGATTGGACATGTCCGATGGTCATCCGTGCTCCTTTCGGTGGGGGTATTCACGGGGCTCTCTATCACTCGCAATCAGTCGAGGCGATGTTCAGTTCGACGCCAGGTCTTAAAGTCGTCATTCCATCTGACCCTGTCGATGCGAAGGGATTGTTGAAAGCAGCAATCCGTTCGAACGACCCTGTTCTTTTCTTTGAACATAAGCGTGCCTATCGTCTTTTGAAGGCGGAATTGCCGACGGACGAATACACGGTTGAAATCGGTAAGGCCGCTGTCAAACGGGAAGGTGACGATATCACGATCATCACGTACGGTCTTTGCGTGCATATGGCACAAGAGGCTGCGAAAACGCTCGAAGAAGAAGGAATCAGCACGCACATCCTTGATCTTCGTACCGTCTACCCGCTCGACCAAGAAGCGATCATCGAATCGGTCAAGAAGACTGGTAAAGTGCTACTCGTGACGGAGGACAACAAAGAAGGAAGCATCATCGGAGAAGTGGCGGCGATTATCGCGGAGAAGGCGCTCTTCGAACTCGATGCGCCGATTGAGCGTTTGGCTGGCCCCGATGTGCCGGCAATGCCGTATGCACCACCGATGGAAAAATTCTTTATCGTATCCCCAGAAAAAATTGCCGAGCGGGCGCGTCAGCTCGCGGCGTTTTAAGGAGGCATCTCCATGGAACAAACGATTACTATGCCCCAACTTGGGGAGAGTGTGACAGAAGGAACAATCACGACCTATCTCGTCAAACCGGGAGACCGTGTGGAAGAATATGAACCACTCGCGGAAGTCATGACGGACAAAGTGACGGCAGAGATTCCTGCGACTAGCGCAGGAGTCGTCAAAGAGTTTCTCATTCCAGAAGGGGAGACCGTCAGCGTCGGGACACCGGTATTGACGATGGAAGTCGAGAGCGCGGAGGAAGCTGCAGTTGAGACGAAGACAGAACCGATTGCAGAAACGGCACCTGCAGAATCCGTCTCTAAGCAAGCTGTCGCCACTGCACCGAAAAAACAAAGTGGAAACGGTCGATACTCTCCTGCCGTCATCCGACTCGCCAATGAGAACGATATCGATTTGAATGAACTGAGCGGAAGCGGTCTAGGCGGTCGGATCACGCGGAAAGATATTCTTCGTTACTTATCAGAAGGACGTCCGGCATCGACTTCTGAGAAAGCGACACAAGCGCCTGTCCAAGAGACGATGGTACAGACGAAGTTGGACGTTCCGACTGAGGCACCACGTCCTGTCGTTGAACCGTCACAACCGGTCGCATCATCATCGACTTCATCTGGCCGTTATGAATCGATTCCGACAGCCGGGGTACGTCAAGCGATTGCGAACAATATGGTCCGCTCGAAACACGAGGCTCCACACGCATGGCTCATGATTGAAGTGGATGTGACGAACCTCGTCGAAGCCCGTGCAAAGTTGAAAGATGAGTTCATGAAACGGGAAGGCGTCAAATTGACGTTCATGCCATTCTTCATGAAGGCAGCCATCGAAGCATTGAAGAAGTATCCGATGATGAATTCGGAGTGGGCAGGAGATCACATCAAAGTTCACCAAGACATCCATCTCTCGGTAGCCGTCGCGGCAAACGACGCCCTATACGTTCCGGTCATTCGCCAAGCGGATGAGAAGAATATTAAAGGACTAGCCGTTTCCCTTCAAGACGTGGCAACGCGAGCGCGTGAGAACCGCTTGAAGGCTGAAGAGATGCGTGGTGGGACATTCACCATCAACAACACGGGTGCGTTTGGTTCGATTCAATCGGCACCAATCTTGAATTACCCACAAGCGGCAATCCTATCGGTCGAGTCGATTGTGAAGCGTCCGGTCTGGATGAACGGGATGTTCGCGGCACGCGATATGGTCAACCTTTGTATGTCTGTCGACCATCGTGTCCTTGACGGTCTCGTCGCAGGTCAGTTCTTACAAGCGATCAAGCACTCACTCGAGTCGATTGACCCGAACACATATACCGTATATTGATTAAAAAATGGAGGCGCCCCAGTAGGGTGCCTCCATTTCTTATGAGTTATAGCCAAGGAATACCGTGAAGACGAAGCTTACGGCTGAGATCAGTAAGAGAAGGAACGAGAAAGACATGCCCATTGTGACGAGTCCTTTGGAGAGTCGTGGTTTGGATTTATATAGTGCGAACGCAAACATGAGACTGAATAGGCCGAGCGTCGTGAATAGTGTGAGTGGAATTGCTCGGTCGTAAAGAAATTGAAGTAGATCCAATGTAGAATCATCCTTTCTAATCATGCACCTTCGAATCGTCGTTGATGGACACGGTACGTCAATCTGCTGACTACGACGAACACGAGAAGGAACATCCAGTATATAAAAATATAGTTTAATGAAAATGCAGAAACCCCATCATGTCTGACCGAAGAAATCCAAAGCAAAAGGAGTGAGGTAGGGAAATGAATCAATAGTACAAGATAGGGCATGAACTTCATGAATGATAAGGCGTTTGTCGACGGATTGCGCATGAGACACATGGCAATCAAACCAATCAGCACCTCGAGTCCACCAAGCGTGAAATAGGCGAGTGACTCAGAAAGACTGGTCTCTAGAATCGGTAAGGCAAGCGTTGCAAGACCAAGACTCCCGATCATTATTAAAGCGAACAAGATATAGTCACCTCCAGAAAAGGGTTTATTCCATATGTTCATTGTAAAAAAAATGGATGCTTAAATTCAATACCTCAGAAAAACACGCCATTCATAGAAATGGCGTGTTGGTGATTTCCTTAAATCGATTGTTCAATCATCGATTCGATGTCGCGACGAACTTCAGCTACTGATAAACGTGCGGCGTCATAGCGTACACGATGAGTCGACTCGTCCGTTCCCGTCAAGTCAGCAAAGAGACTTCCGAGGTCGTGGACACTGCGGTCGACTTGAATGAGCAATTCGATGGCATCCTCGTCTTGTAGAATCACAACTTCTACCTCGTCTAACTGGCGACCGAATCGCGAACCGTTCGCTGAATACTCGAGTTCTTGGGCAATCGGAAGACGTCCCGAACGATGACGTGCCGGGAGCATCTCCGTGTCGGCTTTCTTCAAACGGAATCCGAGCTCGTCCATCGCATCTAATATGACTTGTTGAACTGCATTCGGTTGTACGGTGATCGCATCTTCATCTTTTGGATCGACGGCTTGGGCGATATCAAGGCCCGTTTCAATCCATGATTTCGATTGGCTCACAGAGAGTGGCGTATTGAACGGGACGTTGACTGTGAACGGAATTTCTTTCACTTCTCCGGGACCAATCATAAACGGTGCTTCATTCAATAAGATTTTTTCAATCGTGAACGTCGAGTATGTCGACTTATCGTTCACCTCATGTTTATACAACGTATTGAAGAAGAGATAGATACTGTCGACGGATTGTTCGACCGAACCGCCTTCTATATGGACGACTCCAGTGAGTTCTCCACCGGGTGAACAGTGGCTCTCATTCAAGCGTGTGTCGACTTTTGCGGCACCGATTCCGATTGATGATAAAATCTTTTTAAACATATGTGTATCCTCCTTTGACGTAACGTCGTCTTCGTGTAATAGTATGTACGGACAGGTGAAACGATATGTTTCAAAATTTCTAAAAAAGGATTGAATCCATTGGAATATAAAGCGTTACAAGAGCGTCTCGCAGACGTCTTACAATCAAATCATCTCGTGTCGGCGACCATCAGTCAACCCCGTCAAAAATCTAGCGATCTCAGACGGGTCAAATTGAAACCGGTCATGCTACGAAATGCGTATCATATCCAGTTCGAGTATCAGTATGAGCGGGTGATGAACCATAAAAACTTGACACCAGATGAGGCTGTCACGGAAGTGAATGAGCTTCTCGAAACGTTCCGACAAGGACAGTTTCAGTTAAAAGATTCCGACCTCCAGTTCCAATTATCGAAAAAGTTCAAAGTGACATTGAAAGAAAAGCAGACGGCTCAAAAAGAAGTTCAACTGAGCCACAATCGGGAAAAACAGTACGTGCTTCCACTCGACGAGCCAGTTCCGTTTCTCATTCGACTCGGCATTCAGTCAACGGACGGAAAAGTGAAGCGTCAAAAGTATGACAAGTTCAAACAGATCAATCGTTTCCTCGAGTTCATTGAGGATTCACTGAAATACTTGCCGGCAGACCGTACCGTTCGAATCTTGGATTTCGGGTCAGGGAAGTCGTATTTGACGTTCGCGCTCTATCATTTCCTTCATGAGATGAAAGGATATGACGTCCATATCACAGGGCTCGATTTGAAGAAAGAGGTCATTGAAGAGTGTGCATCGATTGCGAAAGACTTAGGATATGAACGGCTCGAATTTTTAGTCGGAGACATTAATGAATATGAAGGGGAAACAGCTGTTGATATGGTCGTGACCCTTCATGCATGTGATGTGGCGACAGACATGGCGTTGGCACGTGCCGTCCGCTGGGGCGCGAAAGTCATCTTGAGCGTTCCGTGTTGTCAAAAGGAATTGAATCGTCAAATTCAAGCGTCGAATTTAGACGTGATGCTCCAACATGGCTTGATCAAAGAACGGTTCGCCTCACTCGCGACCGATTCCATTCGGGCTGAACTGCTTGGACTTGTCGGGTATGATGTCCAGCTGCTCGAATTCATCGACCTCGAGCATACGCCGAAAAATATCATGATTCGTGCCTACTTGACGAACCGTCAGGCGAGCGCAGAGACGAAGGCACGTTACCTTGCTTTCAAACAGATGTTAGGGGCAGACCCGTTCTTAGAACGTGAATTGAGCGATAGACTTGTCCTCGAGGTAGAACAAGACGTAAAATAAGGGAGTACAGACGAAATGTCGAAAGGGGAAACAACATGGATTTTCAATTATATTTTCAAGATGTAGTCGAACAAGCGCGTAACGAAGTACGTGCTGCAGGATACACAGAGCTCACGACACCGGAAGAAGTAGACGGAGCACTGAAAAAAGAAGGGAAGACACTCGTCCTCGTCAACTCGGTTTGTGGGTGTGCAGGCGGGATTGCTCGTCCAGCTGCCGCATACGTCAACAAGATGGAAGGTGTGAAGCCTGACCATTTCGTGACCGTGTTTGCTGGTCAAGACCGTGAAGCGACAGATCGTGCACGTGAGTATTTTGAAGGATATGCACCGTCTTCACCGTCAATCGCACTTCTTGAGGATGGCAACATCGTGACGATGGTAGAGCGTAGTGAAATCGAGTCATCGACTGCTGAAGAGCTCGTCGACCAATTGCAAACATTGTTCGACATCTACTTCGCATAATCAAGCATCGGCGCAAAGGCACTGCCTTTGCGCTTTTGTGAAAAGGGGCAGGGTATATGGAACCAGTCATCAAAATCATGACGGAGGCAGAATATATGATTGCCCTGTCACGCGGTGAGATCAATGAACCGTCACTTCAATCTGAAGGGACGATTAAATGTTGTACGCCGCAACAGATTGGAAAGGTCGTCAAAAAGTCGTATTCGGGTGAAGCGGTCGTTCTCGTATCGTTACACGTCAACCGACTTGGTCAACTGCTACATTATGAGTTGGATGAGGATGGAGAACGTTATCCACATGTGTATAGTGCCATTCCGATGACTTCGGTCAAACAGGTGCAACCGTATGGGTCACGCGACAATGGAACGGTCACATATTTCGCTTTCGAGCGAATGTGACCTTCTTTTTTTGTATAATTTGCATGAATATACTTTACAAGTAATAATTATGTGTATATAGTGGTTGAAGACACAAGTCGGACAACTGATGTGTCATAGAACAGTTGAGCTACGTTCACACATATGTCATAATTTTGTTAAAGTTCTGATAATTATCATTCAACTATGAAAGGGAGATGAAGATGAAAAAAGGTTTTCTAGCATTATGTTTAGCAGGACTGGCCGCGTTCTCAGTCGCGTGTGGGGCAGACGTGAACGAAGGAGGATCGACATCGACCGATGGTGAGGATGACAAAGTCATCGTCATGGGTACAAGTGCCGATTACTTCCCATATGAGTTCGTCGATACAGCGAATGGCGACGAGATTGTCGGATTTGATATCGATATCGCCAAAAAAGTGGCAGAGAACATGGGATATGAATTGAAAATTGAAGATATGGATTTCGGAAGCTTACTTGGAGCCCTCAATGCAGGTCGAGTCGACTTCGTCATGGCGGGGATGACTCCGACAGAAGAGCGTAAAGAAAATGCCGATTTCTCAGATATTTATTTCACAGCGGTGAACTTGATCTTGTCAAAAGATGATTCGCTTCAATCACTTGAAGACTTGAAGGGGAAAAAGATCGGAGTCCAGCTCGGTTCGATTCAAGAAGGGATTGCACAAGATCAAATCACAGATGCTGAGATCGTCTCGTTGAATAAGATTCCTGAGATCATTCAAGAAATCAAGACAGGACGTATTGACGCGATGGTCATCGAAGATACGGTAGCGAAAAAATACCTCGAGCAAGATAGTGAATTGACGACATTTGAAATTGTGGACGAAGAAGAAGCAGGTTCTGCTGCTGCCTTCCGTAAAGATGATGAACTCCGCGATCAATTCAACGAAGAGTTGAAGAAGATGATCGACAGTGGAGAAATCGAAGAGTTAGCACAGAAATGGTTTGAAGAAGAGGCTGCGCCAGCCGAATAATGAATCGTACGAGGCTGACTGAAGATGAATCGGTCAGCCCTTTTTTAGGAGGAACTCACTATGGATTTTAGCCGGATTTATGATTCGATCCCTTATATACTTGAGGGGATTCCAGTCATGTTCCAAGTGGTGATCGTCTCGGCATTGATTGGGATCTCACTTGGGATTGTTGTCGCTACATTAAAAATTGTCCCGAATCGTCTGATTAACTTTATCGGACATGCTTATACGGCGGTGTTCCGTGGGACACCACTCATTTTGCAACTCGCCATCATCCACTTCGGATTGCCGCAACTGACGGGATATATCACGACACCGTACCAGTCAGCGGTCATCGCCTTCTCGCTCAACTCGGGGGCGTATATTTCAGAGATTATTCGAGCGGGTATCCAAGCAGTAGATAAAGGACAGTGGGAGGCTTCGGATGCTCTTGGTGTCCCGTATGTCAAACAGTTACGTTCCATCATCTTGCCACAGGCGTTCAAGAACATCTTGCCTGCTCTTGTGAACGAGATGATCACATTAACGAAAGAGTCTGCCCTCGTCTCGACGGTCGGGGTGCTCGATATCATGCGTCGTGCGCAAATCGTCGGTGGGCAGAAGGCAATCTACTTCGAACCGCTTCTATTCGCCGGTGTGATATACTTTACGATAGTGATGATCTTGACGTATCTTGGACAACGTCTAGAAAAACGGTTAAGAAAGAGTGATGGAAGATGATCGAAGTAAAAGACCTACACAAACAATTTGGTGACTTAGAAGTGTTAAAAGGAATCACGACGACGATCGAGCGTGGTGAAGTGGTTGCTGTCATCGGACCGTCCGGGTCTGGTAAATCGACATTTCTACGCTGCTTGAACATGCTTGAGATTCCAACGAGCGGGACGGTCAGTGTCGACGGATTCGAGCTCACGAAAAAAGGGGCGAACGTCGCGAAGGCGCGTCAAAACATCGGGATGGTATTCCAACAGTTCAACTTGTTCCCTCATATGAGCGTATTGGACAATTTGACGTATGCACCAATCAACGTCTTAAAAGTTAGCAAGGCGGAAGCGCTGGAACGTGCGAAGAAATTACTCGAACGTGTCGGCCTTTCTGAAAAAATCGATGCCTATCCGAGCCAACTCTCGGGTGGACAAAAACAGCGTGTCGCCATCGCGCGTGCCTTGGCGATGGAACCGAACGTCATGTTGTTTGATGAACCGACATCGGCACTTGACCCTGAGATGGTCAATGAAGTACTCGACGTTATGAAAGGGTTGGCTGAGACTGGGATGACGATGGTCGTCGTCACACACGAAATGGGCTTCGCCCGTGAAGTGGCAGACCGCGTCCTCTTCCTGGATGAAGGGATTCTCATGGAAGAAGGAAAACCGGCTGACCTGTTGTTGAATCCGCAAACAGACCGGGCGAAACGTTTCTTGGAGAAAGTGTTGTAATCTGAACTTACGAAGGAAGGATGAATACACGTGAAAATCACCTATTATGGACATGCGACTGTAGGATTTGAGATTGATGGCGTAAACGTGTTGATCGATCCATTTTTGACGAGTAACCCTCATACGGAAATAGACCCTTCTACACTACGTCCGGACTATTTGTTGCTCACACATGCTCATTTCGATCATATCGAGGATGTCGAATTGATTGCGAAATCGTCGGGTGCGACGATTGTGGCGACACATGAACTCGCAACGTATTACGAGAAAAAAGGCTTCTCTGTTCACGGGATGAACATCGGGGGAGGTCATGCTTTTCCGTTCGGACGCGTCACGATGACGCAAGCGTTCCATAGTTCGAGCTTTGACATGGGGGATACACCGGTCTATATGGGGATGCCTGCCGGATTCATCATCGAGACGAACGAACTGACGCTCTACCACGCTGGAGACACGAGTCTATTCTCCGATATGAAGATGTACGGTGAACGGTTTGAAATCGATGTCGCGTTCCTTCCAATCGGAGACAACTTCACGATGGGGCCAACAGACGCTTTAGATGCGGCGCAGTGGCTTCAAGCGAAACGTGTCGTTCCGATCCACTTTGATACGTTCCCGCCGATTAAACAAGATGCTCAGGCGTTTTGTGACCAATTGCACCGTCGAGGTCTCTTGATTGAACCGAATACGACGATCGAGATTTAAGCATGGACGTGATTCAAGCGACGCGAGAGTTCATCGGAACGATTCATGCAGATGACGCGTCGGGTCATGACGTCGCCCACATTACGCGTGTCGTCCGACTAGTGGAACGTTTAATGGAGGATGAACCGGTCAATCGGACGGTTCTCCTCCTCTCGGCATATTTACACGACGTGGAAGATCATAAGCTCGGTCGTCCGAACGGTCTCGTCAAACAGCATCTGTCCTCAATTGACATCACTGAAGAGCAAGTGGACTTGGTGATGGCGGTGATTGATGAGGTCTCCTTCTCAAAAGGCAAGACCCCGACGACCCGGGAAAGCGAAATCTTGCAAGACGCCGACCGTCTTGATGCGATGGGGGCCATCGGGATTGCGCGAACGTTCCAGTTCGCGGGTTCTCGCAAAACTCCGCTCGATTTGTCGGAAGAGAGTGCCATTCAACATTTTCATGACAAGCTGTTGAAGCTGGCGTCGATGATGCATACCGCAAAAGCAAAACAACTAGCGATGTCACGTCATGCTTTCATGCAGCAGTTCCTAGAACAGTTTCATGAAGAATGGGATGGGGTGGACATATAAAAGGACGACCGAGTATATTCGGTCGTCCTTTTGATTAGAATGGATGCTTGTTCAACCAATGACCACCGTCAAGAGAGATGCAATCCCCGTTTAAATAGCGCATCTCGTCTGATGCCATCCAGTAAGCGAGGTCCGCGATCTCTTCCGGTGTCCCAAAACGTCCAAGTGGGACGTTACGGCGAATACGCTCTACTTCTTTTACGTGGGAGACGAGCTTTTCAGCGCCGCCTGTCCGTTCAATCGGTCCAGGACTGATGGCATTGACCCGCGCGCCGAATTGATAGCCCCATTCAACCGCGAGTGTTCGCGTCAAGTTCAAGACCCCTGCTTTCGCTGCCGCACTCGGTGCGACACCAGGTCCTGCCTGCCACGCATAGGAAGCGACCATGTTGATGATGGAGCCGCCACGGATTTCATCTGCTTCCCAATGTTTCCCGAGAACATGGGTGCAGTTGAATGTCCCGTTCAAGACGATGTCGATGACACTTGCCCAACCATTAGGAGATAAATCAAGAGTCGGACACACAAAATTTCCGGCAGCATTGTTGACGAGTGCGTGTACAGGTCCATAAGCGGATACGATGTCAGCCAGTGCTTTCGCGCATCCTTCATAGTCACGAACGTCATGTTGCACACTCATCGCCTGACCTGCATCGATTGAATTCAAATCGTTCATCGCTTCTAGTAGTCGTTCCTCGTTTCGACCGCTGATAGCGACGTTCCATCCTTCCTGTTTAAATTTTAATGCCATCGCTTTCCCCATGCCGGACGATCCCCCGGTAATCCAAATCGTTTTCATCTTAATTCCCCCTCAAAAATGAATGGTCGTTCATTTATACTATTCGTCTTGTGATGTGAAAATCCTTCAATAAGATGTTGATTCATATTGAATCATTCCTTTGTCCTGAAACGTATACAGACGTCAAGCAGCCCGACTCGTATGAGCCGGGCTGCTTTTCATTGAATTTTTTTCAAGTACTTCAAACCGAGTTCACGGTCAATCGTGTACATTGTACCAGCAACTTTCTCGCCCCAGTATGGATCGGATGCATAGAAGATATTGATGCCTTCCTGCTTGTTCCCGGGATAATCGCCACGAGCGTACGGCCCTGTGACATATTTAGTCGCAAACAATTCAGCAGCAGCTTGTACGCTGGCGTCAATTGTTTTAAAGGATGTCGCATTCCCGCTCGGGTCGTCATCTGTCGCACGGAACCCAAATAGGTTCCGCTTGTCTCGAGCGATATCGGACGTTCCAAATCGGGACTCATGCCCGGCAACCGCCAGCAGGAATAAGGCATTGATGTTATACGTATCTTCTGCCCGTTTAAAGGACTTGCCTTCCCCAGCGAGTGGTGAATCGATGGATTTTAAATATTGATCAAACTCGTCAGCCGAATATGGGGACGACGTGCGAATCGATGCAAATTGATAAGGAGAATCGAAGACGTCTTGGACACGTTCTGTGTAAAAACGGTCATCCGAGTTTTTTTCTGTCGGACCTACAAGGAACGTTCCGGCGAGATTGGCGTTCGCTTCCACCGTATGGTAGACGTCACCTTCTCGAATCTCGTAAAATCCACGTCTCTTCACAACTGCTTCAGGAAATAACGCCATTTGATCCGGTTTGACATACACATCCGCCCCGGAGATACGTACTTTAAGATGATCGTCTCCGCGTTCAATTAGTTGAAGTCTCGTGCCACCAGCGACATAGGATTGTCGTGTTTTAAATGATGCATCTTTATATAAGTTTGTGATAGCATCACTCGGAGTGACGACGACTCCGGTACCTGTAAAATCGAGTACTTCTCCAGAGGGGGAGAACAATGTCCGGTTCTTACCGGCCGTCATGTATCGTTTTGCTTCTGCGAGAGATTCGAACGACCTCGTGACACGGTCGCCATTCGTCACCGTTTCGACGGTAAAGGTGTCTTCACGGGAAAATTGAATCCATAAAAAGGCTGCGATGGCGAGACTAAGTGTCGCAATCATCGGCCAAACCTTAAGTCTTTTCTTTCGTTTCAATCAAATCACTTCCAAACTTTTGAATTGCCAAACGAGTTGATTTAGTCAACAATTTGATGGAGAAGGGGGAAATTAGTATGAAAATTGGAACGCGGACGTTAAAGACCGCGGTCGCAGCAGGTATCGCGATGCTCATTTCCGAAACAATTCATCTCGATTATTTTGTATTTGCAGCCATTATCGCCATTTTAAGTATTCAAGAGACGCGTAAAAAATCGATTCGCGCCTCCTATGAACGAGTCATGGCAAGTCTTCTCGCCATCGGAATGGGTGCGGCGATGTTCACGCTACTGGGCTATTCACCGGTGACGCTCACACTTTATTTTGTCATTTTCATTCCGCTCGTACAACAATTGAAACTGCAAGACGGGCTCATTACAAGTGTCGTCATCTTGACCCACCTCTACACCGAAGCACAGTTTTCACTCGAGTTATTTATCAATGAGCTATTGCTCATTGCAATCGGTGTCGGTGTCGGGCTCATCGTCAACATGTATATGCCGACGCTTGACCGTGAGATTGAACGGATTAAAGAGAATATCGACCGTTCGCTTGCTGTTCTGTTTTATGACGTGGCGGCATGTGTCGAGACGGGCGTCTATAACAATCACTCGATGATGCTCATCAAGACGCGGGACTATCTGAAAGAGGGGAAAGATTTGGCTCTTCGCCGTATGGGGAACTCAATCGGAAAGCGAAACGAGGACATGGACTATCTATACTTCCGAATGCGTGAACGACAGTATGATATTCTCAAACGAGTCGCTGATAACGCCAGAGAAATCACGATGGTCGTCAATGAAGCGAAACCGGTCGCGACGTTCTTACGTCGAGTCGGGGATCATGTGAACGAGCAGGCCGATGCCTCTGTCTTTTTACAGGAGCTAGAAGAGATGATTGAGCATTATCGAAAAAACGTACCTCTCCCCACGACGCGTGAGGAATTCGAGGTACGCTCATCCTTATTAAATATTTTATCAGATGTAAAAAGTTACTTGATCTTGAAAGAGCGATACATCTTGCTCTTAAAAGAACATGGTCATGCTCGAGAGAAACGTGCTGATTAAAAAGATTGAGACGATGACGACGACGCCGATTTGAATGATGCGTTGTCGTCTTTTCTGTTTTTTCTTCATGGTCTGCCTCCATATACGTGTTTGCCATCATTGTACAGAATGGAAAAGATTCGTGCAATCCAGGGGAGTTTGATATAATGGTCAAGAAATGTTTGGATGGAGGGATGTTGTTTATGGTAAACGAGACACGCGTGCTCGACACATTTTTAGGATTGGTCGGCATCGATTCAGAAACGAAGGAAGAAGCGGTCATCTGTGAACATTTGAAAGGTGTATTCACAGAGCTTGGCTGCGACGTCTACGAGGACGACGCATCAACGAAGACGGCACACTCTGGTAACAACTTGATCATCACGTTGCCTGCAACGAAAGAAAATGTTGATCCGATTTACTTTACGGCTCACATGGATACGGTTACTCCAGGTAAAGGAATCAAGACGAGCATCAAAGACGGATATGTCGTCACGGATGGTACGACGATTCTCGGAGCAGACGACAAGACCGGCCTCACTGCGATGATCGAACTCGTGCGTGTATTGAAAGAAAAACAAATTCCACATGGTCAAATCCAGTTCGTGATCACGGTCGGGGAAGAATCAGGTCTCGTCGGTGCGAAAGTATTGGATTTATCGAAAATCGATGCGAAGTTCGGTTTTGCCCTTGATTCGGATGGACCAGTTGGAGACATCATTGTCGCCGCTCCGACACAAGCAAAAGTGAACGCGAAGATTTACGGGAAGACGGCTCATGCTGGTGTCGCACCTGAAAAAGGAATCTCGGCGATTCAAATCGCAGCGAAAGCCATCGCGAAGATGCCGCTCGGTCGTATCGATGAAGAGACGACAGCCAACATCGGACGCTTCGAAGGGGGCCGCGCGACAAACATCGTGTGTGACTATGTCGAAGTTCTTGCTGAGGCCCGTTCGCTCATCCATGAGAAGATGGAGAAGCAGGCAGAAACCATGAAACAAGCGTACATCGAGGTCGCTGAGTCGTTCGGTGGTCGTGCCGAAGTGGACATCGACATCATGTATCCTGGATTCAAGTTTGAAGAAGGCGACGAAGTCGTTGAAGTTGCGAAACGTGCGGCCCAGACAATCGGACGCCCGACACGAATCCTCCATTCAGGTGGAGGGTCGGATGCCAACGTGATCGCAGGTGGCGGAATCCCGACAGTCAACTTGGCTGTAGGCTATGAAGAGATTCATACGACGAACGAACGCATGCCACTTGAAGAGTTGTATAAACTCGTCGAATATGTCGTGACAATCGTTGAAGAAGTCGCATCACCTAAGCAATAAAAAAGAGCCGACCATTCGTCGGCTCTTCGTATGTGTTCGTACTCGTTATGCTGCGAACTCCAGTGATTCTAAAATCAACTCGTCTGTGCAATGAAGTTCGATCGCTATGTCGTGAATGCGGATAGAGGTGCCTTGTTCCTGTTGGTGCAAGCGATTCATCAAAGCTGCTCGTTCTCGAATCGTCTCATAAATCGATTCGGGTTGTTCTGCCTTGGTCATCACAAATCACATCCTTTTCAGCGATTACGTCAAGTATAGCATGGACGGTTTGAAGAAAGGACTTAAATATTTATGAAGTTACAGTTTTTAGGAACTGGGTCGGGGATGCCTTCGAAACAGCGCAACGTATCAGGGCTTGCACTCGATTTATCGAACGTGACCTGGCTGATTGATTGTGGAGAGGGCACACAACATCAAATGCTCTACACGAAAATCAAACCGAGGAAAGTGACCGCGGTATGGGTGACACACCTTCATGGTGACCATGTCTTCGGATTGCCTGGATTCTTGTCGACTCGTTCGGCACTCGATGGGGCCTCGCCCTTGACCGTCTATGGACCAAAAGGATTGAAAAAATGGCTAGAAGTTACGTTGCGTGTCACGGGCTCACATTTAGGATATGAGCTGACCGTGATCGAGTACTCCGACGGGGACACATTCATACAAGACGACCATCTCGTCACTGTGCGAAAATTAGAGCATCGGTTCCCTTCATTCGGTTTCCGAATCGATGGTCCAGAAAAACCGGGCATGTTACGCGTCGACCTTGTAAAAGAACTCGGCATTCCAAGTGGACCGATTTATCGAACAATCAAAGAATCAGACCAATTTGAATTTGAAGGAAAATGGTATGACTCTAAAGAATACGTCACTGAACCGATTCCGGGAAAAATCGTAGCGATTTTAGGAGATACAATCCCGTGTGAGAACGCGCAGAAGTTGGCGGATGGAGCAGACCTCCTCGTTCACGAGGCGACGTTTATGGAGGCGGAACAAGCGCTCGCTCGGAAGTATGGTCACTCGACGACACGTGAAGCGACCGCGCTAGCGAATGCGTGCGCCGTCGGCAAGCTGATTGTGACACACATCTCAGCACGCTATGTCGGACGAGAGGAAGAATTTGTTCAAGAAGTTGTGTCGGATTTTCCATCGAGTCTTGTTGCGACGGACTTTTTAGAATATACAGTGGGGGATTGATGTGACCATTCAACTCTATGTATGGGCAGCCTTTTTAGTGATTAGCGTTCTATTAGGGATTCGATTAAATCAATTGAAAGAGCCGGAAGCGAACTTCTTTCCAAAGTTCTTATTTTATTCCCTACTTGGAATCGTGTCTTTTCCCATCGGCGGGTTTCACATTCCGATTGGCTTTCTGTTGTCATTTTTGTTCTTTCCGAAACAGAACAGCCGGTATAAATGGTACGGGGCACTGTTAGGATTCTTCTTTTTTCTCGTCTTGCTTTTTGTCCCATTGTTCGACCAGTCCGGCTTTCGTTCCGAGTCGCAACAAATCGGCGCCGTTTCGGTCACGGATGAATCGTTTGATGACATGACCGAAAAATTGTTACAACGAATCAATAGTGAATCGATCAAATTAGATCGCGGGAAACTACAGATCGACCGAGAAGGGAACGTTCAATCCATTGAGTATTTACTCATGGTGGAGCGAGCCGAGTCGTTCCAACAGATTCGTGTAACATACGGCTCAGGACAACTTTCGTATGAACAAGTGGATGAACTGCGTAAAGAATCTGGACAGGCCTTTTTTGAAAAGCTCGTCGAATTCGACCACATGCTGTCGACATTACGAGGTCCTTCATGGGAGGAGTATACTGACGTCGTTTCTGCCCCAGTGTTACAACTTTCCTATGATGGGCTGTATGATATGTACACGTTCGAAAACGAATCGATGCTCATGATCAATCGGGACAATGAACTGGTCAAGTTCTGGCTCCAGCGCGAACCAGTCCTCGCAAACAGCATCCAACTCGTCGGACTGACACGGGAAGGACGAAGTTCAGGCGAACGTTTTGCGATACTATATAATTATTCGATACATCAACGAGAGGATTTGACAGAATGATCAAACCGTATTTGAGTATTTCCCTATTAGCGACCGCACTTCTTGTCGGATGTGGCGGAGAAGAAACACAACAAGAGACCTGCGATGTAAGTCCAACCATTTCCGTATACAATGCGGCGACGGAGGAGACGCTCTATCAAGAGAAGAGTGTTTGTCTTGAAGAGGATGCGACCGTGCTCGACGCATTAAAAGCGACAGGGCTTGATCTAGAAGTGACAGGAAGCGGAGACATGTCGTACGTGACGGCAATCGAAGGCATCGAAGAAAAATCAGAAGGACAATCGTCAGGCTGGGTATTTGCTTTTAATGGCGCGCCCGGAGATGAAGGGGCCGGTGCTAAAGAAGTAGAATCGACGGATGTCATTCAGTGGCGGTTTGAAGAAGATGCGATTGCTTTCTTCGAATGAGGCAGATTGGGAGCGGCGACATCCTGTCACGCTCCTTTTCTTTCTATTTAGTCATCTATTCATTCTGACGTATATCCATGATGTCACAGTATTTGTCATCGGCCTTGTTCTTTTGCTCATGCTTGAACGTCGGTTTCCATGGACGATGCTCATCGTATTGATTGCGTTTGCTCTCGTCTCGGTCTTCCCTGCATTGTTTGGATGGGAGTTATCGCTCACTTACATATGGCGTCAGCTATTGAAGTTGGCTACTTTCTTACTTGGCATGCTGTGGATTTCTCGGATTGTTCGATTGGAACGATTGCTCCCACTTCTCTATAAATGGCCCCGTTCAACTTCCCTCTTGTACGGGGCGTGGGCACTTATTCCTTCGATGGAACGAGCGGTACGTCAGTCGCTCAGAAGTCACCCCAAAAAAGCGTGGCAAGAAGCAATCGAGATTGGCATTAATAGCCAAAGGCATGAGCCACGATTTGCGGTCGAGCCGATGCGTCGATTCCGATTTGAGGATGTTCTCCAACTCTTTATGATTGGCTTGATTGGCTACGTATCACTCGAGTGGACCATCATCCCATGGCTCATCTATCCATACGTCACAAAAGGAGGTGTTCGTGATGCAATGGCTTTCTACCGTTGACGGGTCGCTCGAGGCATATATCGAGCGGTATCGTCCTCGAGTCATCAGAATGAATCAACCATTCTCAGGAAAAGTTGGTCATTTATTATCCCGTGTTGATTCGCTTCGGGGGGCGGAACTCGCCTCACTTTTACAAATCGATGCCCTGTATCCAAAAGCGTTTGACGCCTGTTCAAGCGGTGAGCAACAGATTGTACAAGTCGCTTATGCTCTATTAGATCAGCCCGAAGCAATTGTACTTATCGAACCGTTCCGCCACCTCGATCAATTCCGTAGAGAACATCTAGAGATGCTACTTCGTCGTACTTCTGATCTTGGTGTTCGGATTGGTTATACGGAACGGGCGCAAGAATCGTCTGAAGATATGAAAATTACTTTCCGACAATCGGAGACGATACCAAGAATTGATGCGACCGATGTATCCTATCGTCATCCGCTTCAGGCGACTTATGCTATTGAAGAAGTGACGGTCCAAATGAATGAACCGGGCCTCACCGTCTGTATCGGGACGAACGGAAGTGGAAAATCGACGTTGCTCGAACTTTTAGCAAGGAGCAGACGCCCTCTTCGTGGACGGGTGAAGCGGGGGGAGCGAGCTGCTTATCTTCCTGCCGAAACGGAATACGGTCCGTTTCCGAAAGAATCGAACCGGAGGATTGCTCAACTACAAGCCGTCCTGAACGACTCGGCAAGCGTCCTTTTGCTCGATGAACCGACGGTGGATTTAACGAATGGGGAACGTACGGCGTTCCTTGAAGCGCTCTTGAAAAAGTCCGAATCAGCACGCGTGCTTTGTGCGACACATGATTTGGCGTTAGTCGACCAAGCGACGGACGTGATTTACCTTGCGAGTGGTCGCGTGGTCTTTCAAGGAGAACGGTCACTCTTTCAAGAACGGAGTACGCTATGGTCACATACGTCCTCGCCATTCTGATTGCCATCCTGGTGCTGTATCGATTTGAGAAATCCGATCTCCCGGTTCAACCGCTCGTGCAGCTCTTGGCACTCGCAGTCATCGGTCGCTGGCTTTTCATGACGATTCCGAACGTACAACCGACGACAGCCATTTTGATGCTGACGGCACTATGTATTGGATTGAATGCTGCGGCGGTCCTTGCGCTCTTCGTACCCATCTTGTCAGGTCTGTTGCTCGGGATCGGACCGTTCGTCTTCTATCAATTTTTAGGCTGGCTCCTTATCGTAACGCTCGTCAGCAGTTTTAGACCGTTATGGATGAAGTCGAACATCCTTTTTCTTCTGTTTGGTTTTTTGTCCGGATTTATATATGGATGGACGACCAATCTAGCGTTCTTCGAAGTGATTGGAGCTGATTTTTGGAAGCTACTTCTACTCAGCGTCCCGTTTGACTTGGCACATGGGCTATCGAACGTCGTTTTCCTCTTTTTAATCCGTCCCTTGTTCGAGCGCATATTCCTTCGTCAACTCGGGTAAATATACAATAGTCATATCATTTTGAGTGAGGTGAACGACGGATGGGTGCATATATCAATCTCACAGAAGTCGGCATGTTTCTACTCGTAGGACTATTGTTTATCTTATTAAACCTGATTCTATTGGCAAAACGTTACACGAGAGCCCGTTTTGCCATGATCAGCATCCTTGCGGCGAGCGTGTGGCCAGCAATCATGATTGTGCTTTCCGTGGAACAACTGAGCATCATGGACCAGCTCACGTCAGGAGACCTGACGCTCGATGCCGTCATGGCGTGGGGAGTCGTCATCGCTACAGCGCTGATGACTATGATTCCGGCAGGTGTATTTCTACACCGGCTTGTGAACGTCTCTCGCTTACACTCTGAACCATAAAAGGAGCGACCCGATGCGGTCGCTCCTTTTTCATGTGGTCGATTCAGCAGGTGTTCCATCAGCCGGTTTTTGGACGCGACGTAATACTTCGAGACTGAGAGCTCGTGGCATCAATTTGGCGACCCCGACCAATAACTGATTAGAGAGTCCAGGGATGACCACACGCTTGTTATTCATCACCCCTTTGTATCCGAAGAAGGCGACGAGATGAGATGGCATTTTCGAGAATGACAATTCACTCCCGGCACGATTAAAGAAGTTCGTATCCGTCGGGCCAGGGCATAACACACTCACATGCACGCCACTACCTTTCACCTCGGCATGAATCGCTTCAGTGAATGAGAGGACATAGGCTTTTGTCGCGTAATAGACGGCCATATATGGACCAGGTTGGAAGGCAGCGACGGATGCAACGTTCAACACATATCCGTGGTCACGTTCGAGCATGCCAGGCAAATAGGCTTTCGTCAGTTCGGTCAACGTATTGACGTTCAATCGGACCTCGTCGGCTTCCGTCTCAGCATCAAGGTCGGCGAACGCGCCGGACGTGCCAAACCCAGCATTGTTAATTAAAAAGTCGACAGTGAGGCCAGCTTCGGCAATCATCGTCGTCAATCGGACTGCTGCGCCATGTTTTGCCAAATCTAGAGCAAAGACATGTACGTTGATGCGATAACGTGTCTCAAGTACTTTTTTTAGTTCATGCAATCGTGGTTCGTTCCGAGATACTAAAATACAGTCGTAGCCGTCGCGAGCGGCGAGTACGGCCAAGTCTAGACCGATGCCCATCGAGGCGCCGGTGATTAAAGCTGTCTTTGACAACATGATCCACTCCTTTGATGAAAAGTCATACATTGTTACTGAATTCTTCACGAGTTGTTAAAATCCTGCTCCGTTCGCACATTGAAACATATGCTAAAGTATAGCAAGAAAATGTGATTAGACTCACAAAGTAGGGAGTAGAACAAATATGATGATTCAGCTCGTCACTACGGCGCAAAGCGTTGATCAGGCAGAAGCGTTAATCAAAGCCGGCGCGGACCGACTATATATCGGAAATTCAAGGTTTGGGTTGAGACAAAAAGGTGACTGGACAATCGATGCTGTGAGAGAAGTCACACAACTTGCCCATCGGTATGGGAAAGAAGTGACGGTAGCCGTCAACAACCTGATGCACAATGACCACATTGAAGAGTTAAAAGATTATTTGCAAACGCTGAAAACGATAGGAGTCGATGATGTCACCGCTGGAGACCCCGGCGCCATTCGCTTGATTCGACAGGCAAAGATTCCGTATTGGTATGATGCCCAAACGCTCGTCACATCCGCCAAACAGATCCAATTTTGGGGGAAACGCGAAGCGATTGGAGCGGTCGTCGCCCGCGAAGTGACAATCGAAGAACTCGTCTTGATCCAGCAGCAAATCGGACTTCCTGTTGAAGTACAAGTATATGGTCCGACATGCATCCATCACTCTAAACGCCCACTCGTGACGAATTACTTTAACGAACTCGGAAGACCGGTTGAAGAAGCAAAACAACGCGAATTTTATATGAGCGAACCGGCAGATACGACCAGTCGTTATCCCATCTATGAGGACGAGAACGGCACCCATATTTTCTCTGAGGATTTGACGCTCATGGGTCAGCTTCCGACGTTAGTCAAAAATGGACTTCACACGTGGAAGCTAGACGGATGGCACGCCGGGGACCAGTTTGTTGAAATCGTTCAGTTGTTTACTTATGCTCGGACGAATTTGTTGAACGGTCGATTTGATCGCATGGAGATGGAACAACGTCTTCATGAGCTACAACCGGAAGCGTTCCGTCTCGGTACGGGATTATGGTTACGCAAGCCAGAAGAGATTAAGTGAGGGATCAAGATGAAACGACGTCCAGAATTATTAGCGCCAGCAGGAAACTTAGAGAAATTAAAGATGGCCATCCATTATGGTGCCGATGCGGTCTATATCGGCGGACAGCAATTCGGGTTACGTTCACGTGCCGGTAATTTCAGTTATGACGAGATGCGTGAAGGGGTAGCCTTCGCACATGCAAACGGTGCGAAAGTATACGTCGCTGCGAACATGGTGACGCATGAAGGCGATATTGAGGGGGCAGGTGACTTTTTCCGAACACTTCGAGATATCGGGATCGACGCGGTCATCGTCTCGGATCCAGCGATGATTGAAACGTGTCTCACGGAAGCAGAAGGGTTGCCCGTCCATTTGTCGACCCAAGCTTCGGCGACAAACTACGAGACCCTTCGTTTCTGGAAGGAAGAAGGACTCGAACGAATCGTCTTGGCTCGTGAGGTATCGATGGATGAAATCATTAAAATGAAACAGGAAGTCGATGTCGAAATTGAGACGTTCGTCCATGGGGCGATGTGTATCTCGTATTCCGGTCGATGCACGTTATCAAATCACATGACATTACGAGATGCCAACCGTGGGGGATGTGCCCAATCATGCCGCTGGAAATATGGTTTCTTTGAAGAGGGTGATCTTCTGACAGAAGAGATGGAAGCGCGTGACGAAGAGCCGTTCTCGATGAGTTCAGTTGATTTATCGATGGTCCGCCACATTCCTGACTTGGTGGAGGCAGGAGTCGATAGTTTGAAGATTGAGGGACGAATGAAATCGATTCATTACGTCGCGACGGTGTGTAACGTCTATCGTAAAGTGATTGATGCGTACTGTGAAGATCCAGAGCATTTCGTCTTCGACCCTGCATGGGAAGAAGAAATTTGGAAAGCGGCCCAACGTGAACTCGCGACCGGGTTCTATTACGGGATCCCGACTGAAAAAGAGCAATTGTTCGGGAAACCTCGTTCGATTCCGCAATTTGCGTTTGCGGCTCGTGTCATCTCATACGACCCTGTGACGGGTATGGCAACGCTCGAACAGCGGAATCACTTTTCAATCGGTGAAGAGGTTGAATTTTTCGGACCCGGATTTGTTCGTTTTTCACAAGTCATTGATACGATGGAGGATGTGGACGGTCACCTCCTCGTGTCTGCTAACCAAGCGATGATGACAATTCGTGTAAAAGTGGATCGGCCGGTCGCGACCGATTACATTATGCGTAAGCGAAAAGGTGTGCGTGCTCGTTCGCTCGTTTGACACATCCACCGAGCCAACATAGTCGCCCGTTCCGTTCAATCCTGCTACCCTAAGAAGTAGAGACGGAGGGATGGAAGAATGAACCAAAATACGGAGCAATTACGGACTGAGCCCATCGGCAGACTCCTCTTCAAGTTATCGCTTCCGGCGATGATTGGGATGCTCGTGACGGCGCTCTACAATATCATTGATACGATTTTTGTCGCCCGAGGGATCGGTGCATCGGCAGTCGCTGCCATCGGGATTGCGTTTCCGATTCAGATGATTTTAATGGCCGTGTCGAGTGCCGTTGGTCTAGGTGGGGCGTCTATCAGTTCGAGGAAGCTTGGACGCGGTGACGATGCCGGTGCAGCCGTTACATTCTTGAACGTACTTGTCCTCGTCGGTCTGTTTGCGGCACTTGCGGTCAGTTCTGCTTTCTTTATGTTAGATGAAATTTTGAAAGTGTTCGGTGCGACGACTGAAATCATGGATCTCAGCCGACAGTACTTATCAGTTGTCTTGATCAGTTCACCATTCTTCATGTTCACACTCGCTTCGAGTGCGATGGTTCGTGCTGAAGGACAGGCACCTTATCAAATGAAGGTCATGCTGACGACCGTTCTCGTCAACCTCGTGACGACCCCGCTCTTCATTTTCACGTTCGACTGGGGCATGTACGGGGCAGCGACTTCGACGGCACTCGCCCAAGTCATCGGTTCCGTATTGATGCTGCGCTTCTTCTTCGCCCGAAAACCAAAAACGGAACTGCGCTTCAAGTGGCGTCAGTTCCGGATTCGATTCGATGAGATAAAAGAAATCATGGCAATCGGTTCGTCTTCGTTCATCATGATGGTGTCCCAATCCATTTTATTCGTTGGTGTCAACGTGATGCTCGGTACGTACGGCGGGACCGAAGAATTGGCCATTTTCGCCATTATCAACAAGTTCATGGCGCTCGTCGGTATGCCAATCATGGGAATCGTCCAAGGGATGCAACCAATCGTAGGATATAACTACGGCGCAGAGCGATTCGACCGAATGCGTGAAACCATTTGGACGGCGATGCGTGCCGGGATTGCGATTGCTGTCATCATTTGGTTGATTCTACAGCTTTTCCCGCAAACGCTCATGGGCTGGTTCTCGACGGATGAGGCGCTCATTGCTGGAGGTGTGACGGCGATTCACATTCTGTTCGCCGTTTCTTTCCTTCCGAGTGTGCAGATGCTCGTCAATGGAATCTATCAGTCCCTCGGGAAAGCGCGAGTCGCCATGTTCTTGTCCCTGTCACGTCAGACGCTTTACACGATACCGCTCGTCTTCATTCTCCCATCGTTCCTCGGGGTGTTCGGCGTCTGGTTGGCATTCCCAATCGCTGATGCGATGACATTTTTGACGGCAGTCGCCCTGGCATTCTGGGACCGTAAATTATTGTTCCGTCCTTCAGAAGAAGATAAAGAAGCACATGATGTAAATCCGAAAGCGACAAACTTATAATCAAACGTCCGCTCGTGTCGAGCGGGCGTCTTCTTTTAGGAACAAGTATATCCCACCGAGGAGGACGACGGCTCCGATCCATTGGAACGGTCCAAGTCGCTCTCCGAAGAAGGCGTATCCAAACAGCATTCCCCACAACGCCTCTCCAAGAATCGTGATACTGACGACGGTCGCACTGACACGGGCAAGCGCATAGTTGAACAGGTTGTGCCCGAGGATTGTCGGGAAGAAAGCGAGCGCGAGGAAGTACCACCAGTTGATGGATTCAAAGGCAGTGAATGTCGTGCCGCGAACGAGCAACATGAAGCAAAGCACGACCGTCGCAACGAGATATACGCTAAAAGAATATGTATTCGTGTTCATCGAAGCTCGTACATGCTGTCCAACGAGCCAATACCCTGCAATCAATAGGGCGGCAATCAAGGCGAGTAGGTCTCCGAAGAGGGCTTCACGGCCGAGTTGAATGTCCCCTGCAGCAACGAGCATGCCCCCGAGGACAGCGACGAGCGCGAAGGCAAGTCCTTTTCGAGTCGGATTCTTTTTAAAGATGAGTGCATTCCCGATCAACACAAAAATTGGACTCGACGTGACAAATAGTGTGGAGCTGGCAACCGTCGTGTAATCGAGTGACAAAAACCAAAGCCAAAAGTGAAACGCCAGTAACGTTCCGCTAAGGAGTAGAGCGTAGCGAGTCATGAGGCGCGTGGTGATGAGTGATTTGAAATCGACAAACGGTAACAACATGAGACACGTGAACAGCATACGGTAAAATGCGGCAGTCTCGGCAGGTGCCGACGTCCATTTGACGAAGAGGACACTCGTCGATAAGAAAAAGACAGCAGCGAACAAGATGAGATAAGACATGGCGACACTCCTTCACAGTTGTACTTCTCTGTTAATAATATCGGAAAACAGCCACGAGGCAAGACACGATTCAAAAATAGCAAACAAATGCTCCCCTCTCGATGTGTCCATCTTTGACTTGATATAGTAAAATACATAGTAGAAGCTAGCTAATCATGTACGTCTTGCCATTATGTAGGAGGCAAAGTAAGGAGTTCTTATGAGACTAATCATTGCGGAAAAGCCATCACAAGCTCAAAAGTTGGCTGCTCCCTACCCATCAAAAAAGCGAAAAGACGAGATTGAAATCTCACCTTGTCCCCGTTTCCCGGAAGGGGCGATTGTTGTATGGGCGGTCGGTCACCTTTGTGAACTTCAAGAACCGTCGCACTATCGACCGGAATGGAAGTCGTGGAAGTACGATTCACTTCCGATTGTCCCAGAACGATTTGATTATCGTATTTCAAAAGGGAAGTCGAAACCGTTCTATGCCATCAAAAAATGGCTCCATGATCGCTCGATTACTGATGTCATCATCGCATCGGATGCCGAAAGGGAAGGGGAAGCAATCGTTCGTCTGATCCTCCGACTCGCAGGTAACAAAAAACCGCTTGCTCGACTATGGATCTCGAGTTTGACGGAGCAAGCAGTCGATCGTGGATTCTCGCAACTGTTGCCAGGTGAACAGACGATTCCATACTACCATGAGGCGATGAGCCGCGCCTGTGCGGACTGGCTCGTTGGGATGAATGCGTCTCGTGCCTATACGACGTTGTTGAAGACGATTGGGATTGAAGACGTATTCTCGCTCGGTCGTGTGCAAACCCCGACTCTTGCCTTAATCGTCAATCGCGAACGAGAAATCAAACAATTCGTGCCAGAACCATACTTCGAAGTCGAGGCGACACTTGCAAAAGGTCGAGGCACGTTCAAAGCGAAGTACACGTTTGGAAAGACAACAAAGCTCAAAACGCGTGAGGAAGCTGATGCGGTCGTCAAACGCGCATCTGGAACTACGATTGTGAAGACAATCAACAAAGAAGAAAAAATTGAGCAACCGCCATTTTGGTTCAGTCTATCCGGATTACAAGCGGAGGCAGGGAAACGCTTCGGATTCGGAGCGAAAAAGACACTTGATATCGCTCAAAAGTTATATACGAAAGGGTGGATTAGTTACCCTCGGACCGATTCGGGATTTGTCACACCAGATGAGGCAACGCTATTTCCACAGACAAAGGCAAGACTGCTAAAGTCCGAAGCCTATGCCGGACTTCGTGACCTTTTGACTGAGGACCCGTCGAAAAATCGACGCTATGTCAATGCCAAGAAAGTCAGTGACCACTACGCAATCATCCCGACGGAGGCATGTGGTGACATCACTCGACTCGGTGGGGATGATGCGAAACTGTATGATTTGATCAATCGACGCTTCCTTGCGGCCTTTGCACCCGCAGCGATGCTCGAGAAGACAACGGTTGATTTGATTGATGGAAGCGACTTGTATCGAGCAAAAGGAACCGTCGTTGTGAGTCCTGGCTATCGACAAGTCGTTGAGATGAAATCAAAAGATGTCGAGCTTCCGGCGATGATGGTCGGTGAAGAATTAAAAGAGAAGAAAGTTGAAGTGTTGTCGAAACAGACAGAGCCACCGAAGCGATATACGGAGGGCGCACTCATTATGGCGATGAAAGTCGCCGGGAAACAACTCGATGACGAAGAGCTGATTCATATCATGAAAGAAGTAGAGGGTCTTGGGACTGAGGCTACACGTGCCAACATCATCGATGGATTGAAGAAGCGAGGCTATGTCCAACTTCAGAAAAAAGAGCTCGTTCCAACAGACAAAGGGCGCCTGCTGATTGATGTCCTCGGAGACAGTATTTTGGCATCACCCGCCATGACGGCAAAATGGGAGAAGCGACTCCATGAGATCGGTCAAGCATCGGCATCCGCTGCTGAATTCATTGAACAAGCGAAGAAGATGTCCGTTCATTTGGTCGAAGAAGCGAAATCGCGAGTAGAGGCGGCTAATCCAGAGGGCTATACGATTGAGGCGAAACGTTATGGCAAGAAAGGAACGACTCGACCGAAGGTATCATTTGGTGTCTGTCCGAATTGTGGGAAAGGGCTTGTCGAACATCCAAAGTTCATCGGGTGCAGCGGTTATCGGGAAGGATGTCGCTTCACCGTCTCCAAACAAGTGCTTGGCGTCGGACTCGTCAAAGATGAGTTGAAGCAAATGATCAATGGCGGGCAGTCGAACGTCCATACGTTCAAAAAGGGAGACAAGACATTCAATGCCTCATTGTATTTAGAAAAAGGTACACTTCGATTTGAATTCAAATAAAAAAGGGTCGCGCATTAGAGCGGCCCTTCTGTCTGGTCAGTCTTTTCTCTCTTCTTGTCATCTTCAATGCGACGATTGATTTCGTCATAGTCGAGCACGATGTCGTCTTTATTGTCTTTATAGGCGTATCCTTTTTGGATGACGACGATGGATGCGATGAGGACGAGTAAAATAATTAAACCGCTTACGGCGAATATCCAGGCCATATGAACCCCTCACTTTCTCTCTTTAGTATGCCAAACAGTGGACAGGTTCTTCAACTAGAATGAATAGACGGTTATGTCGTGTGCGAGTGAAAAGATATGGTACAATACGATATAGATTACTACGTAGAGAAGGAAGGGATAGTCATGGCGATTTTGATTGTGGATGATGAACCGGTCAATACGCTCGTACTTGAGCAACTGCTTCACCAGCACGACTATGAGACGGTATCGGTCTCGAGTGGGGAAGAAGCGCTCGATTTACTGATGGCCCCACAAGCCGCATCGCTGTATGATCTCGTCCTGTTGGATGTCGAGATGCCTGGGATTTCAGGAATCGAGACGTGCAAACGGATTCGGCAGATGGCTGACTTTGAAGAGTTGCCGGTCATCATGGTTTCCGGACGAACGGAAGAGAAGCAGATTGCCGAGGGACTCGATGCGGAGGCGTCAGATTACACGACCAAACCAATCAAAATAACAGAATTACTCGCACGAATCCGTTCTGCCCTCCGTTATAAGGCGGCTGTTGATGAACGGAAAATTTATGAGGCCCGTCTTCAGTATGATTTGGACCTTGCCCAAAAGATTCAACAGAGTGCGCTTACGCCACCAATCAGTAATGAAGAGATTGATGTTCGTGCGCTCTATCTGCCTTCTAAAAAACTAGCCGGAGACATGTACGCGTGGTTTCAGGTCGCACCGGACCGATACGGGGTCATCATCTTTGATGTCATGGGACATGGGGTCTCATCGGCGCTCATCACGATGGGAATCCGTTCAATCCTACCTGGGCTTGTCGGGAACGTGCAATATCCGGTAGACGTCATGACGGAGTTGAACCGTCAGATGACGTTCCTCTTCTCGGGTGACGATATGCACAGCTACTTCACGGCGGTCTATTGCTACATCGACACGACAAAACGTCGAATCGAATATGTGAATGCGGGTCATCCGCCTGTCATCGTGACGTCAGAAGAAGGAAACTGTCGTCTTGAGACGACAGGGGTACCAGTCGGTATGTTCGAGGAACCGAATTATGAATCCAAAGAGATTGACATCACACCGAATATGACGCTTCACATGTATACGGATGGACTCATGGAGTGTTACAGCAAAGATATCGATGATGGGATTCGATGGCTAGAAAAGGACGTTTCCACATATGGTCTGGACTATAGTCGTCACGTCGCTGAACAGCTTGTGCCAAAGATTGAAATTGAAGACGACCTATGTCTCGTCACGGTCAAAATCACATGAAAAGAGCCTGACGCAACGTGCGTCAGGCTCTTTTTTGCTAGAAATATCGCTTTCGCCAAAGGATATAGAAGGCGAGACCGGAAAATCCAATCATCATCGTGATGGCCATGATGAATCCGAACGGTTGTCCTTCCCATGGAACTTGAACGTTCATCCCAAAAATTCCAGATATCATTGTCGGGATGCTGAGGACAATCGTGATGGATGCCAAGAATTTCATGACGAAGTTAACATTGTTCGAAATGATGGATCCGAATGCTTCCATCTTGATGCTGATGATGTCGTTATAAATCGATGCCATTTCCATCGCTTGTCGGTGTTCGACAAAAACGTCTTCGAGTAGTTCTTCGTCCTCTTCATGCTTCTCCAAACTCGGTGTCTTGACGATTCGGTCCAAGACGCTATCATTCGCTTTTAACGAAGTCATGAAGTAGACGAGAGATTTTTGAAGGTTCATCAACTGGAAAATCTCTTGGTTTCGCATGGAACGCTGCAACTCTTGCTCGAGTTCGTCCATTCTTCGGTCGATTTGACGCAAGAAGCGCAAATACGTCATGCTCACACGATGTAAAATCTGAAAGACGAAGCGACTACGATAGTTTGTTCGGAACAGTCTTGCCTTCCCGTTAGCGAACAAATTCAACACGTCGAGATCTCGCGAGCAGACGGTAATGAAATGTCGTCCGGTCACGATGATACCGAGAGGGATCGTATTATACGTGCGACCTGTATCATCTTCCTCCACATACGGAACGTCGATGATCATGAGAAGTCCTTCATCATCTTTTTCAAAACGTGGTTTCTCTTCGATATCAAGTGGGTCATATACAAAGTCTTCTGGAATGCCGGACGCCTCGATGACTTGATCGGCCTCATCTTTTGTCGGGTTCACGAGTTGGATCCAGCTTCCTTTATCAAAGTCTTCGATTTCATCCACATGGCCTGATGCGTCAGTACGGTAAATCGTCAGCATGCATCTTCCTCCTACCTTAACTCAATCTTATTATAGGTAGCCAAAATGAAGAGTGCAATCCAAAGCAGGAGTTTTTTTGTTTTCTCTCGAAAACGTGTTACAGTGAGAGGGAACGATTGGAATATCGTTTATTGAGGAGGGGTTATATTGACTAGAATGCCCGAAGACGCTCTGTTCAATGAAGAAAAACTAGCAGAGCTCCACCAAATCGCAAACGGAAACATTGAGTTCTTAAATAAAATTGCAACCACATATATCCAGCAGTTCGAGGCGAAGTATCCTGAACTTCAATCGGCAGTCGAGTCGAAAGATTATTCTCGCGTCGAGCAACTCGCCCATTTATTGAAAGGGGCCTCCTATTCAGTTGGTCTAGAACAGACGGCGCTTCTTTTCCACGACCTTGAAGTGGCTGGAGAAAATGCACATCTAGATGGAGCGACCGAAACATTGGCAACCATCGAATCGCATAGTAATCGATTTTTAACCGAATGGAATACGCATTTTGAACAATTCACATAAAAAAGTTTGCGACGGAGAAGTCGCAAACTTTTTTATTATCCGACAAATTCATCGAGCGTCGCAATCAACATTCCGATTTCTGGTTTCGTGATTTGAGCGTTCGCACCGACGGCGTCCCCTTTATGTTTCAAGTCATCTGAAATGAGTGACGAGAAGATGATGATTGGAAGTGTTGCGTATTGGTCCATCTCACGAAGACGCTTCGTCAAATGAAGTCCATCCATCTGTGGCATCTCAATGTCGGTGATGAGGAGGTCACACTCGGCACCTTCTTGTTCAAACGCATCGAGTGCCTCTTTCCCGTTATTGAAGACAGTCGTATTGAAGTACCCCGCGTCATCCAACGTGTCGAGAATCAATGTGCGGAGCATTTCTGAATCTTCAGCTAGCCAAATGTTTTTGTTCGAGCGCTCACGAGCGCCGAGTCGCTTCACAGATTCGCGAGCCATGATGTCCTTACGTGACAACTCGAGCGCGATTCGCTCATAATCGAGCAAGATGATCATCTGGTCACCTGTTTTGACGACACCGTTTGTGATGCCTTGAACACCACGTGCGAGATCGGACGGGGTATCAATTTGTTCCCAAGAGATGCGTTTGATCTCGGTTACCTGGTCGACACGAAGAACCGACTTCTCACCGTTGAACTCACAGACAATCAAACGATCATCACTTCCGACTTCACGCGGATGGCTAATGACCATCGGAAGGTCGATGACGGTCATGACTTCACCGCGCAGCTCGATTAATCCCATGATGGCTTCAGGCGTACCTGGGAGTGGCGTCAATGGAAGCATCGTGATAATTTCACGTACTTTCATGACATTGATGCCGAACAAGAACGGTCCAGCTTGGAAAATGACGATTTCAAGTTCGTTCGTTCCTGCTTCAAGTAAAATATTATGATCAGTGCTCAATGGTAGTCCCTCCTATTTCACGTACTCTCATCTTTACTATCGGTATCCAATCGATAAATCTACAGTAAAAATAGTGTCAACTCTCATCAGAATTCACAAAAAGTTTCATAGTAACCGTTTACATCTCATAAACTGAATCGTTATAGTTGTCCAATGCAAAAAAATCTGCATACAATGGGGTTGGCAACGAGATATTACAGCTTACTCAGGAGGCAGATAGAGATGATGAGTATGAACACATATCCATATTTATTGAATGGTCAATGGCAGGAATCTTCAAGCAACGAAACGATTGAACTCGTTTCACCATATAAAGACGAAATCGTAGGTCGCGTTCAAGCGATGTCACGCGATGAAGTCGATGAAGCCATCCATGGCGCAAAACGTGCACAACAAGAATGGGCGGCGCTTCCGGTCAACAAGCGCGCTGAATTATTGTATGCATGGGCAGAAAAACTCGAAGAACGCGTGGATGAGATTGGTCAAATCATCATGCGAGAAGTCGGGAAAAACTTGAACGACGCGAAGAAGGAAGTCGTGCGGACGGCGGAAATCATTCGTTATACGGCTGAAGAAGGAATTCGCTTCAATGGCGGCTTCATGCAAGGCGATTCATTCCCAGGTGGCTCGAAAAACAAGATGGCCATCATCAAGAAAGAAGCGCTCGGTGTCGTCCTCGCGATTTCACCGTTCAACTACCCGGTAAACTTGGCAGCTGCTAAGATTGCGCCGGCGCTCGTCACAGGAAATGCGGTCGTCTTCAAACCAGCGACGCAAGGTGCAATCAGTGGGATCAAGATGGTCGAGGCTCTTCACGATGCCGGTCTTCCAAAAGGTCTGTTGAACCTCGTGACAGGTCGCGGTTCGGTCATCGGTGACTACTTGACATCACACCCAGGGATCGACATGATCACGTTCACAGGTGGAACGGGTACGGGTCAACACTTGTCACAACAAGCGTCGATGGTACCGGTCGTACTCGAACTCGGTGGGAAAGACCCGGCCCTCGTTTTAGAGGATGCAGACTTGACGTTAGCAGCTGACCAAATTGTCAGCGGAGCGTTCTCATATTCAGGTCAACGTTGTACAGCAATCAAGCGCGTCTTCGTCCTTGAAAATCAAGCGGATGAGCTCGTCGATATGTTGAAAGAACGTGTCGCAAAACTTTCAGTCGGTTCACCGGAAGAGAACAGCTTCATCGTTCCTTTAGTTGATGCGAAGACGACGGATTACGTACAGGGTTTGATTGACGACGCCGTCAATAAAAAGGCAACGGTCGTTTACGGTAATAAGCGTGAAGGAAACTTGCTTCACCCGACATTGCTTGATCATGTGACGACAGATATGCGTGTCGCATGGGAAGAACCGTTCGGACCGGTCCTCCCGGTCATCCGTGTGAAATCACTCGACGAGATGATCGCACTCACGAATGAATCGGAGTTTGGTCTTCAGGCGAGCGTCTTCACACAAAACGTCAATAGCGCCTTCACGGTCGCTGATAAGTTAGAAGTCGGTACGGTCCAAGTGAACGGACGGACAGAACGCGGTCCAGACCACTTCCCATTCATCGGTGTCAAGCAATCGGGACTCGGCGTTCAAGGAATCGGACGTAGCCTTGAGACGATGACACGTGATAAAGTGACGGTCATCAACCTATAATATGAATCATTCATGAGGGAGAGACATCTCCCTCTTTTTTGTTTGATTGAAAACGCATCTTTCAGACGGGTATAATGGAGAAAGACAGGAAGAAGGGGTGGTGATGACGTGGCGGACTGGATTTCTAGCCAACTGGCAAGACTCGATATCCCGACACCGTTCGAAGTCGGGAACGTGAACGTATATATCGTTGAACATATGAACCGCTTCTTCATGGTCGATTGTGGACCAGACACAGAAGAGGCGTGGACCTCGTTGAACCGTCAACTTGAAGAGCTTGAACTCTCGTTGGCGGATATCGACTTTTTATTTTTGACACATCATCATGCTGATCATGCCGGACAAGCATGGCGTCTTCGCGACGCATCCATCCCCGTGTACGGGCATGAAAAGCTCGTTCGATACTTAGAGCAAACCCCAAACTTTTTGAAGCGTGGCAATCACTTTTTACATGAATTGGCCGTCTCTTTCGGGGCCCCGGCTCCACTCGTGGAAAAATTACCAGACTATCGCGAAGCGCTTCGCTGGATTGGTCCGACGACTGTCACGATGACGTTCGGGGACGGGCAAGCATTGACCTCGGATGGGGCGTGGCAGACGATCCATTTACCTGGACACGCCAGTGACCAGCTCGGGTTGATTGGTCCCGGAGGAGTCTTGATTGCCGGAGATCACCTCATCGACAAGGTCGAACCAAATCCGCTCATCGAACAGCCGTATGATGACGAAGGATTTGCATCACCCGTCATTCTCTATATCGATTCGCTTAAAAAATTACGCGGGATTGATTTAAAGCTCGTCGTCAGTGGACACGGTGAACCGATTCACCATCCGAATGATTTAATCGAGAGTCGGATTCGCCAACGGTATGAGCGCAGTGAACAATTGCTTGTCGAATGGGAAGATGGACTTAGCGTATTTGATTGGTCAATGAAGTTATATGGTCGAAAGATGCGACGTGGGATGCCGCTCGTCTTCAGTGAAGTGTTTGCACGACTCAGTTTACTCGAGGAACGTGGCGACATCGAGAGACGTCGAGATGATCAAAAATGGATTTATACGAAGAAAGAAGTGATGTCGTGAAACGAGTAGTCATTACTGGTGCGTCAAGCGGGCTCGGTGCCGCATTGGCGCATTCTTTTTATGAACATGGATACAACGTATTGTTGATTGGAAGAAATGAAGAACGGTTAAAAAAGATTGCCGCAACATGTGAAGGGGATTGGATGTGCGCGGATGTCGCAAAGTCAACCGCTCTCGTTCATGATGTGAGCGAACGGTTCGGGAAATTTGACGTATGGGTCAACAATGCAGGCATGGCCGAATTTGATTTTGTGACCGATCAGTCGACGGATGTGATAGAAGAAACGATGCGTGTGAACGCTGTCGCACCGATGCTGTTATCGCGAGATGTCGCCCGCGTGATGGAGCGAGAGGGTATCATCGTCAACATCTGTTCACAGGCGGCGAAAGTACCGACACCTAAGTCAGCCGTCTACGCAGGGTCAAAGGCGGCACTTTTACAGTTTTCGAACGCGCTCAGGCTAGAGTTGAAGCCCCGTGGCATTCACGTTATGACGGTCAATCCAGGACCGATTGCAACGCCGTTCTTTAATCGAGCTGATAAAAGTGGTACATATGCTGAAAGTGTTCAAAGGATCATGCTTGACCCGAAACGATTGGCTGATGCGATTGTCAGAGGAAGTCGTAAGCGAAAACGTGAAATCAATTCGCCGTGGTGGATGAACGTAGGGGCGAATGTGTATGCAATCTGTCCAACCATGTTCGAAATGCTCGCAAAACGGGGATTTGAGAAAAAGTAAAAAGGGGGATTAAGATGAGGAAATGGAGAGTACTGCTCGCAACTGTCATGCTCACATTCGTGGCAGCGTGTGGGAATGAACAGGCAGTTGAGTTTTCGGACTCGTTTGAAAAAGCAGCGACGACGGCAGAAGGGTCGACCGTCAACCTATATATGTGGGGTGGGGACGAGGGCATCAACAGCTACATCGATGACTACGTAGCACCTCGCCTCGAGGAATCTTACAATGTCGAATTGAACCGTGTCGCAATGGATACGGCAGAATTCATTCGACAATTATCACTCGATAAAAAAGCGGACAGACAAGTCGGGACGATTGATGCCGTCTGGATCAATGGCGATAATTTCCGAAATGCGAAAGAGGCTGGTCTTCTTCGAGACGGACTGATGAAACGTGTCCCGAACGCCGAGTTATTAAACGAAACGGCCCAGCAATCAGATGCCGGCACCCCGACAGAGGACTTGGAGCTCGCATGGGGGAATGTACAATTCATCTTGCATTACGATGCTTCGAAAGTGGACAATCCTCCTCAATCGTTTGAAGAATTACGTCGCTGGACTGAAGACAATCCAGGTCGATTCACGTATCCTGAAGTCACAGATTTCACAGGGAATGCCTTCGTCCGCCATCTATTGTATGAACGATACGGTGACGAGTTGGACCAAAAAGCGACCATTGAGGATTCGTTCTGGGATGACTTGAAAGCGTGGTCTCCGAATTTGTGGAAAGACGGACAAACGTATCCAAAGACGCTCGAACAACTCGATCAGCTCTATGCATCGGGAGAAGTTTGGATGACGATGGGATTCAACGAACGTCGAGCCGAGGCGGAAGTGACGGAAGGGATCTTCCCGAAAGAGACACGCGCGCTCGTCCTCGATCACTCCATTGCCTCGACACACTTTTTAGCAGTCCCATTCAATGCCCCGAATCCAGATGGGGCGCTGGTCCTTCTTCAAGAACTGTTGTCTCCTGAAGCACAGCTTGTCAAACAAGGACCAGAATATTGGGGAGACGGCACATCACTCGACTTAACGAAGCTTGACGTGAATGACCAACGAGCGTTTGAAGAATTAGGGGAGGGTGTCACGTACCCAGATTCGGAGCAGTTGCTCGAACGTTCGATTCCGGATTATGGACCGAACGTGATTGACACCGTCCGCGAGGAGTGGCCACGTGTTGCGAAGTAGTGTCGCAGTGACGATCATGGTGTCGCTTCTTCCGCTCACTGCTCTCGTCTTTCTCGCCATAGAGTCAATGGGAACGGATTGGGGCTCGCTTTTAACAGATGAGACGTGGCGCGATAGTTTCGTCACGACGCTTTATGTCGTCAGCGTATCGACCGGTCTATCGCTTGTAATCGGGACGTGGCTTGCAAGAACGGTCGTCCAAAAAGGTTGGCGTTTCCTATCATCTGTACTCCGACTTCCGATGTTTGTTCCTCATATCGCCGCTGCATATCTGTTTTGGCTATTGTTCAGTGGGACGAACGGCATCGGATGGATTGAGGCGAACGAACGAAACTATATCACAGTCATCCTGACCTATATATGGAAGGAGACACCGTTCGTCTTTTTAATGATGCTCGGGACATATGAGCAATTGAATCGGGGTTACGTCGAGATGGCGAAGACGCTCCAACTCTCTCCGTTTGACCAATTCAAACATGGGGAGTTGCCGTTTCTGATGAAACCATTACTCGATTCGGCATGGATACTAATCGCCTTTATCTCGTTCGCATACGAGGTCCCGGCATTGCTCGGCGTGACTTACCCGAAACTCATCGGTGTCCTCGCGTATGAACGACTTTCGACTGGACTCTATTTAGAGGCGACAGAGCCTTATGCGGTCGCCCTCGTCTGGACATGTCTTGTCGGAATCGGCGTATTCCTATCTTACGTATTGACCGCATCCATACGACGCCGAATTGAACGTGGGGTGAGACGATGATTCGACAAGGGCTTATCATCTGTTTGACGTTCATACCGTTTATCAGCCTCTTTTTCGTAGTCCCGACATTTGAAATCGAGAACAACATGGCAATCGTTCATACGATAGGATTGATTGTGATTTTATCTGGGATCAATGTGTGGCTCTCGATGATGTGTGCCTGGTGGTTATTGTGGACAGATTCTAGATGGAAACATGTCATCGAATGGCTCGTCTTTTTACCATTGTTCATTCCGATGCTGGCCACATTGTTTGGCCTCTATCTGATCTTGGCGGAAGCCGGTCTGATTGGGACGTATGTCGGTGTCACCCTTGCCCTGCTCGTCGTGACGATTCCCTATTCAATCCGCCTCGCCTACAACGGAATGGTCGTCATCGGTCGACCACTTTTGGAACAAGCTCGGATTCTGCCATCGAGACGGCGAGTCATGTACGTGCTGTATCCGCTCTTTTCTAGATTGATGCGGACCATCGCGTTGTTCACGACCGTCATTTTGCTCAGTCAATTTGCGCTGATCCAGTTGATTGGTGCGGGATTGATTCCGACCGTGACGACAGAATTGTATCAATCTTATGCGGGAAACAATCGTGGTCTAGCTCTCTCGAACACATGGATGCTCATCCTATTCCCCGTTCTCCTCTATTTCCTGCTCTCAGGATGGGATCGGTATATGGTGCGTATGCTGAAAGGACGTCTTCAATGAGTTTGAATGTACAAAATCTATATAAACAATTTGGAACGAAACAAATACTAAATGGTGTCGACTTCGAGGTTAAACCTCACGACATTCACGCAATCGTCGGTGTGAGTGGTTCAGGGAAATCGACGATTCTACGAATCATCGCAGGTCTTGAGTCGACTGACAGCGGCGACGTGAAATGGAATCACCGTTCTTTAATCCCTGTCCCTGCGCATAAACGGCGCGTGACGATGCTATCGCAAACGGCTTTATTGTTCCCACATTTGACAGTCGGAGAGAATGTCGCGCTCGTGACTCGAGAGCGTTCTCGTAAGCAAGCCGAACATTGGTTACGAGTCGTTCAACTCGGTGACCGATATGATGCCGAGATACACGAACTGTCTGGTGGCGAACAACAACGGGTCAGTCTTGCCCGAGCTTTAGCGGCTGAACCAGAACTACTGTTATTAGATGAACCCTTTACAAACCTTGATCCCAAACTCAAGCTCGACTTGCAGCGTTTTATCCGGGACTTAGTGAAAGAACTCAACTTGACGGCGGTATTGGTCACTCATGATCGGGAAGAAGCGATGCTCATGGCAGACCAGGTGACGCTGATTGATGAAGGCAAGGTGACACGTACGGGGACGGTTGCGGAGTTATACGATACGGCCCCTGGATTCGGTGACTTTGTCATGCTCGATGGAGAACTGCGACCGTTGTCTGAAGTGGAGGTATCCGAAGCGACTGGTGTGTCGGTTCAGTTGATGAAGAAAATTTATCGATTCGGTCAATGTTTCGGGGAATATCAGTTCAAGGATGGACGATCCGTCATGTTACCGACGCGTGAATCGTACCAAACTGGAATGATCTATCGAATTAAACGAAAGGAGGAATAGTATGCTCGATACGTACGGAAGTCGATACGTTCAACCGGTCATCGAACGTGGAGCGAATCGGTTGCTCAAATGGAATTTCACGCCGAACGAAGTGACCGTACTTGGAGGAATCATCGGAATCTCGACCGGAATCTTTATCTATAATGACATGCACTGGACTGCCGTCATCTTACTGTGGCTATCTGGCTTGTTTGATGTTTTAGATGGGACGATGGCTCGAAAATCGAAAACGAGTGGGTTTGGAACGGTGCTTGACCTCGTCCTGGACCGATTCGTCGAATTGTCGGTCGTGATTGCCCTTGCCCTTCGTTACCCGGAATATATGCCTATTTTTCTCATTCTGATTGCTTCATTTGTGATCGCCATGACACTGTTCCTAGCTGTCGGTGCGAGTAGTTCAAAGCGCTCAGAGAAGACGTTTTACTATCAGCCAGGAATTATCGAGCGAACAGAGTGCTTCATTTTGTTCACGTTGATGATTCTCTTCCCAAACTGGGTCGGCGGGATTGCTCTTATCTTTTTATTGCTTGAAGTCATGACGATCACACAACGATTCATTGAGGCGCGGAGGATTTTGCGATGAAACCGAAGTTGGTGTTGGCCGGACTTGGACACGGACAGCTAGAAATTCTCGATCGTATTGAGGAGATATGCAAACATTATGATGTTCGCTTCATTGGAGACTGCCAGACGATTTATACAGGTGCGTTTCCACAAGTGATTGCCGGGCTCATGGATTCAGCTACGGTCCGATCACCTCAACTAGAGCCGGTCGCAAAGCGGGTGCTCTCGATTGACCCGATTCAGCAGACGGTTCAAACAGAAAACGGAATGTTTGAATACGATCAACTCGTTTTAGCCACCGGTGCGAAAAGTCGGGGAATCGGCACGCCACTTAAACCGATGTCACAAGCTTTACTCGACCAAATCGAATCGAGTTCACAAGTGACCATCGTCGGAGGCGGGAAGGCCGGCGTAGAATTGGCGTTCACGTGTGCTCGCACAAAAGATGTGACACTGTATGCAAAAGAGATATTACCAGACGTCTCGGTCCATACTAGAAAGCACATCGAGCGATTGTTGGTCAGAACAGGGGTCATGGTCGTCAAACAGGCGTTTCATGCAGACGCATCGGAAGGGCTTTTATTGGATGCGACGGGGGTTGTTCCCGTGGAATGGTGGACTGAATCAGGGCTTGCAAAACCTGAGAGTTTTATAGAGGTAGACAAATATTTACGTCATCATCATTTTACAAATATATATGTAACAGGAGATATGGCATCCTCCTTAAATGGAGGCGTCGATGCTGTTAGGTCAGGGCGCTATGTCGGCAAACGGTTATTAGAGGAAACAAGTCGACCATTTCGGAGACGTCAATCGATGAATATCTTACTGACGACACCAGGGCGCGCCTTGCTAACATATGGAAAGTTTACATGGCATGGTCGGATTCCATATTATATGAAGCGGTGGATTGACTCGCGGTATGTTCGGCATTACAAGTAGTCGGAGGTTCACGTTATTCGCTTAAAAGATGACCAATCACGTCGTTCGATTCCGATTCAACGAGTACTTGTGGAATCTCGACCGTACGCTGTGAATCAGGGGGGAACGTGACGATCCAGGCACGTGTTCCTTCAAAACGATCATCAACTAAGTCATAACGATCATCGACTGTAATGGATTGAATCGTAGCCCGTTTCCCGTTTTCATCGGTTGGTAGCCAATTCTTATTTTGTAGATAGGTAACAGCACTTTTTATGATAGCCGTCTCGTCATCAGACAGCATGGATGGTGACGTGGATGGTTGTATGCAGCCGACCAACATCAACATGGTGAAACAGAGTGGAGTGTAGAGGCGTGTAAGCATCATGTTCATTCCCCTTTCTCATTTGGTTATTTCTTACAGTATAATTGAGGATGACAGAGGCGTGTACAAAAAAATCCTGCAGTCGATTGGGCTGCAGGATTCAGGTCATGCTTGAATCGTATCGAGGAATGAACGAATTTGCATCTCCGTCTTGGCGTTTGCCGAGTGGAGGTGTTCTTGTTTTACCCCGTCTTTATAGTATAGAAGTGAAGGGATGCCGCGAACTTCTTGTGCATCAGATAGCTCTGGGAGTTCGTCGCGGTCGACGACGTGCCAGTTAAATTGTGGATAGTCCTTGACGAGCTCATCGACATACATGTCCAGACGTTTACAGTCTGGGCACCATGATGTAGTGAAGACCACCATTCCATGATCTTTTGTGGCTTCGTCAAATTGTTGTGATGAATGAATCGGTTGCATAGACAACTCTCCTTTCTTCTATCTATTTTGTCGGGTTTTTAACGGGTCGTCAACAGATTGGCATTCTCGAAACCGTTTGAGAATGTGATACACTAATAAAAATAGCATGAGAAGGAAAAGGTGATGGATATGGCGTTACGTCACGCATTGCTCGGGTTATTGACCCATCAGTCTGCGACCGGGTACGCCTTGAACGCGACGTTCAAGGCGCAGATGATTCATTTTTGGAACGCCCATCATACACAGATTTATCGGGAACTGTTAAAGATGGAAGAAGAGGCACTCGTTTCGGCGGAACATGTCTCTCAACAAGAGTTGCCAGACAAAAAAATATACTCCATCACGGATCGAGGACGAGAAGAGTTAATCAATTGGTTACGTCAACCAACGTCGTTCCAACCGAAAATGAAGGATGAAAACCTCCTGCGTGTCAGTCTGCTTCAATTGTTGCCGGTTGAAGAAGCGGTCCGATATATCGAAGAGACAAAGGCACACCATGAGCAAGTCGCACAACAGATTCGAATGTTTCAAGAAGAACATCAATCGGACGAGGATACACTTGGCTATTTGCTGACGAGCGAGTATGCGATCCGAATGATGGAGAACTATGCCGGATGGGCGGATTGGGCGATCGAACAGATTCAAGCACGCAACGAAAAACACGTGACCTGAGCGGATCAGGTCACGTGTTTTGTGTATGGGTGAACCGGTAAACGAGCGAGTAAGCGATCAAGCACTTCATCATCGGTTTTGGTCTCAAATGCACGAATCGTTTCGTTCAATTGCTTGACTGAAGAGGCGCCTGGTAAGACGACGTCACAGAACCGTCTTGCGGCTTCGAGTGCATAGGCTTGAATCGGCGTCGGCATCATCGCCAATTCACTTGCGAGTTCCTCTTTTCGCCACGTCTCAAATCCCTTATCTCCGAGACGAGTCTCCCATTCATCCGTTAATAGGCCTTTGGCAAGAACCCCTCGACCGACGATGGGGATTGAAATGTTGAGCGTCTCTGCCCGGCGGTCGAGTAGGGAATACGGTGTCATGAGAACATCGAGGGCACCGGATTTGACCCAATGGTTGATGACGTTCGGACGAATCGACGAGAGTCCGATTTGTCGGATTAGACCATCTCGTTTTTGTTTTTGTGCCCATTCAATCGTTGCGTCGAGGTCATCCTCGAGCGTGCCGCCATGTATATAATATAAATCCAGATAATCGGTTTTCAATCGCTCGAGCGATCCGTGCAATGCTTCCTCTAAATAGGACGGATCAGGATTCCAACGCATGCCCTCCTCAGTCAATTCGTTGCCACCTTTACTCGCCAAAAATAAGTGTTGTCGCTCTTGACCCAACGTTTCCCCAATCACACGCTCGACAGCTTGTCGTTCATAGACGTCTGCCGTATCGATATGGCGAATCCCCGATTGAATGGCCGTTTCCAGGATAATCTTTGCCTCTTTCTCCCCATGTTTCAAAATCGTCATCGTTCCGAGTCCGAGTTCACTCATTTGGATTCCTCCTTGTTCGAAATGTAGGTTTGACTCATAATCAGAGTATATCGAAAAGTGAGGAGTAATCATATGGAAGAAAAAACGATTGAGCGGGAAGTCATTTATCAAGGCAAAATCTTCGATGTGGAAAAGCATGTCGTTTCCCTTCCGAACGGAAACACGTCTGTACGTGAACTCGTCTATCATAACGGAGCCGTCGCTGTACTCGTCATTGATGAATCGGACAACATCGTCATGGTGGAGCAGTACCGAAAAGCGTTTGAATCGATGTCGCTTGAGATTCCAGCCGGTAAGTTGGAAAAAGGGGAAGAGCCGATGGCGAGTGCCGAGCGCGAGCTCGAAGAGGAGACGGGCTACACGGCGGAATCGCTTGAAAAGATTTTTTCTTTCTACGGGGCACCCGGGTTCTGCAGTGAGCGGGTCGATGTATATGTCGCAAAAGGGTTATCTGCCGGTGAGATGAATTTAGACGAAGATGAATTTTTAAATGTGAAACGATACTCATTTGATGAAGCCGTCGATTTACTGGACCGAGGCATCATTACCGACGCCAAGACAATTATGGCAATCCAATGGTGGCAATTGTCTAGATTGAAATAATTCTAATCTAGGTACTTATATGATAAACTTACATAGTAATGATTTTAAATTGAAAATTGAGTAAAACTTCGGTATGCTTTGAGTAGTGAACTATGTAAAGAGGGGGCGCCTTATGGAAACGCGAATTGAACGAATTAAACAGCAATTGAGCGCCAAAGGATATAAATTAACACCACAACGTGAATCGACGGTACGTATCTTACTTGAGAATGAGAGTGACCATTTAAGTGCGGAGAACGTCTTCATGCTCGTGAAAAGCATCGCACCAGAAATTGGACTCGCAACGGTTTATCGCACATTAGAATTATTGACAGAGCTCGGCGTGGTCGATAAAGTCAACTTCGGTGACGGAGTTGCACGCTTTGACTTACGTCCAGAAGGGGCGAACCATTCGCACCACCATCTCGTCTGTGTCGAATGCGGCTCGGTCGAGGAAATCATGGAAGACTTGCTCGTCGATGTTGAGAAAAAAGTCGAGAGTAAATACGAATTTTTGATTAAAGACCATCGCTTGACGTTTCACGGTATCTGTAAAGTATGCCAAGCAAAAGGCGTCACACTCGAAGGTCATAAAGCAGTCATCAACGGTTAATGCAGAAAGGACAGACGACCCCAACAGGTCATCTGTCCTTTTTCAATGTGTGATATATCGCTCAAGAATCTTCGAGATCCCATCGTCGTTGTTTGATGTCGTGACCTCACTCGCAATGTCGATCAATGCATCGACGGCATTTCCCATGGCAATCCCAATTCCTGCGTATTCAATGATTGAACGGTCGTTATGACCATCTCCGAAAGCGATGACGTGGTCACGATCGATACACAACTCCTCGAAGACGTGACGCAGCGCCTTCGCCTTATCAATGCCGAAATCGGTGAATTCATAATACATCGCCGCTGTGAACATACTCGTGACCCGACCTGTGAAAGGGCCAGCTAATGCAGTTGCATTCTCTCGTAAGTATGAAGGCTCGCCAGCAACGAGAATCTTATGGACGGGGAAGTCGATAATCTCGATTAAGTTCGGTTCTTCTCGCAATTGGAACTGACCGCCTCTCGATTCATATTCGATGATGTTAATCAATTTTCCATTCACTTCAAGTTGTCCCTCGAAAACGTCGCGCACATACATATACGTATCATCGTTAATCATTGGGATGACCTCGTAGTGCTCTAAGTGCTTTAAGATTGAGCGAACATCCTCGATTTGCATTGCTTGTTCAAAAAGCGTGTCGCCTGTAGAAGCGTCCGTGACACATGCTCCATTAGAAGAGACAATCAACCCGCCGAACTCGTTCAATTTCAACTCTTGTGCATAGCGAATCATCCCTCGCTTTGGACGTCCTGACGCAAGCACCACTTTGACACCTTGCTCTTGCAATGCAAGTAGCGTGCGCTTCGTCTGTTCCGTGATGATTTTCTCGTCATTTAACAGCGTTCCGTCTAAATCAAGTAAAATTGCCTGGATCATGTGTGTTGTCTCCTTCTGTTTAGATTGTCAATTCGATGATGTTGCCTTCCGGATCAAGGATGACGCTTTCGTAATAACCATCACCGGTCGTCCGTGGACCGTCAACGTGTGTGTATCCATCAAGTTGAAAGCGTTCCGTCAAGGCATCTACCGCGTGTTTACTTCCGAGTGAAAAGGCGAGATGTGCATACCCGGCCGATTCTTTCGGATGTTCTTTAAGGTGAGGTCGTCTCATCAGTTCGAGTCGGCAACGTGAACCTCGAAACGTTAAAAAGTACGATTCAAACTGTTTCTTCTCGTTTTCATATTTATCATTTGACTGTGCATCAAAATAGACTTCGTAAAACCTGCGCATGTTTTCGATATCGTTTACCCAAAGGGCGACATGTTCAATTCTCATATAGAATCCTCCTCTGATGTTCGTCTAATCATTTGATTCAACCGTTCTGTATTGAAGAGCATCCCGGTCATGATCAGGATGACCACAAACGGTAAAAAACGGAGTGACGTCATAGACACGATTAATCCGAATAACGGGGGGAGAAACGTACTCCCTGAGTAGGCGAATGCCATTTGAAACCCCATCAAACGTTTCGATTGTGCCGAGCCAAACCGATTCGGCGTATCGTGAAGCATACTTGGATAAATCGGAGCCAATCCGAAGCCAATCAGCATCAAGCCGACGAGCATCGTCGCGGAGATTGGGATGAAGAAGAGGATGCTTCCGACAAGGGCGAGTATTTGTCCCATCCGGATCATCTGTTTGTTCGTGAAACGGAACGAGAGGAATCCGCTCACAAACCGTCCAATTGTGATACTACCGTAGTAGATGGACACCCATGCCGCAGCCGTCGCAATGGAAAACTGTTTCATCTGCACAAGATAACTGCTCGTCCATAACCCAATCAACGCTTCGACCCCGCAGTAAAGTAGAAATGTGGCCAATGCATAGGACACCCCGGTCGGTAGCTTGCGATCGAGTGTCGTGACGGCTGTTTCTTGAGGATGTGCAGTGGAATCCTCTTTCTGTTTCCAAAGTGGGAAAGACAACCACAATACGAGAGCTAAACTGAACTGAACGGCGGCGATAATCAAATAGCCGTCACGCCATCCATCCTCTGTTAATACACCCGCCATGACGAGTGGTCCCCCGGTCGCGCCGATTCCCCAAAAGCAGTGTAGCCAGTTCATATGATGTGCTTCGTAATGTTCGGCAACGTAATGATTCAGAGCGGCATCGACGGCACCGGCACCTAGACCGAGCGGGATGGCGAATACGAATAGCCAACCGATTGAAGGAGCAGAGTAGAATCCGAACAGACAGAGCGCTGTGAGTAATGTCGAACCGAACGTGACTTGTTTCGTGTCAAAATGTTTCAATAGTTTACCGCTCAGTAGACTCGAAAGAATCGTTCCACCAGCAATCGTCATAAAAATCCATCCGACCATCGATACGGGTGCGGAGAATTCTTGATGCATAAGTGGCCACCCGACACCGATGAGGGCATCCGGAAGACCAAGGCTGATAAATGCGAGATAGATCACGGCCAACAAAACAATCGTCATACGTCACCTCGCGGAATCGTTTCGAGCATCAATTCAATGCCGAGGCGAGCCAGTCCGGAAAAGTAATCCTCTTCCCATTCCCCAATCCGTAGACGAGGAAGGTGACGAGAGGGAAGATATCGTTCGCACGCGCGGTCGATGTGAGACAGATCGTCAGTAATGAGGTCGACGTCTGAAAAGATGAATGTGTGTGGGTTTAGTGTCGCAGCAAATGTAGCGACGAGCCGTCCTAATGCATCGATTTCTTCTTTTTTCAGAACATGTGGTCCATAAGGCTTGTTTTTTATGCGGTCAAAGAAAGTTGCATCATCATAAAGCGGAAGAAATGAAACTTCACCACTAAACCCGGATTGTCCGCGAGCGACATGTCCATCGAGCAAGATACCAGCACCTGGACCATTCTTTCCGAGGCCGAGATAGACGATGGACTGATGTGTTGTGGTCTCATCTCGTATGGAAAATCCATAGACGGCGGCATTCATATCATTTTCAATGACGACCGGAAGTCCAGTTCGTTCCATCAACCAGTTCTTCAAATCTAAATGCGCCAGTGATGGATATTCTGGGGCGAAAACAATTCGACCCGTATCGACTGCAGCGGCGACGCCGACAGAGATGGCACCGATTTTTATTGTGTGCTCATCGAATGTATCGACGAGTTTGCCTAACGTCTCTAAATGCGTGCCTGAGACTAGAGTTACACCTTCTTCAACATTCTGAGTTTGACAGTCAATCAAGCGATAGTGAATCTCGCTCGCTTCGATATATAGGGTCAGGCAACATCGGAATGTTGGATTGTATTTATAACTTTTTGCGGGTCTTCCTCCTTTTGGGGCAAGTTGACCGTGTTCGATGACTTCACCGTGTTCAATCATGTCATCAATCATCTTCTTAACGGTAGGGAATGAAACGTGTGTGGCCTTACTCAACTCGGAAATTGTCGAAACATTGTGTAGGGCAATTTGCTTTCGGATGTCGACTAGTAATTCGTGTTGCAGATCTTTCATCACGATTCAACTCCTATCAACTTTTTAAAATATTTTAATAAGTTATTTGTAGTATAACGTTTCTCATTTGAAGATGCCAGAAAAATAAGAATTCTGAGATGTATTTTTATCACGTAAACGTTCACAAAAAAGTGAATAAAAAATGAGGTCAGACATCTTCACAACAGTTTACATAAGTGATATGCTGTAAGCGTATTCAGGTGAAACAAGGAAGGAGGAGGGTATGATGCGTTCGCATATCGAGTCATTTCTTCAATACATGACAGTTGAAAAGCGGATGTCCGCGAATACGAGACAGGCGTATGCGAGCGATTTGACGCAGTACGCATCGACCTTGACCCAACTTGGGGTAGAAGAGTGGAATGAAGTGACACGTTCGCATATCGTCAAACATATCGAAGAACTGTCACAGGCGGGGCGAGCTTCGTCCTCATTAAGACGAGCTGTCAGTTCGATTCGGATGTTTCATCATCATCTCAAAATGACCGGAGTCACGACGACCGATCCGTCTCTTTACCTAGAATCTCCAAAAGCAGAAAAGCAACTTCCGGATACATGGTCACAAGCGGAAGTTGAACGTCTGTTGGACAGCGTCCCGACGTCGGACCCGCTCTCGTTACGAGACCGAGCCATGCTTGAATTGCTTTACGGGACAGGGATGCGGGTCAGTGAACTTTTAGGTTTGGATTTGGATGATTTGCAGTTCGAATTGGGGTATCTACAATGTGAAGGGAAAGGCGAGCGCGCACGAATCATTCCGGTATCCTCGGTTGCCCAAAGTTTTGTCGAGCGTTACATCCAACAAGCTCGTAACGGACTTGGCGGCAGAGAGACCGAAGCGCTCTTTTTAAACGGCAGAGGAGGACGGCTCAGTCGCCAAGGATTTTGGAAGATGATCAAACGACGAGCCAAACTTGCTGGAATTGACAAAGAAATCACACCGCACGTACTCCGTCATTCTTTTGCGACACACCTTCTCGAGAACGGTGCGGATTTACGCGCCATTCAACAGATGCTCGGTCATGCGGATTTAGCGACGACGCAAGTGTATACACACGTCAACAAATCACGATTGCATGATGTGTATCGTAAGCATCACCCTCGTGCCTAGACACCGAAAAGGAGGAATTTTTTGTGAAGAAGTTTAAACGTATTTTCTTAGTCGTCATGGACTCGGTCGGTATCGGTGAAGCACCAGATGCTGAACAGTTCGGTGACAAAGGGGCCGACACGCTCGGGCATATCGCGCGTGAACATAACGGATTGAACATGCCGAACATGGGTAAACTTGGACTTTCGAACATCAAGCCGATTCAAGGCATCGATGCATCGGATGCACCGAGTGCGTATGGTCGCATGGAAGAAATCTCAGCTGGTAAGGATACGATGACAGGACATTGGGAAATCATGGGTCTTCATATCGATACACCATTCCGTGTATTCGAGGAGTTCCCTGATGACTTGATTCACCGCCTCGAAGAGTTCAGCGGACGTAAAATCATCGGAAACAAACCGGCGTCAGGAACAGAAATTTTGGACGAACTCGGTGAAGAGCATGTCGAGACTGGCGCTCTGATTGTCTATACATCAGCCGACTCAGTCCTTCAAATCGCAGCACACGAGGACATCGTGCCGGTTGATGAGTTGTACCGAATCTGCGAATACGCTCGTGAAATCACACGCGAAGATCCATACATGCTCGGACGAATCATCGCTCGTCCGTTCATCGGGACACCAGGAGCATGGGTCCGTACGGCAAACCGTCACGATTACGCCTTGAAACCATTCGGCAAGACCGTCATGAACACGCTCGAGGAAGCTGGGAAAGACGTCATCGCATTAGGGAAAATCAGCGATATTTACGATGGTGAAGGTGTGACAAAAGCGGTCCGCACGAAATCGAACATGGATGGCATGGACAAATTGGTCGAGTCGCTCGAGGAAGACTTCGAAGGGCTCTGCTTCTTGAATTTAGTTGACTTCGACGCATTATTCGGTCATCGTCGTGACCCGGAAGGCTATGCGGTCGCGCTTGAAGAGTATGACGCTCGCTTACCGGAAGTGATGGAGCGCCTTCGTGAAGATGACTTGCTCATCATCACGGCTGACCACGGAAATGACCCTGTTCATGCCGGTACAGATCACACGCGTGAATACGTTCCGCTCATCGTTCATCACAACGGAGCGAAGGCGGTTGATTTAGGCATTCGTGGTACGTTCGCAGATATCGGTGCGACCGTCGCTGACAACTTTGACGTTGCGGCACCATCAAACGGAAAGAGTTTCTTAAACGAAATTTGAGGAGGCAATATTCATGGTAAATTGGAACGAAACAAAAGCGTTTTTGCAGGAGCGTATGGGCAGTACACCAGAAATCGGACTCATTCTAGGCTCGGGACTTGGAGTCCTCGCGGACGAGATTGAGAACCCGGTAGCGATTCCTTATGAGGAGATTCCACACTTCCCGGTATCGACTGTCGAAGGACATGCGGGTCAACTCGTGTTCGGTGAACTTGAAGGAAAACGAGTCGTCGCCATGCAAGGACGGTTCCACTTCTATGAAGGATACTCGATGGAACAAGTGACGTTCCCGGTTCGTGTCCTCAAATTGATCGGTGTCGAGACTCTCATCGTCACAAACGCGGCAGGAGCATGTAACGAGTCATTCAACCCAGGCGACTTGATGATCATCACAGATCATATCAACTTCTTTGGTACGAGCCCGCTCATCGGGAAGAATGCGAGTGAATTCGGGACACGTTTCCCTGACATGTCAGAAGCGTACGATAAAGAGCTCGTGAAATTGACAGAACGTGTCGCTTCAGACCTTGGACTTTCTGTACAAAAAGGGGTTTACTTCGGTAACACAGGTCCTACGTACGAAACACCAGCTGAAGTCAAAATGGCCCGTCTTCTCGGTGGCGACGTCGTCGGTATGTCGACCGTTCCAGAAGTCATTGTCGCGCGTCATTCGGATATGCGTGTCCTCGGGATCTCGTGTGTCTCGAACATGGCAGCAGGCATCTTAGATCAACCACTCAACCATGAAGAAGTCATCGAAACGACAGAGCGCGTTCGTCAAGACTTCCTCTCTCTCGTACGTGGCACGATTAAAAGCATGTAAGTAACTTAATTTTAGGAGGACGACAGTTATGCGTATGGTCGATTTGATTTTAAAGAAACGTAACGGTGGAGAATTGAACGAAGAGGAGATTCGCTTCGTTGTCGAAGGTTTCACGAACGAATCAATCCCTGACTATCAGATGTCAGCCTTATCGATGGCCATCTACTTCAATGGGATGACTGAAAACGAGACGGCTGCATTGACGATGGAAATGGTGAAGTCTGGTGATACGATTGACCTTTCCAACATCGAAGGGAAAAAAGTTGACAAGCACTCGACGGGCGGCGTCGGGGACAAAATCAGCTTGATCGTGGCACCACTCGTTGCTTCAATCGGCATCCCCGTTGCGAAGATGAGCGGTCGTGGTCTCGGTCACACGGGTGGTACGATTGATAAGCTCGAATCATTCCCGGGGTTCAACGTTGAATTGACGGAAGAACAATTCACGAAACAAGTGAATGATATCAAAATGTCGATCATCGGTCAGACAGGGAACTTGACGCCTGCTGATAAGCGCTTGTATGCGCTCCGCGACGTTACGGCTACGGTCGAATCGATCCCGCTTATCGCAAGTTCAATCATGTCGAAGAAGATTGCAGCAGGCGCGGACAGTATCGTTCTTGACGTCAAGACAGGTTCTGGTGCGTTCATGAAATCGTTTGATGATGCGAAAGCCCTCGCGGAAGAAATGGTCGCAATCGGGAAAAACGTCGGACGTAAGACGGTCGCGGTCATCACAGACATGGACCAACCGCTCGGCTTTGAAATCGGGAACGCGAACGAAGTGAAAGAAGCGATTGAAGTCCTCTCAGGTAAAGAAGTCGAAGATTTGAAAACAATCGCGCTCACGATCGCTGGACATATGGCTGTCCTCGGTGAATTCTATCCGACGTTTGAAGAAGCATATGCCGACCTTGAGAAGCGCATTGCAGATGGACACGCCCTCGAGGTGTTCCGCAAGTTCGTCGAAGCACAAGGTGGCGACGCATCACTCGTCGATGATGTGACGAAATTACCACAAGCTTCATATGAGACGACATTCGTCGCAAAAGAAGCAGGTTATGTCGAGTCGATCATCGCAGACGAAGTGGGTGTTGCGGCGATGCTTCTCGGTGCAGGACGCGCGACAAAAGAAGACAAAATCGATTTTGCGGCAGGCATCACGCTTGAGAAGAAAGTCGGCGACCGTGTCGAGGCAGGCGATGTGATCGCGGTACTCCGTTCGAACATCGAAGACATGTCTTCAGCCATCGAGCGTTTAGACCATGCGTATACGATCGGTGCAACGAAACCAGAGGCACGTCCACTCGTTCACGCGGTGATTCAATAAGGCAGAACGTCTGTTTCCACAAAAAAGTGGAGACAGACGTGTTTTTTTGATAAGATGGGTAATGTGAGTGTCAAACAGCAGGATACATATTATGAAAAAGGGGTTGCTTGAAACATGAAAAAAGGTTCTATGAAACTTGAGAATGGCGAAATGATTGAATTTGATTTATTCCACGGTGAAGCACCGATCACGGTTGAAAACTTCGAAAAACTTGCGAACAGCGGGTTTTACAACGGATTGACGTTCCACCGTGTCATCCCTGGTTTCGTCAGCCAAGGTGGTTGCCCACAAGGAACTGGAATGGGTGGCGCAGGCTATACGATTCCTTGTGAGACATCGACATCGTTCCCACACAAACACGAAGCGGGTTCACTCTCAATGGCCCACGCAGGTCGTGACACAGGGTCTTCACAGTTCTTCATCGTCCATGAGCCACAACCGCATTTGGATGGTGTCCATACGGTATTTGGTAAAGTGACATCTGGTCTTGAGCATGCCGTCAAACTTCGTCAAGGTACGAAGATGGCAGAAGTGAAGGTTTGGGACGAGAATTGATTTTTGCCTGAAGGGTATGGCACAATGAACCATGTCTCTCACGTGTTCACGTCGTGAAACTTGAATGACAAAAGGTGGTGAACCCAGCGATGCTGGTCAAATATAAACGTTCTTATGAAAAGACGGCGATGGGTCTACTCGCATTCTCATGCAGTGACAAATCTCCGCTAAGCTTGCTTGAACTCGTCCGATCGTATGACGAGGAGGAGTCGAAGTTCCTCTATTTGTGGAAAGTCGGTGAAGACTTCGTTGGTATCATTGGTATGGAGCAACAAGAAACGACAATGGTCATCGACCATATCGCCTTGTCGCCATCATTCCGTGGCGAGAAACGTTCTTACGAGCTTCTAGACGAGGTAAGAAACGTCCTTCCACTTGATTTGACGCTAACCGGTACAGGCAAGACGGGCGATTTACTGGATAAATGGAATCAATTAGTCGTCTGACGATAAAAACCCCTGCAATCACGACCCTGTGACTGCGGGGGTTTTGCATGTGGTTCAGGAATGGCTAGCGGAATTCCTCGCTCGTTGACGTTCGAGAAGGGCAGATTTCCGTTCCATAATCACTTCGCTCCGGTCACGGTGTAGATGTTTATGAACGAGTTCCTCGAACGCGAGGTCCGTCGATGGAAACGTCGATTTTAGGGATTCGACCGTCTCACGGACATCTGATTGCAATGGAATCGTCGCGCGAAGCGGCCATTCCTCGAGTTGTGCGATGAAGGAGTCGACATCTAGACCGAGTTCATTCAAATAGGGAGAAGCGATGTCAATCTTTCGACGTAAGAGTCGCAAGCTCTTTTTTGCGCCGACCAAATTGTCGCGCCGGAGGTGATAGTGGATGACAGCATATTGGATGAGCGCTGCATAGCCGTGGTGACGGCGTCCGTCTGCCTGCCACGCCTCTTCTAATACCTCATGACATTCGAAATAATCGGCATGACATTCAAAAAGCAACGTATAATGAATAAAAGGGGTCATGAATCAATTTTCTCCTTTCGTGTCCACGGTGTTATAAAACATGTTATACTAAAGCGCAAAAATGTAAAATGGCAGGTGTCTCTATGGAAGCCTATAACGTTAAAATTGATACGTTCGAAGGTCCACTCGACCTGTTGCTCCATTTGATTGGAAAAATGGAGATTGATATCGTCGACATTTCCGTGGCAGAAGTCACTGACCAGTATGTCGGCTATATTCGCACGATGCAAAAATTTGAACTCGATGTGGCCAGTGAATACTTGGTCATGGCGGCGACGTTGCTCCAATTGAAGAGCAAACAATTGTTACCGCCAGTTTCGGTCGAGGATGAAGAGGTTCCAGACTTCAGTGAGGAACCGACGCGTGAAGGTCTCATTCGTCAATTGATTGAATACAAAGCATATAAAGAAGCGGTCGTCTTCATGCGTGAACAAGAAGAACACCGGCTTGAATTGTATACGCGACCGGGTGAAGATTTGACGACTTATATGTCTGAAGAGGTGTCTAAGTATGACGGACCACTCAACTTCTCGGATCTTCTCCACGCCTATTCGAAGATGATTGAACGGAAACGTTGGAAAGAACGACGCAAAAAGACGATCAAGCGGGAAGAGCGTACGCTTGAAGAGCAGATGACGCGTCTTCATGAACACGTATCGTCGACGAGACAAACGTCATTTTTCTCCTTTTTTGTTGAGCAACCGAACGTCTCGGATCTCGTGGTAACGTTTATGGCGCTTCTTGAGCTGATCAAGCTACGGGTCGTCGTAACAAAACAACTCGACCAAGATATTCAAATCTCATTCATTGAATCATCAAAGAAAGGGGATGAAGCGGTTGCTGTCTTATGAGACGATTATTGAAGGATTGCTGTTCGTCGTCGGTGATGAAGGGATGGAAGTACGAGCGCTTGCCGAGACGCTCGATATCTCAGAAGCTGCGGCACGAGAACAGCTCAGTAAGCTAGAGACATCGTTCAAGTCATCGAATCGACCGTTTCAGCTCATGGAATCGGCAGGTGTCTACAAGCTCGTGACCGTTCCGGACGTCTCTCCGTACATTCAAAAATATGTCGGGACGATGGCTGAGCAGGCGCTCTCACGTGCAGCGATGGAGACGCTAGTTATCATCGCCTACAAACAGCCGGTCACACGAGCGGATATCGAAGAGATTCGCGGAGTCAAAGTCGAACGGGTCATCCATACGTTGTTATCGAAAGGATTGATCGAATCGGCTGGTCGTGCGAAGACGATTGGTCGTGCCAAGCTGTATCGTACGACAGAGCACTTCCTCGACCATTTCGGGTTCAACTCGCTCGAAGAATTGCCACCATTAACATTTGAGGATGAACTGACAGACGAAGGCGATTTGTTCTTCGGTCAGGAATCACCGAAGCAAGAAGAGAGATTGGAGAAGGATTAATCATATGGAACGTTTGCAAAAAGTAATCGCACAAGCGGGGGTCGCCTCGCGTCGGAAAGCGGAAGAAATGATTTTGGATGGTCGCGTCCGCGTGAACGGAAAAGTCGTCCGTGAACTCGGGACGAAAGTTGGACCGAAGTCAGAGATTGAAGTCGATGGCGTCAAAATCGAACAAGAAGAGCACGTCTACTATTTGCTTTATAAACCGAGTGGCTACGTATCGACGGTCGATGACGACAAAGGACGTAAAGTCATCACAGACCTCGTCCCACCAGGAGCACGTGTATTCCCGGTCGGTCGTCTTGACTACAACACGACGGGTCTCATCATCTTGACGAACGATGGTGAGTTCTCGAACATGATGACACACCCGAAATATAAAATTCAAAAGCGCTATGTGGCAAAAGTGAAGAACATCCCATCTTACTTGGCCATCAAACAGCTTGAGTCTGGTGTCGAACTCGATGACGGATTCAAAACGGGAAGTGCGAAAGTGAAGATGAAGTCTGTAGACCAGAAGAAGAACACAGCCATCCTCGAAATCGTCATCTCGGAAGGTCACAATCGTCAAATCCGTCGGATGGTGGAAGCCATTGGTTCAGAGGTCATCAAACTGAAGCGTGAACAGTTCGGTTTCTTGACGCTCGACGGTCTGAACACGGGCGACTGGCGTGAACTTTCACACAAAGAAATCAGTAAGCTTCGGGAACTTGCGAACCCTACCGTTCCACCGAAACCACGAGGCAAAAAGAAGAAAAAATAACAACAAAAAATCGTCCTGAAATAGGATGATTTTTTTGATTGTGTAGATTGTGTGACAAAAAAATGAAAAAAGTCTGTTAATGTGCGTTTTTAATGTTTTTTCAGTACAATAGCAACTGAAGGATGGTGTGAAAACGATGACAAAAGATCAACAAAAAGACGACCGGATGGAACAAGCGGTCGCAAAAAAGAAAAAGAGGTCATTTTGGCGGATGATGATCATGACGGTCGTTCTCTTCGCGGGAGCGGTTACGATCATGCAAACATTCGACCAAGCGGGTAATGATGGACGCATCGAGGCGGGCGACGAGGCACCGAACTTCAAGCTCGTCACACTCGACGGTTCGACCTTGTATGAGCGAGATAACTACGAAGGGAAAGGGATGCTCTTGAACTTCTGGGGTACGTTCTGTGAACCGTGTAAGAAAGAGATGCCGGTCGTACAAGAAAACTATGCGACACTTCAAGACATGGGTGTCGATTTTTGGGCCGTGAACGTCGGAGAGACACCGCTTCGTGTCGATAATTTCATCAACGACCTTGGTGTCGGGCTCGACTATCCGATTTTGATGGATACCCAGAGCGAAGTCGAAGGAGCGTATGGCATTTATAACCTACCCGTCACATTCGTCATCGATGGTGAAGGGAACGTAATTGAAAAGTATGAAGGTGAACTCACGAAAGAGAAATTGATGGAGCTAGCCGAGAAGTCATTGTAAGCGAACGGGGGACGCACAGATGCTAGATATGAAATACGAAGGCGCTGATTTACGGTCGAAGCGTCGTCCGAAATCGATCATTGACCGTGTGTGGAACTTCTTTGCATCGGTCAAAGTGGGGTTGTGGTTAATTGCATTGATTATTGTCGGTTCGGCAATCGGAACAATCTTTCCTCAAGAGATGTACATCCCACAACAATTACCGCCTGAACAATATTATATGGAGGAGTATGGAACACCGGGTTCTATTTATTACGCCCTCGGATTCCATAACCTATACACATCGTGGTGGTACATCGGTCTGATTGTCATGTTGACGCTCTCACTCGTCGTCGTGTCGATTGACCGTGGGGTTCCGCTCTATAAGGCGCTTAAAAAACAACCGGTCAGACGGACAGAACGTTTTATGAAGGGGCAACGTCTCTTCGGACAAGGTGATGGGACGGAGGCTCAAATTGACGAGATCGCAGTCGCACTTAAAAAGAAACGATATACCGTCAAACGGGACGGCGATGCTCTGTTAGCAGAGAAACACCGGTTTGGTCGTTGGGGTCCGTACGTCAACCACCTCGGACTTGTCATCTTCTTCCTAGGGGCGATGCTGCGAGTGTTCCCTGCATTCCATACGGATACGCTCGAATGGGTGCGTGAAGGCGACACGGTGTCGCTAGAGGCGACTGACGGCGAGTACTACTTACGGAACGACCAGTTCATTCTTGAAATGTACGACCCTGAGAACAATGAAGAGGACGCGAAGTTCGCGGCCGCCATTGAAAAAGCAGGAGCCGTTCCTAAAAATTATGAGACAGAGTTGACGTTATTCAAAAAGACGGGAACGAACGAGGACGGATCGCCGCAACTCGAGCAAGTCGATGTCGGTTCGACGAAAGTCAACCACCCGTTTAAGTTCGATAAATTTGAAGTGTATCAGGAACAATATTCAAGTCGTCCAGAGTTTTTATCGATGTCGTTCATGTTGGCAGATAAAGAAACCGGCGACGAATATGGTCCGTTCAAAGTTGATTTGGAGAATCCGGAGAAGTCTTATGAGCTCGATGGGGTCACCGTCACGTTGAAAGATTTGTATCCAGACTTTGAGGTGAAAGATGGACAACCGAATACGAAATCACCACGTGCACTGAATCCTGCCTTCTTCTTCAACGTTGAATCACCTGAAGGAGAAACGGAGTCGAATTTAATCGGCATTCGTCTGAATGTCGCTGATGAAGAGAACCGCTACGATGTCCAGTTTGCAGGTACAGAGATGGCGAGCACGAGTGGTTTACGTGTGAAGAGTGACTCCACCTATCCGATTTTGATCGTCGGTGCCACGATCTTTATGATCGGTATTGCGATGGGCATGTACTGGCCACACCGTCGCGTTTGGATCCGTCGTCATGAAGAGGGCGTGCTTGTCGCCGGTTTTACGAATAAAAACCCGTCCTCGCTCCGTCGTGAAGTGTCGCCGCTATTAGAACAAACTGGCTTACCGATGTGGGAAGACCAGGCGAGATTCACAGAGAAGTCGGAGAACGAGTCAACAGATGAAAGAGGGGAATCTTGATGGAATGGATTGAATGGAGCAGCCGAATGCTGTTTATCGCGTTCTTCCTGTACGCAATCTCGACGGTTCTCTTTACGATTGCCGTCAGTGGTATGCGTAAAGATCGAAACGTCAACCGTGTTGCCTATGGGAAATACGCCTTTATCTTGGCAATCATCGGCTTTGTCGCTCAAATGACATATTTCTTTATGCGCTGGGCAGGTGTCGGCTATGCGCCGGTATCAAACTTGTACGAATATACGACGTTCTTCGGTATGATGATGGTACTTGGGTTCCTCGTCGTATATGGAATTTATAAAAATGATGTACTCGGCTTGTTCGCGATGCCGGTGGCGTTACTCGTCATCGCCTTCGCCTCAATGTTCTCGAGTGAAGTCGCACCGCTCATCCCGGCACTCAACAGTGTATGGCTGAAAATTCACGTTACGACGGCTGCGCTCGGACAAGGGATTTTGGCCATTAGTTTTGCATCGGGCCTCATTTTCTTATTGAACGAAACATCGATGAAAGAACAGTCTAAGTCACGGACGTGGCTCGAAGTGACGATGTTTGTCCTCATGTGCACGCTCGGCTTCATCATCGTCTCGATGTTATTCAAGGGGATTGGTGCCGGAGGTGTCGTCGAGTTCACGAACGACCGCGGTCAAGCAGAGACGTATGAATATTTCATGCCGATCTTGTTCGTCCCAGAAGGGGCACAACTCGTGTCTGGCGCGAGTGGCTTGTCACTCGAGCTCCCGAACTGGATCAATACACTCAAGTTGAACACGCTCATCTGGTCGGTCATTGGCGGAATTGTAATCTATGTGTTGCTCCGCTTTGTCATCTTGCGTAAACGCGTCGCTGAAGCGCTCCAACCCCTTGCAAAAAAAGTCGATCTCGACCTTGCTGATGAAATCAGCTATCGCTCGGTCGCGATTGGATTACCGGTCTTTATCCTTGGTGGTCTGATCTTTGCGATGATTTGGGCACAGATTGCTTGGAACCGTTTCTGGGGATGGGACCCGAAAGAAGTTTGGGCCCTCATCACGATGCTGATCTATATTTACTACTTGCATATGCGCATTCAGCGTGGCTGGACAGGAACGAAAGCGGCCTGGTTATGTGTCGGTGGATTTGCCATCATCATGTTCAACCTCGTCTTCGTCAACCTGGTCATTGCCGGTCTGCATTCGTATGCCTGACATAAAAGAAGTCACAATTGTGACTTCTTTTTCATTTGGTCCATCAAATCATCGTTGTGAAGCGAAATAATAGAGTGGTATAGTTATGGCAGAGAGTGGAATGTTCACAATTGTGCAACATTCGCTACAACTCGTAATGGGTCTTAGGAGGGTTTCAGGTATGGCTGAGAAAACGAAGATTTTAGTAGTCGACGACGAGGAGAGAATTCGCCGACTTTTGAAAATGTACTTAGAACGTGAACAGTATGTGATTGAAGAAGCGGTCAATGGCGAAGAGGCGCTCGCGCTTGCTCTTGATAACGAATACGACGTGATCTTGCTTGATTTGATGATGCCAAAGATGGATGGGGTTGAAGTATGTACAGAACTCCGGAAGACGAAAGCGACTCCGGTCATCATGCTCACGGCGAAAGGTGAAGAAATCGACCGTGTCCAAGGGTTCGAAGTCGGGGCGGATGATTATATCGTCAAGCCGTTCAGTCCGCGTGAAGTCGTGCTCCGCGTCAAAGCATTGCTTCGCCGCTCTGGTTCGACGAAGTTCATGCACACGAGTGAGAAGTCGAAGGATTTGATCGTCTTCCCACATCTGACAATCGATAATGATGCACACCACGTCACGGTGGACGGCGAGGAAATCGCCCTCACACCAAAAGAATATGAGTTATTGTTCTTCCTCGCAAAACAGGTGGATAAAGTCTTTTCACGAGAGCAGTTGTTAAAAGAAGTATGGAACTACGAATTTTTCGGAGACCTTCGGACCGTCGATACGCATGTGAAACGTCTTCGTGAGAAATTGAATCGTGTCTCACCGGACGCGGCGCATATGATCACGACCGTATGGGGTGTCGGGTACAAGTTCGAAGCTGCCAGTGAATGATGATTCGTCGAAACAGCATCGTCACGAAACTGTGGCTGACGATTCTCGTTTTGGTCAGTGTCATCTTATTCATCGTCTCGGTGTTGATGCTTGAATTTTTTAATTCCTTTCATATCGACCAGGAACGAGGCCATCTTGCCAAGCTCGGCGGACAGGTCCAATCGGTTTTGTTGAATGAAGGTGACACGTCCCAGACGATTGATCAAATCATCGAAGTGTACGGGGCTAACTATATCTTAGAGAACGGGACGACCCGATCGAATTTTGGAAATCAAGTGGATGGTTTGATGATGGAACTTGAACGACAGGATTGGGAAACTTATCAGGCGGTCGGTGAGACGGCCATCGGGAATTTCTCATCTTTTGACGACCAGGCCGCGCTAGCGTATCGGACGACCTTCTCCTTATCGACAGGACAGTATACGCTCTACCTGCTCGAACCGCTCGATGCGATCTCGAGTGCGAACGCGGGAGCACGGACCATCATTCTTTGGACCGTCGCTTCGGCCATCATCGTTACGACCGTCTTCGCTTTCTTCTTGTCGACACGAATCACAGCACCGCTCCGAGCGATGCGGGATGCAGTCAATAAGACGGGAGAGGGGCAATTTGATTTGCGTTTGGAGACGAAGACACGGGATGAGATTGGCGAGCTCGCTGCTTCTTTCAACGCAATGAGCAGTCAGCTTTCGAAATATGTGAATGCCCTTGACCGGGAACGGCTGCAACTTGCGTCGATTCTTCGTTCGATGGCAGACGGTGTCATTACACTCGATCGTCATGCGAACGTGATTGTCACGAACCCGCAAGCGAGTCCATTACTTCAAGATGGGCAACCACATGAAGTCGTATTGTCTCTTTATGAGGAAGTGATGGAGGGGACGTCTGAAAAGACGATCGAAGTGAAACAGGATGAGCGGTACTATACACTGACAGTCACACCACTCGTCGGAGAAGACGATTTTGAGGGTGCTGTCGTTGTCATCCGGGATACGTCAGAAAGTCATCGTCTCGATAAGATGCGGACCGATTTTGTGGCGAACATTAGCCATGAACTCCGGACACCGCTCGTGACGCTTCAAGGGTATTCAGAGGCAATCATCGATGGCATTACTGAGAGCGACGAGGCGACGAAAGAGTTCGCCTCCATCATCTATGATGAATCGCTCCGCTTGGCAAGACTCGTCAATGATTTGTTGGATTTGGCACGCATCGAATCGGGTAAAGAGACGATGCATTTCACTTCGTTTGATATTGGTGATTTTTTGCCCCGAGTCATGCGAAAGTTCAATCAGATGGCATCTGAAAAAGAGATTTGTTTACAGACCGACGCCCCGCACCGTCTCATCGAGGCGGATGGCGATCGTCTCGAGCAAGTGTTCACCAACTTGATTGGCAATGCTATCGCGCATACCGATTCTGGAGAAATTCGGATTGAGGCCACAGAAGAGACGGACGGGCTACGGATTCAGTTGACGGATACAGGTCACGGAATTCCTAAAGAGGATTTGCCGTTCGTATTCGAGCGATTCTATAAAGCCGATAAAGCCCGGACCAGTGGTTCGAAGACAGGGACAGGCATCGGACTCGCGATCGTGAAGAATGTGGTCGATGCCCATCACGGGAAAGTGAGCGTATCGAGTACACTCGGGGTCGGAACCACCTTCGAGATTTACTTACCATTTGAACAACCACACAACTCGTAATGGTGACTCGCTTGAGTCACCATTTGTGGCATTTTAAGGGGGGAGTCGAATGAAACGTTATACACGAACGGGCGACAAGGGTGAAACATCATTAATCGGTAGTCGTGTCGAGAAATCCCATCCTCAGATTGAAGCGATGGGTCATCTCGATGAGTTGAATAGTCAGATTGGACTCGCCATCGCGCATCAAGAGGATGAGACGCTCCGAATACAGCTGACGAAGATTCAGCACGACTTGTTCGACCTCGGATCGGAGCTGATGTATGCTGAGGCACCGCCAAAAATGGTCGATTTGTCGATCGTGACGGAACTAGAACGATGGATGGATGAGTGGGAGGAGTCCTGTCCGGAACTTGTGCGCTTCATCCTTCCGGGCGGCAGCGTTGCCGCAGCTAGCTTACATGTGGCTCGTGCCGTCTGTCGACGGGTCGAGCGTGACTTAGCGGCTCTCGGAGTCGCAGACCGGCAATTGCCTTACTTTAACCGCTTGAGTGATTATTTATTTACGGTTGCCCGTTACGCGAACGTCGTGGCAGGGGTGCCGGATCAAGAATATGCGCGCGGCGCTGCCGTGTTTCAACCAAAACGAAAAAAGGAGTGATCGGCAGATGAAAGGAATCGAACAGTTCCAACATCAATTGCACTACTCGGTCTATCCGACCAAAAAATTTAAAACGACGACTTGTCTCGTGTCATTCGCCGCTCCATTATCGGCGGAGACGGTTGCAGATCGGGCATTGCTCCCGTTCATTATGGAGAAATCGACGGCAACGTATCCATCCATTGAGTTATTTCACACACCGCTAGAGGAGTTGTATGACACAAACTTATATGCTGGTGCATCTAAGATCGGAAAGGAGCACGTCATCCAATTCCAACTCGAAGTCGTCAACGATCATCTTGTCGGAGAAGACGTATTGAGTCAGGCAATCGAGTTACTCGAAGACGTTCTCCTTCGTCCGAACGCATACGATGGGGCGTTCCAGCCACTCATCGTCGAGCAGGAACGTCGATTGCAACGTCAGCGTATCGAATCGGTCTATGATGACAAAATGCGTTTCGCCCAACAGCGGCTACAAGAAATGCTCGGAGGAGAACTTGCGATTCCGTCACTCGGTACGCTTGAGCAACTCGACCATGTCACACCGAAATCATTGTATGCGGCATATCAATCGATGATTCAACATGACCGTGTGGACATCTATGTTGTCGGGGATGTCAATCGTGAGCAAGTCGAACAGGCTTTCAATCCATTGGAATCCCTTGGGACACGTCAACCACGCCTGTTACCAGAAGCGAGTCGAGGAGAGTTCAAGCGTTTGGAAGAACACCAAGACATTAAACAAAGCAAGCTCCATCTCGCTTATTCACTCAATGTCGACCCAAGAACGGAAGCGGCGATTCGTATGCAAGTCGTGAATGGATTGTTCGGAGGATTCCCTCACTCGAAACTGTTCATGAACGTGCGTGAAAAAGAGAGCCTGGCGTACTATGCCGCTTCACAATATAGTTCCCTCAGTCGGAAGTTGTTCGTCTATGCCGGCATCGATGCGTCGAACCAGCAAAAAACCGAACAGATCATCGAAGAGCAATTGAACGCTTTACAAGCGGGCGAGTTTGAGGATGAGACGTTGCAACAGACGAAAGAGTTGTTGTTCCATCAACGTCGACAACTTGGAGACAGTCCACGTCAATTGATTGCTTGGATGAGTGGAGCAGACGTTCGTCCGTTCTCGTTAGACGAAGAGATGGCAATCATTGAAAACACGACACGAGATCATGTCGTTGCGCTTGCGAAAGAAATGGAACTCGAAGCGGTTTATTGCTTGAAAGGAGGAGAAGCATGAAATTAGACTTTCCTAACGTCGGAGAGACGTTACATCATCACGTTCTCGACAATGGCCTCTCCGTTTACTTGTTGAAAAAGACTGGATATGAAAAAACATTCGCGACGTTCACGACTAAATATGGATCGATTGACCGACGCTTCAAACTAGAAGACTGGATCGAGGTTCCCGATGGTATCGCACATTTCTTAGAACATAAGATGTTCGAGAAAGAAGATGGTGACGTCTTCCAACAATTCGGTCGTCAAGGAGCGTCAGCGAACGCTTTCACTTCCTTCACACGGACGGCTTATTTGTTCGGTGCCACGTCCAAGATTTCGGAAAACGTACAAACGCTACTTGATTTCGTCCAGACTCCTTATTTTACGAAAGAGTCGGTCGAGAAAGAGAAAGGCATCATCGGTCAAGAGATTCAAATGTATCAAGACAATCCGGGATGGCGCTTGTATTTTGGTTTAATTGAGGCGATGTACGAGACACATCCCGTCAAGATTGATATCGCAGGTACAATCGAATCGATTTCAAAGATCACGGCGGAAGACTTGTACACCTGTCATCAAGCGTTCTATCATCCGAGCAACATGGCATTGTTCGTCGTCGGGAACATCGAACCGGATGAGATGTTTGCCTTGATTCGAGATAACCAAGCAGGTAAATCTTTTGAGACACCACGATTGAGTGCTCGTGAGACAGTATATGAACCGACCACGGTTCGTCTGTCAGAACGGGTCATCGAGATGGACGTCTCTGTACCGAAAGTCATGATTGGGTATAAGGATGTACCACAAGCTGGGGAAGCAGGTCTGAAGCAAGAATTGACAGTAGAATTGCTCATGCATGCGCTCTTCGACACGACAGCTCCTCTTTATACAGAACTTTATGCTGAAGGATTGATTGATGATGCCTTCTCGTTTGACTATACGTCAGAGGAAACGTTTGCCTTTGCCGCCTTGTCGATGGAGACGTCGGAAGTAGATGCGTTTGTCGGCCGTGTGACGGAGGCGTTAGAACGTCCACTTCAGTTGAGTCAAGAGACGCTTGACCGGAAGAAACGCATGATGCAAGGACAGTTCTTGAAAGCATTGAACTCACCGGAATTCATCGCAAATCAGTTCTCTCGTTATGCACTCAATGATGGGAATTTGTTTGAAATCCCGACTTTGATTGATGCCATCACGCTTGACGAACTATACGAAGCATACGAGCGCTTGTTCCGCCATGAACAACGAACGGTATGCATCGTCAAAAAACCATGAAGACATTGATTGTTGGAGCGAGCGGTACCATCGGACGTGCCGTCTCGCTCGCTTTTCGTGAAGATGAACTGATTTTGCATGCGAACGAGGGTAGTGAAAGACTCCGTCATTTGATAGATGAAGAGAATCTTTCGGCAGAAATTCTCCCTTGTGACCTAACAGACCGTGACGCTGTTGAGTCGTGGGTGCAGGATATGCTGGACATCGACCGAATTGTATATGTGGCCGGACATGCGCTCCATGGTCTCGTCGTCGACCAGTCGATGGATGAGCTCGACCGGCTGTACGATGTACATGTTCGGGCAATGATCCGACTCATTCAGTCCGTCGTTGCAAGGAAGCCTTACGATCATCACGTGGATATCGTGATCGTCTCGAGTGTATGGGGAGAGGTCGGTGCGGCGGCTGAGGTGTTTTATTCAACCGTCAAAGCGGCACAGCTCGGCTTCGTCAAGGCGTTCGCACGAGAAGCCGGACCGTTCAATGTTCGAGTCAATGCGGTGACCCCGGGGTGGATTGATACGCCAATGAATGATACGGTAGAAGAGTCGAAACAATCCGTGATCGATGATATTCCACTTGGACGTCTCGGTGCGGCAGAGGACGTGGCCAACACGATCCGTTTCTTGTGTTCACCGGACGCCTCGTATATGACGGGCACGGTGATACGCGTCGACGGCGGTTGGCAATGATCCGATTCATGTAAATAAACCTGTTCTTTTCAATTCTTCTAAAATAATTTAAAATAGGCAAGGTAGCGAACTCGCTCGAAAGGATGGTTGGGGATGGAACATAAATTCGAAGAGTGGTATCTCGAATATGAATTGTGTCAGAATCGACCGGGTATCCTCGGAGACATCGCATCTCTCATGGGGATGCTTCAAATCTCCATCGTCACCATCAATGGGGTCGATTTGCAGCGACGGGGAATGTTGCTCAAAGCACCTGCCGCCGATCATGTGCATCGACTCGAGCATATTTTAAAGCGGATGGAAGCTATTGCCGTCATCAAGTTGCGCCGTCCGAAGTTACGAGACCGGATTGCAATCCGTCACGGTCGTTATATCGACCATGATAGTGATGACAAAAAAACGTTTCGCTTCGTCCGTGAAGATTTGGGCATTCTCGTCGATTTCGTTGCGGAACTGATGAAGGAAGAACGCCATTTGTTAATCGGTGTTCGTGGAAATCCACGCGTCGGAAAGACGGAGTCCATCGTAGCAGCGAGTGTGTGTGCGAACAAACGATGGTTGTTTCTTTCCTCGACACTGATGAAACAGACCGTTCGGACCTCATTATTTGAAGAGGAACGGGAAGGCGATCACGTATACATAATCGATGGTGCCGTCTCTACCCGAACGATGGATGAACGACATCGCCAGCTCATTCGTGAAGTCATGCGGTTGCCGGCCGTGAAAGTCATCGAACACCCTGACCTGTACGTCCGAAACACCGATTGCGTGTATGAAGACTTTGATTATATTATTGAATTGAGAAACAATCCGGATGAGACGATCATCATCCCACAAGAAACACATCGTGAGTCAGAATGGTTTGAATAATTATGTGAATGGAAGGTGTGGACCCCTGTGACAGAACTAGGGACTTTTTTGAAACAAAAGCGTGAGGAGAGCGGATTGACGCTCGACCAAATCCAGCAGACGACGAAGATTCAAAAGCGCTATATCATCGCAATCGAGGAAGGTGATTACAAAAATCTCCCTGGCTCTTTTTATGCACGGGCGTTCATTAAGACGTATGCGGAGTCGCTCGGCCTAGATGTGGATGAATTATACGAGACATATGCAAAAGATTTACCGGTCATCGAGGCACAGCCGTCTGTTCAACTCTCTCGGAAGAAAACGTATTCGAAGGCTTCCGAGTCGACAAGTCGGGTCTCGAGATGGGTTCCGAAAGTTCTCCTCGTTCTCACGGTCTTCTTGCTCATCACCGCGATTTATTTCGCAGTGAGAAGCATCGACTTCGGTGGTCAGGATGCAAGTCCTGCCGAACCGCCAAGTTCTGGTGTCACAGTCGACCAGAATGAGGATGTCCCGGCTGATGAACCGGTCGAGGAGGAACCGACTGAAGAGGAGCCGACCGAAGAAGAACCGCCAGCGGAATCTGGTCCGATTGCGGTGAAGGAGTCGAATGGGGCAGATATCACTTATGAACTCGCGACGAACGAGAAACTGTCGACCGAGATTTATGTGAAGGAGTCACCTGCCTCTTACGTAGGTGTTCGTGATACGTCGTTAGAAGGAGCCTTTCTCGCACCGGAGTATCCGAACCAGTCGAAACAGAATCCGATTGTCATTGAAGATGCCGAGACGGACACATTGCGTATTCGAATCGGACTCATCGCAGGCGTTGAGAAAATCGTCGTCAACGGTCGTGAGCTCGAGCTTCAAGAGTCTCCGGTCACACAAAATATTTTTGTAAAGAGAGTCGACGCCGAATAAGTCGACTCTCCTTCTAAGAGGAGGCGTTCTATATGAACCTACCTAACCGATTGACGATGCTACGCGTGGTCTTGATCCCCGTATTCGTCGTCTTACTCGCTGTTGATTTTGATTGGGGAAACATCGCTTTTTTAGGCGCTGATATCCCGATGCACCAATTTATCGCTGGTGTGATTTTTACGATTGCGGCCATTACAGACTGGTTAGACGGACATTTGGCCCGTAAGCATAACTTAGTCACGAACTTTGGTAAATTTATGGACCCGCTCGCAGATAAACTGCTCGTCACGGCGGCCCTTGTGTTGCTCGTTGAGATGGATCTCGTCGCGGCGTGGGTCGTCGTCGTGATTCTATCACGTGAATTTGCGGTTACAGGCTTACGTCTCGTCGCTGCCGATGAAGGGATTGTCGTCGCGGCCGGGAAATCTGGAAAAGCGAAGACGTGGGTGCAGCTCTTTGCCATCATCTTCTTACTGTTCGGTAACCCGATCTTTAGCTATGTCGGGATCCCGTTTGGCGAATGGGCGATGTGGTTGGCGCTCGTACTTACAATTTACTCAGGTGCCGAATATTTCGCACAAAACTATAAGATTATTGTGAAGTCGATGTAAGTCGACAGAGACGAGTTGGTTGATCTAGCTCGTCTTTTTTTTGAAGTTGAGGAGGAAATGAGATGAAACGAGCCGAAATCATTGCGGTAGGAAGCGAGTTGCTCTTAGGGGAAATCGTCAATACGAATGCGAGTTACATATCAGAACAACTGTCGAAGTACGGTGTGCCGGTCTTGTATCATCAAGTTGTCGGGGATAACGCGGTACGAATGCGAGAGACGTTTGAAATCGCCCGTCGTCGTTCCGACTTTGTCATCGTCACGGGTGGACTCGGTCCGACGGCGGATGATGTCACAAAGACAGTCCTTTCCGACTTACTAGACCGTCCGATCGTTCGGGATGAGGAAGCGTATGAGACGATTCAACGATTCCTCGTGTCACGAAATCGATTGATGAATGATGGGGACGCTCGCCAAGCCGACGTGCTCAGCGGAGCAGACGTATTACCAAATCCGGTCGGGCTTGCCCCGGGCATGTGGATTGCCGGAGACACGACGTGGTTGCTTTTACCGGGTGTGCCACGTGAAATGAAAGCTTTGGTCGAGGCGACGTTTCCGCAGAAACTATCAGGAGCGACGCTCGTCTCAGAGTCATTACGGTTTTATGAGATTGGGGAATCCGCTCTCGACGATGCCGTGAAGGACCTATTGGACGGCTCGAATCCGACCGTTGCCCCCTATGCCGAGACGGGAGAGGCAAGACTTCGGATCAGTGCTCGAGCGACGGACGAGGTGACCGCGCGTCAGATGATTGAAGAAGTGAAGACTGAGATTATGAAACGGGTCGGTTCGTACTACTTCGGCTCTGACGATGAAACGATCGCATCACATCTTGTCCAATCATTGTCTAGATTGAATCGTACGTTCGCTGTGGCTGAGTCGTTGACCGGCGGCGAGGTACAATCGATGATTACATCAACACCTGGCGCTTCAGCCATCTTTCTAGGTGGAGTCGTGACCTATTCGGATGAGCTAAAAAATAGGTATTTAGGGGTCGCGCTTGATACAATTGAACAGCACTCAGTCGTCTCAAAAGAAGTCGCCTATGAGATGGTGGACGGATTGTCAAAGACCACCCATGCGGACTATGCCCTCTCTTTCACGGGAGAAGCAGGACCGACATCGAATTCGGGCCGCCCGGTCGGTACGGTCTATATCGGGGTGAAGACACCGAATGGGATTGAGGTCATCGAGCGGACGTATCCACATCAAGAACGGAATATCATCCGTATGCGAGCTGCCAAGGACGGATTATGGTCTCTCATTCAACGAATCAAAAAAGGCGAATAAATGTTCGTAAAAAACTTGTGTATCGTACGGTGTTCACGTATAATAAGAGTATCAATTAAAGGAGGCTCATTTATCTATGAGTGATCGTAAACAAGCGTTAGAAATGGCATTGCGCCAGATTGAAAAACAATTCGGTAAAGGCTCAATCATGCGCCTTGGTGAAAATACAGACCAACAAGTATCAGTCATCCCTTCAGGGTCAATCGCCCTCGACGTCGCGCTCGGTGCGGGTGGATATCCACGCGGTCGTGTCATCGAAGTATATGGACCAGAATCTTCAGGTAAGACGACGGTTGCCCTTCATGCGATTGCAGAAGTTCAAAAGCGTGGCGGTCAAGCGGCATTCGTCGATGCCGAGCACGCACTCGATCCGAAGTATGCTAAAAATCTTGGGGTCAACATCGATGAGTTGCTTCTTTCACAGCCAGATACTGGGGAGCAAGCCCTCGAAATCGCTGAAGCGCTCGTTCGCTCTGGAGCAGTTGATATCCTCGTTGTCGACTCGGTTGCAGCCCTCGTACCGAAAGCCGAGATCGAAGGAGAAATGGGAGACTCGCACGTCGGTCTTCAAGCCCGTTTGATGTCTCAAGCACTTCGTAAGTTGTCCGGTGCGACGAACAAGTCGAAGACGATTGTCATCTTCATCAACCAAATCCGCGAGAAAATCGGGATCATGTTCGGTAACCCGGAAACGACTCCAGGTGGTCGTGCATTGAAATTCTACTCTTCTGTACGTCTAGAAGTTCGTCGTGCGGAGACGCTCAAACAAGGTCAAGATATGGTCGGGAACCGTACGAAGATCAAGGTTGTAAAAAACAAGATTGCACCACCGTTCAAAACGGCGGAAGTCGATATCATGTATGGTGAGGGAATCTCACGTGAAGGGGAACTCATCGATATCGGTGCAGACCTCGACATCGTTCAAAAGAGCGGAGCTTGGTACTCGTTCAATGAAGAGCGTCTTGGTCAAGGTCGTGAAAATGCCAAGCAATATATGAAAGAAAATCCGGCAATCGCAGCTGAGGTCGAACAACAGATTCGTGATCACTACGGATTGAACGGAGAAAAAACGGTTACGGTCGAAGGCGAAGACGACGAAGTCCTCTCACTTCTCGATGACGAATAAGCACATCGTCTCACTCGAATTCTTTCGAGTGAGATTTTTTTAGTATAATTTTTTAGGCAATTGGTAGTTCTATCCTGTCCGTGCATTGCATTCTCCCTATTAAATAAGTACAATAAAGTTATGCGCGGGCTTGCCCGTGTTACTCACTTATTAAAAAAATAAAATAACCTTGCGAAAGGGAGGTGAACATGATGGAATGGCTATACTGGCTTATTCTGATCCTCCTTTTGCCGATAGCTTTTGTTGCAGGTTTTTTTGTGCGTAAATCGATCGCCGAAGCGAAGATTCAAGGTGCCGAGACGGAAGCGACTAAGATTGTAGAGCAAGCAAAACAACAATCGGAAGCGATGCAAAAAGAAGCACGGCTTGAAGTAAAAGAAGAGATGATTCAACTTCGTAATGAGACGGAACAAGAATTGCGTGAACGTCGCGAAGAACAGAAAGTGAAAGAGAATCGCCTCGTTCAAAAAGAAGAGCTTCTTGACCGCAAAGCAGACATGCTCGAGCGGAAAGAGGACTCGCTAGATGAACAGGAACGAGGACTCGAAAAACGCAAGCGTGAAGCAGAAATGCTCGAAAGCAAAGTGGAGGAGTTATACGAAGAGGCACGCCGAGAACTTGTACGCGTGGCATCCCTCTCGAAAGATGAAGCACGTACCATCATCATGGACGAAGCGAAGCAGGAAGCGCTTCACGATGCTGCTCTCCTTCAAAAAGAAATCGAGCAAAAAGCAAAACAAGAAGCGGATAAAAAAGCGAAACACCTCTTATCTCTCACGATGCAACGATATGCAGCTGAACATGTCGCCGAGACGACGGTATCCGTTGTCAACTTACCGAGTGATGAGATGAAGGGTCGTATCATCGGGCGCGAAGGACGTAACATCCGGACGCTCGAAACGTTGACTGGGATTGACCTCATCATCGATGACACACCAGAAGCCGTCATCTTGTCAGGGTTCGACCCGGTTCGTCGTGAAATCGCGAAGATGACGCTTGAAAAACTCGTTCAAGACGGTCGGATTCACCCGGCTCGAATTGAAGAAATGGTAGAGAAGTCTCGCCGTGAAGTGGATGAACGCATTCGTGAATACGGGGAGGAAGCTACGTTTGAAGCCGGAATTCACGGACTCCATCCAGACCTTGTCAAGACGCTCGGTCGCATGCGTTATCGTACGAGTTATGGTCAGAACGTCTTGTCTCACTCGGTTGAGGTGGCACATCTTGCCGGGATGATGGCAGCCGAACTTGGTGAAGATGTCACGCTCGCGAAACGGGCAGGACTCTTACACGATATCGGGAAAGCGATCGACCACGAAGTCGAAGGTAGTCACGTTGAAATCGGTGTAGAACTCGCGACGAAATACAAAGAACATCCGGTCGTCATCAATTCGATCGCTTCCCACCACGGGGACGTCGAGGCGACATCGACGATTGCTGTACTTGTGGCAGCGGCTGATGCCTTGTCAGCAGCGCGTCCTGGAGCTCGCCAAGAGACACTTGAAAGCTACATCCGTCGTCTTGAGCGACTCGAATCAATCTGTGAGTCGTTCGAAGGTGTCGAGAAATCGTATGCGATTCAAGCAGGACGTGAAGTTCGGATTATCGTTCGCCCTGATGTCGTTGACGATGTCGTTGCCGGTAAGATGGCACGTGATATTTGTAAGCGAATCGAGGACGAACTCGATTATCCTGGACAAATCAAAGTGACGGTCATTCGTGAAACACGTTCCGTCGATTATGCGAAGTAAACGAAGCGGAGAATTTCTCCGCTTTTTCTGTTTGAGGGAGGACTTTATATGAAAATTTTATTTATCGGTGATGTGGTCGGGAAACCAGGTCGTGATATATTGACGAAACAAATCGGACGCTTGAAAGACAAATACAACCCGACGTTCATGCTCGTCAACGGTGAGAATGCAGCAAATGGACGTGGTCTTACGAAAAAGATTTACCAACAGTTTTTGGAGCTCGGCTTTCATGGGGTAACGATGGGAAACCACACGTGGGACAACCGTGACATCTTTGATTGGATCGACGACGCCGACCGGATCGTCCGTCCGGCCAACTATCCGGACGGGACACCTGGGGTTGGCATGATGAAGTTGAAACAAAATGGGAAGAAATTGGCCGTGATCAATGTCATGGGAAATGTCTTCTTGCCGTCTCTTGACTGTCCGTTCCGTACCGTCGACCGTCTCGTCGAAGAAGTGCGCGATGAGGTCGATGCGATTTTTGTGGATGTCCATGCTGAGGCGACAAGCGAGAAAATCGCTATGGGCTATCATCTCGACGGTCGCGCTCAAGCCGTTGTCGGGACACATACACACGTGCAGACAGCGGACGAGCGTGTCCTACCGAACGGCACGGCCTACATTACAGACGTCGGCATGACCGGTCCACTAGACGGGGTACTCGGAATGGATGCGTCGACTGTTTTAAAAAAATTTATGACACAACTCCCAGTTCGGTTTGAAGTTGCCGAGGGACGGGAACAACTTAATGGAGTTTTCATTACAATCGATGATCAGACGAAACGAGCGACAAAAATCGAACGAATACACCTAGATGATCAGACCGTCTGGTTTGATTGAACAACCTACCCGAGGGGGAAACAAGAATGGACGTACTCAAAGTTTCGGCAAAATCGAACCCTAACTCCGTTGCGGGTGCTTTAGCGGGTGTGCTACGTGAAAAAGGAACGTGTGAGATACAGGCGATCGGGGCAGGTGCACTGAATCAGTCCATCAAAGCCGTCGCGATTGCCCGAGGCTTCGTCGCGCCAAGCGGTCTCGATTTGATTTGCATTCCGGCCTTTACCGATATTATGATTGACGGAGAGGAACGTACTGCCATCAAGCTCATCATTGAGCCGCGATGAGCGGTCGGGACATAGGTCCTATTCTTGTGAAGAGGAGCCATCGGCGCGGATGGCTCCTCTTTTTTTGTGTAAATCGGACGTTCTATCTTCTCAGTTTCGTCATTTTATGACAAGATGATAAAGAACGTATCGTTCGATCATTAGAGACAAGAGGGGGACGTTTTCAATGGAACAACTTGTGTCAACCAAAGAGACGGAATCAACGACACCAGTAATGAAAGCGATTCAAAAACACACGGCCGGGTTTGGGGCAAAACTGGTCGACGTACCAGTTCCGACACCAGGACCTGGAGAAGTGCTCATTCAAGTCAAAGCGACATCGATTTGCGGGACCGATGTCCACATCTATGAGTGGGATGAATGGTCACAGAGCCGCGTCAAACCACCATACGTATTCGGTCATGAATTTTCGGGGGAAGTCGTGGCGCTCGGAGAAGGGACGAAGCGGATCAAAGTCGGACAGACGGTGTCTGCTGAAACGCATATCGTCTGTCATCAGTGTAAACAATGTTTGCGCGGGCAGTACCACATCTGTAAGAACACAAAAATCATCGGGGTGGACACGCAAGGCTGCTTCGCAGAATACGTCGTCATGCCCGAAGAGAACTTATGGGTGAACCCGGAGTCGATGCCAGCGAAACTGGCATCGATACAAGAACCGCTCGGGAATGCGGTGCACACGGTGTTGGCGAGTGATGTTTCAGCCAAATCGGTCGCCATCGTCGGTTGTGGTCCAATCGGACTCATGGCGGTCGGTGTCGCCAAAGCAGCAGGGGCGAGTCGTGTCTATGCGATTGACGTCAATCCATATCGCTTACAACTCGCCGAAAAGATGGGGGCCGATGTCGTTATCAACAGTTTAGAGGAGAATCCGCTCGAATTGATTGAACGTGAGACCGACGGGGACGGAATCGATGTCGTCTGCGAGATGAGCGGTCATCCGATTGCCATCGATCAAGCGTTTAAGATGGTAACGGCAGGCGGGGACGTCAACGTCTTGTCACTCCCGGCTCGTCCGGTCGCCATCGATCTCACACGGGACGTCGTCTTTAAAGGGGTCCGCGTTCAAGGAATCACAGGACGTAAGATGTATGAGACGTGGGGCCAGGTCTCGACGATGCTCGCGACGGGTCAGCTGAACGTCGAACCGATCATCACACACGTCTTCAAGCTCGAGGAGTTCGAAAAAGGATTCGAACTCATGCGGGCAGGGAAATGTGGGAAGGTCGTCTTAATACCATAAAGGGGGAAACAACATGGCATTTGAACATATTACAGAAGCAATCAACGAGATGAAAGAACAAGGGACATTCCGTAAGCTCGTCCCACTCGAATCAGCACAAGGGAATGAAGTGACAATCGATGGAAAGTCACTCGTCCAACTGTCGTCAAATAACTATCTCGGACTTGCGAACCACCCGCGCTTGAAACAGGCAGCCATTGAAGCGGTCGAGCAATACGGCGCAGGAACGGGATCAGTCCGTACGATTGCCGGAACGTTCGAGATGCATGAAGCATTTGAGCGCGAACTCGCGGAGTTCAAACATACGGAGGCCTCACTCGTCTTCCAATCAGGATTCGCGACGAACCTCGGGGTATTGTCTGCACTGCTTGGACCGGAGGATGTCGTCATCAGTGACGCCCTCAACCATGCGTCAATCATCGATGGGATTCGCCTCACGAAAGCGGCTCGACGTATCTATAAACACGTCGACCTCGAAGACTTGGAGAAGGCGTTGAAAGAGACACAAGATTATCGCACACGTCTTGTCGTGACGGACGGTGTGTTCTCGATGGATGGGAACATCGCACCGCTTCCGGCCATCGTCGAACTCGCCGAGAAGTATGACGCTGCGGTCATGGTCGATGATGCTCACGCATCTGGCGTTCTCGGGAAGAACGGTCGCGGAACGGTCAACCACTTCGGTTTGGACGGTCGTGTTGCGCTTCAGGTCGGGACGCTCTCAAAAGCGATCGGTGTCCTCGGTGGCTATGTCGCCTGTTCACAAGATATTCGGGATTACTTGATCCACAAAGGTCGCCCGTTCCTCTTCTCGACATCACATCCACCGGCAGTCGTGGCGGCGAACCGTGAAGCGATCCGTGTGATGAAAGAGGAAGAAGAGCTGTTCGACAAGCTATGGGCGAACACCGAGTTCTTCAAAAACGGTTTACGTGACCTTGGTTTCGATATCGGACATGCGACGACACCGATCACACCGGTCATGCTCGGCGAAGAGACGCTTGCGCATACATTCTCGGACAAGTTGAAAGAGCATGGTGTATTCGCACAGAGTATCGCTTTCCCGACGGTCGAACGCGGGAAAGCCCGTATCCGGACCATCGTCACAGCGGAACATACACGAGATGACCTCGAACGGGCACTCGAAGCGTTTAAAACGGTCGCGGAAGAGTTGAATGTGACACTACACGCATAAATGAGAACTGCAGACGATCTGTCTGCAGTTCTTTGGTGGATTTGTATATGAAATCGAGTATATTCAAATAGGGCACAGATGAAGTAAATCGAAATATAGCGTATTTCTTAATATTTCAATTACCGTATTTAATTTAATCAGTACATATTAGAAAAGAGGAAAGGCTATGTTTCAGCAAGGGATCTTTCAAGTGGGAATGGTATTAGATCGAGAGACGTTTTCGATTCTGAAGATTTCACCACCATTCATAATAAATGTGATATTTAGTGTCCTGATTTTGATTGGCGTCTTGTACTTTCGGAGTGAGAGTTGGAAAGGGAAATTGTGGAACGTTGTACTGATGTGTTACGCGCTCTTATTCATCTTTGTCTATATAGGAGCCTGGTTTGTGAGGCTGAAATACAACCTTACACCGAGTTTCAACGAGTCGTTCGCCCTCGAACCCTTTCCTGGATGGAAGATTTTTTTCAAGCAATGGATTGAGAACGGTATAGTAGAACCGAATTTGACAGCAAATGCGATTGCGTTTGGTGCATTGCTGTTCTACTTCAGAAAGTTCAAGGGTAAATATACGTGGATATTAAGGCTTTTCGCAGTGATTCCTGTCAGCTTATTTTTCATCATATATATTCCGAAAGTCTTTAGTTGGTTATTGCAATAAAAAAGAAGCAAGGCGCAATGCCTTGCTTAAATCATGATTATTCCTCTAAATCCTCGAGCGGCATAATAAGAATCTGCACCATTGTGGTAGACGAAGATGTGATCATAGCGACGGTCGCAGAACAGGGCGCCACCTTTTTGACGAATGGTGTCCGGTGTCTGAATCCAACTTGACGTCTTCAAATCGAATGCACCGAGCGTTTGTAAGTGTCGGTATGTTTCTTCATCGAGAAGGGTTATGCCCATCTGTTCAGATAGGGCGACCGCACTTCCGGCGGGTTTGTTCTTCTTACGTGCTTCGAGCGCCGGTTCGTCATAACAGAGGCTTCGTCGACCGCTCGGGCTCTCGGCTGAACAGTCGCAAAAAGCGAGGTCTCCGTTAGGGAGTCGAATCACGTCCGGTTCTCCGCCGGTTTCTTCCATCAAGGCGAGTGAGGTCAACTTATCCTGATCAATTTGAATACGCTCCAATATGTCTGACCAGACGACGTCAGAATGACGTTCAACGTTTTCAGTGAAACGAGACTCGAGGGTATTAAGTAATTCGAGGGTTTCTTCGTGTGAAAGCTTCGACATGAGAATCACTCCGATCATGTATTTCTTTCAGTATACGACATTATTTAGTTCAATTTACTTCATTCGTTACAAGAAAGGAGAATCTGGTTTGAACTTTGATGAAACAAACGTCGAACATTTACATGTTCAGTCATTTCAGACAATGGATTTGTTCACATTGAAACATGGCTATTTAAGTCGATTGCCAGCCGGTTCATATCGAGTCACAGATTATTGTGAACTTGACGTGATGGTCACGAGTTCACAATTAGGACGACTTCGGTACATTGATTTGACCTTGCCGTTAGGCGTTTACATAGGGGAAAAACTTTTCTTATTGTATGATCCGTATCGTCGTGAAATCTATTCAACTCAGACACGGATCGATCTCGATAAACGACGCATCTCGACAGTTGATTTTCTAAGTGCTTACCGTCGCGAGTTTCATGACCCTGATTCCTATTCTGTAAAGAAAGAAATTCTGTTTAACCTACCGTCGGATAGCAACTGGAGGGAATTTGGGTTACCAAAAGTGAAGTCGGCAGCGGCGTTCTTATCTCAACTATTACATATATTAGATGTCACTTCGTTTCAGACAATTTTGAAGAATAATCGATTTTTATCTGATTTCAAGAGATGGGCAGATCAGACAAAGTGTGAGTACAGTATCGAACATCATGGGAGAAAGATATGGTCGAATGACTATATGGTGACATGCAATCTTTCAAATGTATCTGAAAGTGATCTCCTGCAATTGGTTACAATGATTGAGACAAGAGAAGAATTAGAAGAATTTCGATTTTTGATTGAGACTGAAGCGTGTATACTTTCACTTTTCATTTTAGGAGATGTTAGGCGAGGCCATGGCGTCGGAGTATTTCAATACGAAAGTGACTAAAAGGAGGAGTGACAATGGAGTTTGAGGATCTATTCTTCTATCATGGGATGATTCATGTGTTTGATTTTCAGCATGATTTAGAATCGAGTTGTTTGACTATACAAGTGAAGTTATTCGATCACCAGAGAAAGCGAAACACGACGTTCCGTGAACGAGTCGAAGTGGGCGGGGTTCATTCCCAGCGAGAAGTGATCAATGTAAAACTATGCTTTGAAGACGTCGTCTATATGGAGGTCATTCAAGAGTCATTTGCGGATGGAATCATCGATGAACCGTCAGATGAGTTCGAAGGTTCGCAAATCAAACGATTCGAGCAATCCGGATATTTGGATTTCTTGACACGAACGCGTTTCTCGTTTTGGGAGTTGATACATGACGACTCAACAATCTTCACGCACTATCGCATTAGCGGTCTGAACTCAGTTTTAGAAATCATCACGCTTTCGGAACCGACCGTTGCATCTGTGATTTCACTCGATTGTAATCGAAAAGGAAGTCCAACCATATACTTCGGTGGAAAGTTCTATACATAAGGCGCCCTCTCTTAGAGAAGGCGCCTCTTGTTTATACAGATGATACGGTCAACATAGACTGTTCAGTCAATCGTCCGATCCAAATCAACGGAAGGGTCAAAAGTGCTCCGAGAAGGTAAACCGAATCGATCGGTAGTCCATCCGCAAGAAGACCGAACAGCAAACTCCCCACACTGAATGCGAGGGCGTATCCCGTTTGTTGCACACTATATACATAGGGAAGTCGCGCAGTCGGGATCTGTTCTTGAATGACGGTATTCGCCTGGATGATGCGCATTTGTGTGGCTGCCCCTTGAATCACTAACGCCAAAATTGCGAACGTAAGATGTTCGGTCACGCCGAACAACAGGGCGGCAACAATGGATAAGACGGCAGTCGAAGGTAGCGAGGGTGCTCGACGAGACCGATAAAGATAGGCACTCGCTGCAATCATACTGATCAAAAATGATGCGTTCAGAGTTCCCCACCAGCCTGTATCGACTTGCAGATGTCGCTCGAGATAGACGAGGAGCAACGCTGAAATCCAGAGCGTGCTGACAAATGATTCATACGTCACAAACCAAGTCACACGACGAGCGAATGGTGACGTTCTTACATAAGTAAGACTATCGCGTAAGGTGATCGATTCCTCCGTTCCATCATCGACGATGTCTTCCGTAAGCGATTGATAGAAGTAAATCGTCACAACCGTCGAAAGGCTGAAGAGAACGAGTGAAACGATTAATGCAAAGGCGCTCGACGTGAGAGAGACGAGCATCGTCCCGAGAGGCCACATCGCGAGTTGGATGAACTGATTGGAACCTTGAACTAGGCTGTTCGCTTGTTGACGATTCGTCGCCAAACTTGGGATGAACGAGGCTTGAATCGGACGTGCGAATCCATCGAGAAATGCAATCCACATGATGAGTCCGAGAACAAGAATCGAATCCGTGAAGAGAACGAGAACAAGGGTGACCGTCTTCATCAGTTGTGACAGGACGAGGGTTTTCCCGAGCGAGAAGCGACTGAGGATGCGGGCGAAAAAGAGTCCGCTGAGCGTCATACCGGCAGTCACGGCAATCGGGAAACTGGCCGCCATGAGAGCGGACCCAGTTTGTTGATACAGCAAGGCAATGAGCGCGACGATGTATAGGACATCGCCAATGTTTGCGAGCCATTGGCTAACGAGCAATGTGTAAAACGATTTCATCACAAATCTCCTCCGAATCTATTCAATTGGGTGGGGTGGACGAATCGTTATTACACATTTTCACCTCTTCATAAAATGATATAAAAATAATTATACAAAATTTGATTAATTCTGTAAACTTGTCATATGGGTGAAATTGTCATAATAGAAGAGTGGAATGATTCAACAAGCTTTGATACTAGTGGTTAAAAAGCAATTACGTGGGTTACTTTACGAAAGTGAATTCAAAAAATAATGAATGATAGGGATGGAACCAGATGCTTGAATATAAATTAAATGACGATATTACATTGAGAATGTTCAATACAGACGATGCGGACGAACTATTCGAGCTGACGATTGCATCGAAGCCTTATTTGCGAGAGTGGCTTGGCTGGCTCGACTATATTGAGACGGTGGAAGATTCGAAGCGGAACATAGAGGGACGAATCAAAGGGTTGATTGAAACGGGCGGGCGCCCAAAATCGTTCGCTTTGATGTATAAAGGAGCACTTGCCGGAACAATTGGATTTAACGAAATCGATCGTGGTATCCAATGTGGCACAATCGGATACTGGCTAGGACAAGAGTTTCAAGGGAAAGGCATCATGAGTCAAGCGCTCGAGACCATCATCGAGTATGGGTTTCAAGATTTGAAGCTAAATAAAATTGAAATCCGAGTCGCGACAGAGAATGTGAAGAGTCGGGCACTTCCGGAACGATTCGGCTTTAAAGAAGAAGGGGTCATTCGAGATGCGGAGTGGCTGTATGACCGTTACGTCAATCATGTCGTCTACGGGTTGTTGCGACATGAATTTTTGCAGCTAAACCATCATTCTAAAGCTTATGATGAGGATGGACATCGTATGTAAACAACGACGAGACATTTTAAAAGGGGACTACTGAATGACAACCATATACTTTGTCAGACATGCACATTCTACCTATACATCAGACGAATTCGCCAGACCGTTATCTGAGAAAGGAATGCATGATGTTGCTGAAATTACAAACCTTCTAATCGATGAGGGGATCGATATCGTGACTTCGAGTCCATATAAACGAGCCGTTCAAACCGTAAAAGGCATCGCGGATTATCTTGGACAGGACGTTGTAGTTTCGGATGATTTAAGAGAGCGAACCTTGACTTCAGAACCGGCTAAAGACTTTACAAGCGCGATGGAGATCGTTTGGCAAAACCCTACGTTCGCATGGGAAGGGGGAGAGTCGAACGATCAGGCTCAATCTAGAGGGGTAGAGGCTCTCATATCACTGCTCCGTACATACGAAGGGAAAAAAGTGGTGCTCGGCACACATGGAAATATTATGGTTCTCATGTTGAATTATTTTGATGTGCGATATGGATATGAATTTTGGAAAGAACTCGACATGCCGGATATCTATAAGGCGACTTTTGAGAACAATACATTGATGAGTGTCGAGAAGTTATATAAACCTCAAGGTTAGAAATCGATTGACTATAGATGGTAAGGATCAAGTTGTCTTCGTACCATTAGATAACCTGAAATCGTACAGACCAAGACCCGCCCTTCACGAGAGGGCGGGTCTTTCGTCTGACTCGAATAATTCAGTTCCGAACTCTTCATACGCCTGTTCATACCGGCGGAGGGAAGATTCCTTATGCATACAGGTGATATTCATCCGCTCGGATGGTGTCATATCGCCCGCATATGTCTTCAACACATGGGCGTTTCGAAGCATCGATGGCGTGACGGAGCGCGCGAGTCCACTTCGTTCGTTCAACTGCCGCATCATTTTTGTGATCATGACGATTGTCAGTTGCTTCGGTTGATTCTTCGCATACACCCAGCGGAACGTCATCCGGGCAAAATCGAATGAGACGAAGACCGGGTCTTCTGAATACCAACGTGGTCGTACCGGGGTCGGGATATCAGCCAGGTAATTCATGAGCAACGATTGATCTTCTTGTGACAGCTTCAACGTGAAACGGTTTCCGAGACGATCATACACGTCGAAGGTGTGATCGGCCAGATGCAAGTCGCTCATTCGCAAACGGATGATGTGATGGACACGCAATCCATATTTATAGAAAAGCGTCACAATCAGTTCGTTCCGATTGACGAGATAAGGATGAGCTTGGAGCTGATTCTCACTCAGTCCTTTCGTCGAACGAATCGTTTGAACGAGTCGGTCGAATTCAGATTCGAGTGCGACTTGGTCGACTGTCAACGTATGTGCCGGTTGGGAATAGGCAAGCATCTTTTTACGAAGCGGATTTAAAAATTGGGTCAGGCTATTGATGACCGTGACGATTCTTGCGACGGTCGCCTGTTGATAGTGCTTCTCTTCGATTAAGAAGTCATTCACGAATGTCTTCCACGATTCGAGCGGAACGTCTAACCAGTCCGTCGGTTCGTTCAGTTCGACATTGTGGTCGTGAAAGTATTTATGCACGTCAATCAAGTCGTAGCGATATCGCTTAAGCGTCGAGGGTTGACGACCGCTGGCGCCGAGATGATAGAGGTACGTTTCAATAAATTCCGGGAGCGGGTAGTCTTTTCTTCGTTTCGTCATGGTCGAGCCTCCTTCTTCCTTTATCCTACCACAAACGGACGTTCTCTATACGCTGATTCGTGGTAAGATGGAAGGTGAGACTTTATGGAATGAGGGATTACATGATTGAACGTGAAAAAGTTGTCATCGTCGGTTGTCAGTTGCCTAGTACCGATGATTGGACATATGAACAGTCGATGGGCGAGCTCGTCGAACTCGTGGACACGGCGCAAGGCGAAGTCGTTGCCAGACTCGACCAAAAGCGTCAACAAATCGACCGTCGTACCTTTATCGGGAAAGGGAAAATCGAGGAACTCGCGATGCTCGTCGAACAGTTCGAGCCGGACTTATTGATTTTCAACGCCGAATTGACACCGGCACAGTCGAAAAACATTCGCATCGCATTGAACGACCCAGATGAGATGAAGTTGATTGACCGCACACAGCTCATTTTGGACATCTTTGCGAGCCGTGCGCAATCGCGCGAAGGGAAATTGCAGGTCGAACTCGCGCAGATGAACTATTTGCTGCCGCGTCTCATCGGTCAAGGCACACAGCTTTCGCGACTCGGTGGTGGAATCGGGACGCGTGGTCCTGGTGAGACGAAACTTGAATCGGATCGTCGTCACATCAAGCGCCGCATCGATGAAATCACGAAACAGCTCGAGGGGACAGTCGCACACCGTGGACGTTACCGAGAACGCCGAAAAGAAAACAGGGTATTCCAAGTCGCGCTCGTCGGGTATACGAATGCTGGGAAGTCGACAATCTTTAACCGATTGACCGATGCCGACACGTACGAGCAGGATGAATTGTTTGCGACGCTCGACCCGTTGACGCGCGAGCTCGAACTTCCGCGAGGTGGGAAAGTACTGATCACAGATACGGTCGGATTCATCCGTGATTTGCCGACGAAACTCGTTGCCGCGTTTCGTTCGACATTAGAAGAAGTTGTCGGTGCCGACTTGATCCTTCATGTCATCGATGCATCGAACCCACATTATCTGAATCAAATCGATACGACGAATGCGGTATTAGAGGAACTCGGTGCGAGTGAGGTGCCTCAGCTCGAGGTATATAATAAGAAAGACCGTCTCACGGAAGACTTCGTCGGCGGACCGCTATTGATCTCGGCAATCGCCTCGGAAGATATCGTGACGTTGACAGGTGCTCTCGAGGATAAGATTGCGGACATTTTGACAAAAGTCCATGTCATTCTCCCGGTGACGGCGTTTGAACACTACCACCCGGCCAAAGAGGCGATGTATCGTCTTGAAGAGAGCTTTTTAGATGACGGTTCTGTCGAATTAGTAGGTTATATGAGAGAAGACACGCGTCTATATGCGACGCTAAAACAATTTGAGGTGTAAGTATGTGGCAAGAAAAGATTGAACATTATGATGCACTCGCGCCGTTCGTAAAAAAAGCGGAGGCACGGGTCAAACCGTTTTTCGAAAGGATTGACGAGACGGCCGAATTCAACCAGTATCGCGTCCTAGAATCGTTTAAAAAGCATAAAGTGTCGGATTTTCATTTTAATCCGACGACGGGATATGGATATGACGATATCGGTCGAGACACCCTCGAGTCGATTTATGCGGATGTGTTTGGAGCCGAGCTCGCGCTATGCCGACCACAAATCATCTCCGGTACCCATGCAATCGGGATTGCCTTATTTGGTGTCCTTCTACCAGGTGATGAGCTTCTCTATATCACAGGGAAGCCGTATGACACGCTTGAGGAGATTGTTGGCATCCGTGGCGATGGTCGCGGTTCGTTAAAAGAACTCGGTGTCCATTACGATACTGTCGAATTAAAAGAGGAACGTGAAATCGACATCGACCGCGTCCTCGAACGGATTCGTCCTGAGACGAAACTCGTTGGGATTCAGCGATCGAAAGGGTATGCGAACCGTCGCAGTATTCCAGTCGATGAAATCAAAGTGGCCATCGAACGGATTAAAGCGGAACATCCGCATGTGTATGTGTTCGTGGACAATTGTTACGGTGAGTTTGTCGAGACGATCGAACCGACGCACGTCGGGGCTGACTTGATGGCTGGTTCCCTCATCAAAAACCCAGGCGGTGGATTGGCGAAGACGGGCGGTTATATCGCTGGTACGAAAGAGTTAATTGAACGGTGTTCGTTCCGTATGACGACCCCAGGTATCGGAAGTGAAGCCGGACCATCACTCTACTCGCTTCAAGAGATGTATCAAGGCTTCTATATGGCACCTCATACAGTCGCACAGGCATTAAAAGGGGCCCATTTGACGGCAAGTCTATTGTCTTTGATCGGATTCGAGACAGATCCCCACTATACGACTCCACGAACGGACTTGATTCAGTCGGTGACGTTCCGTGACCGCGACAAGATGATTGCGTTTTGTCAGAGCATCCAAATGGCATCGCCGGTCAATGCCCATGCGTTACCGGTGCCGGCCTATATGCCGGGTTATGAAGATGACGTCATCATGGCAGCTGGGACGTTCATTCAGGGTTCTTCCATCGAGCTGTCTGCCGATGGTCCGCTTCGGGCACCGTACACGGCGTACGTTCAAGGTGGTCTGACGTATGCTCACGTAAAAGTCGCGCTCATGTTGGCGTTGAGCCAATTACACGGTAAAGGATTGGTCGAATTCAATGACCAAAATCAGCCGACACATTTGTAACTAATCTGTCATGTTAACTTTCTTAACATCTATTGACAGGATTGTTGTCATATATTATTCTCACATTGTGAGACAGAAAAGGAGGGGTAAGGATGGCCGATCAATTTCGTCGCTCCAACCCGTTGTTTCCGATTGGAATCGTCCAAGATTTGACGCAACTGACAGGTAGACAGATTCGGTATTACGAAGAACAGGGTCTGATTTCGCCTAGTCGGACGGAATCGAAACGACGACTTTATTCCTTTAATGATGTCGAACGTCTACTCGCAATCAAGGATTACATTGATCAAGGCTTTAACTTGGCGGCGATTCGCCACATGTTAGAGCAAGAAGGTGAAAAAGAAGCGGAAGCATCTGCTCCGGCCGCACCGGTCAGTGAAGCACCGAAGGTTTCGGAAAAAGAGTTACATCATTTGTTGAAAACACAGCTTCAAGAAGCCGGTCGTTTCAATAAGACGTCGCTCATTCAAGGTGAGCTTTCACGTTTCTATCGATAACGCCGCACACATCAACCATTACGCAATGTGAGAGGGGACATTTTACCATGGCCAGAAAAACGTTCACAAAAGAAGACATTAAACGCATCGCACAAGAGGAAGACGTACGCTTTATTCGTCTTCAATTCACGGACATCCTCGGAACAATCAAAAACGTCGAGGTGCCGATCAGCCAATTGGACAAAGCACTTGATAACAAGATGATGTTTGACGGATCGTCAATCGAAGGATTCGTCCGCATCGAGGAATCAGACATGTACTTGTATCCAGACCTCAACACGTGGGTTGTCTTCCCGTGGACAGATGGCAGCGGAAAAGTTGCTCGCTTAATTTGCGATATTTATAACCCAGACGGTACACCATTCAGCGGTGACCCGCGCGGTACACTCAAGCGTAACCTTGAGAAGATGCAAAAACTTGGTTTCACAGCGTTCAACGTTGGACCAGAGCCAGAGTTCTTCTTGTTCAAAAAAGACGCATCAGGTCGTCCGACTCTTGAACTCAACGACCAAGGTGGATACTTCGACTTGGCACCAGTTGACCTCGGTGAGAACTGCCGTAAAGAGATCGTCATCGAACTTGAAAACATGGGCTTTGAAATCGAAGCATCACACCACGAAGTAGCACCAGGACAACACGAAATCGATTTCAAATACGCAGATGCTGTCACGACGGCAGATAACATCCAAACGTTCAAACTCGTCGTTAAGACGATCGCAGCGAAGTATGGTCTTCACGCGACTTTCATGCCGAAGCCGCTCTTCGGGGTAAACGGTTCAGGGATGCATGCGAACATGTCACTCTTCAAAGGCGACACAAACGTCTTCTACGATCCAAACGGCGACATGGAACTTTCAGACACAGCTCGCGCGTTCACAGCCGGTATCTTGGAGCACGCTCGTGCCTTCACGGCAGTATGTAACCCGACTGTCAACTCATACAAGCGTCTCGTACCAGGCTACGAAGCACCTTGCTATGTTGCATGGAGCGCACGTAACCGTTCGCCACTCGTACGTGTACCAGCGGCACGTGGTCTCTCGACTCGTATCGAAGTACGTTCGGTTGACCCAGCGGCGAACCCGTACCTTGCACTTGCTGCCCTCTTGGCTTCGGGTCTTGACGGGGTCGAAAAAGATTTGAATGCACCTAAACCAATCGATAGCAACATCTACGTGATGGACAAGCCAGAGCGTGTAGCAAACGGAATCGACGATCTCCCGGCGACACTCTTCGACGCACTCGAAGTCCTTCGTGCGGACAAAGTCGTGATGGACTCACTTGGTGAGCATATCGGTGAACACTTCCTCGAGCTGAAAGAAATCGAGTGGGATATGTTCCGTATGCAAGTAACAGAGTGGGAACGCGATCAGTACATGACGCTCTACTAAATAGAAGAGATATATTAAAGAGTATGGAGCATCCCTCAATTTGGGTTGCTCCATACTCTTTTTGATAAATCATAATAGCGGAGATATCTTTATGATTCCGGCTCTTCTCTAACCTTCACAGGGACCCAAACCTCGCTATATACGTTGTCATATCCTGTTTCTATTTTGCTAAATGAAATGCTTGGCAAGTCTTGAAGTGCGTATCCCGAAGAAGGTAACCATTCTGCATAGGTTCTTGCCATCGTCTCTTGTAGAGTGCTTGGGAATGGTCCAGTGTTCGGGAAGATTGCCCATAAACTTTTTGGGATTGAGATCACTTCGAGATCGTCATACTTAATTTCTCTTGTCGTGGCGAAACCGATCATATGTGTCAAATAACCTTCTTCTTCTAAGTGACCGTCATCAAAATTGAACGATGCGTTCAAGGCACGATGCGGATATAAATTGCCCAATTCATGCATGTGAGCCCGTTGCTCTTCCGTAATCGACTTCGCTAGTTCCATGATTTCTTCGTTGACTCCCTCGAATTGAATAGGGACACGCTTTGAAACTCCAACGATTTGAAAAGCTTCTTTCTCTTCTAACTTGAACTCCATTGATGTTCCTCCTTTTATATCGATATAAAACGTGAAGCGAGGGAACGACTTTTGAATGTGATTCTTCATGACTTCAGAAGGCAAATGACCAGACCAATCTCGAAACGCTCTGGAAAACCCTTCCACCGATTGATATCCATAGAGATATGCGATTTCTGTTACGCTTGAACCATGAACCAATTTTTCATTTGCTATAGAAAACCGTCGATTTCGTATATAAGTGTGAAGTGTCATTCCTGACATATACGAAAACATCCTCTTAAAATGATGAGCAGATAGTCCGGTGATTTTTGTGATCTCTGAATCTAAGAGTTCTTCCGTTAAGTGCTGTTCGATAAAGTCCATCAGCTCATTTAATGCTTTTACCATCAAGTTCTCCTCCTTCATAGTTTGACCATATCGGATTTCTTCCAACTCATCTCGATAATTTGCGTGCAGGAAAGATCGGGTCGTATTAGTTTAAGCATTTCATTCATAAAATGGATACCCTATAACACGTTATCATTCCAATTAAAACAAAGGACCACCTTCTGTACTTCACGAAGGTGGTCCTTTGTTGGTTAAAACGCTTTTTTGAAAAACGTTGAAGTATAGTCGAGCGTCGTATGTAGTGTCGTCGCAAACACGAGCCCTAAAAAGAAGGACATGCCATGAATGTCGACCCATGAGCGGATTTCCTCTTCGTAAGCCGTGAAGGGCAGAAGCAGCACGAGCGGGAACCCGATATATGCAATCCGAATCACATCACTCAAAGCAGGTAAGTGCGAGAAGAGCGAACGGTGCGGCATGAGCTTTACGTAAGGGAGCCAAATCAGTTTGAGAGGTCCCCATCGATAATAGGCGTCTGATTTCAAATCGAGGTCCGGGGAGAGCCAGAGTGTACCGATGATGGCACCGATGATCAATGAGAACGGAACATCGATTTCAAGAAAAGGCGTGGCAACCGCGAGTGCTCCGGTTGCCACGAGATTCGTACGGGTATGGGTCTTGCCACTAGCCATTAATGAATCGTCCGGTATACACCGATAACCTTCCCTAAAATCGAGACGTTGTCAAAATACATCGCTTCTAACTCGTCGTTCTCCGGTTGAAGGCGGACCTTCGAAGCTTCTTTGTAAATTCGCTTCACGGTCGCTTCGCCTTCTTCCGTCATGGCGACGACAATCTCTCCATTGTCGGCCGTGCTCTGCTGGCGGACGAGCACCCGGTCTCCGTCTAAAATTCCTGCATTGATCATCGAATCCCCAGAGACAGACAACATATATACATTATCTGACCCGACGATATGTGCTGGAAGAGGGAAGTGCTCTTCCACGTTCTCGATGGCGGTGATCGGTGTCCCGGCAGTGACCTTCCCGATGACCGGTACGTACATGACGGACTCTTGCTCTTCCATTGTCGGCATATCTTCAGTCAAAATTTCAATCGCGCGAGGCTTCGTCTTATCTCGACGAATCAATCCACGCTTCTCTAAACGATCTAGATGACCGTGTACGGTCGAACTAGATGCAAGACCGACGGCTTCTCCAATTTCACGAACAGAAGGCGGATAACCTTTTGCCCGTACTTCGTCTTTGATGAAATCAAGAATCTGCTGTTGTCGCGCTGACATTTTTTTCATTATGTTCACCTCGATATAATCGAATAACCTGCAATCGCATCCTATTCTTTATGTGTCTAGTGTAACACAAGAACACATGAGCGTACAAACATTCGTTCGTTTTTTTGTGTTGACCGAACACGGGTTCTTGTTTTATGATGAGAACAGATAAACGAACAAACGTTCTAACGAACATACATTCTTATACAGGAGGCAATGTAATCATGAAAGATACACTCAACGGAATCATTTTAGTCGGGATGCTCTTAGTCGGGATGTTCGCTTTTTATTTGGCTGGTGAAATGCGAGGGGAACCAAAAGTTGTGGATCCGGTGGTCACGTCAGAGCGGACAATCGAAGAAGAGGTTGCGTACGTCGAAGCAGAATCACTCGAAGCACAGATCATGGCAGAGCGTGAAGAGCATAACGAACGAAAAATGAAATGGTATGCCGCTGAGTGATCTTTCTTCATTGCGAATCAATCTTAAACTGTGTATCGTAACAAATGAATGCAATGAAAGGGAGTGGTGCGATGCGGGTCGTCATCTATTGCCGGGTATCGACGAACAAGTCTACCCAAGAGACATCACTCAGTCGGCAAGTCGAAGAATTACAGCAGCTGGCTTCGGGATTAGGGGCCGACGTCATAGATGTCATCACAGAGCAAGAGAGCGGTTATGAAGTCAATCGACAAGGGCTACTTGATTTACTGGACCATGTATCCACTTCTCAGCTCGATGCCGTGCTCGTCACGGACGACAGTCGCTTAGGACGAGGGAATGCTAAGATTGCGATCTTGCATACTTTAATGAAGCATGACGTGCGATTGCTGACGATGCAGTCTACGTCGGACTATGTCGTTTCCGATGCAGAGAAGATGGTATTGGAGATTGTCAGTGTTGTCGAAGAATATCAACGAAAAATTCACAATGCGAAAATCTCGCGTGGGATGCGTCGTGCGGTCGCTAACGGATTTAACCCACAGCGCAACATTCAAAATCATGATCAAGGTGGGCGACATCGAATTGAAGTGCCAATCGAAGAGATTATCCAATTGCGTGAACGTGGCTTGACGTTCGCTGAGATTGCGGCGACGCTACGTGGATTTGGCTATGAGGTCTCGAAGGCAACGGTCAATCGACGATATCTTGAGCACCAGTCGGTTGCTGAAACTTGATTCTTCCTCTCTGATTTTGTAAAGTATAAGAACAAATTCACTAGAGAGGGGGCGAGTCATATGTTAGCACCAGGACAATTGGAGCGAATCAATTTCCTCGCCAACAAAGCGAAGACAGAAGGACTGTCTCAAGAAGAAATGAACGAGCAACAAGACTTGCGTCAAGAATATTTGAAGGCGTTTCGTCAATCGTTCAAATCACAAATGATGGGTATGAAAGTCGTCGATCCAGATGGAAATGACGTTACACCAGAGAAGTTGAAAGAAGATCAAAAACGCTATCGCGGTGAGTGATACCGAATGCACATCCTATTTCGCATAGGATGTGCATTTTTGTTATACACGAACACGCATCAGACGAACGGATTACATGCTATTTCATGCAATAGAAGGAAACGATTTCAACAAATGTGTTATACTAATTAATTAGTTGTGACACACGATTGAGTATGATAAAATATGACGGGTAGAAAACCTTCTTAACACAGAGAGGATGAAATTAGTGGAAACAACTACTAAAGAATTATTAGCGATTAACTCGATTCGGACGCTCTCAATTGATGCAGTCCAAAAAGCGAACTCTGGTCACCCAGGGATGCCAATGGGCGCTGCCCCGATGGCGTTTACACTTTGGACAGATAAAATGCGTCACAACCCGAAAAACCCGAACTGGTTCAACCGTGACCGTTTCGTGCTCTCAGCGGGTCATGGATCGATGCTCTTGTATTCGCTCCTTCACTTGTCTGGCTATGATTTGTCGATGGACGATTTGAAATCATTCCGTCAAATGGACTCGAAGACACCTGGTCACCCTGAGTACCGCCACACGGCTGGGGTAGATGCGACAACGGGCCCACTTGGACAAGGGATTGCGATGGCTGTCGGGATGGCCATGGCAGAGAAACACTTAGAAGCGACTTACAACCGCGACGAGTTCAACGTCGTTGACCACTACACGTTCGGCATTTGCGGTGACGGAGACTTGATGGAAGGTGTATCTGCGGAGGCGGCTTCCCTCGCAGGTCACTTGAAGCTCGGTAAACTCGTCGTTCTTTACGATTCAAACGATATCTCTCTCGATGGCGACCTTCATAAGTCGTTCTCTGAAAGCGTAGAAGACCGTTTCAACGCTTACGGGTGGCAAGTCATTCGTGTCGAAGACGGAACGGACATCGATTCAATCGCAAAAGCGATCGATGCTGCGAAAGCAGAGACGTCGAAGCCGACATTGATCGAAGTCAAGACGGTCATCGGATTCGGTTCACCGAACAAGTCGGGTAAATCGGCATCACACGGTGCGCCACTTGGAGACGCTGAAATCGAATTGACGAAACAGTTCTACAAATGGGAAGGCGAGTCATTCTACGTTCCAAACGAAGTATATGACTTATTCAACGAGAAAGTTGTCGAGCCTGGCGCGAAATATGAGTCAGACTGGAACGAACTCGTTGAAGCGTATAAAGCGGCACACCCTGAGCTCGGAGCACAGTTCGAGCGCGCGATGAACAATGACCTTCCTGAAGGTTGGGATAGCGAGTTGCCGACTTTCGAAATCGGTTCGAAAAAAGCAACACGTCAAACGAGCGGTGAAGTGTTGAACGCAATCGCAAAAGCAGTACCGACACTCTTTGGTGGTTCGGCTGACCTTGCTGGATCGAACAACTCGATGATCAAAGGTGCGGTAGACTTCGATGAAGACCCAGCTGGTCGTAACATCTGGTTCGGTGTTCGTGAGTTCGCAATGGCGGCAGCTGTGAATGGTATGGCCCTTCACGGTGGTGTTCTTCCTTACGGTGCGACGTTCTTCGTCTTCTCGGATTACCTCCGTCCTGCAGTCCGTCTCGCAGCACTTATGGGACTTCCATCGACGTTCATCTTGACGCACGACTCAATCGCAGTCGGTGAAGATGGTCCAACGCACGAGCCGGTCGAACATTTGATGAGCTTCCGCGCGATGCCGAACCTCTCTGTTCTTCGTCCTGCTGACGGCAAAGAAACGATTGCAGCTTGGAAACAAGCGGTGACATCGAAAACGACTCCTTCACTTCTCGTCTTGACTCGTCAAGCGTTACCAGAACTCGAAGGTACATCTATTGAAACGGCAGCAAAAGGAGCTTACGTCGTTGCAGGTGAATCGAAAGATGCAGACGTTCTCTTGCTCGGTACAGGTTCTGAAGTACACGTTCTCGTTGAAGCGCGTGAACAGCTCGCGTCAGAAGGCGTGAAAGCGGCAGTCGTCTCGATGCCATCATGGGAACTCTTCGAAGCGCAATCTGCAGAGTACAAAGAATCTGTCCTTCCATCTTCAGTCACGAAACGTGTATCACTTGAAGCGGGTGCGACACTTGGATGGTACAAATATGTAGGATTCGGTGGTAAGGTACTCGGAATCGACAAGTTCGGAGCATCTGCACCTGGTGACCTCCTCATGAAAGAATACGGCATGTCAGTCGACAACGTCGTCAATGCAGTAAAATCACTTTAATCTCTAGTTAGATTGTTGTGACGGCCAATCGTTTGGCCGTCACTTTTTTTCTGGACGACTAGCGAAGTTGTTCAATTTAGTGTATAGTAAAAAACGATGTTTCATATGGTAGAGGAGGTAAAGCCTTGAGTACATTATTCTGGATTCTTCTTGTCGTGGCAGCACTCATCGGGGGTATCGCGATTGGATTCTTTATCGCGCGTAAATACATGATGAACTACCTTGAACAGAACCCGCCAATCAATGAAGATATGATTCGTACGTTGATGATGCAGATGGGTCAAAAGCCATCACAGAAGAAAGTCAACCAAGTGATGCGCGCCATGAACGTGCAGATGAAAAACGAAAAGAAATCATAATCAATCACGAAAGCACTTCGGTTCCCGAAGTGCTTTTTTGTTTCCTCTTTTTGTTAGACAATCGAACAAACTTTCGCTACGATTAATGAATAATCTTCATCTAAAGACAAAGGGGGGCGTTTCACATTCGTGTATTCAAACAATTATCTTGGTTTTTGCGTCTTGAGTGGAAGACGTACGCGCTCGGCATCGTCTTACTGATCTTCGTGGCTGGTCTAGAACTGATTCCACCACGCATCATCGGACGGATTGTCGATGAGATTAACCGTGGTTCGCTTTCGTCCGACACACTCTGGCTGTTATTAGGGGGACTTGCTGCTGTTGGGATTGGAAATTACGTCGCCCGCTTCTTTTGGCGCTATTTTATCTTCGGCGCATCGATTCGTCTAGGAAGAATGCTTCGTAGCCAACTATATCGGCATTTCACAGATCTTGATCAGCGATTTTATAAAAAGTCACGGGTCGGTGATTTGATGGCCCATGCGACAAATGATGTACAAGCCGTATCGATGACGGCCGGTGCGGGAATTTTAACACTCGTCGATAGCGTGACACTTGGGACGTTCGTCATCATCACGATGATTACAACAATCAGCTGGAAATTGACGCTCGTTGCCTTACTACCGTTACCAATCATGGTCGCTTTGACAACGCGATATGGAAAGATGTTACATAGCCGATTCGGGGTCGCCCAAGCGGCATTTTCGGAATTGAATGACAAAGTGCAGGAAAGCGTCAGTGGCGTCCGTGTCTTAAAGTCGACGGGGGAAGTCGATCGGGATGTGGAATCGTTTGAGAACTTATCGAGTGAAGTCATGGCGAAAAACGTACGAGTCGCGAAGATTGATGCCTTATACGACCCGACCATCTTCGGAATTGTCGGATTGTCTTATATCCTTTCGGTCGGGTATGGAGCCGTCTTGATTGAACAAGGCGAATTGACGATTGGACAGATTGTCAGCTTCACAGCTTATTTGGCACTGTTGACATGGCCGATGTTAGCCTTTGGATGGTTGTTCAATATCGTGGAGCGTGGACGCGCGTCTTACGACCGAATTGAGCGAATGCTCGCCGTCAAACCTGAGATTCAAGACGACCGCATGGCTGCGACGACCCTTTCTCATTCAGAGGTGGAGGTCGATATTCGAAACTTCGCCTATGATGAGACCGTTGTGCTCCACAATGTCCATTTTCGGATTGAACGTGGAAAAACAATCGGGATTGTCGGCAGAACAGGTGCAGGGAAGACGACGATTGTCCGTCTATTGACGCGTGAGTATGATGTGAAAGATGGAAAGATTAAAATCGGTGGGATCAACATCCGCCAAGTGAAAAAATCACTTCTGATGGATAAAATTGCGGTCGTTCCACAAGATCATTTCTTGTTCTCGGATTCGATTGCGAACAATATCGCGTTCGGAAGGCCTGAAGCGAGCATGGAAGAAATCATCGAAGCAGCTAAGGTTGGTGAGGTGCATGAAGATATTGTCCGTCTTCCGGAAGGATATGCGACACTCGTCGGTGAACGTGGAGTCACATTATCAGGAGGACAAAAACAACGGATTTCCATCGCGCGGGCGCTCATGACAGCGGCGGATGTATTGATATTAGATGATGCCCTATCTGCGGTCGATGCGAAAACGGAAGAGTCGATTATCGAGCATTTTCGAGTCGGTAATCCAGATCAGGCGCGCGTCATTGTCGCACATCGTCTTTCGGCTGTAGAACACGCTGACGAGATTCTCGTGATTGAGGACGGAAACATCATTCAACGAGGTCGCCATGAGGCATTGCTTCAAGAGACGGGCTGGTATCGTGAGACATATGATCGTCAGCAACTTGAAGCGATTGTAGAAGGGGGGGGACACGATGAAACATGATGTCCAAGAATGGCAAGTCATCAAGCGCCTGCTCAGTTACGCGAAACGGTACGGAAAACCGCTAAGTGTTGCCTTCGTATTTCTCTTGATTGCGACAGGTGCAAAGTTGGCAGGGCCGTTTCTAATCAAAGTGTTTATCGATGAATTCGTCACACCAGGTGTCTACCCGACGAACTGGGTCATCGCTCTTTTTGCTGTCTATATGGTGCTTCATTTGTCGGCGATTGTATTTGACTATCTGCAATCCATATCTTTTCAAAAAATCGCCTTAAAAATTGTGCAAAACATTCGGATGGACATCTTCCGTCACGTTATGGGGATGCGACTTGCCTACTTTGACCGCACACCAGCGGGAGTCCTTGTATCGCGTATCACGAATGATACGGAGGCCGTAAAAGAACTCTATGTCGGGGTGATGAGTACGTTCGTTCAGTCTGCCGTTCAGTTGATTGGGACGTATATCTTCCTCTACATCTTGGAGCCCCCGCTCGCGACGATGGGACTCATCTTGTTGCCTCTCTTCTGGCTTATCATTTGGGCGTATCGTCGTTTCTCGACGAAATATTTCGCGCAAGTGCGGGATTTGTTGTCACAACTCAACGCCCAGTTGAACGAATCCATCAATGGGATGGGCATCATTCAACAATTTCGTCAAGAAGAGCGTCTCATTCGTCAGTTCGAAGAGACGAACGAAGCGCATCAGGAGGCACGATATCGGAACTTAAAACTCGATAGCATGTTACTCCGCCCGATTATCGAATTGCTTCTCGCCTTCTCCATCATCGGTCTGCTCGGTTATTACGGGGTACTCTCGATGAGTGAACAAGTTCAAGTAGGGGTCGTGTATGCTTTCATCAGCTATATTGAACGTATTTTCCGTCCCGTGCTTGATATCATGCAACGATTAAGCGAATTTCAACAAGCCGTCGTATCGGCCGACCGTGTCTTCAAAATTTTAGATACGGATGAACCGGCTCCAGGTAAACAGATGCCTGGTGAAGCACGAATCACTGATGGGGAAGTTCGGTTCGAAAATGTGACATTCAGTTACGACGGAGAAGTTGACGTGTTGAAACAGATTTCTTTCGTTGCTAAACCAGGTGAGACGGTTGCGCTCGTTGGTCATACTGGGAGCGGTAAGAGTTCAATCATCAATTTGTTGACACGTTTTTATCCATATGAATCTGGTCGCATCACGATTGACGGGCAACCGCTCGAACAGTTCGAGGAGCAAGAGCTTCGTCAACAAGTCGGGCTTGTCCTACAAGACCCATTCTTATTTACGGGAACAATCGAAGAGAATTTGAAGCTGTTCAATCCAGTCATCGATTCTGAGCGCGCGCGTGAAGCTGCTGAATTCGTCCAAGCGCATACATTCATTGAAAAGTTGGACGCTGGCTATGGCCATGTCGTCGGAGAGCGTGGAGCGACGTTCTCAAGCGGGGAGCGTCAATTGCTCGCATTTGCCCGTACGGTCGCACGTAATCCAAAAGTGCTTATTCTCGATGAAGCGACGAGCTCGATCGATACCGAAACAGAGGAGCGTGTACAAACCGCGCTCGATCGGATGCGTCGTGGTCGGACGACAATCGCAATCGCCCACCGCCTGTCGACGATTCAAGATGCAGATTTAATTTTGGTCTTGCATCGTGGTGAAATCGTGGAACGCGGCAATCATCAACAGTTATTGAAACAAGACGGACTGTACAAAAAGATGTATGAACTGCAATCCGGACAACGTCTGATGTCTTGATTTGGAAAGGATACCTATTCAGGTGTCCTTTTTTCCATGGAAAAAGCTCGCCACACAAGGTGACGAGCTGTCAAGTTTCAAGAATGAAGTTTCTCTTTATTATGCTTTGATAGGACATGACGAGTGATTAAAGAGTCAAGTTCTTGGCTTACTGAAATGACTTCGGGTGAGGTCCAAGAATGCTTTGACGCGATTTTATACAGTTCATCACGTTTTTGTTCAATGGCCTGGTGTAGTGTATCTGCTGCGGTGACTGCCACGTTCGTTCCCCCATCATGTAAATTAGAATTTTGTGAACTGGAATATCCAAATCTTAGCACCTCCGTTTACAGATGACAAGTTTCATTTCCATTTCAAAAATTACAAAATGATGTTGCGGTTTGAAAGAAAAGATTCGAGCAATTTAAATAGGTTTTCGCTATAATGGTCGTGAAAGGTGGAAATCGTCATGGAAGTCACATTATGGCTCGCATTTGGGGCGGGCGTCTTATCGTTCTTGTCACCATGTACGCTCCCGTTGTATCCGGTCTTTCTCTCGTATATTACTGGGGTTTCCGTATCTGAGTTAAAAAATGAAGGATTAAAACAGCGTACAGCTTGGTTCCACACATTTTCGTTCTTATTCGGTTTTTCGATTGTCTTTCTCGTACTAGGATTGTCGACTTCATTGATTGCAGACGTCTTCATCCAATATAAGGACAGTCTACGCATGTTCGGCGCCATTTTGATTTTCGTGTTCGGCGTCTTTTTGGCGGGCTTATGGCAACCGCAATTTATGATGCGTGAAAAGAAAATGGATATCGGCGAACGAAAGAGCGGTTATTTTGGAACCGTTTTAATTGGTATTGGATTTGCGGCAGGCTGGACACCGTGCACAGGTCCAATTTTAGCTGGTGTGATCGCACTAGCCGCCACGAACCCGAGTCAAGGACTCGGCTATATGTTGGCGTATGTCATCGGGTTTGCAATTCCATTTTTGGTAATGGTCGCATTCGTTGGCAAGATCAAGTACTTAGCACGCAACAGTGCAAAAGTAGCAAAAGTCGGAGGCTATTTGATGATGGCGTTCGGCGTACTATTATATTTTGACGGAATGAATCGGTTCGCTGCATGGATGAGCGAGCTTGTCGGATTCACCGGATTTTAAGGGGTTGACCGAGATGTCAATGTTATGGGGGTCGACTCTCGTCGCGTTGTTAATGGGTATCGTAGCGAGCTTTGTTCGTGTAAAAGCATCGGCAAAGCCGACGAATGCGAAGAAAATTTTAATTCCACCACTTGCGATGACGACCGGGATGATTCAGTTTTTGATTCCCGCGTTTCGATTATCATGGGTCGAAGTGGCTGAGGCCCTTGCGGTCGGACTCATCTTCAGTCTGTTTTTGATTAAGACATCCAATTTTGAAAAACGGGACGGCGAAGTGTATCTCTCACGATCGAAAGCATTTTTTGTGGTCGTGTTCGCACTCCTTGCCATCCGTACAGCAATGAAGGTTTGGGTCGGTCATGAGGTCGATTTATTCTCTACAGGCGGATTGTTCTATTTGATTGCTTGGGGGATGATTGTCCCGTGGCGAATCGCCATGTATCAAAAATATAAACGAATCGCAATCACGTAAAAATGGAGTGGCGTTGAGCCACTCCATTTTTATTTAATCTGCTTTCGTAGCGGCGACTTCTGTCTCCGCGTCGATTCCGGTGTTCGCCTTGACGAGTACGCGTTCATAGTTGCCAGCAACTTCATCTGATTTCGTGACCAGTGTACCAATCACGGCAGCGATGAAACCAAGGGGGATTGATACAATCCCGGGATTGGATAGCGGGAAAAGGGCTTCACCGAGAAAAATGGCCGAACCGTCCGGAGCCCACAGGTTCGGACTGAGTGCGACTAGAATCAGTGAGGAGAACAAGCCGACGACCATTCCCCAAATGGCGCCACCTGTATTGAAGCGTCTCCAGAAAATCGTAAAGAGGATAACAGGTAAGTTCGCACTCGCCGCAACGGCGAAAGCGAGCGAGACAAGAAATGCAACGTTCATCGACTGGGCGAAAAAGGCTAGTCCCATTGAGACGAGGGCGACCGCAACTGAAGCGATTCGCGCGGCTTTCACTTGTTCAGTTTCTGTCGCTTCCCCTTTACGAATGATATGTCCGTAGAAGTCATGGGCGAAGGCGGAAGCAGCTGACAGTACGAGTCCAGCGACAACGGCAAGAATTGTCGCGAACGCGATTGCGGCAACGAAAGCGAACAAGAGGTCACCACCGAGCACTTGCGCGAGAAGAGGGGCCGCCATGTTGCCGGCAGGGTTTGCGGCGAGAATGGCATCACGTCCGACGAATGCTGCGGCACCGAAACCTAGGAAAATGGTCAAGATATAAAATGCACCGATGATCCATGTCGCATAGACGACGGATTGCCGAGCAGTCGGTGCATCTTTGACGGTGAAGAAGCGAATCAGAATATGAGGGAGCCCTGCCGTACCGAGCACGAGCGCCATGTTTAATGAAATGGTATCGAGCGGTAGCTTGAACTTGTTCCCAGGGTTCAAGAAGTCACTTCCGAGTGGGGTCGCTTTGCTGACTTCATTAAACATCGTCGTGACGGAGAAATCAAAACGAGCGAACACGAGAAATGAAATGATTGCCGTCCCAATCATCAGAAGTACGGCTTTTGTGATTTGTACCCAAGAAGTGGCCGTCATGCCACCGAAAACGACGTAGACTGTCATTAAGATTCCGACGACGACGACACTTGTCGTATAAGGGATTCCGAGTAACAGTTCAATCAAAGCACCCGCTCCGACGAGTTGCGCAATCATGTAAAAAATGGAGATGACAATCGCATTCATCGCTGCGACACCACGTACGCGAGGCTTGTTAAAACGTGCCGCAATCATGTCTGCCATCGTATATTTCCCAAGATTTCGCAATGGTTCGGCGACGAGATAGAGGACAACGAGATAGGCAACGAGGAAACCGATTGAATAGAAAAACCCATCGAATCCCGCAAGCGCAATCATACCTGCAATTCCGAGAAACGATGCGGCAGACATATAGTCGCCTGCAATGGCAAGACCGTTTTGAAATCCGGTCAATCCACCATCTGCCGTATAAAAGTCGCTGGCAGTTTTTGTTTTTCTTGCTGCAAAGTATGTAATCACTAGCGTGAGTCCGACAATGGCGATAAAGAGGGCAATCGCGGTCCAATTCATGATCTCACCTCGTCTTTCAGTTGTTCGACGAGTGCGTCGAAGCGACGGGCACGTCGACTATAAAGTACACAAAGTGTCCAGGTCATAATGAACTGGGAAAAGGCGAACGCCCAAGCCCAAGTGATGTCCCCGATGAGTGGTGTATTCAAGATCGTCGTATAGCTCGTCAGAATCGGGAGTGTGAAATAAAAGATGAGTGAGAAGATGATAGCTGGAACGATGAAGCGATTTTTTTCCCGCATTAACCGATGAAATGTCTCATGTTCGGTAATCATGTGGGCAGATTGATGGCTTGTCGTTTGTGAAACTTGTGTCACATCATGCATAATAGACCCTCCTTGACTGTAAGATAAATCCATTATGCGTTGTGAAAAACAATTCAGTCATTCCTTTTTTTCGTGTCGAAATGAAAGACGTTATATTAATATTGGTCATACCAATTTACTGTAAGCGTTTTCAATATTGTCTAATTCGTGAACGTTATTTCGATGTAATATAAAGCTCGAGAAAAGGTACTTTTGACCCATTAGGCGAATCGCACAATTCGACAAATAAAAAAAACTCTATCTGAATGAGATAGAGTCTACTGCTGAAAATAGTGTTCGTATGGCGTCCAATCAATCTGTTCTTCGGTTAGCGCTTTCTTTAAGAACTTGTGATCGCGCTTCGGTGTTGCGGCGATGTAACCCTTTACCACAAGTTCGGTCGTCATTTTTTTTGCACGCGATTCAAGCGCGAATTGACCGATTTTACCTGCGATTTTTCGGATCGCGACGTCGCGGAACAACTCGGGTACCGGTGTGACGAGACGATCTAATAGCGTCCGCGTCTCCGGAGTCCAGAGATGACGCGTTCTTTCTATATAATCATCTTCGATGTCAAGTAGGGAACGTCCATCTTCTTTTGGCATTCGTTTTAAAAACTTACGAAACATGAAGTACCCGCCAATCGTCATGAGTCCAATCATGACGAATCCCCAGAATACAATGAAATACATCATCAAGTTTTCTGGCATCGTCTTTCCCCCGTTCTATACATTCACTTGCTTTCATCGTTAGTATACAAAAAAGAATCCATTTGCAAAAGGCGTACGTCCCATTAGGATAGACGAACCGAATTGATTTCGTTAGAATAGATAGCGTTGCTACGAGAATAAGCATGAACTGAGACGAGAAAGGAAAGGTCTATCCTATATGAGCCAATTGAAACAGGAAGTCGAGAGACGTCGGATATTCGGCATTATCTCTCACCCGGATGCGGGGAAAACAACATTAACAGAGAAATTACTTTTGCACGGTGGTGCGATTCGCGAGGCAGGTACGGTCAAGGCGCGCAAAAACTCAAAACACGCAAAATCTGACTGGATGGAAATCGAGAAACAACGTGGGATCTCGGTCACATCGTCTGTCATGCAATTCATCTATCAAGACAAGGTTGTATCGATCATGGATACACCAGGACACAACGACTTCGGTGAAGACACGTATCGCGTGTTGACATCAGTCGATAGCGCGGTCATGGTCATTGATGCTGCGAAAGGGATTGAAACACAGACGAAAAAACTATTCCAAGTTTGTCGGATGCGTGGGATTCCAATCTTCACATTTATGAACAAGTTGGATCGTCAGGCAAAAGATCCGCTTGAATTGATGGAAGAGCTCGAAGAAGTGTTAGGCATGCCTTCTGTCGCGATTACATGGCCAATCGGAAGCGGAATGCAATTTGAAGGTGTCTACGACCGAATGAAAAATGAGGTCCACTTGTTCCGTGGGGAGAAGTCGACACTTCAACTGGGTGAGGACGGAGTGAACGATCCGATTCTCGCCGATCATTTGTCGGAAGAGAACTTGACGAACCTCCGCGATGAGATCGACCTTCTCGATGGAGCGGGGAACGAGATTGATGTCGAGGCGATCCAGAGCGGTAAATTGACACCGGTATTTTTCGGAACAGCGCTCGTCGACTTTGGCGTGACTGCGTTCTTGAATCACTATTTAGAGATGTCTCCGGCTCCTGAGGCACGTAAGTCGAACGTCGGTCCAATCAATCCGACATCAGAAGACTTCAGTGGATTCGTCTTCAAGATTCAGGCGAACATGAATCCGGCACACCGCGATCGCATCGCCTTTGTACGCATCTGTTCAGGTGTGTTTGAGCGTGGGATGGATGTGACGCTCACTCGTACTGGGAAAAAGATAAAATTGAGCCAATCGACACAATTGATGGCGAACGATCGAGAAACAGTCGACCAAGCGTTTGCTGGTGATGTCATCGGGATCTATGATTCTGGGACGTATCAAATTGGAGATACCATCACCACATCGAAGCAGAAGATTGCGTTTGAGGCGCTGCCAACTTTCCCACCGGAATTGTTCATGCGCGTTTCGCCGGTCAACTCGCTCAAGTCGAAACACTTCCACAAAGGGGTAGAACAGCTTGCGCAAGAAGGGGCGATTCAAGTGTATCGCAACGAATATAACGAGATTTATCTCGGCGCGGTCGGACAACTTCAATTCGAGGTATTCGAATATCGTTTAAACAATGAATATGGCGTCGATATTCGAATGGAACCAGTCTCATATAGCGTTGCTCGTTGGGTCAAAGATAAAGAGTTGAAGGCATTGAAACCGTTCCAAGATTCACGGAACATGCTCGTTACAGACCGTTGGGAACGTCCGGTCTTCCTGTTCGCGAACGAGTTCACATATGAACGGTTCGCTGAGCGTCACGCAGATGACTTGACGCTTGTTGAGGCACTTGACGTCAACGAAGAGATCGGTACGGAAGAATAAGTTGTAAACACCTCGTTTCTGAGGTGTTTTTTTGTTGTGAAGTAAGTCATTTTAGTTTTGATAAGTTTTACTTATGACTAATTTGTGACGGAATGTATTTTACGTCACGCTATACTTGTATTATGATAAATATGTGAAAAGTAAGCGATTACGCATTGTCGTGTGGTCGGCGCTTTCAAAAAGGGGGAAATTGCAATGGAACAGACGAATGTTTTAGACGCCTTCGCATCTCGGACAAAGTTCGAAGCGAACGGGCAATCGTATGATTTTTATCGTTTGAAAAAATTGGAAGAAGAAGGATTGACGGACATCAGCCGTCTTCCGTATTCGATTCGCGTTCTTCTTGAATCGGTTCTCCGTCAACAAGACGGGCGTGCCATCACGAAAGAACATGTCGAGAACTTGGCAAAATGGGGCACTGCCGACGTCTCGAAAGACATTGACGTACCGTTCAAACCGGCACGTGTCGTACTTCAAGACTTCACGGGTGTACCGACGGTCGTAGACCTTGCTTCACTTCGTAAAGCGATGGCAGACCTCGGTGGAGACCCAAACAAAATCAACCCAGAAATTCCTGTCGATCTCGTCGTCGACCACTCAGTTCAAGTAGATGCATATGGTTTCGCTGGCGCATTGATGAAAAACATGGACATCGAATTTGAACGTAACGAAGAACGTTATAAGTTCTTACGTTGGGCTCAGACGGCATTTGACAACTATCGTGCCGTACCACCTGCAACGGGGATTGTTCACCAAGTAAACTTGGAGTACTTGGCATCTGTCGTCCTCGAGAAGAATGATGCAGAAGGTACAGTTGCTTATCCAGATTCACTCGTCGGAACGGATTCGCACACAACGATGATCAACGGACTCGGTGTTCTTGGCTGGGGTGTTGGAGGAATCGAGGCGGAAGCAAGCATGCTCGGTCAACCATCATACTTCCCAGTGCCAGACGTCGTCGGTGTCAAAATCATCGGTGAAGTAAACCCTGGTGTGACAGCGACAGATGTGGCGCTCGTCGTGACAGAGATGCTCCGTCATGAAAAAGTTGTCGGGAAATTCGTTGAATTCTTCGGACCGTCGCTCCACACGATGCCACTTTCAGACCGTGCGACGATTGCAAACATGGCGCCTGAATATGGTGCGACATGTGGATTCTTCCCGGTCGATACGGAAACATTGAACTACATGCGTACGACTGGTCGCTCTGAAGAGTTGATTTCACTCGTCGAAGAATACTCTAAAGCGAATGATCTCTTCTATACACCAGATCAAGCTGATCCAACGTTCACAAAAGTGTTGACACTCGACTTGTCGAAAGTCCAGCCTTCACTTGCGGGTCCGAAACGTCCACAAGACCGAATCAACCTCTCAGACGTTCAAACATCGTTCATCGATAGCTTGAGTGCTCCTGCAGGAAACAGTGGCTTCGGACTTGACCGTTCTGAACTCGACAAAACGGCGACAGTCAAGTACGAGGACGGCGCAGTCGACATGAGTACGGGAGATGTTGCGATTGCAGCCATCACAAGCTGTACGAACACGTCGAACCCATACGTCATGGTCGGTGCTGGACTCGTTGCGAAGAAAGCCGTTGAACGTGGCTTAACCGTTCCGAAATACGTGAAGACATCACTCGCACCAGGTTCGAAAGTCGTAACGGACTACTTGGATAAGGCTGGTTTGACTTCTTACTTGGACGAACTTGGCTTCAACACGGTCGGATACGGCTGTACGACATGTATCGGAAACTCTGGTCCGCTTGACCGTGAAGTCGAAGATACGATCACAGAAAACGACTTGCTCGTGTCGTCAGTCCTCTCTGGTAACCGTAACTTTGAAGGGCGCGTTCACCCGCTCGTGAAGGCAAACTTCTTGGCATCACCACCGCTCGTCGTCGCTTACGCTCTTGCCGGGTCAGTCAACTTCGACATCATGAATGATTCGTTCGGTACAGACAAAGATGGAAATGAAGTATACTTCAAAGACATCTGGCCATCAAACGATGAAATCAAAATGGTTGTCCAAGACGTCGTATCACCAGAAGCATTCCGTAAAGAGTACGAAACGGTCTTCACTGGTAACGAGCGTTGGAACGCACTCGATGTTCCGGAAGGAAACTTGTATGACTTCTCAGATGAGTCGACATACATCCAAAACCCACCGTTCTTCGAACAACTCGAACCAGAAGCGGGCGAGGTTCATGCATTGAATGGCTTACGTGTCATCGGGAAGTTTGCGGATTCGGTTACGACCGACCACATCTCGCCAGCTGGATCATTCTCGAAGACGACACCAGCCGGTCAATACCTCCTTTCTAAAGGGGTAGAGCCAATCGACTTCAACTCATATGGTTCTCGCCGTGGTAACCATGAAGTCATGATGCGTGGTACGTTCGCAAACATTCGTATCCGCAACCAAGTTGCTCCAGGAACTGAAGGTGGCTTTACGACGTACTGGCCAACTGGTGAAATCATGCCAATGTATGATGCGGCTATGAAGTACAAGGAACAGGGAACAGGTCTTGTTGTCCTTGCAGGAAATGATTACGGAATGGGATCATCTCGTGACTGGGCAGCGAAAGGGACGAATCTTCTTGGAATCCGTGCGGTCATCGCACAAAGTTTCGAGCGGATTCACCGTTCGAACCTTGTTATGATGGGTGTGCTCCCGCTTCAGTTCTTAGACGGTGAATCGGCTGAATCACTCGGATTGACTGGTGAAGAAGCAATTGATATTCAAGTCGATGAGTCTGTACGTCCGCGCGATATTTTGAACGCAAAAGCGACACATGAAAACGGAACGGTGACAGAGTTCAAAGTCATCGCTCGTTTCGACTCTGAAGTTGAAATTGATTACTACCGTCACGGTGGAATCCTGCAAATGGTTCTCCGTAACAAATTGAAATAAGTGCTAGTCCATGACCTTCCTTTGAAAAAAGGAAGGTTTTTTTCATGAATATGCAATTTTAAGGTGAAAGTTTTAAAAGATTCGGGAACAGGAAGACAGGGAGGGGTGCGCTTATGGATAAGGAAGAGAAGCTCGGAAAGAGTTGGTGGAAACGATTGACGCAACAAAAAGAGGTGGAACCGGATCGAGAAATTGATATCACCCTTTCAGAATTGCGTCAGGCGATTCACGAATATGAACAGACACTGCCAAAAGGTGTGAATCGCACTGTCCTACTGGATGACTCGCAAGAAATCGACACCAAACGCTTGAAACATCACCTTTCGGGAATCCCGAAACAACGTTTCTTCATGTCAAAAGAGACGTTTCATATCGTACCGGAAGATGAACGCGACGTCATTTATGAAATGGATCAAGTGCAACGGGCACTCGATCTGTATATGGACCAGGAGAAGAAATTACCGTTACAAAAATTTCAGAACGCGCTTCAACTCGATTTGACCCGTTTACGAGAGGGGGGTTATTTAAAAACGTTGCCAAAAAGACCTTACTATGTGGTCGATGAAACATTGATTGTTTCACTGGAGCCCAAAGAAACAACTTGATGACAAGACACCTATCTATTGGACGGTAAACAACACATTTATGTACACATAGGGTTGTGACTTGTTTCAAAAGTATGTTAGGGTGGAAAACGTATATGAAAATAGAAAATTAAATAGGAGTGATTTTATGGAACGAAAAAGCCGTGTGACGACCGTATTCGTCGTATCTGCAATCATAACTGGCTTATTTACGATTTGGGGACTTTTCCCCGAGAGTTTATTAGGTAATGCCAGTCTATTAAACGTGACGAGTACGTTACAAGGCTGGCTCTCAAACGGGATGGGTTGGTTCTATCTCTTGAGCGCCACCGGGTTTTTACTGGTTGCCATCTTTTTAATCTTTTCAAGATATGGTTCGATTCGACTTGGAAAGGATACAGATCGTCCAGAATTTAGTTATTTATCATGGTTTGCCATGTTATTCAGTGCCGGGATGGGAATTGGACTCATCTTCTGGGGAGCGGCTGAACCGTTGCTCCACTTCCACTCACCACCATTCGCTTCCCCCACACCTGAAGGAGATGCACGGACTGCTATGCGTTATGCATTTTTCCATTGGGGCTTCCATCCATGGGCGATTTACGCAATGATTGCGCTCGCCATCGCATATTCGACGTTTAGAAAAGGTCGTCCCGCGACGATTGGGGAGACGATCGGTTCGCTCGTCCATAACCGCTACGAACAACCCGTGAAGCAAACGGTCGATATCCTTGCGGTCATTGCGACGGCATTCGGGGTAGCGACTTCACTTGGTTTTGGTGCTCAACAAATTGCCGGTGGCCTTCATTACCTCATCCCTGGGGTACCGAACGCTTTCGTGACACAGTTGATCATCATTGCCGTCGTAACGGTGCTCTACATGATCAGTGCTTCGACAGGTCTTGACAAAGGAATTCGAATCTTAAGTAATACGAATATTTTCTTGGCAATTGTCCTACTTGTAGCGACGATGTTTGCGGGACCGACAGCTTTCATTTTCGACTTGTTCACACAAACGGTCGGAACTTATTTGCAGCAGCTCCCGAGCATGAGTTTCCGTACAGCCGCTTTTGAACCCGTTGAACGTGAATGGGTAAACGGTTGGACCATCTTCTACTGGGCTTGGTGGATTTCTTGGTCACCATTCGTCGGAACGTTTATCGCACGTGTATCGAAAGGGCGTACGATTCGGGAATTTATCATCGGAATCTTACTTGTCCCGACATCATTCGGATTATTATGGTTCTCCGTCTTCGGCGGTTCGGCCATCTGGGCTGATTTGTTCGGAGGATATAGCTTAATTGATCAAGTAAACGAAATCGGTACTGAAGTCGGGCTCTTCGCACTGTTTGAGACGTTCGGTGGTTTTGGGACGCTACTCAGTGTAATCGCCATCTTCTTGATTTCGACATTCTTTATTACATCGGCCGACTCTGCGACATACGTCCTCGGTATGCTTACATCGAACGGGAAGCTCGTCCCGCCGATGGGGATTAAAATGACTTGGGGAATCATCCAATCGTCAATCGCAGCCGTATTGCTGTATGCTGGTGGATTAGATGCTCTACAAGCTGTTGCGATTCTCGCAGCCTTCCCATTCATCTTCGTGCTCATCTTTATGATGATTGCCTTATTCAAGGATCTTACCGACGAACCGGATGAACGAGATAAATGGCTAGAGATGCAAAAGAAAGATGAAGATAAACTAGGTTAATTCGAAAGGGTCTCAGATGAGGCCCTTTTTCGGTCAAAAATATTTTGCTTGTCCTTCTCGCTAGTGTAGGATAGTAAGTGAAGAAACGAGGAGGATAGGCTATGAAACAACAGATAAAAAAACGGTTGAGCTGGGTGATATTGGCCGGCATCCTCATTGTCGGGGCATTACTCGCTTATAACTTCTATGTGCTCATGGATTTGAGCGGGGAAGAGGAAGAGCAAGTCGAACCATTCTACTCGAATGTCGTGATCGGATATCAAGAACGCAAACTTCCAAAAGAAGGCGAAGAGCTCGAAGAACGAGAGTATCTTGTCACGTATGATGAGGACGGATATTTTGTATCTGAAGTCGTGACGGGTCCAAATGTTGGCGCGAAAGCTGAATGGGATGGAGAGACCTACTTAGAGTTCAATCCGGACGGGGAAGAAGTTCTTCGACAGGAGACGAACTCCGGAGCAGTCGCACCTCATCCATTCTTGTCACGTGCAACGAACGAACAGATTCGTAAATGGCTCGATGACGGGACGCTCGGTTCAAGTGAAGGCGAAACCGATTTGGTCGGACGTACCGCGCAAGCGTATGTGAAATCAGAATCGGCTGAGACCGTTCCGGAAGAGTGGATTGAAAACTATCCATCGATTTTTAGTGAAGAAGAAAATAAAGAGACTGTCACATATTATGTCGATGCGCATGAACGAATCTTGCTCGCGGCAGAATCGCGGAATAACGGGAAGTTATTCCATTCGATTCGGATGACATCGTTTGAATCAAGATAATCCGATGGGGAGCAGACATGATGTCGGCTCCCTTGTCGTCTGAAAGGGAGAACAAGATGAAACAAATTCAAGTGGAACAAGTTCAAACGGACTTGACGAACTGGGAAGCTGGAGAAAAAGTAAACGAGGCGGCATTGTTATCTTACGCACATTGGTCTCGTGCGACTCAGCACCAAGAAGAATTAATTCGTTCCTTGCGGCTGCTCGCAACACATCGGCTCCAACAAAAGGAAACGATGGACCCGTTACTCAACCGCTGGGTAAAAGAGTTGGAGGCGATGAACGCACTTCCTCCAGAGCTTCGTCTGTTTCAACTGAATGAGCAGTTGCGTCGTTCGAAACAGGCGCTTCAAATCGACTGGCCAACCTTACGAGAGGCCGATTACGCCTCGATGAAGGTTCAAATCTTAACAGAGTACGAGTCAAAAACGTCAGCTTTGCTCGATCAACTTGACCAACTCCATGATGAGGTGGAGACTGCGAAGTCTGATTTACGTGATTCTGAATGGCGCGGACAATTGGAAAACCTGTTTGAAGCGATCATCGAAGCGATGCAAGAGGTCGCATCTCTTGAAGATGATACCGCCTCCTTGCTCGCATCGATGCAGGGGAACTATTTCAGTCGTGAAGCGTTTCATCGATTCGGGGAGCGCGTTACCCTTGTGAAAGAACGGCTACACACGATTTGTGAGCTACTACCAGACCGTCCGACCGAGGCACGTTCAAGTGCGATTGAATCACTTGAAGACATGATTGGGCTCGATGACATCAAAGCGCGTGTAAAAGCGTGGTATCGCTTCCTCCTTTTCCAAAAAGAACGAGAGAAGGCCGGTTTTTCTTCAAAACATCAACCATCCCTTCATCTCGTCTTTACAGGGAATCCAGGAACCGGGAAGACGACATTAGCAAGACTCATGGCCGAAATTTACTTTGAACTCGGCTTATTAGGACGCCCGGACCTTGTCGAGGCAGACCGTTCGAGCCTTGTCGGTGCCTATGTTGGGCAAACGGAAGAGCAGGTAATGAACAAGGTGAAAGAGGCAGAAGGTGGTGTCTTATTCATCGATGAAGCATACGCATTGAAGCGTCAGGATGCGAGTGGCAGTGATTACGGACAAGCGGCCATCGATACGCTCGTCGCCGCGATGACGAGTGGCGAATATGCTGGCAAGTTCGTCGTCATTCTAGCTGGCTACCCAGAAGAAATGCGTCATTTCCTCTTGGCGAACCCCGGTTTACGTTCACGATTCCCTGAGTCGAATCACTACGAGTTACCGAACTACCGTGACGAAGAATTGGTCGCCATCGGTGAGAAAGTGGCACAAGAGAACAATTACGTGCTGACGGAAGAGGCGAAACGATCACTTCTTGCTCGAATCGACAGAGAACGGGTCGACTCGACGTTCGGAAATGCCCGGACTGTCCATAACATTTTACTTGATGCGATGTTTAAGAAGGGTTCCCGCTTCGGTGCAGATGCTCCGTTAGACGAAATGGCGCTCTTGACTGAAGAAGACTTTGATCAGCCAGATGATGAATCGAGTCCGACATCGTTAGATGACCTTGTCGGCATGGAAGATGCAAAAGCACAACTGGCTGAAATTGAAGCACTCATCAAGATACAGAAGAAACGAAAAGCGCTCGGTTTGAAGACGGCGCCGGTCCAGCTCCATGTGACACTTACCGGAAACAGCGGTACCGGTAAAACGACATTTGCCTATCTGTATGCACAGATGTTGAAACGGACAGGTTATTTGAAGCGAGGCCATGTCAATGTCGTCAGTCGTGCAGATTTAGTTAGTGGCTATGTGGGACAGACAGCTCAAAAAACGAAAGCGGCGATCCGTGACGCCCTTGGCGGCGTCTTACTAATTGACGAGGCCTATAGTTTGAACGGCGGGGCGAACGACTATGGCCGGGAGGCAATCGATACACTCGTTGATGAAATGCCGAAACATGGCGAGAATCTTGTCGTCGTCCTTGCCGGTTACGAAGGTCCGATGCGCCGATTAATTGAATCCAACCCTGGTCTTAGTAGCCGAATGAAACGGACGATTCATTTTGCTGACTATACGCAAGAACAGTTAGTGGACATCGCAAAAAATTACGCAAGTCAGTTCGGATATGTGATGGAGGAAGATGCGCTTGAAGCATTAGCTACTCGCTTACATGAAATCAAACATGCGAACGCGCGCACCGCTCTATCTGTTATCGATGAATCGATTGCTCGTCAGTCCTATCGTTTGGTGTCGACGGAGGATGAGAATGTGTCACTCCAGCAATTATTAGTAGTAGATATTAAGAGTAAGTTATAATATACTTGTCGTAGGAAAGAAGGATGATTCAATGCACACGGTTCAAATCCCAGTAAGGTATCAAGAGACGGACATGATGGGCATCGTCTATCATGCCAACTATTTAGTTTATTTAGAGATTGCGCGCACGGAATTGTTACGACAACTAGGTGTCGAGTATAAAGATATGGAAGAAGCGGGATTTGTCTCTCCTGTGACAAATGTATCCATGGACTATAAGCGTAGCGTGACGTATGGTGATACGGTTCATGTTCGTGTATGGGTCGATCAATATTCAAAAATCAGAACGATTTACGGCTATGAGTTGACGAATCAACATGGAGAACTTGTTGGCACAGCCACTACAACGCATGTCGTCGTCAAACGAGGCGACTTCAAACCGATTCGACTTGATCGAGAGTTCCCGAAATGGCATGAAATGTATTTGAACGTCATGAACCCTGTTTAAGAATCTTCTGTCTTCGTACCGTCAGTGTGGTATCATATCTTGACGGTACTTTTTGTTATCTAGAAAGGGGAAGATCGCATGCGTTATCCATCGATTTTGATGGTTTGCGGCGCCTTGACGTTCATGTTAGCCGGTTGTACGACAAACGAGCAAGTTGAACCGAAAGAACCAACAACACAGTCATCAACAGTAGATGAACCAGAGACAGAACCAAATGAACCGACTTCGGATCGTGAAGATGAGACAGTCACCGAGTCACCTTCTGAGGAGGAGACGTCGGACGAGTCTGAACAGCCGACCGAACCAGTAGAGGAAGAACCTGTGGCACCTAGTCAACCGATTGAAACGGATGGTGTGGCCAATTTGGAATTAGATGAATTGATTCTTGTAAACAAGAAAATTGCATTACCCGCCGACTATCAGCCGAGTGATTTGGTAGAGGCGAACATTGATTTTGTCGACTCGACAGTCGGTGAACGTCGAATGTTACGTAAAGAAGCTGCTCAGGCGATTGAAGGTCTAATGAAAGGTGCAAAAGCAGCAGGAATTGATTTGAAAGGGACGAGTGCGTTCCGTTCATACGCCTACCAAGTCAATCTCTTCAATGCTTATGTCGAACGAGATGGCAAAGAACAAGCCATGAAATATTCCGCACCACCAGGTCATTCTGAACATCAAACAGGACTTGCGATTGACGTATCGAGCGCCTCGGTCAACTATCAACTGACTCAAAGTCTCGGTGAAACGGTTGAAGGAAAATGGCTGGCAGATCATGCTCACGAGTATGGATTTATCATCCGTTACCAAAAAGCCTTTGAGGAAGAAACCGGATATATGTACGAACCATGGCACTTACGCTATATCGGTACTGAGCATGCGAAACAGGTACATGCATTGAATCAGCCATATGATCGCTATATTGCGGAATTTGTGAAATAAGGGGAATTGCGATGCCATATGTGACAGAAATCATGATTATTATTTTAAGTTATTTACTTGGTGCCATTCCGTTTGCCCTCATCATCGGCAAGCTCGGCTATCGCGTAGACGTTCGAGAACATGGGAGCGGCAATCTGGGAACGACGAACACGTTTCGTGTATTAGGGAAGAAGGCAGGAATCCTCGTCTTACTCGGTGACATGGGGAAAGGTCTTGTCGCTGCATTGCTGCCTCTACTGTTCGGAAGCGAGATGAGCCTGCTTCTTGCCGGGATTCCGGCAGTGATTGGACACTCTTATCCTGTCTTTGCGAAATTCAAAGGTGGAAAATCGGTTGCGACGAGCGGTGGTGTTTTGTTGGCAGCCTTCCCATGGTTCTTCTTTGTCGTCGTCGGTACATTCATCGTGACTCTCCTCACCTCGCGCATGGTATCCCTCTCCTCGATGGCTGCCGCCGTGGTAGGACTGGTGACGGCAACGACTTATAGCATCGTGACGAAAGATTGGTTACCCCTGATCGTCATCGTGCCACTCGCATTGTTCATTATTATTAAGCATCGTACCAATTGGCAACGTATACGTGCTGGAAAAGAACCAAAAGTTCCGCTGTTTCAACACAAGCCGAAATCATGACTCATGCAGGTACGTCCGTGAAGGGCGTGCCTTTTTTTGTGTATTGTCGTTGATTTACACAAAAAAGAAACAAAAACATGTTGGATTTGCTCGTTCTTTACTTTCAATTTACGTTAAATTTACATGCGTTCGTTACACTAGAAAAGGAAAGATTATTGTGGAGGAGGCAGGGACGTGTCTTTAATCGGTGAAGAGCGTAAACAGAAAATTGTAGAATGGATCGAAAGAGAAGGCAAAGTAAAAACAAGCGAGTTGATCGAGCGTTTGAACGTATCGGGGGAATCGATTCGCCGTTATTTAGAAGAATTAGAAAAAGAACATCGAATCAAACGTGTATACGGTGGAGCGGTCCTTCATCAGAGCATGTCCTTTCAGCCTATCGTGATTGCAAACATGGATGGAATTCGTCGGATTGCCTATACCGCATTTCAGTTGATTCCAGATGATACATTATTATATATCGGACACGGGGTCGCGGCAGAGCAAGTGGCTTCCCGGTTACGTGGTCGCAATGTGACGGTCGTGACGCCATCGTTGACGGTGGCGAAGGCGTTGTTTGAACAGCGGGCGAAAGGTGTGCTTGGTGGCGAAATTCAGCTATTAGGTGGTACAATCGACCCGAAACATCTCGTGACGACAGGTGAGCAGGTCCTGGCGCAACTACAGACATACATGTTCGACCTTGCCATTTTGTCCGTCGAAGGGGTCGACGCATCACTAGGTTTAACATGTGACGCTTTCGGCCTCGCCAGTATCACCCAGTCGGTGATGTCACAAAGTCGCGAGACGTTCTTACTGACGGACCATACCCAACTAAATCAACAAAAACGGTATCGCGTCTGTGATTTTTCGAAGGTGACGGCGATTATCTCTGATTTTCCGGAGCCTCAAGATTTCAAAGGCGTCTTAGCCGAACATGGTGTGGACTGGAAGTTCGCACCGTAAAGGGAGCGATTTAATGAATGTAGAAGTGATTGTCACTACACTAACGGAAGCTATTCAGGCTGAGCAATTCGGTGCGAAACGACTCGAACTGATTGCGGATATGGAAAACGGGGGCATCACACCAAGTTTTGGAACGATTCGAAATGTGGTCGAACATGTGTCGATTCCGGTGCATGTGATGATAAGACCCCATACACATTCGTTCCATTTCAATGAGGATGATGTCGAGACTATGCTTGCGGATATCGGTCTATGCCGTGAGCTAGGTGTCGATGGAATCGTATTCGGTGCATTGACACAGGATGGCGCGATTGACGAGCGGATCTTAGGGGAAGTGATCAAGCACAAAGGGGAAATGACGCTCACGTTCCACCGTGCTTTTGATGCATCACGTGATGTCTTTGAAGCGATGGATGTGTTGAATGAATATCCGGAAGTAGATATTCTCCTTACTTCAGGCGGTGCCAAAACTGTACTAGAAGGAATCGAAACCTTGATAGCCTTGAAGGAACAGGCCGAGATGACAATTTTGCCTGGTGCAGGGATCACGGTGGAAACGTTACCGATTCTTCAAGAACGTCTTGACGTAGCGATGGTACACATAGGAAATGGCGTACGAACGAATGGACAGCTCGATGAAGTGAAGTTCAAACAACTTCTTGGATGAGCCAATGCGGAAAACAGTCGGAAGACTGTTTTTTTGCTATAATGAGAGAAAACAATAAATGTAGGTGAATTCATGCAATCTTCCGTTTACAAACAATATGCGCTACGAATGCTATCAGGGAAGTGGGGCATTTCATTACTCGTCGTCTTAACTGTCATGGTCATTCAAGCGATGATCACGACCCGACTTGATCTCTCGGCGAACGACCCCGAAGTTCTTTTGACATCGGTGGCGCTTCTTTACGGGGCGACGGTTCTGCTCGCACCTATCGAGCTCGGGAAAAATTGGGTGTTTCTCCAGGTGGCGAAAGATGAAAAGCCAACGTTCGGATTGTTGATTGAATCGTTCGGGTCACTTAAAGACTATTCACGTGCCGTGGTCTATTATGCGGTATTCTATTTAGGTCTAAACGTTCTGATGCTTTTCCTGATTGTACCTGGTGTCTGGTTCTATTTGACGTATCGCATCGCGCCATTTATCATGCGAGATGAGCCGGACCTATCTGCATTCCAGGCGATGCGAAAAAGCCGCCAAATGATGAAAGGGCACAAACAGACGATGTTAAAGCTCTATGCGAGTTTTATCGGATGGTATGCGCTCGTCCTTCTTACTGGAGGCTTAGCTTATATCTTTGTCACACCATATCTTCAAACGGCGATTTCTGGACTCTATTTAGAGTTAAATGCCTCCTATCAAGCAAAACAACCGGTCGGATAACCCGACCGGTTGTTTTATGTTCCGTGCTGATCTGACTTTTTGGGGTTTGGGGCGTCTTCAAAATCTTGTTTTTCCTCTTCCGACGCATCCGCATGCCACTTTTTTGCTTGCTCGGTGGCAATGGGGATCGCTTTCGTCTCAGAGTAGCCTTGCGCGAGTAATGCGTTCGCGATATCAATGGCTTTCTTTTTTACAAGTGGATCGAAGTTTTTCAGTGATTCTGGATAGTCTTTCATATTCCATGGCACGAAAATCGCCTCCTTCACTCCTACTAATTCCACAAACATCCGGTTTCAAACGTCTTGATGAAGATAATACTCGATCAGTGCTTGCGTGCCATTCTCTCCGTATCCATTCTTTTCAAGAATTGAATAGAGGCGATGTGCGAGCTCGAGACCTGGTAATGTCACTTGTAGCTCGTGTGCGCTCTCGATAGCGAGTGTCATGTCTTTGATAAAGTGTTTGATGAAGAAGCCAGGTGCATAATCTTCGACAATCATGCGTGGAACCAAGTTTTCAAGCGTCCAGCTACCTGCTGCCCCACCACGAATCGTACGAACGAGTGCCTCTGGGTCAATTCCAGCTCGTTTACTGAACGCTAACATTTCGGCATTCCCCATCATGATTCCGGCAATGGCGATTTGATTGGCAAGTTTCGCATATTGACCGCTTCCTGCGTATCCCATTCGTTCTATCGATTGTCCCATCGCTTCAAATAAAGGCTTCGCTTTATTGAAGGCGAATTCACCCCCACCGACTAAAATCGATAGCGTTCCATTTTTGGCGCCGACATCGCCTCCAGTTACTGGTGCGTCAAGTGGGAGGAGACTCCGCTCAATGGCTGTCTCAGCTATCCGTTCAGCCAGTTTCGGTGAGGACGTCGTCATGTCGATCAATAATGTACCTGGTTCTGCCGAATCAAGAATGTTTCCTTCACCAAAATAGATGGATTCGACATCAGACGGATAGCCGACAATCGTGATGATGGCATCGGCGTCTCGGCAAACGTCCCGTACCGAATCACACCATGTCACACCTTCCTCTAACAATGCGGCTGCCTTCTCTTTCGTCCGTGTGTATGCTTGCACTTCAAATCCGTGTTTCATCAAGTTACGTACCATCGATTGGCCCATGACCCCGAGCCCGATAAATCCGATTGTTTTCATGTGGCTTGTCCCCCTAATAATTGTTGTGAAACGAGTCGTTGATATAGTTCATTCTCCGTTAAAAGTTGCTCATGTTTCCCGATCCCGCTGATTCGTCCATCTTCTAAGACGACTATCTGGTCGGCATGTCTGACAGTCGAGAGTCGGTGGGCAATCACAAGCGTCGTTCGTCCGACCATCAGGCGGTCTAACGCTTCTTGGACCACGCGTTCTGATTCTGAATCTAGACTTGATGTTGCCTCGTCGAGCAATAAAATCTGTGGATTTCGTAACAATGCTCGCGCGATAGAAAGTCGTTGTCGCTGCCCACCAGACAAACGGATACCTCGCTCACCAATCTCCGTATCGAGCTGTTCAGGCATCGTTTTAATAAACGACCATGCGTTGGCCATCTCACAGGCTTCTTTGATTTCATCATCGCTCGTTTCATGTCGAAGTCCGTACACAATGTTTGTCCGTACAGATCCCGAAAGGACGGGTGAATCTTGAGCGACATACCCGATGATTTGACGCCATGTGTCACGCCCGTATGTTTGAATCTCCCGATTTCCATATCGAATCGTCCCTGCCGTCGGTAAATAGAACTGTTCGACAAGTGAGAAAAGTGTCGTTTTCCCTGCACCACTCCGTCCGACGATGGCGGTTGTCGCCCCTGGTGAAACTTGAAGTGTCAATCCTTGGATGACGGGTTCAGTGCCATAATGGAAAGCAACGTCTTCAAATGAGAGTGCCGTCTGATGAATCAATTCTTCATGTGTGCTGTATGGTTCGGGACGGACTTCGAGCAACTCAGCAATCCGTTCCGTTGCTCCACGCGCCTTTTGAAGCCTTGTCAAAAATTCACTCATCGTGATGAGCGGCGTGATGATTTGGAAGAGATAGAGCATGAAGGCGAGTAGTTCGCCCGTTGATAAAGCTCCGGTCGAGACTCGATATGCGCCGAACCCGAGGATGGCAATCAACATCCCGGTCAAGGTCACATTGAGAAGGGGAATGAGGATTGCTTGAATTCGTCCTTCCTTCACCCCGTAATCGAACAGTGTCTCGATTTTTGCTTTGCCGGTTTTCACTTCCATCTGTTCCGTCGCTTGTGATTTGACGAGGCGGATTTCACCGAGCAGTTCGGCGAAGAAGCCGGAAAGATTTCCGAGTTCTTGTTGTGTCTCTTTTGCGATAATCCGAAGCTTCCGTCCGAGCGGTATGACAATGATGAGTGTGGTCGGAACAGAGAACAAGATGACGAGTGTCATTTGCCAATCGAGTGTGAACAAGATGGCGACGGCGCCGATGACCGAGACGAGGGAGGTCAACAACCTGACACTTTGTTCGGATAACAACTGTTGAAGCGTCGTCGTATCATTGTTCAACCGAGACACCAGTTCCCCCGACTTGATGCCGTCATAGAATGGAATCGGCAGTTTGACGAGATGGTCCCACAAGGTCGTGCGTAAATTGGCAACGACCCGTTGCCCCACAATATGTAACCAATAAATCGAAACGGCACTCGTGATGACCTGAATCAAAAATGCGATGACGAAATAGATGATCCATTCAGGTGTCAATAAGTCGCTGCTCCACCGGTCGACCACACGCTGCAAGATGAGCGGAATGGCCAGTGAGGCGACGGCTTGAAGGAGCGAGATCAGAATGGCTCCGATAAATAGATTTTTCGGAGGATTCGCGATTTTGAATAATTGAAAAAAAGTTTGCCATGTTGATGATTTCATTTTGGAAGTCCTCCTCTCCTCTTACTTTCGCTGTTTCAAAAACGGGTGTCAAGACGTCGAATCATACGAATGACTCATGCTAGAATAGGAAAGAGAGGTGATACGTGATGAAATGGATTCACACGGCCGATTGGCATCTAGGTAAGATCGTCCACGGTCGACATATGACAGAAGATCAACGGAATATCTTATTCCATTCTTTTTTACAAATCGTAGATGAGGAACGACCCGATGCGGTCATCATCGCAGGGGATTTATATGACCGAGCCGTCCCTCCCGTCGAGGCGGTCGATTTACTCGATGAGATGTGGCGAGAGCTCGTCTTGAACCGCGGAATACCAGTCGTAGCCATCGCCGGAAACCATGATTCGGCAGAACGTCTCGAATATAGTTCGAAGTTATTGAGACAAGTAGGACTTCACATCGTCGGTAAGCTAGACCCGACATCTGGTCCCCTTGATGTAGCGGGAGTCCCATTTTATCCGATTCCATTCCTTGAGCCGGCTCGTGTACGGCATATCCTCGGTATCGACTCGATTCGAACGCATCATGATGCACTGGAGGCGGTCATTGAAGCTTTCGGTATGATCGAAAAAGATGCCGTGACGATTGGTCACAGTTTTGTAGCGGGAGGACTGGAGACGGATTCAGAACGTCAACTATCTGTTGGCACGGCAGGACAGGTCGCAAAAGGGTTATATGAGCCTTTTTCGTATACGGCATTAGGTCATTTACATAATCGTGATGCGATTCAATCAGAAAGAATTGCATATAGTGGGTCGCTCATGAAATATTCGTTTTCCGAGGTCAATCATGAAAAATCCGTCGACGTTCTGGAATGGAACGGTCAATGGACACGTCGTCGCCGTGCCTTGACACCAGAGCGGGATATGCGACAACTCACCGGAACATTGAACGAACTCCTTGCCCCAACTTATTATCAGCAACAAAAGACAGATGATTACCTTAAAATTGTATTGACCGATGATACGGCGCTTCATGATCCGATGGCGAAACTTCGGACTGTCTATCCGAATATCCTTCATCTTGAATTGGAACTGTTACGTCGCCAGGAGCAGACATCTACGTTTGAACGCGAGACGCTCGAAAGACAGTCAGTAGAAGAGGTATATCTCCAATTTTTTGAGGCCGTACATGATCGCACTGCCTCAGATGCCGTGAAGCAAATGATAGAAGAAGGTGATGTCTAATGAGACCGGTTGAATTGATGATTCAAGCATTTGGACCGTATGCAGAACGTGAAACGATTGACTTCACCCAGTTGGTTGGTCGCTCGATGTTTGTCGTCAGCGGTCGGACGGGCGCCGGGAAGACGACCATTTTTGATGCGATGACGTTTGCCCTTTATGGCCGGGCGAGTGGGTCGCTTCGAAATGCTAGTGACTTCAGAAGCCAGTATGCACAACCTGAGTTGAAGACGGAAGTAGATTTTTCGTTCACGATTCGAGGTGACCGCTATCGGATCGTAAGACAGCCGCAACAACCTCATCCGAAAAATAAGACGCCAATTCCGCACGAGGCCATCCTCTATGAATGGGAGGACGGTTGGAAGCCGCTGGCGACGAAGGTGAACGAGGTACAAGAACGAATCGAATCGATTTTACAATTATCGTATGAACAGTTCAGTCAAATCTTGTTGCTCCCTCAAAACCAATTTAGACAATTACTCGACTCGAACTCGAATGAAAAACAACAAATCCTCCAATCCATTTTCAAAACAGAGGCATATCGTACGTTCCAGGAGAAGTGGGGTGAACGCTATAGCGCGTATCGAAAACAAGTGGAATGGGCGGTCGAGCGGACGCGACTCAAGTTATTAGAGCTCGAAGATGAAGCAATCGAAGAGGTGTCGACCCAGTCCATCGAGGAGATTCAACGTTGGCTTGACGAGCGTGAAGAATATCTGATGACAACATGTGATACGGCCAAAACCCAGAAACAACTGTATGCGACAGCACTGGAAGAGGCAAGAGAAGCGCTTGAGAAAGCAAAATCACTCGTCACGCTGTTCAAGGAGCGAGAAGAAACCGATCGAGCACTTGTAATCTTTTTAAACGGTGAATCGATTCGAAATGAAACACGTGAACTGCTAACAAATTTAGAGGTGGCGGCAAACATTCGTCCAGTCTTTGGACGGTTACAGGAGTTAGAGCAACTCGTGCGTCGGTTGACGATGGAAGAACAGACCTCCTCGACAAAATTAGAGCACTTGCAATCCTCTCAATCAAAGTTAATGGAGCAACAATCAACGATTGAAACGGACAAAGAAGAAGTCATCTCTCGTAAGGAGCGACTTCGGATCGTCGATGAGATGATGCCAAGAATCAAGGAGCGCGCCACACTCGTGACCCTTCGTGACCGATTGATGAATCGTGCAAAAGAATTGGCCATGTTTTCAAAAGAAGTTCGGTTACAAGAACTTCAAGAAAGAGAACGGCGATTGGTCGACAGCATAAAGTCTGAACCTAGCGAACGAGCAGTCGACGCCGAGCGTCATGTCGACCGATTGGTGCAGCTGGCATCTCTTGAAACAAAGGCGCGTGAGTTATCGAAACAACTCGACGAATGTGAACGAACGGGCAAAGACGTTCAACGACAGTATGTGACCCAACAAGAAGTGGTCACCACGTTTACACAGCAAGAACAGTTACTACTAGCGAGACAACTTAGCGAGACGCTTGTAGACGGTGAGCCATGTCCGGTATGCGGTTCTCGTCATCATGATATCCCACAACACGAAGAAACCGTTACGAACATCGCGGAGCGGGATGCGGCCGTGGCACGTCTTGATGATTTGTCCACACGCTTAATCGAAGCGAGGGCGGATTATCGTTCGCTTCATCAACAACTTGAAGCAGTCCGACAAGAACTAGATCAAGCTTCCAAAGACATTCAATTCAATGGCGATGTCACAGAAGAACTCAATAAGTGGCGAACACGTGCAGAGCTATTGCAACGGGAAGAACGAATGCATCAAGAGAACGAACGGACACTTCGCCAACTGTCAGCAGAAATCCGACAGTTAGAGCAAGAGCGACGTCAACAGTTCGAAGAGCGGGAGCGTGTCGTATCCGAACTTGAAATGACGCAACAAAGTCTGTACGCACTCGGTCAAAGTGAAGAAACGACATTCGATGCGTTGCAGCGCGAGCGAGCCGACCTTGAGCACTGCATCTCGATGTTGATGAAACAAGTCGAAGCGTACGACCTTGAGTTTGAGACGGTGAAAAAAGCACTTTGGAAAGAGGAAGAACGACTGTCATTGATCCGTGAACAGTTGACTGAAGCATCGAAGCAGTATGATGCCCAGCAGACCATTTGGGTCAATCAGCTAGAAGCATCACATCTGACGCGTGAACGCTATGAATCATACGCCAATCAAATCGACAAGCGGACAATGATTCGTGAACAGTTGCAACGTGAGGAGGAAGAAGGTGTTCGACTCCGACACCATAAACAGATGATTGAAGAAAAACTGAAGAATCAGGAGCGACCAGACCTGCACGAGATGGAGATGAAAGTGAAGGAAGTGGCTGAATGCAGTGAGCAGGCGTCGAAACAGCTGATCACAGCCCAAGATGCCTTGTCTCGACATAGACACGTCATCTCGGAATGGAATACCCTTCGCGAACAGACGGCGCAAGAAGAGCGGAAATTAGAGACAATCAAATTGATTGCGGATACGGGGAAGGGAATCAACCCACAGAAAATGACGTTTGAGACATATGTTCAAACCGCCTTTTTTGATCAGATCCTTCATGCGGCCAACATTCATTTGGATCAGATGACGAGCGGTCAGTTCCGGCTTGAGCGGAAAGTCGAGACGGCGAAAGGGAATGCCAAATCTGGTCTTGAGCTTCTCGTCTTTGATGCCTATACCGGACAATCGCGTCGTGTACAAAATTTATCTGGCGGTGAAGGGTTTAAGGCGTCGTTGTCACTCGCTCTTGGACTTGCGGAGGTGGTCCAACAGCTGAGTGGGGGCATCAGTCTTGAAACGATGCTCATCGATGAAGGATTCGGTACGCTCGATGCCGAATCTCTAGACCAGGCGATTGAATTATTGATGTCTTTACAGGCGACCGGTCGGCTCGTCGGCGTCATCAGTCATGTCCAAGAATTGAAAGACCGTGTCGATGCACGGATTGAAGTGAAAAAATCTAGAAGCGGGTCGTCGATCCAGCTGATTGTGGAGTGATGGTTGTGAAAAAGATGGTGACGAAGTCGAGTCTCATCGAAAAGTTAAAAGAAGCCGGCGTTCGCTCTGGAGAGGCGTTGTTTGTCCATTCGTCGCTCTCAAAACTCGGTTGGGTATGTGGAGGGGCGCAGACCGTCATTGAAGCGATTCAGGAAGTGGTCGGTCCATCTGGGTTGATTATGATGGCGACCCAGACCGGAGACAATTCAGACCCAGCTGAATGGGAAGCGCCACCTGTCCCCGTGGAATGGTGGCAGACGATTCGCGCGGAGATGCCTCCGTACGAAGCTGATAAAACAGCGACACGTGGCATGGGACGTGTGCCGGAACTGTTCCGAAGCTATCCGCACGTATATCGTAGTTCCCATCCGATGTGGTCTGTTGCCGCCTGGGGCGATGGGGCTGAAGCCATCGTGTCCGGTCATACCATCGATGTCGGGTTCGGTCCAGGTTCACCTATCGAGCGAATGATTGAGCGAAACGCACGAATCCTTCACCTTGGGTCTCCGCTCGATGCGACGACACTCTGGCATTATGCCGAGTACGGAATTGATGGCCCGACCAAATCATTCGGTTGTGCCGTTATAGAACGAGGGGAGCGAAAGTGGCGTACATTTGAACATGTCGATGTGAACAGCGATCCGTTTGGCGCAATCGGCGAGAACATCGTCAAACAAAAGGATGTGCGAACATTTTCTATCCATGAAGCGACATGTTATCTCATTCCGTCTAGCACATGGGAACCAGTTCAACATGCGCTCATCGCGCTTCGTAGCTGGTTGAGATAGAGTAAATAGAATCGAGGGGAAGTTACGGATGAATCGTTGGATGAAACTATTGAGTATTGCGGTACTCATCATTTTACTCGTTGCCGGTTTGGCTATCGGAGGAATCTCGGCTCATATTGGGGATCAGTTGACGTCACCGGAGCGGGAAACATTGACATACACCCCGAAATCACTTGGTTTGAAGTACGAGAATGTGACAATCGAATCGGAGGAAGGATATGACTTATACGGATGGTGGATTCCTCATCCTACGCCGCGTGCGACCATCGTCTTTGCCCACGGATATGGGAAGAACCGTGAACAGGAGGATTTACCGTTGAAAGAGTTGATTCCAGAATTTCATGAACAAGGATACCAATTTTTAACGTTCGATTTTCGCGGTTCAGGGATATCAGAGGGTGACCGAGTCACGGTCGGCGCTAAAGAACAATCCGATTTAAAAGCGGCCATCCAATATGCGAAAGGTCGTTCAGAAGGACCGGTTGTCTTGTACGGGATTTCAATGGGAGCGGCGACAGCACTCTCTACAGCTGATGATGTCGAAGTTGCTGCAGTCATCGCCGACAGTCCGTTTAGTGATTTACGAAATTATCTCGAGACAAATCTTCCGGTATGGAGTGACTTGCCGAACGTTCCGTTCACGCCCGTCATCATGACTGTGACCCCTTGGTTCACCGGTCTCGATGCCGATGTCGTATCTCCTATTCAGGATATCAAGTTGATTGAGGCTCCTATCTTATTGATCCACAGTAAAGACGATGATGCGATTCCTGTTTCTGAAAGTGAAAAATTGGCTGAAGCACAAGAACGCGTCGAACTTTGGGTGACTGATAACGAAGGTCATGTCGGATCGTACCAGTCATTCCAGAATGAATATCGTCAACAAATATTCGAGTTTCTAGAACGGTCATTGTAAGCAAAGGGGCGCATTCGACGCCCCTTTTTGATATGATTGCAGACGAGACCAATGAAAGAAGGGTACAACATGGACGTTTTACAAGTATTACAGTTTCTCCTTTTAGGAACGTTAATCGGAATCTTGAGTGGATTCTTTGGAATTGGTGGTGGAATCTTACTGACACCACTTCTCCTTGTCTTCGGGTATGAAGCGAGTGCGGCGATTGCCCTTAGCCTGATGTTGACGCTCGGATCAACGACGGCAGGAACGATCTCGCATATCCGTTTGCGTAACGTGAACGTGTCGCACGCCTTATGGATCGGTGTGTTCGGGATTGTCGGGACCTGGATTGCCACACCGCTCGTCTTTTATTTAGAAGGAGTCGATGGGGCGACACTCATCATCTCACTCGTCTATATCGCATTACTCACATATTTTGCTGTTTCTTTCTTTCGTTCGAAACAGCATGTGGAAGGAAGCGTCGGAACGGACTCTGTACCACGCCTTGGAATCATCGGTGTGTTCGCGGGGTTCATCTCCTCGTTGATGGGAGTGAGCGGTGGATTCGTCTTGACCCCTCTTCAAGTCAAGTTGTTGAACACGGAGATGAAGCGAGCGGTCGGAACGAGTATTACGGCAGCACTTCTCATTGTCGTATCCGGTGTCATCAGTTATACGGTGGCAGGTGCTGAAACGAATTATCTGCACGGTCTTGCTCTGATTGCGGGTGCCATGATCGGATCACCCTTTGGAGCGAAACAGCTCCAACGCTTCAGCTCGCAGCACGTCAAAAAAGCGCTCGGTGGATTTTATATCACAGTCGCCATCAGCGTAGGGTTGAATTTGATTGGGTGGAATACGGCATCACTCGCACTTCTCGTCACATTAGCGCTCCTGTTCATCGTCACCCTCCTCATTCGACCACGCAAAAAATAAACCCCGTCTTCGGACGGGGTTTTAACGTCTAGCAATATGGTCAATGTTTTCTTGAATCTCGCCAACTTTCGCTTTTGCCTCACGGAGTCTTCGCTCAAACGCATCTGTGTCACGTTTCTCATGAGACGACTTATCGATTCCTTGACGCTGCCCTTTGTCAGAGCGTTGGTAAAAGTGGGTCGCTTTCTGTAAGCGTTTTTTAAACGTCGAGTCGCTCATCGGGACACCCCCTTCCATACTACAGTTATTCCACAGATGGAAACGGGTGAAACGTTCGAACCTTTAAGAGGCGAGGGAACGACGGACTTGAACATTCTGAGAAATTTTCACGGCTAATATGGCAGCAAGCACTGCTTTCAAAGCGTCACCAAAGAAGAATGGAATATTTACTTTGAGCGCATCAATGAACGACATACCAAGAACGATCTCGAGTCCCATACTTCCGAGTAAGTAGACGAGCCCTAGACCGAATAAAAAGTTATAGCCAATCAATGCTGGGATGGAGCGATAGCGTTCACTGAACCAGCCAATGAAGAGTGCTGCAATCGGAAAGGCGATTAAATATCCGACAGTTGGTCCTACAAACGGTGCGAGACCTCCTTGACCACTCAGTACTGGAAGTCCAATCAAGCCGAGCAAGAGATACACGATAACTGCCAAAAATCCTTTCCTTGCACCGAATACACCGGCGATGGTCATGATGGCGAGTGTTTGAAGGGTGATTGGAACGGGTCCAATCGGTATTTCGATGAAACCAATACTTGCGATGAGTGCCGCGCCGAAGGCGATTTGAGTCATATCTTGAATCTTCATATGTAAACCCCTTTTCAGTTAACGTTAACAATATAAAAGTTAACATGTTGAAAAGGGGTTGGCAAGAATTATTTCAAGACAGCCCATTTTGACTCAAAGCTGTCTGATATGCCTTCGTTTCAACATAAAGTTCATCCTTGAGTGGATGAAGATGTCGTTGACGGATCCGATAAAATTGATAGGAGACAAGCGCCGCGTTGAATAAGAGGGAGAGTAGACTGACGATAAAGAAGGCTCTCGGGTCATGTGTCGACGGTACGGGAGCTAATCGGTCGGCGAACGCGGGAACTGTCATGACAAACATAATCCATAAAGCCAACGTGTGGGCACGATGTTGTAACCAAGCCCCTTTTTTAATAAAGAAAGAAGGAATGGTACATGAAAGGAGCAGAATCAATCCTGCATAAAACGAATGGTCAGAGATACAATTATAAACGTAAGCAAAATTCCATAAATCATAGGCGATGATCCATGGCCAAATCATATCAGGCCAAATCATATCTTTTGATTGATCTTTCGAAATATTGATTCCAATCCATCCGCAGATGGCGATGATGTTCAATAATCCGGCAAAACCGTTCATTAGATTCCAAGGTCCGGACATGACCCAAAGGTGATCGATATAAGCACCATCGGGAACGTTAAAGAAGTATACTTGAAAGTCTCGGATACAGGCTTCTAAAATGTTTAGTGCCAAAATCCCAGGTGGAAAGAATAAGACCCATTTCTTTCGTAATAGCGAGGGGCGGTAACGAATAATCATGAAACCGAGACAGCCGGCGAGTGCAGAATATGTTTTCACCCAGTTGAACCAAGTACCCGTTCCATATTCATTCCCTGGAGCTGCGGTTGTCGGCCAAACAAAAAGGGTCAGTATAGTCGGTACAATCAAGAATAACGTTATTCCTCCCCACTTAGTCGTGCGACTGAATTCATTGAAAGCCATCAAGCTAAACAAGACAAATAACCCAATTCCCCATCCGACGAGATCGATTCGTTCATACAGAATTCCCACTCAAATCTCCTCCTTACATCAGTTAATTGTTCACTATTGAGCAATCAAAATCATACGTTCACATATTCGATTCCATCATGATACTTTGGCTCTCTTGAAGCTGATGATGGCCTTATTGTGATGAAGTTGCCACATATGCCAGAAGACATAAGGGACGATGATCACAAAATTAATTACTCCCCATGATTTCAATACTTCCGAGTTGAACCATGTCGAAGAGTTCATGACTTGCGGGAAAATGTCATAGCATGCACGAATCAATAAATGGGCTGCAAGCGTGTAAATACGAGCGGTAATGTAAAGCTCTGGTCGTCCTTTGATGACTGGATACAGTTCTGCCGCAAGCAAGATGCAGAGCGAGCTGGCAAAATAAGTTGGAGATTCTGCATAGACGAAACATGCGTTCCATGACGTGTATATAAAATTCCATGACCCAGTCGTATAGGCTACGAGATCGGCGTATCCTTCTTTCGCAAACTTCCAAAAAGTCGGTGCGAAAGGAATCGTCACACAGAGTAAAAATCCACAGGCGGCATTAAAGTAGTTGCCGAGTGTCACATCTTTAATCGTGGCTTCTGCGATATTTAAAAACAAGATGGCATAGAAGAACCATAAAAATTCGTCACGCTTTAAAAAGTTCCAAATCCGTCCTTGTTTGTTCTCGTAAATGGCGATTCGAGAGAAACCAACGATAATCGTCGGTATGATAACGCTTACAATTTTAGCCCAACGAAACCAGCCATCGACATTCCCCATCATCCATAATGGGATGGTCAATAACGAAGCGAGCCAAAAGTAGGCGGACAGTTTATAGTGCTTTCTGAAAAAAACGATGATTCCTAATAATAAACTTAAATAGAGTGGCATCGAGATTACATGCGGCCAAACGTTCATTCCATTCACCTTCTCATTTGAATTTAACAAACATAACGTTTGTTATGTTTTTAGTATAGGCGGACAATCCTATTTAGTCAATGTGAATTATTTCACAAAATTTAGTCCTGAGCACTCGCATTGGTAGAGCTATGTTATTCTAAAGTGGACTCGAAAGGGGAGAATAATAGTGGACGGTAAAAATAAAATTCTAGATGCAGCCAGAACGGTCATTATTCGAAGTGGGGTGAACGGGGCAACAGTCAGAGCGATTGCAATCGAGGCGAATATGACGACAGGAGCCATCTATCATCATTACAAAAATAAAGAAGATTTATTGTACGATTTAATGAATGAGAGCTTGTCTGTTTCCTCTCAAATCGCCAAAGAAATGACAGACGATGCCTATTCAAAAGAACGTATCAAAATGGAGATTGCACGAAATACGGCGGAACGCTTTCATAAAGATGCAGAGAACCGCTTGCAGTATCATTTTGCTCATGAAGTGTTACTGGGGAACATGGAGGCACAACTGAAATTAAAAGACAAATATGCAGAATGGACAAAACAAATCGAACAAATCCTGATTCATTTGTACGGACTAGAAAACACTCGTCTAAACAATGCGTTCAGTTCATGGCTGATTGCGGCAGTCGATGGGGTCGTCTTGCAATATCTACTAGACGTCAATGAAAATTCCATTGATGAGATGATGGAGGTATTCGATCTTCTACTAGAAAAAGGTCTTCCTTCTTTCGTTGAACGTCTGAATGAACAGGATAAATAAATAGACCCGTCACAGATTAACGTGACGGGTTCAAGATGATTAAGAATAGGTCATCGTGCTCATGCATGCCGAAGCTTCTTTCAACTGTTCACGGACGGCATCGAATCCTGTTCCGCCGTAACTGTTTCGACGTGCGACTGCCTGTTCAGGGGTCAAGGCATGATACACATCCTCTTGAATCAATTCAGAGTACGTTTGGAATACCGTGATTGGAAGCTCGCGTAAATACAATCGCTCATCCACGCAATATTTGACGAGTTTTCCAGTCACCTCGTGCGCCTCACGGAACGGTAACCCTTTTGCCGTCAAATAATCGGCGAGTTCGGTCGCATTAGAAAAATCGCGCTCGGTCGCTTGTTTCATGACGTCCGGGTGGAACGTCAGTTCATTCATCATCCCCGCCATGATACTGAGCGAGCCTTGAACGGTCTTGACCGTATCGAACATCCCTTCTTTATCTTCCTGTAAATCTTTATTGTAAGCGAGTGGAAGTCCTTTCATGAGCGTCAACAAGCCCATCAAGTTTCCAATCACTCGACCCGATTTTCCACGGACGAGTTCGGCCATGTCAGGGTTTTTCTTTTGTGGCATCATGCTCGAACCGGTAGAAAACGTATCCGACACTGTAATGAAGCGATACTCTTCGCTTGCCCAAAGAATCAATTCTTCACAGAAGCGGGAGAGGTGCATCATAAGCATCGATGCATTTGAAAGAAACTCGAGTATGAAGTCACGATCGCTAACGGCATCGAGGCTATTCGGGTAAACCCGATTGAATCCAAGTAATTCAGCTGAACGGGAACGGTCAATCGGAAACGTTGTCCCGGCTAAGGCTCCTGCGCCAAGAGGAGACCAATCAATCCGCTTCAAGCTGTCCGTAAACCGTTCCTTATCACGCTCTAGCATCCAGAAATAGGCGAGCAAGTGGTGGGCCAGCGAGATCGGTTGTGCACGTTGGAGGTGCGTATAGCCAGGCATGATTGTCTCTACGTTTTCTGAAGCGTGAGCATGCAATTCACGCTGAAGTGATTCAATCAATTGAATCACTTCTTTCACACGTTCTTTCAAGTAAAGATGCATGTCCGTCGCGACTTGATCGTTTCGGCTACGTGCCGTATGCATCTTCCCTGCAACCGGTCCGATCGCTTCATGAAGCAGAGCTTCTAAGTTCATATGGATATCTTCGTGATACACCTCGAATTTCAATTCATCCGCGAGTGCTTTTTGCTTAAGTTGTTGTAATCCATCAAGGATTTGAGTGACTTCTTCCTTTAAGAGGATGCCCTGGTCACCTAACATCGTCACGTGAGCCATGCTACCTTCTAAATCCTCAAGGACGAGTTGAGCATCAAATTCAATCGATGCACCGAATGCATCGACCCAATCGCTCGCCGTCTTCTCGAAACGGCCTCCCCATAATTTACTCATTGACGAACGCTCCCTTTTCCATCAACACCTCTGATTGAACTTTTGTTGGAAGACCCCATAACTTGATGAATCCGACAGCTGCTTGTTGATCGAACGTATCGGCTGACGTATAGGTCGCAAGTTCCTCATCATAAAGAGAAATTGGCGACTTCCGTCCGTCGACGATGGCCTGCCCTTTAAACAATTTCATGCGAACCGTTCCTGTGACGGTAGCTTGAGTCTCATCGATAAACGCAAGAAGTGCTTTTGTGAGCGGTGAATACCAAAGTCCGTTGTAGATTGTTTCTGTCAATTTTTGCTCGACAATTGGTTTGAAATGCGCCACTTCACGAACGAGTGTCAAGGCTTCAAGAGCTTTATGCGCAGTGATCAATGTCATGGCGCCAGGTGCCTCATACACCTCACGTGATTTGATACCGACGACCCGGTTCTCGATGTGGTCAATCTTCCCGACACCATGGGCACCCGCAACGATATTGAGCTCTTTTAAGATATCAGTGAACGATTGGCTCTTCCCATCAATAGCAACCGGCACTCCGTTCTTGAATTCAATCTCAAGATAAGTCGGTTCATGCGGTGTGTCCTCAAGTGCCGCTGTTAACTCATATGCGCTTGCCGGAGGTGCTGCCCAAGGATCTTCCAAAATGCCGCATTCGATGGCGCGTCCCCAGATGTTCTGATCGATTGAGAATGGCTCTTCTTGAACGATTGGAATCGGAATTTGATGTTTTGCCGCGTACGCGATTTCTTCCTCACGTGACCATTTCCATTCCCGAACCGGTGCGACGATTTCGAGTGAAGGATCGAGTGCATGAATGGACACTTCAAAACGCACTTGGTCATTTCCTTTCCCGGTACATCCATGGGCCACAGCGACGGCGCCTTCGGCCTGTGCGACCTCGACCAATTTTTTCGAGATGAGGGGGCGTGATAGTGCCGAAACGAGTGGATATACGCCTTCATATAATGTATGGGCCTGCATCGAATAGCGAGCGAACTCGTTGACGAACTCATCGACCGCATCGATGACGATTGATTTTTTCGCTCCAACTTTCATCGCTTTTTGTTGAATCTTTTCTAAGTCTTTCCCTTCCCCGACGTTCAAACAGACTGCAATCACATCATAACCTTGTTCGTCCAACCATTTAATCGCAACCGATGTGTCAAGACCACCTGAGTAAGCCAATACGAGTTTCTGTTTCAAAATATGAACACCCCTTATGAATAATTATTAATCTTTATTTATAAATATACAACTCAGTGTAAGGGATAAGATGTCGTGTGGCAACCCTTTTTTGAAAATAAAAAGACCACGAGTGATTTCGTGGTCGTCATTGTTCGATTTTGAGTTGGGGTAACCATTGCGACATATGGTCGCTAACAGGGGAAAGAAGTTCAGGACGAGCAGCCTTTAACGGGACGACCTCATAATGTCCATCAGATGATTTTTGCGTAAAGGTTGGATAGAACATCGGATTTTTCAATTCAATAGTCGATTGGTCATCTTCGATTGTCTTGACCACATCAATCCCGATGATGCCGCCCGTGTTTCGTTCATCTCCTTGTTGTCCGGAAAGGAAATTACCGAGCGAGTAGATGACAAATGTTTGATTGCCATGAACTCCTTCTAGCATGGTCGGGGGTTGCAGCACGTGAGGGTGGTGACCGATGATGATGTCGACTCCGAGGTCTGCTAACGATTGGGCGAGCTCAGTTTGACTCTCATTCGGTAACGGCTCGTATTCCGTACCAAAATGGAGGGAGACGACCGTCATGTCAGTCGACTGTTCCGCCTTCTCGATCTCTGGTTGCATCTGTGCAAGGTCGATATAGTTCACATGATAGGGTTGCTTCGGCACGACTCCATTCGTCCCATACGTGTATGCGAGGAAGGAAAAAGAAATATCGTTTGCAGTCAACGTACGAATATTCGCCTTGTCCTCAGCAGATAGGAAGGAGCCTGTATAAGGCATTTCGATTGCGTTCCAATGGTCAATCGAATTTTCAATAGCTCGGACGCCACGGTCGAGCGTATGATTATTCGCTGTCGTGACCAAATCGATTCCTGCCCGTTGTAAGGCATCTCCAATTTCAAAAGGACTGTTAAATGCCGGGTAGCTCGAAAGTCCGATTTCACTCCCGCCAATCATGCTCTCTTGGTTGGCGATTGATAGATCGGCGCGACTCAATATTGGAGAGATCTGTTCGAATGCAGTATCAAATTCATACCCTTCATCAGTACGAGCTGCGTTGTATACCGAATCATGTAGAAGGATGTCGCCGATTGCATAGAGGGAGGCCGTCGTGACAATCGGTTCCGGTTCGGCAGGCGGCATTTCTTCAGGTACCTCGACAATCGGTTCTTCGACTTCTTCTGGTATTTCTTGATTCGTTGCCGGAGTCGTACCACAAGCGATTAATAAAACAAAGCTAGACAGGAAGGTAAGACGAGAGACGATCTTGATTGGTTTCATCCCGATTCTCCTTTTCACGACAGATTCGTACGATAACCCTAAAATTCGTCGATAATTAAGAAAAATCCTGCCTAAATAAATAAAGACAGGTCGTTTTTGACCTGTCATGAGATTTATTTGATATGTTCTTTGACCATGTCTTGCATTTGGTCAAACTCACGTTGAATGACCTCATTTGGTGGCGGTGTCACCAAACTCACAATATAGATGGCAAGTGCCGACAGGAAGAATGCTGGAATCATTTCATACAATGTCCCAAACGTTCCGAAAAGAGAAGCGGCATAGTTCTTCCATAGAATGACGACAAAGGCTCCCGTCAACATTCCAGCAAGTGCACCTTGACGCGTCGTTCGCTTCCAAAACAGACTGAACAAGATGAGTGGACCAAATGATGAACCGAATCCTGCCCAAGCATAACCGACAAGGTTTAAGATGGTGTCGTCTGCATCGAGTGCAAGAATAATCGATATGACGGATACGAGAATGACCGTAATCCGACCGACCATGACGAGTTCACGGTCTCCCGCTTCTTTACGGAAGAACTTCTGATAAAAGTCTGTCGTCGCGGCACTCGACGAAACGAGCAATTGAGAGGAGATGGTCGACATGATGGCGGCGAGAAGAGCAGCCAATAATACACCAGTCACCAAATCCGGGAATAATAAGTCAGATAAGTTGATAAAAACGTTCTCCGGATTATCGATGGTGAGGCCTTGTTGTGTGTAATAGGCGAGACCGAATAATCCGGTCGCCATCGCCCCGACAACGGTGAAGACCATCCATGAGATCCCGATTCGACGTGCCGTCTTAATGTCCTCGAGCTTTCCGATTGCCATAAAACGGACGATGATGTGTGGCTGGCCGAAATAGCCGAGCCCCCACGCAAATAGTGAAATGATTCCGATAAGTGATTGCCCCGTCCACGGATCAAGTAACGCTTCATCAATATTTCGTACCGTGTCTAAAGCATTTGATACACCATCAGTTGCCATAATGGCGATGGCAGGTACAAAAATAAGGGCAAACAGCATGATCAATCCTTGAACAAAATCTGTCCAGCTTACTGCTAAAAATCCACCGATGAAAGTGTACAGAATAATGATGGAAGCGAGAATGACGACTCCCGTTACAAATTCAATGTCGAAGACGGCATTGAATAGGCGACCGCCGGCGACGAATCCGCTTGTCGCATAAAGTGTGAAAAAAATTAACGTGACAGCAGCTGAAAATGAACGCAACACACCTTTTGTGTCTTTAAATCGCTTCTCAAAGAAGTCTGGGATTGTGATCGCATCATCCGATATGTATGAATAAATGCGTAATCTTGGTGCGACCAATAACCAGTTCAAATAGGCGCCGATCGTCAACCCGATGACAATCCAGCCACTTGAAATCCCTGACGCATACATTGCACCAGGCAATCCCATTAAGAGCCATCCACTCATGTCTGATGCACCGGCAGATAAGGCGGCGACCCCGGGACCAAGCGCCCGACCACCTAACATGTAATCTCCGATACTGCTTGTTCTCCGATACGCGATGATCCCAAGCAAGACCATCAGTGCCATGTACACGACAATGGACACTAAAATTCCGTTCATCAACATCCCCCCGAAAGATAAAAAATACGAAAACGCTTTCAGTGATAGAGTATCACTTTGTCAAAATATTGTCACAACAAGAGGGGGAATGTAAAGATATTTTTGAGAGCTGGTCTTAAGTTAGCGGAACGTGCAAGAGGTGAGATGGTCATTGACGAGACCCGTCGCTTGTAGGTGGGCATAGACCGTTGTCGGTCCTAAAAACTTAAAGCCGCGTCGTTTCAGGTCTTTACTCAATCGTTCAGAAAGTTCCGTCGTTGCAGGAACATCTTCAAGCCGATTCCATGCATTCAAGATAGGTGCATTGTTGACGAATGACCAGATATACGAATCAAATGAGCCAAACTCTTCCTGTAGTTTGATGAACTGTTTCGCATTATTGATCGACGCCTCGATTTTTCGTCGATTTCGCACGATCCCGCTATCGCCGAGAAGTCTTTCCACATCCTCATCCGTGAAGCTGGCAACTTGCTGCACCTCAAAGTTGGCATAAGCCAATCGATAATTTTCACGTTTTCTCAAGATGGTGATCCAACTAAGTCCTGCTTGCGCACTTTCGAGTGTCAGACATTCAAAGTGCTTCTGATCATCGTGAACGGGCTTTCCCCATTCCTCGTCATGGTAACGGACGTACAATGGATCTGTCCCGCACCAAGGACACCGTACTGTTTCTTCCATTTCAATCAGCTCCTTTCTTTGAGTGTAGCATGTCTTTGCGATTATATAGCAAAATGGACGGGTATAGAGGGGAAGAATGGAGGAAGCGACATGAGTGACTGGATGATTTCTGTGATTGAACAGTACGGCTACATAGGGATTGCATTCATGATTTTTATTGAGAATGTGTTTCCACCGATCCCTTCTGAAGTCGTCTTACTCTTTGGTGGTTTTTTTGCTGTGAAGACGAATTTGTCCATCACGCTCGTCATCGTGGCATCGACGGTCGGGGCCATATTAGGAGCCGTATTATTATACGGCCTTGGACTCTTGTTTGATGTCGAGCAGATTGAAAAATGGACGAAGAAATACGGAAAATGGTTACGACTTGATCTGAATGATGTAAAAAAGGCGGATGCCTGGTTCGATCGATACGGGGGATGGATGGTCTTCTTTGGACGTTTGATGCCGGTCGTCCGAAGCCTGATCTCGATTCCTGCAGGGATGTCGAACATGCCATTCATGAAATTTCTACTGCTCAGTACGGCTGGAACAGCCTTATGGAATACCATTCTCATCCTTATCGGGATGAAAGTCGGTGAGAATTGGCAAGATATCCTCTCATACCTCGATGCTTATTCTTATGCAATCTATGGGTTGCTGTTCATCGGTGTTATCATTTATATCGTATGGCGTAAAAAGCGGCACAACAAACTAGCAAAAGACTAATGCACAAAGCAGGCGGACCCAGCATATGGGTCCGCCAATTTATTCTTCTTTTTTCTCGTCTGGCAAGACTTTCGTGAGGGTTTTCTCTGTTTTTTCTGCCAAGTACTCTGAGAAACGGAACAGAATGATTCCGACAATGGCTGACACAAAAATATAGAGACCGACAAACAAGTTGATTGCCCCGTTCGAAAGAGCGGTAAATAAAATAGAGAACTCCCCACGTGGCGCGAGTGAGAACCCGGCTTCATTGGCTTGAACCCGCGTCAAGCCATAGATTCTGCCCCCGACACGTCCGACAATCCATTTTGACAATACCCCCCATACAATCAAGACGAAGAAGAGCGCATTCACGATGACACCTTTCTCGAGGTTGATCGAGATACCGAACGAGATAAAAAAGATCGGCAAGAATAAATCTCGGACGGGTACGGTCAAACGTTTCAGCGGTCTCACGTCGTGGATATCGGCGAGCATGATTCCGGCGATGAATGCTCCTAAAATCTCAGATAATCCAAACACCATCCCAATCCCTGCGAAAAAGAGAATGAGTCCGATCAGACCGATACTCGCATCATCTTGTCGCAACAAGTGCTTCGAAAACTTTTGTTGTTTGGATACGAAGCTCGAACCAATGAACAAGAGTACGCCAAATATCAGAAATCCTGCGAACACTTTGCCGATATCGGACATCGCAACCGGTTCTTCTTGAATGATGAAAGGGGCAACCGTCAATAGGAGAGGGGCAAAAATATCCTCAAAGATGAGTAATGCGAGCACAAACTCTTTAATATCTTCATGTTTTTCGGAATGCCGCTCAAGCAGTTTCGCAGAGATGGAGGAGCTCGTCGCATATAAGACGGCCCCGATTAAAAAGGCGCGAGGGAAATCGAGACCAAATGCTAAAGCAATCCCAAACGATACCCCGAATGACAGAATGATATCGAGTATTCCCGCCTTCCATACTTTCCGCATGCGCTTCCAAAGTTCACGTAGTGGAAACTTCAGACCGAGTAGGAAAAATAACAGAATGATTCCGATCTCTCCCGCGACTTTAAAGACTTCATTCCCATCCCAGAAAAACCCGACCCCGACCCCAATTGCGATAAACGCTAAAATACTTGGGAAGAATAATCGTTCAATCAGGAGACTGAGGACAGAGATGAGGGTGAGCGCCAATCCGAGCAACACGATGATATTTAACCCATCCATACGTCATCTCCTCTCACGACCCCAATTAGCTTTCTCTTTGATTCCATTGATACTCCATTCCGACGGATTCAGGTCGTGAGTAATCAAAACCGAACTGTCGATACAATCCATCGGCTGGAATATCTGCGATTAAGCTGATGATGGCCGTCTCATCGGCTTCTTGTAAGATCCATTCCATCAAATGCTCCATGATTAATTTTCCGAGTCCAAGTCCCTGGCATTCTGGATCTACGACGATATCTACTAAATGGAATACCATCCCGCCGTCACCGACGACGCGTCCCATTCCGACAATCTCATCATCTAAGTATAAACAAATACCATACAGTGTATTTTGAAGCCCCTTCACCGTACCTCGATCAGAACGTCGTGGCATCCCTGCCTTCACGCGCAACGCTTGATGTTGTTCTGGAGTCGGTGTTTCGACTTTTACAGTTACTTCATTGACCATACTCAAATCCCCCTCTACACAAGTTGATTTTATTTTCCCGATATATTGAATGAGTAAACCTTGATTTATAAAATCGGCTATCTGCATAATGAGAAAGAGACAGGGGGAATAGTTGATGATCAATGGTCAATCCATCTTACCGGCGATACGGGACATGCGGGATTTGGAGCGGTTTTTATCGAGTGATTTCGAATTAGGGGTGTTATTAGAGATTCATATGAGCCGATTGGACTCCATCTTCAGATTATTGGGGAAACATGATAAAAAAGTGTTCATTCATATGGATTTGATTCAAGGTATGAAGGCGGACGAGTATGCGACAGAGTATGTCTGCCAGACGTTCAAACCGTTCGGTATCATCTCGACGAAAGGAAACGTCATCGTCAAAGCAAAGCAAAATGATGTGGTCACTGTACAGCGTCTATTTTTAATTGATTCCACCTCATTAGAGAAAAGTATCAAACACATTGAACGTTCAAAACCGGACTATATCGAAGTCTTACCAGGTATTGTGCCGAAGTATATTCAACGTGTGAAGGAGAAGACGGGAATACCCGTTTTCGCAGGTGGGCTGATTGAAACAAAGGAGGAAGTCCAAGCGGCACTTGCTGCGGGAGCGAGTGTGATCACGACTTCGAATCGAAAACTATGGTCCGACTAATCGGGATTTGGGTATACAGTCTTTTAGGAGGGATGAATGATGAAAGACGTAATTATTGTAACAGGGGCTAGTCAAGGAATTGGTTATGCGATTGCTCAAGCTTTCGTAAATCAGTATGAAGTAATCGGGTTAGATATTGGAGATGACCCGGACATTAAAGGGTTACGCTTTTATCAAGTAGACCTTGGAGACACGTCTGAACTTAAGCGTGTCTTTGACGATATTCACAACGAATTTGGTCGAGCCCATGTATTGATCAACAATGGAGGAATCGCTTCGCTGGTCAAGCCGATTGATGAGCTTGAGATTGACACGTTCAAACGAGTCATCGATGTCAATTTAGTCGGGACATTTAGTTGTGCGAAATACTTTTTAGAACTGAATCAAGATGAGTCATATGGAAGAATCGTTAACATGGCCTCGACACGTGCTTTCCAGAACGAACCGCATTGGGATGCATATGGTGCATCTAAAGGAGGCATCGTCGGCTTGACCCATTCACTTGCCATCTCATTAGGCGACCGCCCTGTGACGGTGAATGCGATCAGTCCAGGATGGATTCATACGTCTGATGAGTCGTTACGTGAGATTGATCATGAACAACATCCTTCGGGACGTGTCGGTGAACCAGAAGATATCGTCCGCGCTGTGAGATACTTGATCGATCGTCAAAACAGTTTTGTGAACGGGCATAATCTTGTCGTAGATGGAGGAATGACGAAAAAAATGATTTATGAAGAATAATGTGACCATATACCTAAATTCGGGATGTTTTTAGGTTATATGTACCTAATTCCGGGTAATGAATAGGAGAGTTTTTATCCGGAAGAAGGAGGATGGCGACATGAACCCGCTCGTAGAAGAGGCGTTACGTTTTTCGTCTATTCGTCACGGAGGACAGTTCCGAAAAGGTTCATCCATACCATATTTGTCACACCCATTCTCGGTCGCCATGCTTCTTGAGTCCGATCATCAAGCACCGGTGGTCGTGGCGGCAGGGTTACTCCATGATTTGATTGAGGACACGAAGACGGACCCACAAGAAATCTTATCAAAATTCGGATCTGACGTGCACAGGCTCGTTCTCGCGGTCTCGGAAAAAAATCGTGACGAGTCGTGGGAACAACGAAAACGACTGACACTTCAGCAGGTGAAATCACTTCAATTTGATGAAGTCGCACTTCTCGTGGCGGATAAGCTACATAATCTCCGTTCCATCCGTTATGATCTTGAGATGGAAGGGATGAAGGTGTGGCAACGTTTTAAACGACCGCTGCGAGACCAATCATGGTATTATCATGAATTACTATCAGCATTTGAACCGTTTCGGAGTTCGACAGACCTAATCGGTTTGTATGAACAAGAACTCCATCTATTGTTTTACGGCGAGAAAAATTCAAAAGATCGAAAAGTGGCAAGGCTCCTTGAATCGATGCTGACCCATTTTGTCGAAGACGAATGGTTGCAAGAATCGGCACCACTATGTCAAACGGCATATGAGTTAAAGGAGATTGTCGGGCGAGATACGATTGATGAAGTAGAGATTGTGTGCTTCCGACAGCGACTTCACGAAGCGGGTTGGACCACGCCATTGTCACCCGAGAAGCTCGCGGGGATGCAAGAACTCGCATATCGGACGGCTCTCGAGCCACAAGAACTTCTCGCACTCATACGTCGCTCGATTGTCAACTAGTTCTCTTCATGCTATAGTCAAAGGGAAGATAAAAAGGGGAGTAGCGACCACAATCGTGGTCGATGGGTCGTCATTACAGTGCGTGCGCACTCGGTCCATCGAGCTTTTACAAGTCCGCAAGACCTTTTTATGGGCGTTTTTGTCGTCCATAAAAAGGTCTTTTTTGTTTACCCAAGGAGGAGAAAAAATGGTATTTGTTTATTTCTTACTGGCTGCGGCCATCACCGTCTACGCCGCAATCAAATTATCGACGTACGCAGACGTCATGACTGAAAAGTCGAAAATGGGCGGGATGCTTGTCGGTACCGTTTTATTGGCAGGAGCGACTTCGCTCCCGGAAGTGACAACAAGTATATCGGCTGTCATGATTGACAACCCAGACATCGCCATCGGAAACATGCTCGGAAGTAACCTATTCAATATCTTTATCTTAGCGATGTTCGACCTATACTTCCGACAGAAGCAATTGTTCAACTATGCGAGTCGGGACCACCTGTACACGGCCGGACTTGGGTTACTCTTGACCGTCACGACGTTGATTGCTTTGATCGTTCGCGTCGACATGACGTTTATCGGAATCGGAGTCGACGCGCTCTTGATTGCGATTCTATACGGTATCGGAATCTACTATATCGGGAAACAACCGACAGAGCCGGTCGCGGAGCATGAAGTCGAAGAAGAAGTGGTCGTCGGTAAATATGAAGAGATCACGCTGAAACGTGCGGTCTTTGGATTCATCATCGCTGCAATCGTAATCATGGCGGCAGGAACAGCCCTTTCCATCACAGGTGATCAAATTGCCGTTGTCACAGGACTCGGTTCTAGTTTTGTCGGTAGCTTCTTGATTGCGGCATCGACGTCACTCCCGGAAGCGGTCGCTGTGTTCATGGCGCTCAAACTACGTAATGTCAACTTGGCATTCGGTTCGATTCTCGGCTCGAATATCTTCAACATGTTGATTATCGCCATGTCAGATGTCTTCTATCGGAATGGATCGATTCTCGCAGATGTCTCGACGTCACACCTCGTATCTGCGGTCGGGATCACGATCCTATCGATCCTCGTCATGTATAGTGTGCTAAGACAAAATGTCACGTCGAAGGTACGTTATGTGATTCCTTCGTTACTCGTTGTCGTTGTCTATTTCGTTTCGTCTTACTTGATCTTTATCGGGTGAGTACATGCATCAGCCTTAGGGCTGATGTTTTTTTTATTGGGAATGCGAATTCATTGCTTCGGGTATAGAGGAATTGAAGGAGGGGTGGCGATGCAGATGCATGAAGTGGAAACACGCCAAGCGTATTCGATTTTGATTCCGGCCTATAACCCTGATGAGGCACTCGTCACACTCGTGGAGAAGTTGAGGGCGAGTGGGTTTTCGAACATCATTGTGGTCAATGACGGTAGTGACGAATCGTCGGTAGGCACATTTGATAAGATTGCATCATTTGTCGACCAAGTGTTAACGCACGAACAGAATCAAGGGAAGGGAGCAGCAATCAAGACGGGGTTACGGTATGTGGTGGACACATATCCGGATAAAACGGGGGTCATCACGGTCGATGCCGACGGGCAGCACTTGCCGCAAGATGTCGTCAACGTCTATGAGGAAGGGTTGAATAAACCACATCATCTCATCATGGGATGTCGAGATTTTAGCGGAGATGCGATTCCGTTCCGGAGCCGATTCGGCAATCAGGCGACACGGCTCGTGATGTTGATTGGGAGTGGGCTGAAGTTAAAAGACACGCAGACGGGACTTCGAGCCATCCCGATGCGATATGCGCGACAACTGATTGACATTCCTGGAAATAGATATGAGTTCGAGATGAATATGCTCACGTTCACGAAACGATTGCAGGTCCCGATTCAACAAACGACCATCCAGACCGTATATGAGAATGAAAATGATTCATCCCATTTTAGACCGATTCTCGACTCGATTTTAATTTATCGGATGTTTTTGATGTATTCGTTATCCTCTGTCGCCTCGTTCCTTGTCGACGTAGGGATGTATGCGCTCTTTATTTATTTATTATCCCCATACTTCGATACGGCTCACGTCGTCATCGCGACGGTCATCGCTCGAATCATTTCCTCTCTCTTCAATTATCTCGTTAATCGAAAAGTAGTCTTCGATTCGAAGGCGCGGCGGTCTCTTCCGAAATATTTTAGTCTCGTCGTGCTTCAAATGGCCGTTTCAGCACTCCTTGTTTATCTCTTGTTTCTCTTGCTCAGACAAGGCGAGGTCATCCTAAAAGTAATCGTCGATAGTTTTCTCTTTTTCGTCAGTTATTATGTCCAGAAGAGATGGATTTTCAAAAAATAGCCGGTCATGATTTCATGACCGGTTTAATATGCGAGCGTTCCTGTTTTCACGGACGTATAGCGATGTAATTCTTTTGGGCTTGTGATGCCGGTTTTTTGCATCATGTCTCGCATAAGTAGCGCGCATACGCGAGCATCTTCCGCAGCATCATGATGAATAAACGGCACGTTCAAGTGTTCTGCCATCGTGTTCAACTTATGGTTCGGGAGTCCTGGATACAGTTTACGTGACAGTTTGACGGTGCAACCGTACTCGATTGTAGGGAAATCGAATAGATCATATTTCACAATCGCCTTTCTCAAGGCACCCATGTCAAATGAAGCGTTATGTGCGATGACGAGGTCCACTTCCCGTAAAATCGGGTAAAGAGAGGAAAGTACTTCCGGTAATGCCGGTGCATCCCACACGTCACTCGGACGAATGCCATGGACGCGGATGTTACCCATATCAAAGTCTTCCTCCGGATTGACGAGTCGCTGGTCGGTTTCGACCACATCACCATTTTGAAGGATGCTCCATCCGACAGAACAGATGCTGCGACTATCACGGTTAGCGGTCTCCACGTCAAGTGCGAGAATGGTATGGTTCATAGTTTACCTTCTTTCGTAAGCAATAAAAAAAGTCTAACAGAAAGTTAGACGAATGTCGTGCTTAAGCGGCAACAAGTGTTCGGCAAGCTTCCGCACAACGCTCACATGCTTTGGCACAGGCTTGACAATGGTCGTGCTGATGTCGTCCGCATTCAACCGCACACGTATCACAGACTTGGGCGCATAAAGCAACGATTGGTTTTGAAAAGGCTGAATCTGTTTCTAAGGCATTTAAAGCTAAAGTACAAATGTCTGAGCATTCTCGAGTCAGGCGGATGCATTCGGTGAACATGTGTAAATCCTCTTCTTGCAAACTTTTTGAGAAGCAGTGGTTGCATGCGCGCATGCATTCGATCACGCTCGTCAATGTTTCTTCTACAGATGTACGTTCCATCAAAATTCCCCCTTATATGAAAAAGTCTAACTATCATTACCCGTTCAGAAAGAGGTTGAATCGCACCATACCAATAAAAAAGCCACACCTCATTCGAGATGTGACCAATTAATGGAGCATAGGGGGCTCGAACCCCTGACCTCTACGCTGCCAGCGTAGCGCTCTCCCAGCTGAGCTAATGCCCCGTTCGAAATCATTATATCATCGTAGTATTCGACATGGCAATTCCCTTTTTGAATTTAGGTTTATAAAATTGGAGACGTGGGAATTTCATGTTAGACGTTATATTAAGAAAGCAGGTGTGCTTCATGGAAATGATTCTTTTGGCACTCTTACCGGCACTCATGTGGGGAAGTATTCCACTCATCGTGTCGAAAGTAGGAGGAAAACCGATTCAGCAGTTAATCGGAACGACCATCGGGGCGATGATCATGGCAACAGTGATTGCCCTCGTCTTCCGACCGGAGTTCACGACACTCGCCATCGTGACCGGATTTATCTCAGGGGCGTTCTGGGCGCTCGGTCAATATTTGCAGTTCCAATCGTTCCAAATCTTAAGCGTCTCCAAAGCGATGCCAATCAGCACGGGGATGCAACTCGTTGGGACGTCTCTCTTTGGGGTCATCGTACTCGGGGACTGGCAGACATCGACGGAGCTATGGTTAGGGTTTTCAGCGCTCGTCTTGATTATCATCGGAGCGACTATGACTTCATACCAACAGAAGAAAGATCAGGACAGTGCCGGTGCGTTGAAAAAGGGTTTACTCGTCCTATTCGTTTCGAGTATTGGTTACGTCACGTATGCCGTCTTGACGAACTACTTTGAAGTAGAAGGGATCACCGCGATTCTTCCACAATCCGTCGGGATGTTCATCGCGGCACTTCTGTTCAGTCTTCGTGAAAAGGACGTCAAGAAACTCGATCCACGCACATTCAAAAACATCTTGGCGGGAATCGCCTGGGGAATCGGGAACTTCGGACTTTTCGTTTCAAGCGGAGAAGTGGGGATTGCGACTTCGTTCGCCTTATCCCAATTGAACGTCGTCGTGGCGACACTTGGTGGGATCTATCTCTTGAAAGAAGAGAAGACGACAAAAGAACGCGTCTTTGTTTTCATGGGAATCGGGTTGATTGTCGTCGCTGGATTTATGCTTGGGATTGCCAAGAGTTAAGTTTCAATTATGAAATGAAAAGAACCTTGAATGAACTCGATTTTGAGTGCCATTCAAGGTTTTTGTTTTGAGTATCTTTCAATCGTTGAAATGAGAGCAGGAGAAGATGTGATCGATAGGGAAGTAATCTCATATTGCGTTCGTCATATAGGACGGGCAGCACATTCGTGATTGATCAAAAATTGTAGAATAAAGGGGAAACGAATCATGGATTCAAATGTCGTGACGATATCAACGCTCGTCGATGCACCAATCGACACAGTCTGGAAATTCTGGACAGAACCTGAACATATCAAACAATGGAATCATGCGTCTGACGATTGGCATACGATTGAGGCGGAGAACGACTTACGGGTCGGCGGGAAGTTTCGTAGTCGGATGGAAGCAAAAGATCAAAGCATGGGCTTTGATTTTGAAGGGGTATATGAGGAAGTTGAAGTAAATGAGCTTATTCAGTATCGTCTGGAAGATGAACGGAGAGTCAGAATTTCATTTGCTTCAGAAGGTGATCAGACGAAAGTGGTCGAGGTGTTTGATGCGGAGTCGATGAATCCGGTTGAAATGCAACGACAAGGCTGGCAGGCGATCCTCGACAATTTCACTCGATATGCGAATGGGAAGAGTGTGTAAAAGATAAACGGAAGGTTTGAACAGCAGGTCCTTTTTCATTAAAGTGGACGCTGCTGTTTGTCATGTTAGGCTAAATGATTGTCTTGGTGCGAGACGAATATAAAAAAAGGTGCTGGCTATATGTTTGACTACACGTTACTCGAGAGATTTCTGTTTCGATTTCCTTCCTTCGATTATCAGAAAATGAAATCAGAGCTGGATCGGAAAACGATATTGATTACTGGAGCGAGCTCAGGAATCGGGCAGGCTTTCGCTTATTTACTAGCGGATACAACCGCGCACCTGATTCTCGTCGCCCGTAGAGACGCAGACATGAACGTTATGAAGTCTGAAATCGAGAAGGGATCAGCCACGGTGACCGTGTTCTCGGCAGATCTTCGAATTGAAGAGGAACGGAATGGATTGTTGGCGTATCTCCATCAACTACCGGAAGGATTGGATGTTTTCGTCAGCAATGCTGGAATCTCCATCAATCGTCCCATCACTGAGTCACTCGATCGATACCATGACTTCACTCGGACGATGGCGATCAATTATTTTGCCCCGGTACAATTGATGCTATCGCTCATTCCGGTGCTCGAAAAGAAGAACGGGCAGATCGTCAATGTATCGACCATCAATGTGTTACTTCATCCTTTTCCTCACTGGGCGGCCTATCAGGCATCAAAAGCCGCGTTCGATACGTGGTTTCGCTCTGCGGGTCCGGAACTCACAATCAAAAATATTTCCACGACGACTCTATATCTACCGCTAGTAAAAACTCCGATGATTAAACCGACGCTGGCTTATCAGCATTCACCTGCCATGTCACCGGTACATGTGGCGGAACTGATTGGACATGCCCTGTATACAAAACGACCAGTATATAAGCCGTGGTGGTTGTTCCTCGGTCAAGTAACGTCACTTGTTTTCAGAAGACCGATAGACTGGATGGTCCCTGCATTACTTAAGAGAAAGGAGCGTGACAGTAGGAATGGTTAAGTTATTGAAAGTCTTGTCGCAGCTCCATTTTCTATCACCATCGAACCTAGGTCGTCTATTCGTCGCAATCCGTCAAAATGGAATCAACTTGATGCTGCTTTTTACATTGACGGAAAGAGCAGGGAGTCAAAATACGGCTTTAGTTGATAGCCGAGAAACAGTGACGTATCAAGAGCTAAAGTCACGCTGTGAACACCTTGCTCATCATTTGGCTGATCAGTATGGGGTTAAAAAGGGACAAAAAGTGGCGTTTCTTTGTAAGAACCACGCGTCTTTCGTACAAGGGATGTTTGCGGCTTCACGACTCGGTGCAGACATCTACATGCTTCATTCATCGATGAGTCAACTGCAGTTCAACCGACTCGTAGAAGAACAGCCATTCGATCTTTTGATTTACGATGATGAGTTTGAAAACTTAATTGAAAACTCGTCTTACAAACGTTCGACACTTGTCAGCTATCATGAGGAAAAGGTATCAATCAATAGTTTATCGGATTCGAAGCGACATAAAAAAGGAAAGCTTCCGGCCGCATCGAGCGGGAAACTCGTGCTGTTGACCGGCGGTACTACCGGTAGTCCGAAACAAGTGACTCATAGACCATCCCTCTTTCACTTTCTAGCTCCATTCACGGCTTTATTGAACCGGTTGCAGTTGCCATCATTCAATACTGCTTATATTGCCACACCGATTTACCATGGCTACGGCATCTCCATTCTTTTATCTTTTCTCGCGTTAGGGAAAAAGGTTGTCATTCAGGAGAATTTTGAAGTGCAAAGAGCCTGTGACCTCATTCGGCGACACAAGGTAGAAGTAGTCACGGTCGTCCCGCTCATGATCCATAAAATGTTACGACACGATCCAACATCACTTCATTCTCTCGCTTGTATTGCTTCCGGTGGTGCGAAGCTTCATCCCGTTTTAGTCCGTGAAGTCCATAACGAGTTAGGGAGCGTCTTATACAATCTATATGGAACATCGGAAGCGGGCTTGAATCTGATCGCCACACCAGAAGATTTACAGTATGATGCGAACACGCTCGGGAGAAGGATTCCGGGAGGGGACTTAAAGGTAGTGAAAGATGGAATGGAAGTCGAGCCAGGCGCCATCGGTGAATTTTGCATACGAAATAAGTGGTCCATGCAAAACCAGAAAAACCGCTGGATTCAAACGGGTGATGTCGGATACCGGGATGAGAACGGCTATTATTTTTTGTGTGGACGAACAGACGACTTGATCATCTCGGCAGGAAACAATATTTATCCTGGGGAAGTCGAGACGGTTTTGCGCGACCATCCGAATGTCGAGGACGTCGCCGTCATCGGGGTAGAGGATGTGTACACGGGTCACATCTTGAAGGCATATGTACAGGTGTATGATGAAGTATTGACAGAAGAAGAGCTAGTGAGCTGGTTGCGCGAACGAGTGACAACATATCAGCTTCCTCGAGAAATCGTGTTTGTGAAGGAGTTGCCTTATACAGCGGTTGGAAAGTTAGACAGGAAACGGATTGAGATGATCAATCACTCGTGCAGATGAATAGTTAAGAAAGAATCGAAACGCATTAACCACAGATAAATAGAGTGATTAATGTTTCACTTTGAATTGTCTAATCCGCCACATGATTGAAACGATAAAAGCTGCCAAGCCTCCTAGGACGATGATGTAAAATACGAAGAAGAATAGGAAGGCCCCATAGTCTTCGAGCTCTTCGAATGGATTCTGAATGATCATCGGTTCGGATAATATGCCGACCACCATCAATGGAATGAAGAATAGAAAGAAACGTTTCCAAAAGTAGTGTTTGTACGGTTGTGACAACGTTTGCTCCATAATCGTACCTCCTCAATTAAATTACACTTATTTACATATATGATAGCATGTTCTCAATTATTGTTGGATGTCTTTTCAGCCGATTTCAAATGAAAAGAGGGTGGCCGATCCATTCAGCAACCCTCAAGTCTGTTTATTCACTTGAACCAGTCAGTTCTCCAGTCCCGAACGTCGCGCTGAACGCACGACACCAGATGACGACGGTATTGTACTCTTCTAGATTCACATCCTCTGGGATTAAATAGTTTTGATTCCCGATGTTCCCTTTTAGCGCCCCTAAACTGACGCCTTCGGTCGTCTCTTGCCCTGGTTTCGTCAAATATACGAATAAGTCAGGACCGTTCGTCGTCTCGAACTCTTCAAATCGGAGGTACGTCCCGTCTTCTGCCTCGACCGAGCGGATTGTACCGGTCGTCTCATAATTTTTCTCCCCGTCCATGAATACACCCGCTACTTCGGTTGGACTCGGTTGTGCTTCCGGTGTCTCGGACGTCTCTTGATCTGATTCCTCTTCCTCTGGAGCTGGTGATTCGACTGCTGTCGGCGGCAATCCTTCATCGACCGTCTCGGTTAAGAATAGTGGGGAGATGAGCCACCATGCAACAGCGATTACGGCTACGCCAATCACACCGATGATGAGTTTCGTGCTTGTTTTCATATATGAGTCCTCCTTTTCGGATGTATGAACCATTTATAGTCTTTTCCCGATTATTGGTCTTATAAAAGACGCGAATGCTAACATTCGCGTCTGATGACCGTTATACGGTTTCCGTCCAGTTTTCCTCGATGAACTCGTCGCGTCCCGAGATGGCCCGGTCTTCCTTATAATGCTTCGGATTCTTTTTATGATAATCCTGATGGTAGTCTTCTGCAGCGAAGAACGTCGTCGCCGGAATGATTTTCGTGACGATCGGAGCCGTGAAACGACCACTTGCTGCCAACACATCGCGACTCGCCTCAGCCGCGACTCGTTGTTCTTCCGTGTGATAGAAGATGGCTGGGGCATACTGAGGTCCCCGGTCTTGGAATTGACCACCATCGTCCGTCGGGTCTGTCTGAATCCAATACAGCTCAAGAAGACGTTCATACGAGAATAATGCTGGATCATATGTGATTTGAACGACCTCGAGGTGTCCTGTCGTCCCGGTTTTCACTTGTTCATATGTCGGATTATCGACCTGTCCGCCCATATAACCGGACACGATACCCTCAATCCCTGGTAATTCCTCAAATGGTGTCACCATGCACCAAAAACAGCCGCCTGCGAATGTTGCTTTTTCCATACTTTCGTTCCCTCCAAATCGTCATTCAACAAAAAAGCGCTCACGTCGGATGACATGAGCGCTTTCGTCATATCGTCCAAGGTTTCCCTTGCTGGTCGTAGCACCTTGCCTAAGGCAGGTTGCTGTGAAGTCGCGGAGCCAGATCTCTCGTTCACTCTTGATATCGATATGTAGTTGGTGAGAGCATCATACCACCCTCAAAATACATTCGTCAATGATTCGGTTTTCGTTTCAACTGAAAAACCGTCAAGACGATGATGAACCCGATCAACCCGATGGAAATGAGTGGACCATATGGCACATTTTCACCGTATAGCTGTAAGAAAAATAGACCGAATACGGCAAGCAACACAAAGACATAGGAGCGTGTCATTGGGACCTCCTGTTTTTTCTTAAGTGTAACAAGAACACATCGACTTGGCGATACGAAAAGGAAATCAGGCATAGAGCGCGAATAAAGGAGGAGAGATAAAGGAGGAATGCATGATGGAACAAATCCAATTACATGAACTGACGATTGAAGGTGCACATCGTGGGTATAAAGAGGGACAATTCACGGCGAGAGACGTGGCCGCCTATTATTTAGGACGGATTGCGACGTATAATGAACGGCTTCATGCCGTCATCCAAGTCAATCCGGACGCCCTGTTCGAGGCAGAGGCGGCAGACCGGGCCTACCGAAAAGGGGTACGCAAACCGCTACTTGGTATTCCCGTCTTAATCAAAGACAATATCGAGACGAACGGTCTGATGCGAACGACTGCAGGTGCTGCCGCTATGCGACATCATTTCGCCGGTCGAGATGCCGAGCTCGTCAAACGCTTGCGGGCTGACGGGGCTATCATCCTTGGCAAAGCGAACCTGTCCGAGTGGGCGAACTTTTTAACGGAAAATATGCCGAACGGCTGGAGTGCCGTCGGTGGTCAGACGATGAACCCATACGGCGACGGGTTGGACGTCGGGGGATCAAGCTCAGGGTCGGCTTCAGCGGTCGCGGCAAACCTTACGCTTCTCGCAGTCGGATCTGAGACGAGCGGTTCAATCGTCCATCCGAGTGTCCATAACAGCATCGTCGGGATCAAGCCGACGGTCGGATTAATCAGTCGCTCCGGAATCATCCCGATTTCACGTTCTCAAGATACGGCGGGACCGATGGCGCGTACGCTTCGTGATGCGGTCATCGCCTTACAGACAATGTGCGGTGAAGATTCGGCTGATCCTGCGACGTGGGAAACTCCAGTCGGACCGCCTTATGTGACATGTCTCGATAACCGTCAAGCGGTCGGGATGCGCGTCGGGTTCGTCAAACCAGACATTTCAGAAGAAGAAGTCGGATTGTATGAACAGGCGCTCCGATTGCTTCGGCAAGCTGAAATCGAACTCGTCGAGGTCACGCTGCCGAAGCATGCGACGCTCGAACAGGCGGATATCCTGTTCGATGAGTTCAAGCTCGGGGTCGAGGCGTATCTCGCCAACACGACCGTGCCGTTTCAGACGCTATCCGACCTGATCGAGTGGAATGCCGAACATCCCGAATCGATTCCGCACGGCCAGACCATCTTTGAAGAAGCGAACGCTAAATCTGGAAAACTGACTGAAGCGAGCTATCTCGATCGTCGCATCGAGGACGTCCGACTCGCAAAAACGGAAGGGATTGACACATTGCTTGCGTCGCATAAACTAGATGCACTCGTCCTGCCACATGACATCAACTATGACATGGCTGCGAAAGCAGGGCATCCGACGATTACAATACCCTATAAACGAAAAGAGAGCGGTGCCCCATTCGGTCTCTCGTTCACGGGGACGAGCTACGCGGAACGTGATTTGATTCGAGTCGCCTATGCGTTCGAACAATTCATCACACGACCGACGCCTCCTGATTATTCGTAAGTTGCACCCGTCTCTTACGTCCGCTACAATGGTACGTATGCGGATTAGAGAAAGGACAGATTACAATGAAATCATCTATATACGGGTTGACGTTCGATCAACTCACGAACGAGTGTACGGAAGCGGGATACGGTGCCTTCCACGCACGTCAAGTTTGGGACTCGCTCTACATCGATCGGGTCAAATCGATGGACGACCTCAATGTACGTGATGAGGTGCGCGACTACTTAACAGAAAAATATGTCATCTCGACACAAGAACTGTTCGTCAAACAAGAAGCTGGCGACGGGACGGTCAAATTCTTACTTAAATTACATGACGGGCACTACATCGAGACGGTACTCATGCGTCACAAATACGGACGTTCGGTCTGCGTGACGACTCAGGTCGGTTGTAACATCGGATGTAGCTTCTGTGCGAGCGGTTTGTTGAAGAAGACGCGTGACTTGACGGCAGGTGAGGTCGTCGAGCAGATCATGACCGTCCAACACTTCCTCGATGAAGAGGGCGAAGGGGACCGCGTCAGCCATATCGTCGTCATGGGAATCGGTGAACCGTTCGATAACTTCGACAACTTGGTCGACTTCTTGCGTGTCGTCAAAGATGAGCGTGGTCTTGCGATCGCTCCGCGTAAGATCAACGTGTCGACGAGCGGACTCGCGGATAAAATCTACAAGTTCGCAGACCTTGATCTACGTATCAACTTGGCGCTCTCTTTACATGCGCCAAACGATGAATTACGTACACGTATCATGAAAATCAACCGGGCGTTCCCGCTTGATAAACTCATGCCATCGATTCGTTACTACGTCGAGAAGACGAACAAACGGATCACGTTCGAGTATATCTTGCTCTCGAAAGTGAACGATTTGCCGGAACATGCGGAAGAACTTGCCGACTTGATTGAAGACATCAAAGACAAGTCGTACGTCAACTTGATTCCATACAATCCGGTCAACGAGCACATCCAATATGAGCGAAGCACGGCTGAGGACATCATGGCGTTTTACGACATCTTGAAAAAACGTGGCGTCAACACAGGTGTCCGTCTCGAGCACGGGACAGACATCGATGCGGCATGTGGACAACTCCGCAGTAAGCATATGAACGTCGAAGGCGCGAAGTGAACAATGGCCTCTCCGGGAAATTGAACTGAACCCTGAATGATAGACACTTGATAAAAAGTGCTCATTCAGGGTTTTTGACGTTTCCCTTTTTGGTGGAGCACGGTCGTGGCAAGTCGATTCGTTTCGAATAGATCTAACGATAGATGGTGGAGAAGACAATTTGTTCCGGCGACCAGGTCGCTCGCAGCTTCCAGATGATTGCCCGGCGCGTCTTGTCGTCGAGCTTCGTCGTTGTGTCACAATTGGCCTTCGACTTCTCGTAGCGGCCCCGTCTTGAGATGGACCGGATGGACATTCCGAGCTCCAGATAGGTCTCTACTTCCACGTTTTATTGTGGTAAGGTGGTGTGGCTCATGAGATTTCCTACGTCTGAATATTTGTGTGGTAACTTCATTCGACACAAGGAAAGCGTCAAGGTTTTTTGTGTTCACTTTTGAGTGTTGCACTTAATTTTATAATTCATCATAAGTAAAACCTAACCCCACCACATGGCAACGACAAAGAATGACCAACTAACAGCAAACGGTGCCGAAATAAATCCAATCATGATAAATCCCTGATACTGTATATAGTTAGAGTCTTTTATCTTAAAAACTATACGAAACATCAAGAACATGATGAAACTTAACAAATATAATATCCATCCTAAGATGGTCAACCCTGTAAGATAGTAAATCGGATAGGTATCAACAACGTGATCACTTAAAAAGTAGGCGATCCCTTGACCAAAAACACACAATATTGTTGCTGTTAAAAGGCTGATAACCAATAAAAAGTAAGGATTCTTCATTCACTTTCCTCCTTTATTTCTTTTCTTGTTTTTTACCTGATACAGTATAAAATCTAGAGTTAGACCGTAAAACAATCCGATTGTCACTCGAAGAAGATAGCCTCCCCACAAAATTTCGTCAGCTGATTCATCAAATATAAAACTTCGAAATGTTTCACTGTAAACCATATGATATAGGATTGGATCTAATCCGAAGAAAAAGAATAATAGGCCTTTATCATCCTGGTCGGTAAAATTCAAATAACAAACAAATATAGAGACTAACACAAACCAAAAACTAAATGTTTTAATAATTTTCAAGGAAATACCCCTTCTCTTTTCAGCTTGTACTATTGATAAGTGTAATTTTACACTACAGTTGTAATTTTACCAATACCAAATATTGTGAAAAGCCTCATGAATATTCACCAACAATTTTCCATAATGATGATCTACTTTATCTCAATGGCATTTTCATTAAACAATCAATAATTTATGAAGAATAAGTGTTTTTCTTTGTTTTGTGTTTAAGAAAGATAGCATTCATTCCTATTAAATTTTTAAAAAGTCGAAAAAAACATTAAAAGTACTAAGTACAAACGAACCAATACATTTATAAAATGAAAAACTCTTGTAACTAGATAATTTTCAAAAGTTATTGTGAACGGATTAGAGCGCCGGATATTCGCCATTGTCGTTTGCCCAAGGTAATAGATCTATATGCGGAAACACTTTACATCTATATGACTGCGAAGGATACGTGATAAATGACTAGCCTTCTTTGCTTTGTGACACTCCTATACAGAATTGTTTTCAGCAACGAACACAAACAGCGGAATATAAAAGAGATGACCCCGGAGCAAAACCGGAGCCATCTGATTGCCGTATAGAATTCGAGTTACTCAGTCCATAAAACTGGGCTCGTTTAAACGAAAAGGCCATTCGCTTACCGCTTTTGCCCGACATATTGAATCACAGATGATTCGCCGTGATGAAGTGTGCCTTCTTCTCGCCATACGACCGTCTCGTTTAGGACGAGAGGGAGGAAATCGTCATCGAGTTGATGGAACATTTCTTCGGTGTACAGTAAGGAGGCGTCGTTCGGTCCGCCTGTCCCGTAAGCGAGTTGATGTGTAGAGTAGACTTCTGTCAGGAAGAAACCATCAGGGCGAAGCGTTTTTTGGATACCGGCGAACACCTTTTCTCTGACAGGCGGAGGAAAGTGGCCAAAGATACAGATGACCATGTCATACATATCTTGCGACCAGTCCGCTTCATTCAAGTCGATCTGTTTCGTTTGAAGGGAAACGTTTTGTGAAGTCGCCAAGCGCTTCGCTTTTTCGAGTCCTACTTTCGAAGCGTCCCACATCTCGACTTCAAAGCCGAGCTTGGCGAGCCACACTGCATTTCGACCTTCCCCCTCCGCGATAGCCAGCACTCGCTTTCCTTCAAGTTGATGAGACATGACCCATTCGCGTAAGAACTCGTTTGGCTCTGTCCCATACACATAATCTTCCGAGCTAAATCGTTCATCCCATTTAGACAAGCCTTTCACATCCTCTCTGCTTTTCTTTGACTATAGCAAACTGAACGGACGACAATCAAAATCCGTCACGATTTTCTGGATTCATGCATAGTCCCTATGCGAGAGGGGAATAGATTTCTGAACTAATGGATAGAGTGGAGGCTAAGTGATGGAGAAAGTAGATGCGTCGTTGTGGATTCGTGTACGGAATACGCTTGGTGAAGGTCCGTGTTGGGATGCCGAGCTGAAGCGATTTTATTGGGTGGATATCGAAGGACATACATTATGGTGGTATGACGAACGTGAAGATGAAATTTCGTCGTTTGAAGTGGGGAAACAAGTCGGTTTTGTCATTCCAAAAGTGACGGATGGCGTTGTCCTCGGGTTGAAGGACGGTATTTATGAATGGGATGAGATCAATCGGGACTTGAAGAAGATTGTCGAGTTGGATGATCCGGACGGTCAATTGAGGTTCAATGACGGAAAGGCCGATCCATATGGTCGAATCTTTGCCGGAACGCTACATCTTGAGGATGAAGAGAACCAAGCGACATTGTATCGTGTCGATCGGGATGGCACGACAACGACACTCATGGAGGGGCTAACACTTTCGAACGGATTGACGTGGTCTCCTGACCATTCCGTTTTTTATCATATCGATACACCGACTGAAACGATTCGCCAATATGATTTCGATTTGAAGGCGGGCACGTTATCGAATGGAAAGGACGTCATCGATTTCTCAGACGAGGATGGCTTCCCAGATGGTATGACATCAGATACGGAAGGGTGTTTATGGATCGCGCATTACGCCGGAGGTAAAGTGTCTCGCTGGAATCCATCAACCGGTGAAAAACTGTTAGAAGTTCACGTTCCGGCACCGAACGTCACCTCATGTGCCTTTATCGGGGATGGACTCAATCGATTGGCCATCACGACGGCTCGTGAGGGAATGGATGAGGAGGCGTTAGCCGAATATCCGGATGCTGGATCAGTATTTATCACGGATACAGATGTGAAAGGGATGCCGCTTTATCGCTTTGGGCGTTGAGGAGGACAGATGATGGTGAAACGACTGTTAGTTCGAGCAGGTATTGGGTTGGCAGTTGCGGCAGCGGTCAAGATGGGGATTCAAAAGTTGCAAGAAAATCGAGCGCGGGAAGAAGATCATTCTTATCTCGACCCGAAATGGGACGAGGTGCCGAGTGTTGATTCTGACAAGGACGAGGATGAGGTCGGGTTGACGCAACTCGACTCCATCTATCGGGCGGAGTGGCAAGCGAACGCCTATCCTCGCTCGGAAGCAGAACGAAAAGCGTTGGAAGAATAAGAGTATGTTTTTCAAAACACGTCCATATGGCGTGTTTTTTTGTTGACAAATAAGATAAGTCGTTTCAATATATAAAAAGTAATCATTACGATTTAACGGAGGATTATCATGAAACGAATTCCAATTACAGTACTCTCGGGTTATCTTGGTAGCGGTAAGACGACACTGCTCAACCACATCTTACATAACCGGGAAGATAAAAAATATGCGGTCATCGTAAACGATATGAGTGAGTTGAATATCGATGAGAAATTGATTGAACAGGGTGGTTTCTCCCGTACCGATGAAAAATTAGTCGAACTCTCGAACGGGTGCATCTGTTGTACCCTACGTGAGGATTTGCTGACAGCGGTCTATGATCTGACAAACGATCGTGACCTCGATGGCATCATCATCGAGTCTTCTGGGATTTCAGAGCCGATTCCCGTTGCGCAGACGTTCACGTATGCCGATGATGCGCTCGGAATCGATTTGACGAGCCGTGTCTATATCGATGCGATGGTCACTGTCGTCGATGCGTACCGCTTCTTTAAAGATTTCAATTCTGGTGAATCGCTCATGGAACGTCAACAAGCCGTCGATACAGGTGACGTACGTGAAGTCGTCGACCTACTCGTCGACCAAGTCGAATTTGCAGACATCATCGTGTTGAACAAGGCGGACCGGGTGACTGAAGAGGAACTGCAGGAGATGAGGGGGCTACTTAAGACACTCAACCCGAGCGCACGATTATTGACTTCGACGTACTCGGAAGTAGCGTTAGACGATCTACTCGACGTGCAGTTGTTTGATTTCGATCAAGCGATGCATGCGGCGGGATGGATTCAAGAACTTGAGACAGAAGAACATACGCCGGAAACGGAGGAGTATGGCATCAGTTCCTTCGTCTATCGACGTCGTCGACCGTTCCACCCTGAGCGCTTGATGAATTGGATGGAGCATTATCCTGAAGAAATCGTCCGCGCCAAAGGCTTCTTGTGGATCGCGTCACGGAACGACCTTGCCTGTCTCTTCTCCCAGGCAGGATATGCGTCGACGCTCGAACATGCGGGTCGTTGGTTAGCGACCCTTCCGGAGAGTGAGCGAGAGGCCATGTTCGCAACAGAACCTGAACTGCGTGAAGATTACATCGAGCCGTATGGAGACCGACAGAACGAATTGGTCCTCATCGGACAACGGATGGACCGGGAGACGGTCGAACAATCACTTGACGCCTGCTTGTTGACGGATGAGGAGATGGTAGCGGCATGGGATTCGTTCCATGACCCACTCCCTGGTAATGGCCAACTCGTCACCTATTCAGATTGACCGTTTACAAACTGACGAAACATCGCTATACTGTGACTGCATAAGTAACCGCATATCAATGACTGCACTAGGGGTGCTTCGGCTGAGATGTGAGCATGGCTCCGATCCCTTATAACTCGATCCAGGTAATACTGGCGTGAGGAAGTGCGGCACTTTCTCTATGCAAGTTTGTATAGATTTTGTTGCTGCATTCTCATGAATGCGGCTTTTTTTGTGCAAACACATAAAGAGGGGGAAACAAGATGAATGAATCATGTGGCACGAGTCCGATTGTCGGATTTCGCTTCACGCTTAGCCCGATGACAGATGACTTTATCGGGACGATCAAAGGGGCATTGAAAGGAACAAATATGACGGGTGTCTGGCGACATACGGATGATGTATCGACCGTGATCCGTGGTCGTGCCGAGCACGTATTCGACGTCGCACGGACCGTGTTGAGCCTGGCTTCGGAAGAAGGACGCCATGTCTCGATGAGCGGAACCTTCTCGGTCGGATGTCCGGGAGATTCGGCAGGGGATGAGGTGCTCGAGGCACCACCACAACCACTGAATGGAATTTCAAGAGAACAGTATGTCTCGTCACAATTCGCGCTCTATCCGATGGGTGCAGAGAACTATATGGATCTCATCTATGATGAAATCGAGCAAGCGAAACAGGCGGGTGTCTATAATGACTCCATGCACTACGCGTCAGGCATTCATGGGAACTTGGATGATGTGTTCTCGTATTACGAGTCGGCGTTCAACCGGACACGCGAGAAGAATCGACACGTCGTCATGACGGTGACGTTCAGTGTGAACAGTCCGTCACATGGAGGACAACATGCTTAAATCGTGGAAATTGAAAGAGGTCGTCCTCGTATCCGTATTGTCTGTCGTCTTTGCAGTCGTCTACTTATTGTTTGTTCATATCGGGAACTTATGGGCAGGGTTGATTGGACCGATCGCCTATGAATGGATCTTCGGTATCTGGTTCATCGTGTCGATCATCTCGGCGTATATCATTCGGAAGCCGGGTGCTGCCTTCATCTCGGAAGTGATGGCAGCGACGATTGAGATGTTGATTGGAAATGCGATCGGACCACGTATCATCTTGGTCGGCATCGTCCAAGGTCTTGGGGCTGAAGCTGTCTTTGCGATGACAGGCTATCGTCGATATGAGCTATGGGTTCTCATGCTAGCTGGATTTGGCTCGGCCGTTACGAGTTTCGTGTATACCTACTTCATGAGCGGATTTGCGATGCTTGAACCAGGATATGTGGCGACGATGTTCGGGCTGCGCGCGGTCAGCGGCATGGTCATCGCAGGAATCGGTGGGAAGTTGTTCAGTGACCTGTTGCTCAAGACGGGGTCACTTCGTGGCTATGCGATCGCTCGGAGTGGGAACGTCCATGGTTGAGACAGAATCGCTTTCATTCCGGTTCCCCGAAAGTCAGGACACCATCATAAAAGATGTGTCACTTTCCATACGACCTGGACGCACGATTTTGACAGGAACGAGCGGAAGCGGGAAGTCGACCCTACTCGCGCTGTTCAACCGTCTCTATCCAGAGAATTGTGATGGAGTCCTAGAAGGCAGACTCGAACTGTTCGGACGGATTTACGACGAATACGCACCAGGCGAGATCAATCAGCAGGTCGGGACCGTATTTCAAGACCCGGACACGCAGTTCGTGATGGAACGGGTGGAAGATGAACTCATCTTCACACTCGAAAATTTGCAGACACCGGTCGAGGTAATCGATCAGCGTGTGACGGAGATTCTCGAGTCACTCCAACTGACCGATTACCGAAATCGTCTCATCGATTCCTTGTCAGGCGGGGAGAAACAACGGATTGCAGTCGCCTGCGCCATGGTTGGACGACCGGGATGGTTGCTTCTCGATGAGCCGTTGACGCACCTTGACCCAGTGACCGCGAATCGATTCGTCGACTGGCTCGATCACTTAGACAACGTGAACGTCATCGTTGTCGAACATCGCGCACACTTGTGGGGAGACTTTTTTGATTGGCACATCGAACTCGACCAAGGACGGATTGTACGGAACGAACCGTTTCAGCCGGTCGATGATTTTTCATTCAAACCGTCGCCTGAGCCACGACAAGCAATCGAGCATTACGTGGTAGACGAGGTGGTGCGTGACTCATTTCGATTAAAAGGGGTGACCCTTCAAGCTAGAATCGGGGAAGTGATTGCCATATTGGGACCAAATGGGAGTGGAAAGTCGACGTTTTTACGAAGTTTGACGGAGTGTGACCGCCGGGTGGGACTCGTCCCCCAATCTCCGGAACACTTATTTTTCATGAACTCGGTCGAGCAAGAGCTACAGTTTGGTCATGAGGAATCGATTGATGTCGTATTGGATGAGCTAACCCTCGAGGACAAACGAGTCCTCCATCCATTGTCACTCAGTCATGGACAGAAGCGACGACTCGCCGTCGGGATTCAGTTACTCTCAAACAAACAGTTGCTTGCCTTCGATGAACCGACGGCAGGTCAGGATGAGCCGTCACTCCATGCACTAGAGATTTTGATGAAGCGACATGCGGCAAAGGGACAGACGATCTTGTTCGTGACCCATGACTTATCGTTCGCCAATATCGCCCATACGTTCTATTTGATGAAGGATGGGGAACTCTCAGGACCATTCGGGGATGAGCTTTGGGGGGACACGGAGAGACTTCGTCATTATCGACTAGCGGGAGGACGGCAACGATGTCACTCCATGATATGAATCCGACGATCAAGTTTGGGACGATGACGATCATCATGTTCGGGCTGGCCTTGTTTTATAACCCGTGGACCCCGCTCGTCATCATTGTCGGTACGTTGACGATTCAATTACTGGCGACGGACGTTTCATGGAAGAAGTGGAGCCTGTTTTTGATTCCTTTTCTCGTCACGGCACTCGGGACGTTTTGGACGACGCTCGTGTTTGGGAAGGAGCTGGGGGGAGAGACGTGGGTAACCCTTCTCGGTCAAGACATTTCAAAAGAAGAGGCACGTATCGCCATGTCTCTTAGTCTACGTGTGTTGGCATTCACCGTACTGTCGCTCCTCTTTATGTTGACGACCGATTCGAAACGTTTCGTCATGAGTTTGATGCAACAGGCAAGGCTTTCTCCGACGATTGCCTATAGTGCGCTCGTCGGGTTCCGCTTCCTTCCGTTAATGCAACGGGAAATGCATCAGCTACAATACGCGCATCGTCTTCGCGGTGTACCTCTTGATACGAAATGGGAGCGGATTCGGCATGTCCCGAAACTACTTCTTCCACTGATGGCAGGTTCAATCCGACGTGCTGAACGTGTCGCCTTCTCCATGGAGGCGAGAGGTTTCACAAGTGGAAAACGGACCGTCTATGAGCGGATTGACATCAAACCGTCCGATTACATGTGGTCCGGTATATTCTTCATACTGTTCGGTCTTTCCATTTGGATTGGCATATGAAAAGACGACTCACGGAGAGTCGTCTTTTTTCGTTTCTTTCACGATGCGAAACTTCGGTTTGACCGATTCGTTGTTGAACGCCTCGAGAACGGTATTCTCGTTTGCCATTCGAATCTGTTGTGGCTCGCCTTTTGCTGTCGTACCGATGCAATACATGTTCGCTTCATAATCCGCAAAGAGCGATTTGTAAGATGTCGCGTGGTGCATCAAGCGACCTGGAGACCCCCAACCGACGATGATCATCCCGCCGCTTGCTTCTACCTCTTGTAACGTCTCTTCGACGTAATGGTAGTTCGTCTCATCGAGTTGAGACTCCACGTATGGAAGGTTGTCATTGATGGCGAGTGTCGGGACGAGACTGATGACCCGCATTTCTCGAATCGGTTGTGACAAATGATTTTGCATCAACATATAAGCACGCTGTGTCGTCGTGCCGGACAAAAAGGCATCGCTCATCCGCGGCGAGTAAATGATGACGGCACAGATGACGCCATCCTCCACATCGGTGAACTCATACGTTCGCATATAGCGTTTCGTTTTATCTTCATTGAAGATTGATTTGACGCGGATGGTTACTTCTTCTACATGCGTGTTCATTTCCATTCCTCACTTTTTCATGTAAGCATCAGCCGAGCGATTTAAACCACTCGACATATCGAATCGTGTAATAAGCAACTCGTTGACTAAGCGTATCACGCTCATCAGGCATGAACGTCACGCTTGATTCATAGTTCTCGAAGTACGTCATGACATCATTGACATATTGTTCACTTCGATTGTATTCGAAGATAGCGTTTCGGACGGATGTGACTGAATCTGTCTTTTTTCCACCATGTTCACTTAAATAATACGCCGCCGTGTGCGCAGAATCAACTAGACTGTGTGGGTCAGCTTTTCCATCGCCGTTCCCGTCGCGACCGAGTCCGCCATACTGTTCAATCAAGGCAAGGTCCGTCAAATCCACTTCGTCTTCTGGGACATCGCCTTTTTGGTCATCGGTATCATATTCCCAACCGAGCCAAGTACGGGGCATGAATTGAAAAGGTCCGATCGCGCCGACAGACGAACGCATCGACGAACTGTGTGAGAAGATGGTCTCTACACGGTGAACGGCAGCCAGTAGGCGCCAGTCCACGTCATATGTTTCAGCAGCGTCTTGATAGACGGCCAGATGCGTGTTCGGAACACCGTTCTCTCCATAATAGGTTCGATACAATCCATTGTTCACTTTATCATGTTGACCGAGCCAGCCGACTGCCCCGAGCAAAAGCACGAGCACAATAATGAAACCGGTCAGTCGCAGCATCATACGTTTCAAGATACCGCCTCCTAGCTTTTAGACAATACCCGAATAGTGTAGCATATAGCTAAGAGGAAGGACAGGAGTGGATATGGATGCTTGAACGTTTGATTTTTACAGCCATTATCGGCTACATGCTGATCGTTCAAATCTTCAATGCCAAATTGATTCGTCCCTTGATTGAAACGAGAGGACGGACATGGGTGTACGAACAAACCGTGAAATCGGCATGGGGGCTGACCTTGTTGATTGTTGCCCTCATCTTTTTATTTCAAGTACCGCCATCAGAAGTCGGATTAACGTTCGGACCAGAAGCGGGGAACGAACAGGCTTGGCAAGTCTTTTACTTGTCATGCATCCTGGTCACCGTGGCGCTCGTCTTTTATCTGTTGGTAAAAACTTCAGCACGTCTCCGAAATGTGTTACGCCCTTACTATGAGCTCGATTTAGAGAAGCTGCTCCTCCCTCGGACAAAACCTGAGGAACAAGCGTGGGGTGCCGTCTCGGTCACTGCAGGCGTGACCGAGGAATTCATTTTCAGAGGAGTCCTGCTATACACGATCTCCCTCTATATCGAGGTCCCGGATTTGACTCTCGCCTTAATCGGGGGCGCCCTTTTCGGTGTGGCCCATGCCTATCAAGGGATAAAGGGAGTCTTCACGACAGGGATCGTTGGATTCGGACTAGGTATCCTATATTTAGGGATGGGTGTCCTTTGGCCGGTCATGGTGTTACATGTGCTACTTGATTTGATTGCCGGTCCAATCCATGTCGATGCAAAAAGCGAGTGACCGCCTCCTCATACGCAGGAGCGTCCTTGATCATGCAATCGGTATGTTCTGCGCCATCAATCAATACCAAGTCGTTCTTCCGGTTCAATGCATTCATTTCGACCGACATCCACGTCGGGACGAAATCATCTTTTGAACCATGTACGAATAGGATTGGGGTCGTCGTTTCCGTGACGGCCTTTTTCGGTTGGACTTGTCTCATCGTGAACCCGGCACGAGACCAAAGGAAATAGTCGATTCCCGGTAAAATGAGCTCGGCTGGGATATGGTGTAACTCTTTCAATTGATAACGCATCAATTGTTTCATATCGTCAAACGGACATTCTGCGATGACGAAGTCGACGTTCGTGAGCGGAGTCGTCTGCAAGACGGTGGCCGCTCCCATCGAGACGCCGTGAAGCCCGACTTGATCGACTGTTTCCTCTGTCTTCAACCAGTCCACCCAGTCGATCATATCGACTTTTTCATGGAAACCATATGAGGCATAAATTCCTTCGGACTCCCCATGTGAACGTAAATCGACGGCAAGCAGGTTAAAGCCAAGACGGTGGAACATGGCGAGGTGAGGGGCCATGAAACTATGTGATGCGGTATATCCATGTACGAACACAATCCATTTTGTTGACCCCTCATTCCGATAGATACGCCCGTAGAGGCGGTACTCATCACGAGATTGAATCGAGACATGCTCGAACGGTACGTCATGATAAAAGTTGCGATCTTCGTCCGTATATGGAGCGAGTAACATCTCCGGAGTCTTTCGTTTGCCCCGCGTCATTCGTTTGAAGGCATAGTAGCTGACCGCGTAGTAGCCTGTGAAAAGTGATGCCAATCCAATTTTCCATTTTCGTTGCATTAATACCGACTCCTTTCAACGTTATTGTACCCGAAACGAATCGATACGGTCCTGTTTTCTTACATAAGGAGAGGGCATACAGAACATAATCGTGTGAATATCAGGAATCAAGGCACATGGAAAGACATGATTTTGAACGATACGATGGAGTGACAACAGCAGGAGGGTGGGGATATCTATATGGAGAGGTCAGAGATCTATCGAATGATACAAATGGTGTTGAGCGACAGAAAGGGGATGCTTGAACGGGGAGTAACGTTCTCGTGGACGATTGAAGGAGATGAACGAATCATCGGACTCGTATTTGATGTTATTCTCGACCGTTATTTTCTTTATAACCAAACAAGCCTCCTCACCGAGGTACAAGAGATTGCGCGTCTAGTCGAATGTCGACCAGAGGAAATCGTTCGCGCACTCTCCTGTCTTTCGGGGATTCGATTCGAATCGAATCATATCATCGAACGATTGATGAGTATCGAAGAGGCGACCATTTCAGAGAACGGATCAATCCTTGTTGCCATTCGCCTTGGAGGATGGCTCACTCATCAATTGCATCAAATTGGTCGTGATGCCCTTCTTCCTTGTTGAGCTCGGTCAAGGTACCGTCAATCACACGAAGGACGCGATCACACACATCGAGCATGCGTTCATCATGTGTGATGACGACGACACGTCTCCCTTCTTCATGCGCTTGTTTGGCCAATAACTCCATCACACGTCGTCCATTCTCATAATCAAGACTCGCCGTCGGTTCATCTGCCAAAATGAGTTGTGGGGAGTTGATCAAGGCACGTGCGACGGCGACACGTTGCTTTTCACCTCCCGACAATGTCGACGGGAGATGATGCAGGCGGTGTCCTAAGCCGAGGTCGGACAATAGTTGTTTCGCATCCATCTGTCTCTTCTCCTGAATCAGCTCAAGTTGCTCGAGCACCGTCAAGTAGGGAATCAGGTGGGCCTGCTGAAACACGAACCCGACTTCATGTAGACGTAACAGACGACGTTGTTCCTCATCTAATTCGAATACGTCCCGTTCGTTCATCAAAAATGCTCCTTGATCTGGTTTTCGCAATAGACCGAGGATGTATAACAATGTACTCTTCCCGCTACCACTCGGACCGACGATGGCAACGCATTCCCCTGGCGATACATGTAACTCGATGTCATTCAATACGAGCTGACCGTCAAACTGATGTGATACATGGCTTAACCTCATGATGCTTTTCCTCCTATGATTTCAATTGCGTCGACTTGACGTAGTTTCCATAACGGTAACAACGCGCCAAGAACAGATAAGAAAATGAACATGGACCCGAATAGCGCGACATGACCGAAGTCGACGAGAAACGGTAACGATGATGGAATCAACGCATCGACGACGTACATGAACCCGATCGATGTGGCGACTGCGGCAGATACGATGACGATGACCTGAAAGAGCAGTGCCCGTCCGATGATTCGAGGAGAGAGACCGATTGCCTTCAGAATTCCGAGTTCAGGTAACTTTTGAAGCGTAAACAAATAAAAGAATGCGGTCAAAATAAACGTTCCGATAACGAGTAGAAAAGCACGCATCATCGTGAATGTGCTTTGCTCGGCACTATATCCAGGAACCGACTCAATCAAATCTTGTTGACTCATGACGAGCGAATTGGACATCGTGGATTCCGTTCCAATCTCAGCCGATACATATGGACGTTGTTCGGAGTAATCCAAATAATCGAACCACGTCTCGTTCGTCGTGTAAATCACCGGTCCATGACTGTAGCGTCCAGGCGCCTCACCGGCGATCGTAAAACGATATTCGGACGCAAAGTCGGTCAACGTGTCACCTGTTCCAAGCTGTTCTGAAAGACTTGGGTCAAACAAGACTTCACCTGTTTCTAGATAAGTACCTGGGCCAATATTACTTCCACTTGGAAGGGCGAATAGCGTGACCTCTTCTTTTTTTCCATCAATCGTGACCGTGAGCTGTCGGACGCTCATCGTTTCGTTTGAAGTATCCGCTGTGACGTCTATAAACGATCGTGTCAATTGACCTTCTGAGTCCGGATCAAGTTGATACGTCGTAGCATTCAATTCGTGCAAGGCAGAACCGTTATCATATGCGAGACCGTCTGCTAGCCCTGTGATGAGTGTCGTCAACATGACAATCAATAATGTGATCACGAACAACATGGAAAACTTTCTTTTCTGTCTCCACATCTCTTTCCAACCTAACTGCATAAAAAAACCTCCTTCAAGTGCTGATGAAGGAAGTGTACGTAATCAATATGAACAGAATATGAACGACATCAAAAATGTAAATGAACCGTGGTGCCGGTTCCGAGGTTTGACTCGACTGTGATGTTTCCGCCATGTAGGTCGATGATATCTGAGGTGATGGCAAGACCGAGACCTGTCCCTTGAGTCGTTCGAGCAGTGTCCCCGCGATAGAAGCGGTCGAACAGGTGCTCTTTTGTCTCGTCGTCCATCCCAACCCCTTCATCCGTAACCGAGATGACGATACCTGGGTCGACGGTACAGGTGATGTGGATTGTGCCTCCATCATGTGAAGCATGAACGGCGTTCATCAATACATTGTTCCAAACTTGTGCGAGTAGAACCGGGTCACTCTTCAAGACTACGTCTTGTGGGATGTCGGTAACGACGGCGATCCCTTTTTGATCAAGAATGAAAGCGTTCGTTTGAATGACTTCGGATACCGATTGAAGCACATTCACGTTCGTCTCGAGAATCGGGGGATTTTCATCCAATCGTGATAAAAGCAGCAGTTGTTTCGTCAATTGGGATAGACGCTTCGTCTCCTGTTCGATGACACGCGCATATTCTCTTGATTCACCTTCCGTATCGTCAGCTAATTTTTCTGCATAGCCACCTAGGGAGGTCAAAGGAGATTGAAATTCATGGGAGACATTCGAAACGAATCGTCGCTGTCTCGCTTCGGTACGATCGATCTCATTTGACATGTTTTGAAATTGTCGTGCCAACGTTCCGATTTCATCTTGACGCTCGACGGGGAGATGTTCCGGAGCTTTACGCATGGCGACGGATGTGGTCGCATTCGTGAGCGTCTGTAACGGGCGGACCAGGGACCTTGTCGAGATGGCAATCAAGCCAAATGCCAAGAGGGTGACGAGTGCGAAAAATAGACCGACGAACAGATGTAACTCGCGGATTTGGGCACTCAAATCCGGACGAATAAAGATGACGTCCCCGTTTTCAAGTGTAAATCCATATGTGTTCGTCAGTTCGTTATCGAACAATCCGAGCAAGAAGAGATGAAACGGAAAGTCACGCATTCCCTGATATGGAGACCCGTTCCGTACGGATTGGATCACCTTGTCAGAGATAGTCTCATCCCGAAAGGCACCGCCAAAACGTCGACGTTCGTCAGTCGCATCCACGACGACCAGTTGATATCCGGTCGCAGCTAAGAAAGTATAGAAGGCATCATAGTCTAAATCGGTATGGTTCTCGACATACGACTCCGCTATTTTGGCGACCCGTTCCGTCTTCTCGCTATAGGAAGGTTGCCACCACTTGTAATAAGCCACATTGCTGATCAACAGGGAGATGGCTCCGGATAGAAGTAAAATCAAGAACATCGTGACGATGATTCGCGTGTAGAGTGTCTTCATCCGTTCACCTCGAGCGAGTATCCGACACCTCGTACGGTTCGAATCGACAAAGCAGGGTGATCGAACCGATTACGAAGTCGCTTGATATGAACATCAACTGTTCGCTCATCCCCCTCGAAATCAAATCCCCATACCAAATCAATTAACTCCTCACGACGATACACTCTTCCCGGAAAAGAGGCGAGTTGAAATAATAGTTCAAACTCTTTTTTAGGGAGATAGAACAGCTGACCCTCAAGCGTCACCTCGTATTCTCTTAAATCGAGTCGAAGAGGACCAGCTTGAATTTGTGAAGCGGCCGAACGTTGATAACGTCGCGAGACGGCTTGCAATCGAAAGAGTAACTCCTCAGGGATGAAGGGTTTGGTCACATAGTCGTCTGCCCCATGAACGAATCCTTGACGCTTATCCTCCCATTCATCGAGAGCGGTTAGTAAAATGACGGGAATATCGAGAGTCGCCTTGAGTCGTCGACACAATTCACGACCGTCAAGCCCTGGGAGCATGATGTCGACAATCGCGGCATCGATTGGTTGCATCGTGAAACGTTCTTCGCCTGTGTTCCCGTCGGTCGCTGTCAACACCTCATGACCCGCATCCTCGAACGTTTCTTTCACAAGGCGTAAAATGGAGGGGTCGTCTTCTACGATGAGTATACGCATAGCGGTCGTTCCTTTCCTAAATAGGTTCGACACGAAACGAGGTGACCCATGCGGAGTCACCTCGAATCGTATCAGCTTTATTGCTTCGTCATCTCTTGATGAAGGGCACGGAGGGCGCGGATGAACGCATCCTTAAAGTATTTGTCTTCTTGAGTCTCTAATGTTTGGATGGCCTTTTGGTCACCGTTACTCGCTTTGACGAGAAGATTCACGACTGTTCCCCAGCGTTTCACATGTTCTGGGCGAGGGTGGTTCAACGCGGTCGTCAGCGTGAACCAATACGGTTGATCGCGCCGCTGCAACGTGGCAATCATCCGTTTGGCAAGGAGCGCTTCTTCTTCAGAAGGGATTGTTGCCGTGGCGAACCAACCGAGCATCGAAGCGCTCATCGATTCAAGTTCTTGTTTCATCGCAGGTTCGATTGGCATCCGTCCGAAGTCTGTCACGTTGACAAATACCAATCGGTCTTTCGGGTCAATATGTGTGATCCATCCTGATAATGACTTCAGCTTTTCACGTTCTTTTGACTGGGCTTTACACGTATACCCTTGAAGTTTTCCGATGTAGATGCGGAATTGTCCACGGTCGACATGTTTGTCCACCTTGAACTCGATTTCTTGTCCTGCTTGAAACGGTTGATTCCGTTTATTCAACGTCTGCCCCTTTTTCAATTCAGGTCGTTTGGAAATATGACGCAATGCTTCTTGTTCAGTCCGATCATCCAATGTCCAAAGGTTGTGAGGGGTCACGTTTTTAAAACGATGACGCCGGACGTAGATGTATTGGTCGAGTGCGTCGATCGCGTCTGCGGAAGTGGCAGTTCCATTCAAATAGTCATCAGCGATATCACGTAAGGTGAGGGATTCGAGACGATCGATATGTCCTGAATAGGGAACGCTTCCGACAACAAATAACGCGGTCGCAATCAACTCACTTTCTCGAGGGGTCAGCGGTCGTTTGGCCATGATGCACTTCCTCTCTTAATTCATATGATTAGTATAACAAAAACAGTTAGAATGTTGTGAACTCAACTGCGATTTGGAAAAAAATGAGGAATGGACAGGATTCCCACCATTTATCTCGAATAATGACTTGTAGAGAATCGGATGTAGGAATGAAAAAGTGAGGTGAGGCAATGAAGCTCTCCATCGAATCTGGGGATTATGTCGTATTGATTGAAATCAATAAAGAAGTACTCAAATGTGCATCCCTTGAGGAAGCCGATCAGGCAGATCGTCTGCGATATGAACTCGTTGGTCGGATGAGTGAACGCTTGCCAGCAGAAGTCATCGTTCCGTCGATCATCGATTACATTCGCTTCGGAAGCGGATATATCGGAGATCGCATCGTCTGGGACGCTGAAACGGAGTCTTTTTTTTGCCAGCAGTTTGAGACCATTGACGGGTCTCCACTTGGAGAGGACCTCGAGGGATTCCGTCCCGACCCAAGCCGGGTGGAACTGGCGCGCTACTATACGTACTTGACGATTGGACGGATTGTCGAGTTTGATATGCTGCACCCGGATGAGCCGAGCTATTGGTAAACTTAGCGACAACTTTTTATTCAAAAAAAGGGAAATCTAATCCAAAGTTTGAGATAATGGAGTCACTTTATCAGTTTGGAATGGAGCGGAAGGAATGAAAAAGATTGCCCTTTTGACAGCGATTGCCCTTTTACTGCCGGTCGGAGTAGATGCAGCACAGCCGGTCATCCTTAAGAAACATGGTTACGTCGTCTCAGAACCACAAGTCACGAGCCAATATTATGTGAAGCAAATCGGTATGGATTTGGCCTGGAATAAGACGAGAGGCGCAACTGATATCGTTGTGGCGCTGATTGACTCGTCAGCTGACCGTAACCATACGGATTTGAAGAACGTTCCTCGTGTCGTCAATTCCATGAAAGGTCCATACACTGCGGATATTCATGGCACACATACCGCTGGGATCATGGCCGGGAAACATAACCGTTTTGGGATCGCCGGACTCGCGCCGAACGTCCGCTATCACTTTTATAATGTGTTCTACGGGGTGAATTCAGATAAAACAGACTCTTGGACGGTCGCCAATGCAGTGGATACGGCTGTAGCGAAAGGGGCGAACATCATCAACCTCTCGCTTGGAGGGGATGATTATGATAGTCGTTTGGCCACATCGATTAAACGGGCAAGGGCGAAAGGGGTCATTATCGTCGCATCATCTGGAAATGATCGAAAACAGACGATCAATTTTCCTGCAAACATGAAAGAGGTAATCGCGGTCGGTGCAATCGATTCTAGACATCGTCTCGCGAGCTTTAGCAATATGGACGATCGCGTCAAAATCGTGGCGCCAGGTGTGAACATCCTCTCTCTAGGAATCAACAACCGCTTTATCTTTATGGACGGGACGTCGATGGCGGCACCGATGGTCACGGCGAGCCTCGCGCTCGTCAAATCGATCAATCCTTATTTGACACCTGGTGAGATCGACCAGTTGATTGCGAAGATGCCAAAAGCCTCCGGAAAGTCTTATACGGAATTGAATGCGATGAAACTGCTAGAGGCAACGGCTCGCCCTATTCACATCTCTGCCCCTTCGGTGTGGAAGAGTCGATACGTGAATGATGTCAAGTTGAGTGTCATGAAGCATTCGAACTTAAAGTCCTCGTTCACACTGTATCAAGGGAACAAGAAAGTCAAGACGCTCACACCAAATCGGTCGTTCACGATGTATTCGAGCGGGGATTGGTTACCGAGCGGACAATATCGCATCGTCGGTCAAGTCACGGATGGAAAACATAAGCGATACACGAGCCGAACGATTGATTATGTCAACACGTTGAAGACGGCAGTGTCTGTGAAGGTGTCGGAAGAAGGGACGTTCTCGATTCACACGACACGAAAAGGCACGGTCACGGTACTTGATTCAAATGGGAAGGTCTTGTACGAAGCCCTCCACATCGCCGGGACATTCCCGGTAAGAGGGAATACGACACAGAAGCTGACGGTCATCCTTAAACCGACGGACCTTCGCGAAAAAGTGGTGACGACATCTTTTGAGCCACCAATCATCGAAGACGAGCCTCCGGTCACAGAGACCTTGTAAGATAAAAAGCCGCCTGCTCCTAACGGAGAGACGGCTTTTTCTATTTAATCGATGGTGATGGCTTCTCCACACCAACGGATACTCGCTTCTAATACGTTCCCTTGGTCATCAATATGCTCGAAACTGAGTTTCCCATCTCGGATGATTTCGCAAAGACCGACTCGGACACGGTCGCTCCAAGCGCGACGCGTCTCATGCGTTTCATCGAACACTGGAATGGCGTCCGGGAAGCGCTCCTCGAGATGTGCTAAATTGTGATGGTCAAAATGATAAGGTCGTTTCGAGAGTTCGTTCGGTGCCTTGATGTCGAACGGTTCAAACCCTCGGACGAGACGATTATTTCGGTAGAAGGCGAACACGCCGTTGTTCGGGTGGAGCACTTTAATGTCATCGATTTCTATTACATAAGTCAGACGTTGAATCCAACCGTTTTTTGCATCCTGATGCATCAAAATCCCTCCTTATTCAATGAACACGCCTTATTTTAGCGCTGACTGAACGTAAAATCAAGTTTCGAATTTAAGTTGTCAACCGTTCAAATTTCAGCTACAATGGTTGAAGTGACTATGAAGTCTGGACAATCGCGGGACGCAAGTCTTGAGGAAAGTCCATGCTCGCACAGCCTGTGATGGCTGTAGTGATCGTGCTACACGAAACGATAAGTGTAGGCAACGCAAGTTGACGGCAGAAGAAACACCTAAGTCCTCGGATATGGTGTCCGCTTCTTGAAAGTGCCACAGTGACGGAGTCTGATCGGAAACGTTCAGAGTGGAACGAGGTAAACCCCACGAGCGAGAAACCCAAACTATGGTAGGGGAACTTCCAGACCGGAATCGAACGGGACGGAGGGCGCTGATGTGCGCAGATAGATGATTGTCACTCCATCGTGCCAGGGAGACCGCTATGAGCACCGGAGTACAGAACATGGCTTACAGGACAACATAGTCTCAACTGACAACGACAAGGAGTTCAAGCACATATACTTGAGCTCCTTTTTTCATGATTTTTTTACAACTTACAAAATGACTGAAAGATATTTATGTAGAAGGAAGGCGATTTAGATGGCAAAACGTAAACTGATTGCGACGGCAGCGATGGGAATCGAGGCACTTGTGGCAAAAGAAGTAAGGGATTTAGGATACACGTGCGAAGTCGAGAACGGACGGATTTATATCGACGCGGAAATGGAAGACATCCCACGTCTGAACATGTGGTTGCGGACAGCAGACCGGGTCAAACTCGTCGTTGCCGAGTTCAAGGCGACAACGTTTACAGAATTGTTTGACGGGGTCGTAGCGTTACCATGGACCGACCTCATGCCGTGGGACGCGGCGTTCACGGTCGACGGACGCTCGGTCAAATCAAAGCTGTTCTCGATTCGTGACTGTCAGAAAATCACGGAGAAGGCGATCGTTGAAGCGATGCAACGCGGCTATCGTAAAGAGGGAGAATGGTTGCCGAAGTCAGGCGCGAAATTCCCAATCGAAGTCGCTCTTTTGAAAGATGTGGCGACCATCACGATCGATACGTCCGGTCCACTTCACCGTCGAGGCTACCGTGAGCTTCATTCGCAAGCTCCACTCAAAGAGACGATGGCAGCGGCGATGATTCAATTGACAAACTGGCGTCCGGACATGCCGTTTTATGACGTATTTACAGGTTCAGGGACGCTCGCCATCGAAGCGGCGATGATTGGACGAAATATCGCGCCGGGTATCAACCGTGAATACTTCGCACAGGATTGGACATGCATCCCGAAAAAAGCCTGGTATGCGGCAATAAATGAAGCGAATGAGAAGGCGGAGTGGGATAAACCGTTAAAAATCTATGGAATCGACTTGGATCCGCGGATGGTGAAACTTGCAAAAGACAATGCGGAACTCGCTGACGTCCGTGATGCGATCACATTCGTCCATAGTGACGCAGCCGCACTGAAGCCGAAAGAAGAGTACGGGGTCATCATCGGAAACCCACCTTATGGGGAACGACTTCAGTCAGAAGAAGAAATCATCGACTTGTACGAACGGATCGGGGAACAATATGCGAAATACCCTGGTTACAGTGTCTATATGTTGACGAGTTATGAAGACTTCGAGAAGGCATACGGGCGCCCGGCGACGAAGCGTCGGAAGCTGTACAACGGAAATATCGAGACGCAATATTACCAATACTTCGGAAAGCGTCGCCCACGTCCGGACCGTGACGCAAAACCGAAATCAGAATGATGAATCCATGACCGTTCACCTGAGCGGTCATTTTTCTGTTTTCTTAGAACAAACTCACTTGTTTCATCATCCGTGTAACAGGATATACATAACATATGTATAATTAGAGGGGGACAGATGATGGAAAAGTATACAGTCGAATATCAGTTACATGTGAAAGAACAGAACACTCGGACGGTCGAGGTAGAAATGGACCGTGTGCCGGACTTAAATAATCAAGAAGAATTACATGCGGCTTACCAGATTGTATCTGACGCGATTCGTGAACCGATCACAAGTTTTGAGATTGTATCTATTACGTGAGCCCGAGGCAATCGCTTCGGGCTTTCTACATAATATTGGAGGAGTGAGCAAATGAATATTTTAGTAGTGGGCATCGGGGATGTCGCCAAAAAAGCATATCTACCTGTATATGCCGGATTAAAGGACGTTGATGTGTATCTCGTCTCAAGGGATGAACAGAAGTTACACGATATCATCTCGACCTTTCGTTTCAAAGGAGGGTACTCAGACCTACACGCCGTGCCGATGACAGAAATCGATGCGGTCATGATTCATTCGACGACAGCTGTTCATTATGAGCAAGCCGAGTATTGTCTACGGCAAGGAAAGCATGTCTTCATCGACAAACCGATCACGTTCACTCTTGGAGAGACGGAACGACTCGTCGCACTTGCTAAAGAGAAAGGCGTCCATCTCGTCACAGGCTTCAATCGCCGATTTGCCACGGCCACACAGGCACTCAAACAAGTCGAAGAAAAAAATATGGTCTTCATTCAAAAGAACAGAACGTATAAACCGGCATCGCTTCGTGAATTTGTGATCGAGGATTTCGTGCATGTCGTCGATACGCTCCGTTATTTGACCGACCTTCAGCCTATCGAACGTTTACGTGTCACACCTCGATTTGAAGGGGATGTGCTGAAACAAGTGATGATTCATTTCAAGGCAGGGGGAATCGAGGCAATCGGTTGGATGAACCGAGACAACAGTTGCACCGAAGAAGTGATGGAAGTCATGTCACCGACCGTGAAGCGGGTCACGCGTGATGTGGAGCGGATTACAGACTATGGACGAGACGGTGTGAAGGAATGGTCGCTCGACCCATGGGAGTCGAATTTGAAACGTCGAGGATTTATCGACCTTGTGGAAGACTTCTTACGTTTACTTCGTGGGGAACCGAACGCCTCCGTTGTCGCGGAAGACAGTCTCGAGACACATCGTCTCTGTGAAGAGATTCTAAAGGAAGTGCGGTGAACATACTGTTTCCGTCATATTCAGACCGGGTAAAAACCCGATAAAAGGAGGCGATTTCGTTGGATATTCGAGAACTGATTATGCAAATCAATGACTATTTATGGTCGTACCTTCTCATCTTCGTATTGATTGCAGGAGGTCTTTATTTTACGTTTCGGATGGGGTTCGTTCAATTTCGAATGTTACCGGAAATGTTTAAACTCTTATTCGTGAAAGGAATCAAGCATGAGAAAGGACAGGTCTCATCTTTCCAAGCGTTCGCCATCGGAACGGCTGCCCGTGTCGGTACGGGGAACATCGCCGGCGTATCGACGGCCATTGCCTTAGGAGGTCCCGGGGCAGTATTTTGGATGTGGCTCATCGCCTTGATCGGAGCAGCTTCGGCGTTTGTTGAAAGTACGCTCGCCCAGGTGTATAAAGTGCATGACGGCAAGGCTTGGCGCGGTGGTCCGGCGTACTATATCGAACGTGCACTTGGTGCACGCTGGTTAGGCATCGTATTTGCCATTTTGATTACGTTCGCGTTCGGTTTTGCGTTCAACTCCGTCCAGGCAAATACAATCGCACTCTCCGTGAATAACGTATTTGAGATCGATACGGTCTGGGTCGGCATCATCTTGTCCGTTGTCACCGCTATCGTCATCTTCGGTGGGATTCGTTCCATCTCGACCTTATCGGGAATCATTGTACCAATCATGGCGGGCGGTTATATCTTACTCGCTATTTGGGTCGTCCTTACGAATCTTGATGTCGTGCCACAGGTGTTCTCCGCCATCTTCTCTGAAGGTGTCCTCGGTTTCCAACAGTTGTTCGGTGGTGCGGTCGGTGCAGCCGTCCTCCAAGGAATTCGACGTGGTCTCTTCTCGAACGAGGCAGGTATGGGGTCTGCCCCTAACGCCGCAGCTACCGCTGAGGTGAGTCACCCGGTCAAGCAAGGATTGATTCAATCGCTTAGCGTATTCGTTGACACCTTGTTCATCTGTACCGCAACAGCGATGATTGTCCTCATTTCAGGAGTTGAAGGCTCTGAAGCTTTCCAAGGGATTGAGCTTGCCCAAGAGGCGCTTCTCGTTGAAATCGGACCGATTGCGACGACTCTCATGACTGTCGCCATCTTACTTTTTGCCTTCAGTTCGATTTTGGCCAATTATTATTATGGAGAGACGAACATCGAGTTCATATCTGAGAAGAAGCGATATTTGATAATCTATCGGATTGCCGTTGTCGGGATGGTCATGTTCGGGTCTGTGCGATCTGCGGGACTCGTCTGGTCGATTGCCGACATCTTTATGGGCTTGATGGCACTCGTCAACATGTATGCGATTTTCCGATTGAGTAAAGTTGCCAAGACGCTCCTCGACGACTATATGGCCCAAAAGAAAGAAGGAAGAGACCCGGAATTTTTTAAAGATGGTGTCGAACTTCCTGGTATGGAACATATTGAAGCGTGGGAAACAAAAAAAGAAGAAATTAGTTGAAGGATCATCAATCAATGGGACGTCCCTGGAAACAGGGGCTTCCTCTTCATTTTGAACTTATTATTTCAAATACCGCATTATATTATAAAAAGAAAGTAGAGAGTAACGATGAAACAAGTATTTTTGACAATCGTCAAGCGATTTTTTACAGAACGTTTTTTTGATCAAGCGGCCATGTTAGCCTATTATTTCATTTTATCCACGTTCCCGTTCTTATTATTCGTATTAGGGATTGTTGGATTTTTACCGTTTACGAGTGGCGATGTGATTCAAGCGTTATCACTCATCATGCCTGAAGCCAGTTACAAGCTATTAGAAGGAAACATTGAAGCCGTATTCGACAACTCCAAATTGAAATTGGCATCATTCAGTATCTTACCAGCACTCTGGATCTCATCGATGGCCGTACAATCTCTCGTGCGGGCATTGAACGATGCCTACCGGGCTGTTCGTAATAAAGCCTTTTGGAGGGGCGTCTTACAGGATATCGCCATCACCTTGGCGCTCATGTTTGTGTTGCCATTTTCATTGCTCGTCCCTGTGATTGAGACGGCACTTCGAGAAATCTCTTCATACGTGTTGTTCATCGATGAGATTGTCACGACATATGCGCAGATTTGGTTTTACTTCAGATGGATCATCGGAACAGGTCTTCTATTCACTGTATTCGTATTTGTATATAAGTGGTTGCCAAGTGTGTCCGGAACATTTAAAAATAGTTGGGCCGGAGCCGCTTTTGCAACAGTAGGGATTCTGCTTGTCTCGAACGTGTTTAGTTACTATTCACAATTCGCAAACTACGAGCAGTTTTATGGTCAACTCGGTGCATTCATCGTCTTATTGATTTGGTTCTATCTCGCTGCCTCTGTCATCTTGCTTGGTGGGCTGTTGAATGCGACGTTAATCGAGAGGAAAGAAAAACTTCATTAGACGTGTAATTGCTAGTTATCATTCGAAAGAATAGGGAATGGTAACGTAAGGTCACATCATCTAAGCGGAGGTGGGAAACATGGATATGCAACGGCTCGTACACAATCGTCGTTTCATCGATCAATCATTGTTTTACCTCGCCTTACATCTATGGAAATGGATCCTACTGTTACCTGTCTTGTTCTATTTGGACGTATCGTTCCGACACTCGCCATTCTCTGAGTACTTGATTGTCAGTATCATCTTGTATCTCATGTTTCGTGTGATTCAATATGTGATAGCTAGCCGAGCCTCTCTCATGGAATTAGTAGAGTTCGCGTATGGGGTGCTATCACTTGTTCTCGTCTTCTCGTTCATGATGGAAATCGGCGCGCCACCGATCGCTGTCGCAATAGTTGGTGCTGCATACTTGAGCCATTCGATGCTTTCTCTACATCACTATCAAAACTTTTCAGAGCGCAAATGGTTGAACAAACAGTTTCAATTATTTAGCCCGATGCTTCGCCAGGGTGAGGTACCGGTTCATGTCCTCGTGTTGACGGAAGATGAAATTGTGATTACTGTAGAAAGTGGAAAAGAGTTTACGTACCGTCATATTTACTGGGGCGGTTTTTATGTAGAAAATCCTTCCTAAAAGGTGGTTACTCAGTTGTTTAGTGGATTTGATAATGTGATTGTCATCGTATTCTGGATTGCAACATTCATCGCTTTCTTTAAAGGCGCCTATGATATGTGGCGTGAATACCGAACGTCGAAAGAAAAATCAGTATTGTACTTTTTAATCGTATTGATTATCACATGGTTTTGGTTCAATCCATACGAATTGGTCGCATTGCATCCCTTCGTACTAATGGCGTACTATTGGAACCGAAATCGGTGGATGCGAAACGCAATGTTCGTATTGGTTCTCGTACCGTTTGTGATTCGTGTCTGGTTAATCGCAGCATCGATGTAAAACAAAAAACTCGGTCCCTTTATAGGGAACCGAGTTTTTGTGTGAATCGTTACTCTTTCTTCGCAGCTGCCAATTCAGCTTCCATTTCACCGAATTCACGGTTGATACGTTTTTGTTCTTTCTGGCTAGTAAAGTTACTGACAAGCACGATTGCCAACATACTCAAGAAGAAGCCAGGTACCATTTCATAAAGGACTGTCGAAAGTCCAGTGACGATCCAGAGAATGACGGTAATGGCACCGACGAGGATACCAGCGAGGGCACCTTGACGCGTCATCTTGCTCCAGTAAAGTGACAAGAGGATTGCTGGTCCAAATGCAGAACCGAATCCAGCCCATGCATATCCGACGAGTGTGAGGATTGTACTTGATGGGTTGAGTGACATGAGCGTCGCTACAACTCCTACTAGCAAGACACCAACACGTCCGGCAAGGACCATCGTCTTCTCACTTGCATCTTTGTTGAAGAATTTACGATAGAAGTCTTCTGTCAATGCAGATGATGTGACGAGCAATTGCGACGATACCGTCGACATGACCGCAGCAAGGATGGCTGCCAATAAGAAACCAGTGATGAACGGGTGGAACAAGACTTCAGAGAATTGAATGAAGACTGTTTCCGGGTCCCCGAGTGGATTTCCTTGTCCTCGGAAATAAGCGATTCCGACGAACCCTGTCATGACGGCACCGATTATAGATACTGTCATCCAGCTCATCCCGATACGACGAGCCGTTTTCAATGATTTCACATCACGGATTGCCATAAAGCGAACAATGATGTGTGGCTGACCGAAGTAACCAAGTCCCCAAGCGAGGAGACCGATAATCCCGAGTGTCGTCGTCCCTTTAAAGAGGTCGAACAAATCGGCATTGATTGTCGTTGCAGAGTTGACAGCAGTGTCTACTCCACCGATATCTGTTAAAGCGACGAATGGTACGAGCACGAGCGCCAAGAACATGATGACACCTTGTGCGAAGTCCGTCCAACTAACTGCCGTGAATCCACCGAAGAGGGTGTATAAGATGACGACACTAATTGTGACAATGACACCTGTCTGATAATTTAATCCGAATGAGCTTTCAAACAACTTCCCGCCGGATACAAGTCCAGCTGATGTGTAGAACGTGAAGAAGATGATGATGACGGATGCAGAAAGGATCCGTAGCCAGTTCGAGTGATCTCGGAACCGATTCTCTAAGAAGTCTGGAATCGTAATCGAATCGTTCGCCATCTCTGTGAAGACGCGAAGTCGTGGAGCAACTAACAAGTAGTTCAAGTAAGCTCCGATGACCAATCCAACGGCTAACCAAATTGCTGATAGTCCAGTTGCATACATTGCACCCGGTAGTCCCATTAACATCCAACCACTCATATCCGAAGCTCCGGCTGACATGGCTGTAACGCCTGGCCCCATTTTACGGCCACCTAACATATAATCTGATGAATCGGTCGTTCGTTTATACGCAACGTATCCGATAAGAAGCATCATCACGAGATAAAGCGCGATTGATACCCATTCTTGCCATAGCATTGAATTACCTCCTATTAAGTTAAAAGATCTATTTAATCAACTCGTTCGCGATTGTGTGAAGACATCACACAGTTAAAAACAAAAGTTGAAAATGCGAACTTGTGCTTTACCTTACAGAACCTTTGAAATGATTGCAAACTGACACTTTTTCATAAAAACAGCTCTAAAGCCCATTATACCAACGGATGGAGGCTAAAATTTTCAGATAAAAAGTTTAAATATTCTGAATATTTGAAATGCTGAGGACTTTCCTGTGTAACATGAATGTAATATTTATGGGAAAATTTTCAGAAAACATATTTTTAATCATAAGAAAAAGAGCATCTTTGAATGCTCTTTACTTCTTTATTTGAATGCTTTTTCTTCAACGAGTCGCATCGTCGGGAATGTTTGTCCAGACTTCGCCTGCATCGTAACCAAGATATAAGTTTCGCTATTATGTTTCATGATGAATACCATGGTATATCCGGATTCGTCCGTATAACCCGTCTTCGTGGCGGTCACAAACTTGGAGTAGTTGACACTTCGTTCATTAACCGATGAACCGAGGTGATACCACCAACGACGTTTGCCGTTACCGTCTTTATCTTTAAATTCGGCTTTTAATTCATAAGTCCCGGCAATTTCAATCAACTCCGGGTATGTACTGAATGCGAAGGCGATTTTAGCCATGTCGTTCGCCGTCGTATAATGATTCGGATCCGAGTAGCCATGCGCATTTACGAAATGCGTTCCAGTCAATCCTAAAACCTTTGCTCGATCATTCATCAATTGAACGAAGGCCTCGGTCGACCCGCTCGTGTATTCCGCAAGGCTGTTCGCAGCATCGTTTCCGGATTCAAGTAGCGTGGCGTAAAGTGCTTGACGAACTGTCAATGTATCCCCGATGGCAAGATGCGCGATATGGCTGTCCCATGGAATATCGAGTGTCGACTGTTGAATCGTAATGAATGGTTGGTCGAGTTCATTCGCTGCAGATGCCTTCTCATAAGCAAGCAGTGCCGTCATCAATTTAGTCGTACTGGCTGGAAACACACGATCATTGGCGTTTTTATCGATCAATATCTCTTGTTTGGTCACGTTGACGAAAGTTAGTGCGCCAACAGAGATTTCCTCATCCGAAATCATCTTCGTCTCACTCGGACTCCATGAACCCATGTCGATATCCGGGAAAAGCGGACCTGTATTCATCGGTTCAGCTTTTGGTGTGGACGCTTCTGCTAATGTCGGTGCTTCTTTATCTTGTTTAAATCCGACCAACGTCGGGATCAGTGCGATGATTCCGAGTAAAACGACCGCGGCAATCATTCTTCGCATGATGTACGTTCTTCTTCGGTGTCTCCTTCTACGGGTCAACAAAAGTCCCTCCTTTTTTGGTTACTCTATAAACATAATAGAAAACGCTCTTTTTTTTCGCTAATAAAATAAAGAACTAGGTCAATGATTGATCGGCGATGAAAGAACTGCGTTTCGGGTATAAGGGTAAAGATGTCACTTTTAGAGAGGAGGATGCATCATGCATCGTTATCCGTTCACGAACTCCATTTGGCGTCAACATGATACTGGGACGCCGTACCCATCCCTTTCCGTTTCGGAATCGACCGAAGTCGTCGTCATCGGGGCAGGGATTGCGGGACTCGTCTGCGCCTATGAACTCCAAAAGCGAGGGAAACAAGTGACGCTTCTAGAAGCGTTAGAGATTGGACATGGGACGACGGGACATACGACGGCAAAATGTTCCGTTCAACATGGGACGATTTATCATAAGTTGATTCGTCATTTTGATGAGTCCATCGCTCGTTTATATTACGAGTTCAACTCAGAAGCGCTCATCTATCTAAAAAAACAAATTGAAGAAGGGTTTGACTGCGATTACGCGAATGAACAATCGTATCTTTACTCTAGGGAACCGAACGAAGAACTTACTAAAGAACTGGATGCGTATCGTCGTTTGAAGATTGACGGAGGAGAAGCGACGGAAGAAGTGAGAAAGGCTCTCCCGTTCTCGATCGAGCAGGCGTTGGTGATCCATGACCAAGCTCAATTCCATCCCGTGAAATACTTACGTGAATTAGCGGAACGTTTTGTTCGTCTCGGAGGAAAGATTTATGAAAATTCTAGAGCGACGGAAGTGAGTCAGGGACCACGTCCAGTAGTCACTACATCTAACGGTAGAAGGGTACAGGGAAATCAAGTCGTGATTGCGACCCACTATCCATTCAATGACCTGCGCGGGTTGTACGTGTCGAAGTTTTCAATCGAAAGATCGTATATCGTTGCCTGTGAAGTGGAGAGTCGACCACTCAGAGGGATGTATTTAGAGGTTGGACAGCAAAATCGTTCGTTTCGATCCTATAGTGAAAACGGAAAAAGCTATTTACTAGTTGGAGGTGAGGGGCATACCGCTGGGCAAGTCACAGATACGCGTCTCCGATATGATCGATTGGAGAATGACGCACAGGCACATTTTGGAACGCATCGGGCATCTCATAGGTGGTCGTCCCAAGATCTTATCACCTTAGATGGACTTCCTTACGTAGGGCAAATGTTCAAAAGAGAACCAGATCTCTTTGTGGCGACTGGATTTTCGAAATGGGGGATGACGAACGGAATCGCTGCCGGCACCTTGCTCGCGGACCAACTCACAGGTCGTCCGAACCGATTCGTCGAGCTGGTCTCACCGCTCCGTCAAACGGTTAAACCTAGTGATATCAGTGCATTTCTCAAAACAAACTTAGATACTGCCGCTCAATTCACGAAAGGGACAGTAAATCGGATGCTTGAACGAAAAGATGTACAAGACCTGCAGCTAGATGAGGGAGGGGTCGTACAAGTGGATGGGAAGACCAAGGGCGTCTATCGAGATTTGGATAACCAGTGCCATGTCGTCAACCTGACCTGTACGCACCTCGGTTGTACAGTGAAATGGAACAATGCCGAGCGGTCATGGGATTGTCCATGCCACGGCTCTCGTTTCGATGCAAAAGGGGCTGTATTAGAGGGTCCTGCCACAAAACCACTTTCCTACAGTAAGCGAGAAGATTTGTAAACTGGTGTAGGCAAAGGTTGACAGCTATAATAAAGTAGAAAGAGAACAGAATAACACATAGGGGTGAAAGACAGATGGAAGTAACAAAAGAATGGCGTGAACATTTTAAACAACTGCGTGCCTTCGATGAAGCAATCTCTCTCTTATATTGGGACATGCGTACACAAATGCCGGAACAGTCGGCACCGCTCCGGGCAGAGACAATCGGTTATTTGTCGACCGAGGCATTCAAACGACAGACGAGCGAGTCGTTCGCTTCATTGCTGGAACGGATGGCGGATGAAGAGGGTCTATCTGACATTGAAGCGCGTTCACTTGAAGTCGCGAAGACGCAATACGAACGGAATGCCAAGATTCCGCATGATGAGTATCAAGCTTACGTAACGCTCGTCTCAGAAGCTGAGACGGCGTGGGAAAAAGCGAAAGATCAGGATGATTGGGACGCGTTCGCTCCATACCTTAAAAAGATTATCGGATTCCAGCAAAAATTTGCGGAATATTTCGGTTATGAGAAACATCCGTACGATGCATTGCTCTATGATTTCGAACCGGGCATGACGGTCGAGCTCTTAGACGAATTGTTCGCCTCGCTCCGAGACGAACTCGTTCCTCTTATTCAGCAGCTACCAAAAGAATCACTCTCTATGGACTGGTCGATGCCGGCGGATGTTCAAGAAACCATTTGTCATGACTGGATGAATGTCGTCGCTTACGATTTATCACGTGGTCGATTGGATGCGACAGTGCATCCGTTCGAAATCACCATCAACCGCCGCGACGTCCGGATTACGACGAAGTATGATGAAGCAGATTTCAGAAATGCACTGTTCGGTACGATGCATGAAGCGGGGCACGCGACGTATGAGCAGCAAATCGACCCGATGCTCGATGAACTCGGACTAGGCGGCGGTGCGTCGATGGGGATTCATGAGTCCCAGTCGCTCTTCTTTGAGAACTTCATCGGACGAAGCGAAGCGTTCTTGCATCGCGTCTATCCGAAACTACAATCGCTTCATCCGACATACGCTGCGATCGACTTCGACACTTTCTATCGAGGTGTGAATGAAGCGAAACCATCTCTTATTCGGATTGAGGCTGACGAATTGACATACAGTCTACACATCATCATCCGCTATGAGCTCGAGAAGGCACTCATACAAGGGACGTTGTCCGTCGATGAGCTTCCTGCAGCATGGAATGAAAAGTATAAAGAATATCTCGGACTCGATGTTCCGTCAAATGCTAAAGGAGTCCTTCAAGACGTCCATTGGGCAGGCGGTTCATTCGGATACTTCCCGAGCTATGCCCTGGGGTTAATTTATGCGGCCCAGTTGACGGAAACGTTGAAATCAGCCCTTCCGGAATTTGAGACGTTGATTGCAGAAGGCGAAATCGAACCAATCAAAGTGTGGCTACAGGAGAACGTTCATCAATATGGAAAACGTCTCACACCGAACGAACTCATTCAACAAGTGACAGGTCAAGCCATTTCGGTCCAACCACTCGTTCGATATTTGACCAAAAAATATCAGACAGTTGCCAAATGAAACGATTTGCACATCGTGGCGTTATGGCACATCGGCCGGAGAATACGATGTCGGCATTCAAGCTCGCACTCGAGGCCGGGGCAGACGGAATCGAGACGGATGTTCACATGACAAAGGACGGTGTCCTCGTTCTCATCCATGACGAGACGCTCGAGCGGACGACTGACGGAAGAGGACAAGTTTCACTCTATACCTATGATGAGCTCAGACAGTTCAATGCTGGAGTACGTCATGGTCTAGAAGAGCACATCCCTACGCTCGAGGAGCTGTTCGACCTTGTGAATGAGGAATCGGTCATTTTGAACTTAGAGGTGAAGACGGATGTCCTACGATATGAAGGAATTGAATCTCGCATCATCGATACGATCGAGTCCTCCGGGATTCATGCGTCCCGAATTCTCTTTTCCTCATTCAATCACGAAACCATTCATCGATTGAAACAGATGCGACCAGATATCGAGGCGGCCATTCTGCTTGCACAGCCGCTTTATGACATTTCAGGATATCTTCGATTCGTCGGAGCGGATTCGGTCCATCCGCACATCGATCGCATCACAGACGAAGAAGTACACTCCTTGCAACATCGAGGGATTCCAATCAGACCATTTACGATTAAAACACAACACCAACTGGAGCGTTGTTTAGCGCTTCAAGTCGATGCTGTCTTTGTCAATGATATCGAATGGGCAAACAAAACCACTTAGTCGCAGACTGAGTGGTTTTATATTTGGGTGGAAGGGAACTACATTTTATGTAAAGGTAGCGCTTTCGTCCGTTAGCATATCGGAGCACATTCAGGGCATAGTGTCCCCTTTACGTCATTGTCGGATTGTCTTAAGTTTAAGATGTCACCGAGCTACATAGCAATCAGATGTAGCACACCATGTAGCACTGCATCACATTTGTTGTATGCAAGTCGTGGGTTACCAAAGATCAAAAGGAGGAAATTTCACATGAAGAAGTTGATGTCTTTACTGGGTACTCTAGCACTGGCTTTCGCTTTCGTCTTACCGGTTAGCGCGGATGGACATGAAAATGCGATGGTCCGTGTGCTACATGCTTCACCTGATGCACCGGCAGTTGACGTGTACGTGGATGGGGAAGTCGCGGTCGAGGGAGCAGAATTCAAGGATCTCACAGACTACTTGACACTTCCTGCAGGGGATTACAACGTTGAAATCAAGCCGGCAGGTGACGCTGAAACAGTCGTCGTCGCAGCAGACCTCTCAATCGAGGCAGGCAAGTTCTATACAGCCGCTGCGATCGGTCAACTTGAAAACATCGAAATCGCTGCAATGGAAGACGATGCAAACTTTGAAGATGGTAAATCTAAAGTTCGTGTCGCTCACTTCGCACCAGATGCACCAGCGGTTGATGTCGCACCTAAAGGTGGCGACCCACTCTTCTCAAACCTCGAGTTCAAAGCAGTAAGTGATTACGGCACACTCGATGCTGGAACGTATGACCTTGAAGTACGCCCGGCTGGAGCGACTGACGTCGTCAAAGCACTTGACGGTGTCGCACTCGAAGGTGGCAAAAACTATACAGCATTCGCAATCGGACTCCTTGAAGGAGAACCAGCGTTTGAAGTCCTTCTCGCCGCTGATGGTGGGGAAATGGCGATGGCTCCTGAAACAGGACAAGGTGGTCTTGCTCAAACAGCTTCAATGAACTGGTTGCTCGCAGCAGCAGTGGTTGGAGCGGCAGCAGCTGGATTCTACGTCTTTCGTCGTCAGAAGCAAGACGCTTAAACTGATTTTCTTAGGAACAATCACATTTCTCGTATGGAGCGCTCAAGCGGAAGCTCCTGACAAACCGTTCGTGATGCCAACGGCTGAATTTGCCGAACCGCAGGTCTTGACCTCGAAGCAGGTAGATCGACAAACGTTTCATTCGAACAGTTTCGTCCCTGCCCAGCTGATCATTCCTTCAATCGATGTTGATACATCGATTGAAGCGGTCGGGAAGGATGAGGCCGGAAGAATGGACACACCGTCTGACGTGAATCAAGTCGGTTGGTATCAATACGGAGCCAAAGCAGGCGCAACGGGGAATGTCGTCCTATCGGGTCATCTAGATGATCTGAATGGTCCAGCTATCTTTGCGAATCTGGATCAACTTCCGATCGGAGAACTGGTGACGCTCCAGCGGAAAGACCAAGTCGCAACGTATGAAGTGGTCAGTGTGAAACAGTATCGCCTCGACCAAGTGCCGCTCGCTTCCATTTTTGCGGCGACTCAGTCAAAGCGTATTCAATTGATCACTTGTGCAGGACCGTATGACGAGAATCTTGGGTATCGGGACCGGATCGTGGTCACGGCACACCTGATTGAAACGTAAAGATGAAGAGATGCTGACCGATGGGTCGCATCTCTTTTTTTCGCAAAAAATAGCCCTTCACCGTTAAGATGAAGGGCTATATTCGGATTAAGCATCCATACGATCTAATAATTTTGAGAGTAAAATGAGTTCATCATCTGAAAAATCAGTGAAGACATCCATCAAATATTCAATCTTCATGCTCTCTAACGTCTCAAACAACTCACGACCTTCATCCGTTGCCTGAAGTTCAACGACACGGCGGTCACGCTCGCTGCGTTCGCGAGAGATCAACCCTTTTTTCGTCAACTCATCGGCAAGCGCAGTGATCATCGAAGCTGAAAATTGAAACTCATTTGACAGAGCAGAGGCGATTTGAGGACTCTGTTGACAAAGAGAACGTAGAATGAAGAATTCATTGCGGGTTAAATACTGTGAGAACATCGAACGGAGATTTTTTTTCACTCCACGATAGTTCATCCGGATACCACGTTCAGCGTCTGCAACGAGCTGTCGACGTGAAGCGGTCTGTACGGGTGTTGTCATCCTCGAAACTACCTCCTGGCGATAATATTATTCATATATACTTCAGAACATAGAAACATTCTACATTAAAAACATGTTGTCTGTAAAGTTATAGGGGCTCGTCTTTTGCCCGAATTTGCTGAATGATGTCTTCATAATGTTTCAAGTCCGGATAGAACCGTCTAAAGAAAAATTCAATCTGCGGATCGTCGCCTTCCGCTAACAATTTAGCGAGAACGGCATAGACGACCCCCATGCCTTGTCTCGGTAACAGAGAAGATGGCAACAAGGTTGCGCATTGGACGGCTTGAGTATAGTAAGTCGAAAGTGTGTCATTCAAATCTTTGAACGTACGGATATCGGCGTAATGGAACATTCTCGTCAACTCGACGATGGCAGAGAGGTCCGTCTCGAGTAGCCATTCGCTCTGGAAGATCGCGTTGTCTAGTTTCTCGACCGTTTGATCATTTGCAATATAATAGTTGAGATTATCTCGGGTAATGGCCACTTTTTCAGGAGAGTCAAGAATCTGTTCGACCGTTTCTTGTTCGAATGTTCGCAACTGTTTTCGAATGTTCACGAACTCGGAGTCGGCAATCTCCAATAGACCAGCGACCCGGCTGAAACTTCTTTTGATTTCAGGAGGAACGGCATTCGGATTTTTGTAACCGAGGTCGTGTTCAATCTCGGCCCATGCGTGTTGTAGGATCGAGCGGACTTGAATTTCCGCCTCTTTTTCTGCAAAACGGCGATATTCACCGAGAGCAAGTCGCTTCTCACTTAATTCCACGACATAATGGACAGACAGATATCCGAACTCATTGGAGTCGAGCAACGTCGACTTATCGATGGACTGTTCACGGTCGATAGTGAATTCATCTTCTAAAATTTGCGCAACGGTGCGTACGTCGTCATGAAAGTATGTCACGATCCGTATCCCGGCCAAGTCTTGTACGTCACGTAAGGAACGATATTGATAAGGCTTGCGTGAGAGTTTGGCATATAGACTGTCCGCTTCTTTGGCACGGGCGACGATTGAATGGAACTGGATGCCGGCTTCTGTCAACAATTCACTGAGGAGCGCTTTCAGCTTTGTGGCAAACGCTTCATAATCTTCTTTCTCGTTCAAATATTCAAGCATGATCGTATTCAAGTCTTGTTTTGGCACAGAACTCACTCCTTTTCTCTATCCATAGTATAGCATCACATGTCAGAAACGATATGATAGCATGTATAAGGAGTGAAATAGAAAGAGGTGGGATGGATGCATACATTCCGTTCAGGTGAGAGAGAAAAAATCGAGATTATCGCCGGATTGTTACAACAAGCTGGATATCGCATATCTCGTATCCGCACTGTCGATTCCCAGTTCGTGGTGACCGCTCGATTAGAGGGTAGGACTCAAAGGGAAGGGGAGCACGATCGAATCGAGGGAATCGTGCATCATTTCGACATCGAAGAATGGATCACGAACGAAGAAATGGATTGATTGTATGTTTATCACCTCATTTTTCGGGAATAACAAAAACAGTGAATTACATGACTGTGAACGTTTAGGAGGATGGGGCATGTTAGAGACAAGAGTAGTGAATGATATGACGACGGTGGACCATGAAGTAAATGAGATGGTGTCAGGCGGATGTGTGAACGAGCACATCTACTTGTTCGCCAAAGATGAGGAATTGACCGTTCGATTGGCAGCAGAGGCTGGTGTACAACCATACCGAATCCCAGAGAAAGGGATGTTCGAGTCGTTGCTTTCCAAATTCACGAGCAATTCAGAAGATCGCATGGAACAGATGGAGAGTCTTGGACTCACAAAAGAGATGGTAGATTCACTCGAACGTGAAATCAAAGGCGGTAAAATCGTACTTGTTTGCGATAAATAAAAAATGGACCGGAAAAATCGGTCCATTTTTTATTTTGCTTTGTAATAGGCATTCACGATGCGACGTAACGATTGATGATCGAGACGGAGCGGAGCGAATCCGGCATCCTGAAGCAATTGTTTCGTGTTGTCGTCACGGAATCTAATGTCCCGATTCAAATACGGATTAAATACTTTTACCATATCATTGAACGACTGTTCGACTGAGCTTAGTGTCGATGTGGGCGTTTCCGTGATCGTTAAATGCGGGAATGCTAGGGACTCTTTCATATAGTCGAGCATTGTTTCATTTTTTGGAGGTGCGTCGTTCGTCACGTTATAGATTGTACCCGCCTTCGCGTGCTCGATGGCAGCGAGTAGTACATCCGCTACATAATCGACAGGGACAAGGTTAGAAGTGCCCGTCGCAGAGCCGATCAATCGAATCGATTCGAAGTCATGGCCACGACGTTCCAGTTTCCGTTTGAATAGCTCGAGCGCGCGCATGTATCCATACATCGTAAACTTCGAGTCGGCCTCTCCCGTCTTCGAGTCTCCGACGATGATGGCCGGTCGGAAGATTGAGACGTCAAGCTCATCCCGTGACTCCCAGACCGCCTGCTCGGCGTGTGCCTTGCTCTCTTCATAAGGATTTAAAAAAGACTGAGACACATCGTACAGTGTTTCCCCGCCAACTTCTTTAGCGCCGAGCGTGTAAGCCGTACTCACATGGAAAAAGCGATGGCAGTCAATTAACTTAGTTAATCGAAGGGCCTCTTTCGTTCCGGTTAAATTGGTCTCGAACAATTCATCACGTAATTCTTCATCGAATTTGACGAGTGCAGCCATGTGTAGAAATAAATCAATTTTCCCTTTATGTGTCTCGATGAACTCTTCATTGGCCCCGAGCGCATGTGACGTCAAGTCGCCTGGTAACACTTCAATCGACTTTTGTTCTTCAGCGGTGAATTGTGCCTGTACCTTCTCCGGTGTTCGCGCCAACATACAGACGCGATGCCCCCGTTGAATCAATTCTTTGGCGAGTCGCCCTCCTAAAAATCCGGTTCCACCAGTCATAAAAATATACAATCGCGTTCTCCCTCTCTGTGACATTCTTTACCCATCATATCAACTCTTGTCGCATGTAGCCACTTTGCCTTTCCTGAAATTCCATGTTTAGAAAAAATCGAACTCGGTTATGAACTATAGAGAAGCGTACGAACGGTGCGTAAAGACAGCTTGCCTGTCAAATCCATTGAAGTGAGGTTTTAACGAATCATGGCAAATCTATTCGGAACAGACAAGGATGACGCAAAAAAGAAGCAACAAGATATTGAGAAAACGGTACAAGAGAAAAACATCACCCAAATCCATCTATATTTCTCAGATGTTCTCGGTGATTTAAAACTCTTGACGCTTTCGGCAAAATTGTTGCCTGAAGTCTTTGAGGGAAAAACGATGTTTGACGGTTCTTCAATCAACGGGTTCTCTTCCATCAAAAACTCAGACTTATTCTTGAGACCGGATTTAGATCGTCCACGGTATGAGCAAGACGGCGAGGAAAATATTTTGGCATTCTTCTGTGACGTATGCACTCCGGAGGGAGAGCGATATGAATACGACCCACGTAATGTATTGAAGGATGCACTTGAACGTGCAGCACGTGATGGCTACTCGGTATTCGTCGGGGCAGAGCCGGAATTCTTCATCTTTGACGAGAACGGAGAATTTTATGACGAGGCCGGATATTTCTCGACACGTTCAGAGGATAAAGGATATGAAGTGCGACAGCACATCGCGAACCGTCTAAGTGGTGTCGGGTTCAACATTGAGGCTGTTCACCATGAAGTCGCTCCTGCGCAACATGAGATTGGCATCAAGTACGATGACGCACTCCATACAGCGGATAACATTCAGTTCTTTAAAGAAATCGTCAAGATTGCGGCGAAGGAGAAAGGGGCATCCGTCTCATTCTTGCCAAAACCGTTGCGTGATGTGAACGGTTCTGGAATGCACTTGAACATCTCTGTCTGGAAGAATGATGAGTCCGGAAATCCGACGACCAACGCGTTCGACGAAGTCGATGCGGATTACGGATTGTCGAAAACGGCGCGTCATTTCATCGAGGGAATCTTGAAGCATGCCCGTGCCACAGCAATCTTCACGAATCCACTACCTGAATCATACGAACGTCTCGTTCCTGGATTCGAGGCACCTGTCAATATATGCTGGAGCCCATCGAACCGCAGTTCGATGATTCGAATTCCAGCTTCCCGTGGAAGTGCGACTCGTGTAGAGGTCCGAAACCCTGATCCGAGTGCGAACCCATATTTGGCACTTGCCGCGCTCATTTATGCCGGACTTGAAGGAATCGAGCAACAGCTCGTTCCGTCTTCTCCGAACGAGGACGACTTGTTCGAGTATTCAGCGAAGCAAATCGAGAGCCAAGGCATCGCATCACTGCCTGCGACATTCCATGAATCGATTCAGTCACTGAAACAAGACAACTTCCATGACTACTTTAACCACAATATGATCGATCGCTACTTGTCACTCATTCAAGTGCGAAAATAAAAATGACGCCAGCCGATTGAATCGGCTGGCGTTTTTTGATGATTAATGGATACCACGCATATACACTTTGATTTTCGGTGCAAGTGCGAACAGAATCAAGCTTAAGATGATGGCGACGCCACCAATCACGCCGAAGTAGAGCATCTCGTTCTCAGGTGTGTAGAACTTGACCAGCTGTGCGTTGATCCCTTGCGCCGCAGCGTTCGATAAGAACCAGAGCGACATCGTTTGAGCGGAGAAGGCAGCTGGTGCGAGTTTAGTCGTAGCCGACAACCCGACCGGTGACAAACTTAGTTCTCCCAGAACGACGATGAAATAACTTAAGACGAGCCAGAGTGGGCTGACGAGGGCATCCGGACCACTGAAGTATGCTGGGAGCAGGATGACCAAGAAACTGATTCCGGCAAATAAGATCCCGAAAGCAAACTTCGTCGGAATGCTCGGTTCGCGGTCACCAAGTCGGACCCATAACCAAGCGAAGATCGGTGCCAGTAAGATGATGAACAGTGGGTTCAGTGATTGGAACCATGCTGGTGACAACGTGAATCCAAAGAACTCTAAGTCAGTCCGTGTATCAGCATAGCTCGCCAAAATCGTTGCACCCTGCTCTTGGATCGCCCAGAACATGACGGAGGCGATGAAGAGCGGAATGTAGGCAATGATTCGCGAGCGCTCGACCTCAGTCGTTTTCGGACTGCGATACATGATGATGAAGTAAATCGTCGGGATCGCAATACCGAACACCCCGACGAGTGAGATGAACGTATTGATCGTGAACCATCCGAGTGGAATCAAAATTGCAAGCAAAATGGCAATTCCGATGGTGACAATGCTGACGATTTTTATCGTTTTCTTTTTCTCATCAGGCGTCAACGGATTCGGTACATACGAACCAGCTAAGCCGAGGTTCGTTTTTCGTGTCAATACGAAGACGACGAGTCCAACGAACATCCCGATTGCCGCGAGCGCAAAGCCCCAGTGGAATCCATAGTCTTTTTGCACTTGACCGACGATGAGTGGTGAAATGAACGCACCCAAGTTGATACCCATGTAGAAGATACTGAATCCAGCGTCACGACGGCGATCCGTCTCGCTGTACATGTCTCCGACGATACTTGATACGTTTGGTTTCAATAATCCGGTACCAATGACGATCAACGCCATCGAGATGAACAAGAAGACGACACTACCTGGAATCGAGAGGACGATGTGTCCGAGCATGATGAACACACCACCGTAGAATACCGCGCGAGACGTCCCGAAAATCCGGTCTGCAAGCCATCCCCCAATGACCCCAGACATATAAACGAGCGCGCCATAGACGGACATGATTGAGAGTGCGACGTTTCGGTCTAGACCGAGTCCTCCCTCAGAGACTTCATAGTACATATAGAATACGAGGATGGCCCGCATGCCATAGTACGAGAAACGTTCCCAAAACTCAGTGAAGAATAAAGTGAACAACCCTTTCGGTTGTCCGAAGAAGCCTTTTTGTGGAACACTGTCCACGATTGTCTGTTTATCGATCCTTTCCATGAAAGATCCCTCCTTAACCGTTTTATCATAAAAAGGATTATTATGATTGTAAAGTGAATTGAATGATAATTTCAAATTTTAATAAAGATGAAAAGAATGAAAAGACCACACTTCCGAAATCAGAGAGTGTGGTCAATGAGCGGTTAAGCCGTCTTTTGCTTTGCTTCCGTCGCTTGGACATGACGTCCGAGCTGCCAATAGATGATGCCTGATAAACAACTCGCTCCACCGATGAGGATCAAAGCGATGTGTCCGGCACGATTGTCAAAAAAGACACTTGCGATGATTGGTGCCGTGACACCGCCGATCAGCCATTGGATACTCGCTGCACCGTTATAGGCACCACGCATATTCTCCGGTGCGATCAAGGCGATGAATGTCTGCTGAACAGGGGACATGATCATCTCACCTAACGTATAAAACGCATATACGGCGAGTAAGATCCCGACGAGTGGCACGTAAGGGGTATCGAGTGCGAACAAGGCTCTAGGCACAATCGCAAGCAAGATCATACCGATACCAAATACGGTCGCTCCTGCTAACATGACCTTACCGAACGGCTTGTTCCCGAGTTTTGAAGCAATCGGGAACTGGAAAAGAACTACCATGATTCCATTCAGTGCTAACAGATACGGGAATGGGTTCTGTTGTGCGGTATACGTCGGGAGCGATTCTTTTAAAAAGAGTGGTAGCATGCTCTCGACGACGGAGAATCCCATTGATATGAATATACCCGCAAAGATGAAGACGAGAAACACGCGATCGTTATAAAAGACGCGCAACACTTCCCGGTTGCTTGGAGTCTCATCTTCCGTAAACTCGGGCAACGACTCATGTATGAACGTGCCGAGCGCAATCGCATATAGTCCAAAGACGAATGCCGCCGCAAAGAAGATGAGTTCGCGGTCGATGAACAGCACCGCACTACCAAGAAGTGGACCGAATGCAGCGCCGATGTTATGTCCCATCCGTAAAAGTCCGAACGCTTCGTTCATATGCTCTGGCTCCGTGACATCGGCGACCATCGCGCTTGCGGCAGGGTGGAAGAGCGAGTTCGTCAGTCCGAGCATCGCGTTCAATAAAAGAAGCGGCCAGAACGAGTCGGCGAACGCAAATCCGATGAGGGCAAGTGCGTCCCCAATGATTGCGATCATCATGATTGGTTTTCGACCATACAGGTCTGCTAGACGTCCTCCGATCATCGAACCGAGGAGCGCCATGATTGGGCCAGTCGCCATGATGATTCCGACTTGAAGGTAGCTATCTAACTGGTCACTATAGTAGAGAACAAGGAATGGGGCAATCATGAACATCATAATTCCCGTAATCGTTTCCCCTAAAAAACGAATCCAAATGTTGCGGTCGAGCCGCTTGAGTGATTGAAACATACAGGTCACCTGCTTTATTTAATTTTAGACACAAAAGGGACGTCATATGCATGAAGGCATACGACGTCCCACGTTGTTTATGCATGCCTCGATAGGCAGGCGTCTTAGATATGAATCAATCGAAGAGGTGCCTGCCAATCAGTATGAACTTGAGTGAATGGTTTCGAAGATACTACTGACATGGGAACCTCTCCTTTCTGTTAATTGTGTTCTTCTCCTCAACTGTATGACACATTTCCTCAATGTGTCAACAAATTTATGAGGTGAATCAAAGTAATTCGTTTAGATTTTTTCGGTTCAGTCGATAATCGATGAGACGAGACAAGACGACTTGAATCATGGCCGTGATCGGCACGCTCACGAACATCCCGATGAGGCCGAACAGGCTTCCTCCGATGATAATCGATGTGATGACCCAAAATGGTGTGATGCCGACACTATCTCCGAGAATCTTCGGTCCGAGCCACAATCCGTCAAACTGCTGTAACAAGAATATGAACAAGAGTACCAATACGGCGGTGAACGGATCATAGAAATAGGTGATGATAAACGCTGGGATCATCCCGAGTAGCGGTCCGACGTAGGGGATGAAGTTTAAGACGCCGACGATGACTCCGAGAAGTAGGGCATATGGGGCCCCAATGATCAAGAGTCCAATGACTGCTAGCACTCCAATGATCAGACAGTCGAGTGACTTTCCGATAATATATCGTTTGAAGATATAATCCATCTCTTGAAAAATGTCGATTGTCGTCTTTGCAGTGCCGACAGGTAAAAGCGCATAGAGAAGACGCTTGAACATACGGGCAAAGACTTCTTTGTCCTTTAAGAGATAGATGGAGATCACAATTCCGATCAAGAAGTTAATCAGGGTCATCGTGAAGCTGGAGACGTAACTGACGGATGAAAGTACAGCCGTCTCGACCCAACCCGAGTATCGTGCTTCGAATTGAGCAAAATCAATTGCTTTGGCGATGGTCGCGTTATAATCTTTCAAATAATTGTTCACTTCTCCAAGAAATGCATCAATTTGTCGAATGTAGACCGGTAGTTCTTCAATCAACGATGCGAGACTTGAGTAAATCCGCGGGAACAACGTAACGACCGAAATCGCCAAGAGGCCGATGAACGTGATATAGACGATGAGTAATCCTTGATACCGTTTCAAATGGAACCGTTCTTCAATGTAAGAGAGTACGGTATTGAGTAACAAGGCGATGGCAATCCCCATGATGATGGGGGTCAGTAACTGAAACGTGTATTGTAAGACACGTGAGATGGTATCTGGTTCACTGATGACACGCCATAAGACGAGTAAAATCAGTCCGATTACACTCAGTTTCCAAATAAGTTGACGATTAAGCTCCAATGCTCTATCCCCTCATACAAATATAATTTTTCTACTCTTTTACTATGAATGTTTTTTGAAAAGGATTCAATAGATGTTCACCTTGAAAAAAATGTTTGACACCGTTGGGAATGTCTGGTTAACTTAGGGACATACAAAAATTACATAACGAATGACACTTTCTATCAAGAGAAGCGGAGGGACTGGCCCGATGAAGCTTCAGCAACAGATTGCAAAATACTGTGCTAATTCCAGCAAGGTGACCTTGAGAGATGGAAAGGTGGTTGACTACATACGTCTGTATCGAGCACCCCTTTCCTCAGAAAGGGGTGTTTTTTCGTATTAGGAGGATCCATCATGGCAGACAGACGTTCCAAGTTATTAAAATCGTTACCGACACAACACTTTGTCGGATTAGCAGAAGAAGTCGCGGCAGTCGAGGCGAGTGGCAAGACCGTCATCCGACTCGGACAAGGCACACCCGACTTACCGACACCAGCTCCAATTTGTGAAGCGCTTGAACGAGCATTGACAGACCCGACGACCCATCAATACGGACCGTTCCGAGGACAGACTCGACTAAAAGAAGCCGTGGCCGCATTCTATCAACGTGAATACGGAGTCGACCTCGACCCAGCAAAAGAAGTGGCGATTTTGATTGGCAGCAAATCGGGTCTCATCACTTTGCCTCAGTGTCTTCTTGAGCCGGGTGAAGGCATCTTGCTCCCGAACCCTGGCTATCCCGATTATATCTCGGGAGCGCGTCTCGCCGGAGCGGACATCATCGATTTGACGTTGAAGGAAGAGCACGGCTATCTCCCAGATTACGCAACGCTCGATCCGCTTCATGCACGACTTATGTATTTGAACTACCCGAGCAATCCGACCGGCGCTGTCGCGACGCCAGCCTTCTTTGAGGAGACGGTTGAATTCGCCACAAACCATAATCTGATGGTCGTACATGACTTCGCCTATGGAAGTATTGGCTTTGATGGGCATGTCCCGCCAAGTTTTCTCCAAGCCGAAGGGGCGAAAGAAATTGGGATTGAGGTATATACGATGTCGAAGGCGTTCAACATGTCGGGATGGCGTGTCGCGTTCGCAGTCGGGAACGCAGATATCATCGAGGCGATCAATACGTACCAAGATCATGTTCACGTATCCGTGTTCTCTGCCATTCAAGAGGCGGCCATCGTGGCGTTAGAATCGCCGCGTGACTTACGTGACAATCTAGCCTCACTTTACGAAACAAGACGAAACCGATTGATTGACGGGTTACGCCGGGCAGGGTGGGAGATTGAGGCACCGAAAGGTTCTTTCTTTGTATGGGCGAGAGTACCTGAAGGCGATGCAAAATCATTCTCGACGAAGTTACTTCAAGAGGCTGGCGTCGCCGTCACACCGGGCTACTTCTTTGGAACGGAGGGGGAGCACCACATCCGGTTTGGCCTCGTATCATCTGAACAGAAGATTGATGAAGCGGTAGAACGGATTGAAAGACTGTTTGCAGCCTACGAGGAGGTCCATCAATGATTCGACAAGCGGTGCTGGAATACGACCATTCGAACGATGCACTCAATAAACTTTATTCTTTGATTGGGAATCGGGAGGCACTCGTTTTGAAAGGAATTAACGGATACGATGAAGCGGTTCGCGTGTCCCCTCGTCTAGCAGAAGTTCCGAGTGTACGATTCAACGGGGAATGTTCAGACGAAGAATTCAAACGATTAAAAGCGTATCGACCTGACGTATGGATTGCCGTCGGTGGCGGTAAATTGATTGATACGGCGAAGCGGATTGCATTTACCCAGTTGGTCCCGCTCATCGTCATTCCGACACTTGTGTCAAACTGTGCCGCCTTCACCCCGCTCAGCGTGATCTATGGAGAAGACGGTACATATTTACGATATGATACGTTCCCCGTCGTCATCGAGCGCGTCATCGTGGACACACGATTGTTACGCGACTCACCTTATGACTATTTCAGAGCCGGTGTGATTGATACGGTCGCGAAGTGGTTCGAAGCCCGATATATTAGCGGAACAACATCAAGGGACGCAGGGATTCAGTCGGGGCTTTCGCTTGCGGCACAGTGTGGAGCGTTGATGGATTTGTCCATTCGTGAAGATGACTTCCGCCGTTATGACACGGACATCCGATATATCGTTGATCATGTCCTCGCCATCGGAGGTGCCGTCGGTGGGTTCGGCGATGCCGGCACTCGTGTCGCCGTCGCCCATGCAGTGCATAATGCGCTCAGTCGTTTTGATTCGACGCATCACTGGTTGCACGGGGATAAAGTAGGCTTTGGGCTGATCGTTCAAGAACGATTGGCTTCATCCAAAGACGCCTCATTCCTCGAGAATTGGCTACACGCCATCGCCGCTCCAACGTCACTCGAACAACTTGGCATTCGCTTTGATCAAGTCGATGAATTGGTCGACTATGTCATCGAAGAAATGTCGATTCAAGGCATACGCAAAATCGAAGATGCTGGACGATTAAAAGATTTTTTCAGAAATCTTCAAGAAATGGTTTACAAATAATTCTTTTATCAGTAATATAATAACAAAATAATAGAACCGATTGCTTATCAAGAGTGGTGGAGGGACTGGCCCGATGAAACCCGGCAACCAGATCAGAAATGATCATGGTGCTAATTCCAACAGACGAGACGTCTGGGAGATGAGCGTGTCCGACTTTCACGTGTCGTGCCCGCCGCTCTTTTTGAGTAGCGGGCTTTTCATTTGGAGGAGGAATCATTCATGAACATTAAACAAAAAACAATTTTGGCAGGTACATCTATCCTTGCGGCCATCGCACTCTCAGCGTGCGGACAATCCGAGGCGAGCGAGACGCTAAGCACGAAAGAGCTAACGATCGGCGTGACTGGTGGACCACACGAGCAAATCGCCGAGAAAGTACAGGAGCTCGCAAGAGAAGATGGGCTCGAAATCGATATCAAAGTATTTAATGATTACAACACCCCGAACACCGCTCTCGACGAAGGAAGTCTCGACGTGAACAGCTATCAGACGCTCTCGTTCCTCGAACTGCAAAAATCGGACAAGGGATATAAGATTGACGACGTCTTCAAGACGGTCGCTTTCCCGATGGGGCTCTATTCAGAGAAGTTGACGGATATCAAGGACTTAAAGGAAGGCGATAAAGTAGCCGTCCCGAATGACCCGGCGAACGAGCTCCGTGCGCTACGATTATACGAAACGGCCGGACTCATCACGTTAAAAGAAGGATTGACGGATAAAGCGACGAAGCGCGACATTGCTGAGAATCCGCTCAACCTCGAATTCATTGAACTTGAAGCATCCCAACTGCCGACGCAACTCCCGGAAGTGGCACTCGCGGCCATCAACACGAACTTCGCGATGGGAGCGGGTCTATCCATTAACGAAGATGCCCTCTTCCATGAAGATACGGTCGACAACCCATATCCGAACTACGTCGTCGTCCGTTCGGCCAATAAAGAAGATGAAGTCGTGAAGACACTGAAGTCTTACTATCATTCAGATGAAGTACGTGCCTTCATCGAAGAAGAATTCAATGGTTCGGTCGTGCCGGCATTCTAAGGAGGGGTCTTATGATTGAACTGAAACAAATCACCAAGGAGTTCAAGGTCAACGGAGACACGATCACGGCACTCGATGATGTCTCCCTCACGATTGAGAGAGGGGAAATCTTCGGAATCATCGGGCGAAGTGGTGCCGGTAAGAGTACGCTCATCCGGATGATCAATCTTTTGGAGCGTCCGACATCAGGCGTAGTCGAGATTGAAGGACAAGATATTACACTTCTTAAGAAAAAAGGGTTGTCGACGTTACGCCAGCGAATCGGTATGATCTTTCAGCACTACAACTTGCTGAAAACCGCGACCGTCGAAGAGAATGTCGCCATCCCGCTTCGTCTCGAAGGTCTGGAAAAACAGGTCATCCGCGAACGGGTCGACCGCTATCTCCAAATCGTCGGGCTGAGCGAACATCGGAACCATTATCCTGAACAATTGTCAGGTGGACAAAAGCAACGTGTCGCCATTGCGCGAGCACTCGCCCATGAGCCTGATATTCTCCTCAGTGATGAGGCGACGAGTGCACTCGACCCTGAGACGACTGAGTCGATTTTAGAGTTACTGCTCGAAATCAATCGTGAGCTTGGATTGACGATTTTCTTGATTACGCATGAGATGGAAGTCATCGAACGAATCTGTGATCGAGTCGCCGTCATCGATCGTGGCCAAATCGTTGAACAAGGACACGTACTAGACGTCTTCTCCAATCCGTCACACGAAACGACCCAGAAGTTCCTAAAGACAAATCTTGACGTGCCAGAAGAAGTCGTATCGGAACTCCAGACTCGGGGAACGCTCGTCCACTTGTCGTTCATCGGCAGTCAGACGGAACAGGCAGTTCTGGCCCAACTGACCAAGCGGTTTGGTATTCTACCGAACATCATTGGAGGCGGGATTAAAAAGTTAAAGGCGGGTCTTGTCGGAAACTTGCTCGTTCATCTCGATGGAGATCATGATCAAACGGAACTCGCCGTCCGTTATTTGAAGACGAGCGGCGTACATGTGAGGGAGGTGTCAAACCATGCAACAGTTTTGGACAGACTGGGGTGATTTAATATGGACGGGAACGGTCCAAACCTTGACGATGACGAGTATTGCGCTATTGATTTCGACATTGATCGGATTGCCGCTCGGGACGTTGCTCGTCTTGACAAGACCGAACGGAAGACTCGCAAACCGATTCGTCTATGGTGGCTTGTCGAGCGTCATCAACGTCATCCGTTCAATCCCTTTCATCATTCTGTTATTCTTCATCTTGCCGTTCACACGGTTCATCATGGGAACGACGATTGGCGTGCAGGGCGTATTGCTCCCCTTGATCGTCTTCACCGCTCCGTATATCGCTCGACTCATGGAGTCGGCACTACTCGAAGTCGACCGCGGGGTCATCGAGGCGTATGAGGCAATGGGAATCTCGACGAGAAAAATCATCTGGTACGTCCTCATTCGAGAAGCTCGGTCTTCCATCGTTCTCGGATTGACGATTGCGACGATTGGGTTGATTGGAGCGACGGCCATGGCCGGACTCGTCGGAGCAGGTGGGCTAGGTGATATCGCCTATCAATACGGACATCTCCGTTTCGAACCGGAAGTCATGTACGTGACCATTTTCGTCCTCATCCTCCTCGTTCAATCCATCCAATCCTTCGGGAATCGACTGGCGGCAAAATTGAAAAAGGCATAAAAAGAATCGTGTCGCTTTCGCGTCACGATTTATGCGTTATGGAGCAGACGTTTCAGTTCGGCGATGCGATCATGTCTCGGGATGAACGTCCGAATCTCTTTCTCACTGAAACCGACCTGGATGCGATGATGATCGAAGACGATCGGACTTTTCAGGATTTGAGGATTCGAGGCGACGAAGCTATATAGCTCACGAATCGACATCTCGTCAAGTTTCTCTGCCGCTTGTTTATAGACACTCTTTTGGACCGACAACAAATCGGTCGTCCCATTTTCCGTCAGGCTCAACATCTCTTTGAATTCTCCGAAGGATAAACCTTGGTCTGTCAATTTCTTTTCGATGAAGGGAATTTTTTGTTCCCGTAACCAATCAATCGTTTTTCTGGAAGAACTGCAGCTTGTATGCGTGAATACCGTGACCGTCACGACAACCACTTCTCCTTTACATCAGTTTGGTTCTAACTATTATCTCCTTTTATACGTTCGAGTTCGTGATTATGTTTCAAATCACATACAGTTTCTTTTTGATTGAGGACCACTTCGTTCGGGTACAGATTCCATGAGTAACCAGATAAGGAGGAATGAAGATGTTTGACTATACCGTACAATCCGACCGTACCGTAGATGATGTTGTCGTTCGTCTCGGAGAAGCATTGAAAGAAGAATCATTCGGGGTGCTGTGGGACTTTGATTTGAGTGAGACGCTTGAGAAAAAGGGACAGGGGATTGATGGGAAGTATCGCATCTTAGAAGTATGCAATCCGAAGGCGGCAAAAGAAGTGCTGTCGCAACAGTTAGAAGGGGGCTATTTCCTTCCATGTAAAATCGCGGTGTTCGAAAAAGACGATCATACCCAAATCGGCATGCCGAGACCGACTGAATTAATTCGCCTCATCGATGACGAATCGTTACAAGCCGTCGCTTTAGACGTCGAGTCCCGATTGCAACGTGCCATCGACCAAAGTAAATGATTGTTCTACCATCCGCTCATGAAACGTGAGCGGATTTTTTTCGTATAAGATAGTTAGATAATGGTAAAATTGGATGGTACGATTGGAGGAGGGGATATTTTGTACAAAAGAGGAATAATGATGTTACTGAGTGCTTCATTTTTAAGCGCATGTGGGGCATCTGAAATAGAAGTGATTCAACTGGATTACATAGAGGATCAATGGAATGTGGAAAGCTATTCAAAAGAAGGGGAAATGATTGAAGTTCATGAGACAAAAGAAGTATTGGCTGCATGCGTTGGGGAGCGTGCAACCGAATTAAAGGGTGACATCACTGTATATCAAACGGCGATTGCAGGGAGAACAGAACCTGTTTCAGCCATGACCTCATATACTATGAAAGTCGTGACGTACTTAGAAGGTGACGAACGGTATGTCGTTTGTCGTGAAAGTTACACCAATCAATTGATGGCGGAAGCGATTGACTCGTTTCCAGACTTTGTGAATACAAGTGACGGAATTCGCCTTCCACGACTCCCTCGTATTCATGAGACAACTTCCGCACTACAGAATGAGTTAATGGAAGCAGAAGGATTGGACATCAACGGGAATTCCATCACCCCGTTCCCGCATACGTTATTGGAAATCGAACCGGCGCTCTATGGCGAACTTGAAATGAAACTTGATGGCAAGGTGATCCGTTATCCGATTGCGCAGTTCGAGCCGCGAGGATTTGAGATGCCGAATCAACAGATTGCCATCGGATATGATAACAAGACGTTTCGTCCATATATTCTCTACTCGTTTGACGGACAATTTTTTATGCCGCACCCGATCGAGTTTGGTGAGTTAGATGACCCTGAGTCAAAAGAGAACACGGTCTATTCCGAGCTGGAAATCAAGACAGTCGCGACAGTTCGCGAACTGAACGAAGGAGAGGAGCATCAGTTCTATACTTTCTCGTATTTGAAAAACGGGAAACGTGTGTCCGAAACGATGACGATTCGCTTCGCTCCTGGCATGTTGTTAAAAGAAGGAGAAGAACCGGATCCGATGTTTGAGGATTGGTTGCCTGTTGAAGAAGCCGGTCCAAGGGTCATCGTCCATCGCCACCCATACGATGGAGGGGCAATGGATTTCGCAGAATATAGTGAGGCCACCAAAGAGGAAGCGAAAGAATTGTTCGACATAATCAATCAGGCAGACCCCGTCGATCGCCACGGAGAAGATTCAGAATATCGATATTTGACCTTAACAGACGGTTGGAAGGGGCAAGTATTCGAAATCAGTTATAAAAAACGTTCGAAAAAAATTGATATCTATTTAACGGACTCGCTCCGCGATCAAACATATAAATTATCGAGCGAAGGAGCGGAGGCATTCTTAGACACGTTTCCGCGTCTAAGGGAAACATTATGAAACGAATCCTTTTATTCATTTGTTGTATTGGTTTGTTGACAGGTTGTGATGATGAACAGATGGATGTCGTAAAGATAGACTACCTCCCGGAACATTGGAATGTGAAAGATCTACATTCAGGTCATATGGCTGCCAAGTCAGTGAGGTGGACGGCCGATTTACTCGATGCGTGTTCTGGTAAAGCGATTTCACGTATCGACGAGGACGTCACTGTCTATCGTTCGTATGAATTGAATCGAAAATTCGATGATGCACATAAAATCGTGATGTATATGGAGGGAGATCAACCATACGCTGTTTGCTATGACAGTGCTTCTGAACAAATAAGGGCGGAAGAGATAGATGAATTTCCTCACTTTGTTCATATAGAAGAAGGGACCGACATCTTGAGTAAGCCAACGATTCGTAAAGGTACACATGAAGAATTGAAAGAAATGGAACAGAAAGACCAAGGTCATTTCTATCCTGTGCCCATCCGTCTCTTCGAAGGGACGATGATTCATGTGACACCCTCATTATATGGTCAGATCGATTTAACGATTGGAGATCGGCAGGGTCTTTTTCCACTTTCTCATTTAGAACCGTTTAATGCCCAAACGGAAGAAGTAGCAATCGCGCTCGGGTATGACGAACAATCGAAAGAAGCGTATTTTTATTACGAGAAAGAAGATGGATTGACGACCATACTTCCTTTAGTCGTGTGGAATGACAAAGAGCATAAACACGAGCCGATTCAATTCGAAGGACTACGAGTAGAACAGGCATTACAGGGGGACATTCTCGAACCTGGTGTTAAGACGCCTCTATATACGTTCTCCTTCATTGAAGGTGGGAAACGTGTGAATGAAGTGATCAGTCTAACTTACTTGAATGGTGAATTTTCGACAAATGATGCTGTCCGCAACGCAAGCGAATCAAATCCTGCTGGCGAAACTGATCCATTCGTTTTCGTTCATGAGAAACCTTTAAACGGAGCAATCGATATCCAGTATCCGGACGTGCTACGAGCTGAAGGGAACGACATATCTGATTTGATGGCTGTAATCAAGGATGCTACACCTGTCAAACGTGCTGGAGATGTGACTGACTATTCGCGTCTTTCGATCGTCGATGGTTGGGGTGGTCAAGAATTTCAGTTAAGTTTCAAGGAACGATCTCAAAAAATCGATGTTTATCTGACGGATCCACTTCGCGATCAAACATTTAAATTATCAAGCAAAGGAGCAGAACGGTTCTTGGATGTATTTCCGGAGGTGAAAGGGTCATGATGAAACGAATGCTATTGATGTTAAGCGCAGTCGGGATTTTATCGGGTTGTGGTAGTGAAAAAATGGATGTCGTGCAGCTAGACTATATGCCTGAGCAATGGAACGTGGGCGATTTGTATTCGAATCAGATGGATGCCGAATCGGAGACATGGACGACGCACATCCTCGATGCATGCACAGGCGAGCCGATTACACAGATTGAAGGGGATGTGACGGTTTTCAATTCATATGCGCTGAATCGGAAAGTCATGATATCAGATTATGATCCGAACTCATATAAATTAGTGACATTCTTGAAAGGAAAAGAAAACTACACCATTTGCTATGATGGAGACTATTCCAACATGAAATTAGGGAAGATTGATGAACTACCGGACTTCCTCGATTTATCAGCGGGTATCAAAGTCCCGAGCGTCCCGAAGATGAAAGCGGGTACGAAAGAGGAAGAACACGACGCAGAACAGAGTGACCCATCCGAGTACCTTGGGATGCCCATCAACCTGTTCGAAGACACGATGATTCATTTGACCTCTCCTTTGAATGGCGCGATTGCGTTAACAGTAGGTGAACAGGAAGGAATCTTTCCCATCTCAACCATTGAACCATATAATGCGCAAATGGGAACCGCAAAGATTGCACTCGGATATAATGACAAATTGAAAGCCGCTCACTTTTACTTCGAAACTACGAACGGTACGACATCTATTCAACCTTTCCTTGTATGGGATGAGAAAGACGGCGCACATGTCCCCATCCAATTCGAAGGATTACAAGTCGAACGGGTCCTCCAGACGGATACATTAGAGCCGGGAGTTAAGACACCTCTTTACATATTCTCATACATAAAAAATGGGAAGCGTGTGAAAGAAGAAGTCAGCTTGACGTACACGAAGGGCGAGTTTGCCACGAAAGATTCCATTAAAGAATCCACTGAAGCAGGACTCATTGCAAATCCTTCCGTTCCGCGAGGTCCGTTTTTCTTTCTCCATAAAAACCCGTTAGATGCGGAAGCCACATTGAATTATCCGGATACATTGCGTGCGGCTGGCATCGACATGTCTGATTTGATGAACGCATTTAAGGAGGCAGAACCGGTGGATCGAGCTGGAGAAGTGGGGGACTATCCTCTTCTCACCATCATAGATGGATGGAAAGGGCAAGAGTTTCAGTTAAGCTTCCAGAAACGGTCTAAAAAAGTAGATGTCTATGTGACGGATGAAACACGAAACCAAACGTTCAAACTGAGCAGTGCAGGGGCGGAAACGTTTTTCTCCTATTTCCCTGATTTAGATGAGTGAAAGGCGCCCCTTGGCGTCTTTTTATTTGGTAAATACTTCAAATCCAAGATATTGACCTTCTGTATAAAAAGAGAGTAATGGAATGTTATGGGATACGTTACACTGAAATTCACGATTTAGTACGAACATCCTAAGAATAAGAAAGGTTGCTATCTATAATGAGTACTTTGAACCAAAAAGGAATTCAATCTGCAGACGTTTTTCAATCCATTGAAACGAATATGGCGATGATTCGATTCGACCGTCAACGCCGGGTCGTCGATGTGAACGATACGTTTGCGAAAGCAATGAAATATAGACGCGAGGAGATGATTGGCATGCAGCATCACTTGTTCTGCCCTTCTTCCTTTGTCAATAGTCCAGAGTATTCGGCATTTTGGGAGAAATTATGGAATGGTTTCAGTTTCTCGGATAAAGTGGAGCGTGAGAATGCAAAAGGGGAAACCATTTGGCTCGAGGCGACGTATATGCCGATTTTTGAAGGAGATGATGTCATCGGTGTCGTCAAGATCGCATCGGACATCACCGCACGGCAACAAGTGATTGAGGATTATGCGTATCGCTTTAAATCGATGACCGATGTGCTCGACGAACGGGCGAAGACAGGCATGCAAGACACGAAAGTATTGAATGAAACGATTGAAAAGCTTGCAAAAGATGCCGCGGACAACCTCCATGCCCTTCAGAACTTGCGTCGTCAAGCCGATGACATCGCGAAAATTGCCTCGTCGATCAAAGAGATTGCGGCACAAACGAATCTATTGTCCCTGAATGCTGCCATCGAAGCGGCACGAGCAGGTGAACACGGACTTGGATTTAATGTGGTTGCGACAGAGGTCCGCAACCTCTCTCGTATGGTTGAACGTGCGGTCATCGACGTCAACTCGAACACGGAAGGGATGAACGTCGAGCTTCGGAAAATTGTAGAAGGTGTTACTGCGTCCAATCAAGAGATTCAGTTAAGTGCACAAACGATGGAACAGACGATGGAGCGATTCCATACGTTCGAGCAGGCAGCAGCCGAGTTACATGATACGGCCGACACATTTACATCCAACCTGTGAACCGATTGACCCTACACGGGGTCAGTCGGTTTTTTTGAGCTGTAACGTATGTCCGTGTCGTTTCAACCAATCTTTCGCTGTAGCGGTATTCGGATAGATCGTTTGTAACGTGCTCCAAAAAGAAGGGGAGTGATCGAAGTGAACGAGATGCACCCATTCGTGAGCGATGACGTAGTCCATCATCTCTTTTGGCGCCAACATGAGGCGAACATTGATGGAGATGGTTCCATTCGAACTACATGATCCCCAGCGTGTCTTTTGGTGACCGATACGAATCTTTTTTGCTTTAACGCCTAAGATCTTTTCATAAATTGGTGCCCGCTCGATCGCATAGTGTAAGGCACGTTCACGAAGCCAAATCTCATACTGTTTCCAGAGTGTAGCGTCGTCCCATGCTTCCGGAACCAAAAAAGACGTGCCGTCATGCCGAAGCGTCCGCCCGCTGTCTCTTCTGACCGGGTAATGCTCTCCGTGAAGCACAAGTCCGCGATCAAGAACGGACATCTGTTGAGGAAGATTCTGCAACGTCTCACGAATCCATGTGTCGTGCTCTTCTAGTGCGCGGTCGACGAGACGTTTTGGCAATCGAGCCGGGACTCGGAGTTCGATTCCTTCCGGTGTGACATAAAAGGCAGCTCTTTTTCTTCGTTTGTTTCGAATGACGGTAACACGCATTGATGTGCCTCCTTTCTTATCTCGATAGAGTATAACGAAGTCGGCAAAAAACTGCCATGCTTTTTTTGGCACGTAGTCGAATCAACTTTGATACAGTAATAGGAGGAGGGATGAATATGAAATCAATTTTACAACAACAACTTGAACGTAAAGGGACGAATTCGGTGAAGTGGGATGGGTTGGAGCGATGGTTCCGTTTGTCAGAAGACGTGTTACCGCTATGGGTAGCGGATATCGACATCCGTACTGCACCGTCCATCTCCGAGGCGCTCGCTATAAAAGCCGCTCAAGGGGAATTCGGGTATACATTGTTCGCACCTGAAGCGCAAACAGCGGTGAGCGATTGGTACGGCCGACGTCACGATTTAATTGTTGACCCGAACCATGTGTTATTCTCTAGCGGTGTCGTGCCTGCGTTGACGCATATCGTCGAGGCGTTGACTGAAGTCGGAGATGGCGTCGTCATCCAGTCACCTGTCTATCCACCATTCCACGAACTCGTTGTCGGTTCCAAGCGACAAGTGTTCGATGCCCCGTTGAAAAAAATTGACGAGCGCTACGAGATGGATTTTGTCGCACTCGAGGAAGCGATGAAACAAGCGAAACTCTTCCTACTCTGTTCCCCACATAATCCAGTTGGGCGTGTCTGGACGAGAGCGGAACTAGAAAAGGTCGTAGAACTCGCGGATCAATATGAGGTGATTGTCGTTGCTGACGAGATTCATGCAGATTTGACATTCCCGTCTCATAAACATACCGCAATCGGCACACTCGACTCGCGTGTCATCACGGTAAGTGCGCCCTCAAAAGCATTTAATATCGCCGGATTATTTGCGTCCTACATCATTTGTCCGGTCGATGAGTGGCGGAAGCAAATCACGAAAGTACAGAACAAACATCATGTGCTCCCGACACCGTTCGCGAACACGGCTATCATCGCCGCGTATACCGACAACCGCGCGGAACGTTGGCTCGACCAGTTGCGAGAAGAATTGGAGCATCAAATGAATGACGTGATCGATTCCATCGAATCAAACCTTCCGATGCTCCATACGACCCGTCCGGAAGCGAGTTATCTGCTTTGGCTCGATTTCTCGGAGTTACCGATGTCTGCCGAGGAGCGGAAGTCATGGCTTCATCATGAGGTTCGGATCTTCTTGTCACCGGGTGGTCCGTTCGGTCCTCAAGGTGAAGCGTTCGAACGGATGAATATCGGGACTCGTCGTGAACTGTTGGACGAGGCGATTCATCGGCTGAGCGCGCAAATGAAGCGAAAAGCGTTTGTGTAAAACGAGAATCGGGAAAAATTCACAATGAGATGATGAAAGAAAGTGAGTGGATGGGATGGAGACGATCAACTGGAAGAAAAAGATGGAGGAACAGTTAAGGCGTAGCGGCTTCACCTTGCAAGTCGAAAACATGTCCAATATCCGCTTGACTGAGATTCATGCGAGTTCTTCTCCATTGATCTCTTATCCGCTCCGAGTCCGTTTATATGAGCGGATGGGTTGGCTCATGTGTACGGTCGATTCGCCAACGCTCGATCGGAATGAAGACCATCCGTTATTTGAACGCATGGTGACCGCCGTCTTTGAACGGATTGTGCGTCACCTTTATAACGGATATGGTTTTCATATCTTGACGTTTATCGGAGATACGGGAAATTACATCGCTCCGAAAGATTCGGAGACAGGGGAGGTCGTGCGTCTCGTCGCCCACCTTTGGAATGACCGGTCGTACATTCACCTCGACACCTTTGAAGAGTATCCCGCCTTATACGTGACGCCGCCATGGGCACATCAAGCCTATGCCATCGAAAGCACAGAGGATGAGTGGGTTATCTACGCAGGGAGAGGGGGGAGGCCGTCGACCGATTATCGTGCGGACGGTGTCGAATTGAAACCTCATCGTCTATCGGATGGTGAGCTCTTCTTCCCGGTGGATCGGATTTCGAAAGAGAAAGGAACCCTCGCCCTGGCCGAATGGCTTCGACTCGAAAGGCGAGAAGTCGAGGACTTTATGATGTCCTTCATGCAGACAATCCGGAAGTTCGATCCGTCATTTGGATTCGCATGGGGTGGGACCGAAACCTTTTTTCATGGTGTACCGGTTGAACCGTACGCGCAGGTGCTCAGGCTCGAAAGTGGGAAACGTCGCTATCGCGTCATGAACAATACGGCAAAACGACTATTTGCCGCCTCGGACGACCCGAACGAGTGTCTGAAGGAAGTGAGTCGAACACTAGGGACAATCACGCTCCCTGAACGGCGTGTCTCAGCCCTCGGTCAATTGATCATGGGGATCTGGCAACAGTTTGAGACCGATGAAGAGACGTACATTCAAGAAGTCGCGTTTCGAGACATCTCCAAATTCCAAATGGAAGAAAAGATTGGGCATTCTCTCGCGAATCAACAACGGATTCGCTGGATCGACAAGAATCATCCGCATCAGGATGTGATTGAATATGCTCATCTTCGTATCACGTTCCCGAAACGACCACCTGGGCTTGTTACAGTCGAACCCGCTGAATCCGGACAAGAGAGAGGTGCTTTATGAGAATTGTTGACGCACGAGCCATGCCAATCGATCATGAAGATGTGATCGCCGTTACCCCTTCCTCTGTCTACTATCGCGAGAAGATGGATCGAACGACATTCTCGCTCTATCGCTTTGACGAAGAGGACGGCGTGATCACACAATTGAATCGAAGGGAGTACACGGATTATGGTTATCCCAAGCTTTTCGTCGATGGAGACATCGTCTACTTTATAAATGAGGTTCCAGACGGTGAAGGGGTAGTCAAGACAGAATTGATCGCCTTCTCTTACAAGTCAGGCACCGAAGAAATTGTCACGACGTTTGAGAAGCGTGGGAATAGCACATTGTTCTGGGTATTGGATCATCGTTACTTCCTCTTTTTGACGGCGTTTGAATCATCGGATGAAGCATGGCTTTATGACCGGGTGACCAATCAACGGGAGCGTATTCGAGATGAGCGCCTCGTCGGTAAGACGGAACGATTCCGAGAATTATATTTGTTTACGACCACATTCGCCGGTGTTCCATACATCGTCTGTAACGCAAGACTCGATGAGTTTGACTATTATAATGCACTCGATGATGGGCGCATCTCTCCTGACGACCCGATTGACCATTCCGAGGCACTATTGATTTGCCCACTTGAAGAGGCAGTCGAGGCGATATGGGATCATCGGGACGAATTGCCATTCGATGATGTCCTTCGTCTTCAAGGGGAAGGGGACACGGTTCAATATCTCGGAGAAAATGAAGGGACGCTTCGATTCTCCGCTTTTGTTGACTCGTTAAATAAGGAAGTCATCTATGATTTGACGGCTCCCGATGTCTTGCATGAAGTATCGGTCGTCGATTGGGGTGCCTATGAACCGATTGATTTCACATACGATGATATTAGTTCGACGATTTTCATCAAAGTCGATGAGACTGATATGCACTCAGAAGTCATCGACCTAGCAACCGGTGCGCGTTATATCGACGCGGAACCGTTCGAACGCGTCATCGGTCACCGCTATCTCGTCCATGAATATACGGAAGGGCTATCGAGCGGTGTCGTGATCTTCGATTTGAAATCTGAAGAACGTTTCGCATATGACAATGCCTATTTTATGGTCATCGATGATGCCATATTGATATTGTCAATGTCTAGTATATAAATATAACCACCACCCATCATATAGGTGGTGGTTATATTTGGATATATAGTTTACATAACATATTACTGTAAACCTGATATTGCGTGTTTTTTCCGTTCGTCTCCGATATGGGCATAGACTTGTGTCGTTGCTACAGATTCATGTCCGAGAAGCTGCTGAATCGTGAGCACATCGACCCCACCCATCGCGAGACGTGAGGCGAAGGTGTGACGCAACTTATGCGGCGTCACCTGCTTATAGCTCAAGAACGGTAGGTAAGGCTTCAAACGGTCAATATGACCTTTCAACATATGTTGAACCGTTCGTACAGCGATTCGATTTCCCTTCTCATTTTGGAACACCGCACCTTCGCTCGACGCGTGGCGATATTCAGAGAGGAGCGGAAGAAGTGGCCCTGCAATTGGGATCAATCGTTCCTTATTCCCTTTACCGATGACCCGAATCGTCCCGGTCTCGAGATTGATATCGGACCAATTGAGTCCGACAAGCTCGGATACGCGCATACCTGTTAGTCCGAGTAATTGTATGATTAAAAAGTCACGTGCACGATTCAGTTCGTACCAACTCGCCTCGCGATTCGTCATGCCGACGTTGCTACGTACAAGCGTCGAGAAATCGAGCCATTCCGATTCCGTCAAATAAACGGGATTCCGTTTGCCGCGCTTCGGACGTTCCACAGTTTGAAAGGGATTCACCGTCGCTTGATTGGTCTCGATTAAGTAATTGAAGAGTGACTGTAACGTTGAAAGCTTCCGATTGATGACGCTTGGAGCGTTTTCGAGATCGAGGGCAAGATAAGTCGCATACGCTTCTGCACCGGCATGGTCAATCTCTGTGAATGATGCCAAGTCAATCGTTTCAAACTCTAACTCGGTACCGCTCACGCGCTCGACCCAACGAAAGAAATCTAAAACATCATACACATAGCGTTGGGCCGTCTGTTTGGAGTAGTGCTTTGCTGCTAAATGATGAAAAAACTGTTGGATGAATGCGGGTAGTCGGTGCAACCCGTTCAACTCGAAGCGTTTCGTCGTCGTCGGTGTCTGCCGCTGTCCAAGTTGACCGAAAATACTCATGGAATGCCCCTTTCTTCATGTTGTTCTCACTTGATTCTTTCCGTTGCGCTTCCCTTCACGAAGGAAGTCATCTGCCTCTTTTATAATCTCTTCAACCGTATCGTGACCAGTACGAACCGCAAGTCCGAATGTCATTGTGACATGAAGTCGTTCCCCTGCGTAATAGAGAGGAATCGACTCGATTTGCTGTCTCAATTGTTCAGCGATTGTAAGGAAGTTATCGCACGGACTCGAAAAGAAAATCAGGAATTCCTCGCCTCCCCATCGGACTACAATCCCATCGACGTCGGATAGGATGCTGGCGACTTGTTGTAGCACCCGGTCCCCACAATCATGTCCGTAAGTCTCGTTAAATGATTTGAATCGATCAATGTCACCGAGGACGAGTGCGTATGGAACGCCTTCATGAGCGGCTTTGTCGATTGCTTTAGAAACCTGTTCATGCCCGACTTTTCGGTTCAATAGTCCGGTCAATCCATCCGTCGAGGCGAGAATTTGCAACCGCTCATTAGATTGTTCGAGTTCATCTGTCACTTCGACAACGGCTGACTCAAAGATAAAGGAGAGCCCTGCAATCATCATCACGGTCGATAGGATACAAAAGAGTCCGAGCGCTTGTTCAATCTGTATAGGTAAGGTCTCGATGCCGTCAGATACATAGATGAATAGAAGGCTATAAATCAGCATCGCAATGGCCGTGGTGAAGATGCGTTGGCCTCTTGATACGCTTGGCATGAAAAAGACACCGTATGCCATCATGAGGATAAAATAATGCATGTTGATCTCCCAGCCGAGTATAACGGTCGAGATGACGGCGTTGTAAACGACTTCGATAAAAAGTCCGGCAAAGAAAATTCCGTACCACCTTTTATGTACAAAATAGAATGAAATCGTGTAGTAGATCACACTCAAGCCATTTGATAGGAATAAGAGAGTCAAATCCAGACGATAAAACAAGATGCAAAATAGGAAGTGAACCAACCAGGCGATAACGTTGCCGTAAAAAGTAATACGTTCATTATATAGTGTTCCTCGACGAGTTTCATAGGTTGTTCCCATCGCACACCTCCTTTCTTTTAGTATAACGAAACAATGAACAAATTTATATAAATGTCCGAAAAACGGATTCAAAAACGCTCTTATCTCGTATGTATTATTGCGTGAAATAGATATTTCACGCAATGTACATGAATTGCGTGATTGTATCTCAATCGAGTGGTTAATCGACTGATTGATTTTATAGCAAAATAAATGGTAGACAATAATTTGTTATGTAAACCATATTGGTTTGTCTTGAAATTGTAATGTTGAGTCATTATACCTTATGATGAAAATAAGACTTGAAACAGGAAGGAAGGTAACGTTACACTGTAAACGTAAACCAAAGGGGGATTTTGGATGGATGATCAGCGTTTGAAGCAACTTTTGTCTGAAGCGAAGACCATCGCGGTCGTCGGTGTGTCCGACAACCCGAACAAGACGGCCAACCAGATTGCGGAGTATTTGCTTCGTGTCGGGTATACCGTCATCCCTGTCAACCCGATGCTCGAGGAGTGGAACGGCCGTAAGGCGTATCCGTCCGTCGAGAGCATCCCGGGTAGAATCGATATCGTCGACGTGTTCCGTCGCAGCGAATTTTTAGCGGGTGTCGCGGAAGATGCGGTACGACATGGGGATGTCGGGCTCGTCTTCAACCAGCTCGGTCTCTCAAGTGCTGAGGCGGAGCAAATCGTGCGTGACGCCGGGCTCGATTATATCGAGAACCGCTGCCTGTACGTGGAGCATGCTCGTCTACTCGGATAAGACCTACCTCCTTGGTAGGTCTCCTTTTTTTCAGCGATGGCTGACAAGGGAGGCTTGCCAGAATCAATGAACAGCTATACAATAGGAAAGAAAAACGAACGTGTGTTCGAAATTGAGGTGACTGCTATGTCAACAGATCTATTTAATTACAATGAAGACGCCATCCAGGTGCTCGAAGGACTCACGGCCGTGCGGAAACGACCGGGGATGTACATCGGGTCAACCGACCATCGCGGACTTCACCATCTCGTCTATGAGATCGTCGACAACGCGATCGATGAGGCGCTCGCCGGGTTCGGCGGTCAAATCGATGTGACGATTCATAAGGACGATGCCATCACGGTCCGTGACCACGGCCGTGGGATGCCGACAGGAATGCACGCCTCTGGAAAGCCTACCCCAGAAGTCATTTTTACGGTCCTTCACGCTGGAGGAAAGTTCGGACAAGGCGGATACAAGACGTCTGGTGGACTCCACGGCGTCGGTGCCTCGGTCGTCAACGCCCTATCAAGCAAGGTCGTCGTGACGATTTATCGTGACGGAAAAGTGTTCGAACAGACCTTTGCAGACGGCGGTGTGCCTCAAACGACACTGATTGAGACAGGCAAGACACGCCAAACCGGCACGAGTGTCTATTTCAAACCGGATGCGACCATCTTCTCAACGACGACGTATAACTATGACACGCTCGCCGAACGCCTCCGTGAATCGGCTTTCCTCTTAAAAGGATTGACGATCACGCTCACTGATGAGCGTACGGAGAAGCAAGAGACGTTCCATTACGAGGAAGGGATTGCCGAGTTCGTCCAATACTTGAACGACGACAAGGCGACACTCCACCCAATCGTCTATTTCGAAGGGGTCGAGAATGAGATCGAGATCGAACTCGCGTTTCAGTTCACCGACGCCTATTCCGAAAATGTGCTCTCGTTCGTCAACAACGTCCGGACACGCGATGGTGGAACGCACGAGGTCGGTGCCAAGACGGCGATGACCCGAATCATGAACGAATATGCACGGAAGAACGGTTTACTCAAAGAGAAAGATAAAAATCTCGACGGCGGCGACGTCCGTGAGGGACTCACGCTCATCGTGTCGGTCCGGATCCCGGAGGAATTCCTCCAGTTCGAGGGGCAGACGAAGTCGAAACTCGGGTCACCGGAGGCACGTGCGAGCGCTGACAGCGTCATGGCGAAACAGTTGACGATCTTCCTAGAAGAGAACCCTCAGATGGCGACGATGCTCATCAAGAAGGCGATTCGTGCGGCACAGGCTCGCGAGGCGGCCCGCAAGGCACGGGAAGAGGCCCGTAACGGGAAGAAAAAGAAACGCTCGAGCATCTTGAACGGAAAATTGACGCCTGCGACGTCAAAGAATGCTGCTAAGAACGAGCTCTTTCTCGTCGAGGGTGACTCGGCCGGTGGTTCAGCCAAACAAGGGCGGGACCGTACGTTCCAGGCTATCCTGCCGCTGCGCGGGAAGGTCATCAACTCGGAGAAGTCGAAACTCCAGGACATCATGAAAAACGAAGAGATCAACACGATCATCCATGCAATCGGCGCCGGGGTCGGTCACGATTTTGATTTGGACGACTGCAACTTCGACAAGGTCATCATCATGACGGATGCCGACACGGACGGTGCACACATCCAGGTGCTCCTCCTCACGTTCTTCTTCCGTTATATGCGACCGCTCGTCGAGGCGGGCCGCGTGTTCGTTGCCTTGCCACCGCTCTATCGCATCTCAAAAGGGAAAGGCAAGTCCGAACAGTTCGACTATGCCTGGGACGAAGAGGCACTCGAGAAGCTCGTCAAAGTGTATAAGAAAGGCTATATCCTCCAACGCTACAAAGGTCTTGGCGAGATGAACGCGGACCAGTTATGGGAGACGACGATGAACCCGGACACTCGTACACTCATCCGTGTCACAGTCGACGATGCGGCCGTTGCGGATAAGCGTGTGTCTGTCCTGATGGGCGACAATGTCACGCACCGTCGTGAATGGATTGAGGAGAACGTCGCCTTCGGACTCCAGGAAGATGATTCGATCATCGCCAATGAACATGTGACTAAAGCGATTGAGGAAGTGATGTAACGATGTCGACGATTCAACACATTTTAAACCTATCTCTCGAACAGGTCGTTGGAGACCGGTTCGGGCGTTACTCAAAATATATCATCCAAGACCGCGCCTTACCGGACGCACGTGACGGACTCAAGCCTGTACAGCGCCGGATTCTATATGCGATGCACCACGAGGGGAATACGAACGATAAGCCGTATCGGAAGTCTGCGAAGACGGTCGGGAACGTCATCGGGAACTATCACCCGCACGGTGACTCGTCCGTCTATGAGGCGATGGTACGTCTCTCGCAAGATTG